>JBJMUN010000046.1:0-92329 GCA_045811185.1 Sphingomicrobium sp.
GACCACCGTCGAGCATATCGACATCACCAAGTTCGACGCTCGTCCGATCATCGATGCGATGGGTAAGATGAGCTTCACCAGCCGCGATCTGTCGCGCGCAACCGGCATCTACAACCAAATGCTGGAGGACAAGGACTGCTCGATCATCCTGGTGATCGCGGGCTCGACGTCGGCCGGCGGCTGCATGGACCTCTATGCCGAGCTGGTGAAGTCGAACATGGTTGATGCGATCGTCGCGACCGGCGCTTCGATCGTCGACATGGATTTCTTCGAAGCGCTTGGCCACAAGCACTACCAAGCCAATGAAATCCCTGACGATGATACGTTGCGGTCGCTCTACATCGACCGCATCTACGACACGTACATCGATGAGCAGCAGCTGCAGGATTGCGACTTCACTATAGGCAAGATCGCCGACAGCCTGGAGCCAAAGGCCTATAGCAGCCGCGCCTTCATCCGGGAGATGGGGAAGTGGCTGAGCGAGGGCAACGCGAAGAAGCAGGGCAGCCTCGTCCAGCTCGCCTACGAGCATGACGTGCCGATCTTCTGCCCGGCATTCGTCGACTCGTCGGCCGGCTTCGGTCTGGTCAAGCACCAGGTCGACGCGATGAAGCGCGGCGGTCACTACATGGTGCTCGACGCGATCGCTGACTTCCGCGAGCTGACCGATATCAAGATCAAGGCGGGCACCACCGGCCTGTTGATGATCGGTGGCGGCGTTCCGAAGAACTTCACGCAGGACACGGTCGTCTGCGCCGAGATCCTTGGCCACGACGATGTCGAGGTTCACAAATATGCCGTGCAGATCACGGTCGCCGACGTTCGCGATGGCGCCTGCTCGTCTTCTACGCTTCAGGAAGCGGCGAGCTGGGGCAAGGTCTCGACCGCGATGGAACAGATGGTGTTTGCCGAAGCGACCAGCGTTCTCCCGCTGCTGGCGTCCGACGCCTGGCACCGCGGCGCCTGGCGCAACCGCGAAAAGCGCCGCTTCGCCAAGCTGTTCGACTAAACGGTTACGATTTTTACCGAGCTGCCCCGACGACCTCGGGGCGGCTCGGGAATCAGAAGCGCTCCGATGAGCGCAATCGTCACCGCACCCATCATGTACCCGCCCGGCGCTATAGGGTTGCCGGTCCACTTGATCAGCAGGGTCTCCACGACTTGCGTGGATCCACCAAAGACAGCCAGCGCCAGCGCGTAAACGATCCCGATCGCGCCTGCTCTGGCCCTCGCTGGAAGCGCCTGGACGAACAGTAACACGGCGGGTGTCGAGCCGAGGATGTGAAGAAGCGTCAGAAGCGCGGTTGAACCCAGCAACGCCGTTGCCGTTCGCGCCTGGTTAAGGAGATGGAAGACCGGAATCACAATTCCGATCAGCAGGATCCATGGGCCGATCAGCACGCGTTTGGGTCCGTAGCGATCGGCAAGCCAGCCACCAGCGAGATCGCTTCCAACGGCTATTACGCCAAGCACGATCGTGGCTGCGAACGCAGTAGGAACCGCCATCTGCAGCGTCGATTGCGCGTATGTCGTCAGATAATCGAGCGTGTAGTTGCTGATCGCAGCGCCGGCGATGATGAACAGGCCGGCCGCCGCAACGAGTAAAGACACGCGCGATCGTTGCCCGCCTTCCGGTAGGCTCGGCAGCGTCTCGGTCAAGGTGCTCCGTAATCTTAGCCCCAGGGGCACGATTGCTGCCCCGAGGAGGAAAGCTACTCGCCATCCCCAGGTTTCAAGCTGTGCGTTCGTGAGGACCGACGACAAACCGAATCCGAGCAGGCCTGCCACCAGCGCCGCGAAATCGGCTGACGCGAAATTCAGCGAAATGAAAAACCCGCGGCGGTGCGGAGGTGCGGCCTCCATCAGATAAGCGATATTTGGTCCCACCTCGCCGCCCAGCGCAAATCCCTGAAGCAACCTGAAAAAGACAGCGATCACGGGAGCCGCCATCCCGGCGACTGCATAGGAAGGCGTAAGGGCCAGCCCTGTCATTGCGATGCCCATGATGCTGAAGGAGAGGATCATGGCCGGCTTGCGACCGCGACGGTCAGCCATCCTGCCGATGAACAAACCACCAAGAGGGCGCGTCAGGAATCCAACCCCGAACGTCGCAAGCGAGAGCAGCAGCGAATTGGCTGCGTTTCCCGGGAAGAGCGCACGGCCGATCTGCGTCGCGAAGAAGGCGTAGGTGACGAAATCATAGAACTCCAGCGCGTTCCCGGCGGTAACCCCGGCAATCTGGCGACGGCTGAGCTGTGGTGTGTCGATTGGTATGGCTGCCACATCCTCTCCCTGGAAAAGCGAGGCTCACACCCCCGTTGCTGAATGGCAAGCGGCCCGGCCCGATCGATTGCCAATCCTGACGAACTGCAGCACTCTCGCTCTTGCCAACTGGGGGAGGCATTTTCATGAATTACAGCCCGATACTGGTGCCCGTCGTGGCGCTCGTTGCCTGGTCGCTGGTGATGCTGGTCTGGCTCGCCATCGCGAGGCGACGCGCCTTTGCCCAAATGGGAATTAGCTGGGGAACGATCCCGCGCGGAGCGCGAGGCGTCAACCTGGACGGGCGTGCACCCGACGATGCGCAGTGGCCGTCGCACAATTACAACCACCTGATGGAGCAGCCGACGCTCTTTTATGCGATCGCGCTGACGCTCGCGATGATGGGCATGGGATCGGGCATCAATTACTGGCTCGCCTGGGGCTATGTCGGGCTGAGGATCGTGCACAGCATCGTGCAGTCGACCGTCAACATCGTTCAGATCCGCTTTCCGATCTTCGCGCTAGCGACGCTGTGCCTGCTTGGTTTGACCATTCACGCCGGAGCGCGAATCCTGCACGACTGTCTCGGCTGGCACCTGTTCATGCACTAGCGAATGAAGCAGGAGGCAAGCTCAATATGCGTCGACCAGCGGAACTGGCCGACCGGTTCGACCCACAGGAGCGAATAGCCACCATCGACGAGAAGCTTCGCATCTCGGGCGAATGTCGCCGGATTGCAGCTGACGTAAGAAATGCGCTGGACGATCGATTTCGAGAGCTGCTTGACCTGTTCTTCCGCGCCCGCGCGGGGTGGGTCGAGGACGACGGCATCGAACTGCTTCAGCTCCTTCGCATCCAGCGGACGGCGATAGAGGTCGCGATGCTCAACGGTCATGTTCGAAGCCGCTCGTTTGAGCGCGGCTGCAGCATCGCGCGACGCTTCGGCGGCATAGCTCGCCCGAGTGGTCAACGCGAAAGTGCCCAAGCCGCTGAAGAGGTCGGCCACACGTGCAGCACCCGCAACTGCCTCATGCACGCAGGCGGAAAGCTCGGCTTCGCCGTCCTCGGTCGCTTGCAGGAAGCTGCCATGAGGAAAAGAAACCGGAACGCCAGCCAACATGACGCTCGCCGGTCGCGGCTCGTAAAGCGTGTCCGGTCCAAGACCGCGATCGACGCTCAGGCGCGCAAGGCCATGGTCCATGGCAAATGACGTCATCTGCTCGATTTCGGAAAGACGCCCAGCGGGTACGCCCTTGAACGACAGGTCGACGCCCCCTCCGATCAGCGTCAGCTGAACCTCGGCGATGCGCTTGGGGTGCAACATTCCGTTGAGAAGATGACGGAGCGGTTCGACGAGCGAAAACAGCTCCGGCCTCAGGATATGACATTCCCGCATGTCGATGATGCGGTGCGAATGTTCGGCATTGAAGCCGATGAGCACGCTTCGTCCGACCTGCAACGCCTTCAGGCTTGCTCGGCGGCGGCTGTTAGGCGGGGACAGGCAAGGCGAGCGAACCTCTGTCTCGAGCCCATGCTGTGCGAGCGCTGTCTCGATGCGCGAGGCGAGATAGCCGCGATACGCTTCGTCATCGGAATGCTGCAGCCGGCAACCGCCGCATTCGGGAAAGTGACGGCACGGCGGCTCCTGGTGGTGCGGGCCGAAGGCCAAGGCACCGTCGTCGAGCACCGCGTCTCCGGGAACGCCGAAAGGCACATGGCGGCCACTTGCGGTCACGCCGTCGCCGCGCGCGGCAATCCGGACAATCAGCTCATTCATAGCGAGGCGATGGCGGCCGGAAGCGCCTCGGCAAGATTGTCGGCGATCAACTGTGGCCCGGCGATGTCGGCTGCACGGCCGTGAAGCCACACACCCGAGCAGGCGGCGTCGAACGCCGCCAATCCTCTCGCACGCATGGCAGCAATAAGGCCCGCAAGCACGTCACCGGTCCCGGCGCTTGCCAGCCACGGATGCGCCATGGGCGCGAACCCCAGCCGGCCATCCGGCGCCGCCACCAAAGTATCGGGCCCCTTGTAAACGACGACGGCGCCGGCCCTGCGCGCCGCTTCGAGCGCGCGTTCGGCTTTGGAGCCAGCCAAGTCACCGAACAGTCTCCGAAACTCGCCTTCATGGGGCGTGATGATCGCATCCTGCCCCCTTAGGCGCTCAGGGTCGCCGAGATGGCTGATGCCATCCGCATCGATGACCTTCGGCGCCTTCGACGTCAGCGCAAGGGTCAGCACCTGCGGCACGTCACCGAGACCTGGCCCGACAAGAAGGCAGCCGATCCTCTCGTCATTCACCGGCGCATTGTCCATCTGCACGACCGCCGACGGCAGGCCGTCGATCGGGCGGGATGTGCTGACCCGGACATAGCCTGCTCCTGCCAGGGCCGCCGCCTTCGCGGCGAGGGCGATCGCTCCTGGCATCGTACCGGCAAGGGCGTGCACCAGGCCCCGATCATATTTGTGCCCGCCTGAATCGAGCGGAGGCACTTGCGGGGCGCCGATCTCGTGCCACTCGTCACCTGCCTCGATGCCGATGTCAGCGACTACCAGTCGGCCGCACTTGTGCATTGAAGGATGCAGAAGGTGCGCAGGCTTCAACGCACCAAATGCCACGGTCATGTCGAAAGACGGAATGCAGCTGAGTTCGGCGCCGCTGTCCGTCTCGATACCGCTCGGCAGATCGCAGGCAATTTTGACTAACGAAGCCTCAGAAATCCTCGAAAGCTGTTCTGAAACAGCTGGTTCCAGACTTCTCTTTAGTCCAGTTCCGAATAGGGCGTCGATCAGAAGAACGGTTGGCCTGGTTTGGCTTCCGAGCGGCTCCACGTCGCCGGGCCAGCGCGACCTGGCCGATCTTGCGGCTTCGCTTTTGGGCTCAGCCAACGCAGCAACGCGAACGTCGACCCCTCGCGCGGCGAGCTCGCGTGCGGCCACATAACCGTCGCCGCCATTGTTGCCGGGGCCGCACAGGATCAATGTCGGTACGGGACCCGCGAAACGGTACGCTGCCTCCGCGAGTGCCGCGCCTGCCCGTTCCATCAGCGTTTCAATGCTGGTGCCGGCGTCGATCGCGCGCTGCTCGGCAGCGCGCATCGCATCGGCTGTAAGGATTGGTCGCCCCGACATGGCGCTGCCCTAGCGCAGGAAGGTCGCGAGGCGCCACCATTCGCGAGGCACGGCTTCTGCGGCGACATCGCGCGTCTCCTCGCTCTCGAACAAGGCAAAGCAAGTCGCACCCGATCCCGACATGCGGACGAACTCGGCTCCGGGGCGAGTGCCAAGCCACGCCAGCACGGACTCGATCTGCGGGACCAGTTCAATCGCAGGCTTCTCGAGATCGTTTCGGCCCTCGCGCCAATCGCCGAGCGGGCCTCGATCCTTGCCGTCCCATCTGCCGAAGACGTCACGGGTCGACAGAGAGACCCGTGGGTTCACCAGCAACACGGGTCTTCCCGATACGTCCAGCGGACCAATAGGAGCCAGGAGATCACCTGCCCCGTCGCCCCGCATCGGCAAGCTCAGCAGACAGGCAGGGACGTCACTCCCGAGCTGGGGTGCGATTTTCTGCGCGTGCTCGGGATCGATCTGCCACAACGAAGTCAAGAGCCTTAGCGCCGCTGCAGCGTCAGCAGATCCACCACCGACGCCCGATGCGACAGGCAGATTCTTGGTTAGGGAAAGTGCAGCGCCGCGATCAATTCCGGCGCCTTCCGCCAGCGCCCGCGCCGCATTCATGACGAGGTTCTGCCCGTCGGCTTCAAGGTCAGCCGCGAATGGTCCGGTGATGCGAAGCGATGATTGCCCGGCCGGCTCCGCCGTCAGCCGATCGCCGTCGGTGCAAAAGGCAAAAACCGTCTCGATCGCATGCCGGCCATCAGGCAGCTTGCCCCGGACATGGAGTGCGAGATTGAGCTTTGCGGGGGCGATTTCCCGCGCTGGGGGGTTCAAGGTGCGGCGTTGGCCGGCGTCAGTCCGCTCGCCAGCTTGGCCTTCACCCGCGCTGCAATTTCGTCCTCGGCGGTGACGAGTGCCGCATTCCACGCGAAACGCGCCTCGTAGCGCCGCCCCGACCTGTACAGCGCGTCCCCCAAATGTTCCTGGATCTCGGCCTGGTCAGGATCTTTCTCAGCCGCCTTTTGCAGGGTGGCGATCGCCTCCGTCACCTTCCCGCGCTTGAACTCCGCCCAGCCAAGCGAATCGGTAATCGAGGCATCGTCCGGCGCGAGCTCGCTCGCCTTGCGGATCATCGCCTCGGCAGCGTCGACATTCTCGCCCCGCTCGAGCTGGCCGTAGCCCATGAAGTTGAGGAGCAGCGGCTGTTCGGGCGCGATCGCCAGCCCCTGCTGCAGCGCGGACCGGGCCTCGGGCCAGCGGTTCGCGTCCTCGAGCGCGCTGGCGCGCAGAAGGAGCAGAGTCCAAAGCTCGGATTTGAGGCCTTGGGACTGCCCGAGCGCGATGGCTCGACCATAAGCGTTCGCTGCCTCCGGATGGCGTTTCATCGACTGCAGCACGTCGCCCAGCCGCGAGAAATCACTGGCATCGGCCTCGCGCGCCGAAGCTGCGGTGGCCGCAATCTGATAGGCCTCGTTGTATCTCTTCGCGTCGGTCAGGATGCGGGTCTGCGCGTCTCTGATTTGAGAAATGAGTGCATTATTCGGCGATACACTTCGCAGCAGTGCCAGCGCTTCATCGGTACGGTCCTGACTGGCCAGCAGCAAGGCGAGCAGCGCTGTCGTGCTGCTGTTCTGGGGGTTTGCGTAACGGGCAACCTGCACTAGTCCGATTGGCGGAGCTCCGCGCTGAAGCCGAGCGAGATCGGCCGAGAAGGCCGTCAGCACATCGCCGAACGCCTCAGGTAAGTTGTCGATGCTTTGTCCGCCGTTCTTCCCGGCATTGATGCGCTGGCGAGCAGCGCTCTCGCCCTGCCCCATGCCTTCGATGATCATCATCGCGCGCGAACGATCTCCAGCGGCAAGGAACGCGTCGGCAAAGGCAAGTCGGAGCTGGATCTCACGTGCGTTCGCGCTGCCTACGGCTCGCCGAGCGAACGGCTCAGCTTCCGCCGTCCTCTTGGCCTTGATGAGGACGAAGGCGCGCTCTTGAGCAATCAGAGGCGACAGAACGCTGTTCTGCGGGACCTGATCAAGTACCGCAAGCGCCTGGTCGATGCCCCCGCGATCCGCTGCTGCCCATGCGGTCACGAGTGGCGTAAGGAACGACAGGTCGCCGTTGTCACCGCGCGCTGCGAGCCACGGCAGCGCACGCTCCGGATGCCCGCGGCGTAGCTCCTCGGCAACGAGCAGCAGGCGCGCGTCGGTTGGCAACTGCTGCGCCGGCACGGTGTGCGAAAGGCTGAGTGCGAGGCCCATCTCGCCGGCGCCAATTGCCTCGCTGAGCGCGCGCTTGGCGATGTCGACCTGGCCCGGTTGTGACTGTGCAAGAGCCGCCAGCAGCTGGGCTGCCTGGCCATGATCGCCGCTCATTGCAGCGGCCCGCGCCTGAACGTAGGTTCGGCCCGGATCCCCTACAGTTGCGCGTGCCGAAGCGGGCGAAGCGCCGAGCGCCAGTGCCGCCATTGCGGCGCCGGTGAGCAACTTACATATTTGGGTAATTGGGGCCTCCGCCACCTTCGGGAGTGACCCAGTTGATGTTCTGGGTCGGGTCCTTGATGTCGCATGTCTTGCAGTGGACACAGTTCTGGGCGTTGATCTGAAGCCTCGGTTCACCGTTCTCGCCATCGACGAATTCGTAAACGCCCGCCGGACAATAGCGCTGTTCGGGTCCGGCATACATGGGCAGGTTGATTGCCGTGGGTATGTCGGCGTCCTTGAGCGTCAGATGAACCGGCTGATTTTCTTCGTGATTCGTGTTCGAGATGAACACCGAGGACAGCCGATCGAAAGTCAGGACCCCGTCGGGTTTGGGATAATCGATCGGCGCCGACGCGTCCTTACGCCTCAGGCGCTCATTGTCGGGCCTGTGCTTCAGTGTCCACGGAACGCCAATGCGCAGCGTGTTCAGCCACATGTCGAGCCCGGCGTACAGCGTGCCGATCGTTCCTCCCCAATGCGCAACCGCCGGCTGCACGTTCCGAACCATGTGCAGTTCCCTTGCCACCCAACTCTTGTGAAGGGCCGGAGGATAGGCCGAGAGCATGTCGCCGGAGCGGTCATTTGAAATTGCTTCAAAAGCCGCCTCGGCCGCGATCATCGCGGACTTCATCGCGGTATGCGTTCCCTTGATGCGCGGCACGTTCACGAACCCCGCCGAGCAGCCGATCAGTGCACCGCCCGGGAAAACCAGCTTCGGAATGGCCTGGTAGCCACCCTCATTGATCGCTCTTGCGCCGTAGGAGACACGGCGGCCGCCCTCGATCTCGGCACGGATTGCCGGGTGGGTCTTCCAGCGCTGCATTTCCTCGAACGGGGAGAGGTACGGGTTCGAATAGTCGAGGGCGACGACGAAGCCGAGCGCCACCTGGTTGTTGTCCTGGTGGTAGAGAAATCCTCCGCCCCAAGCATCTTTCAGCGGCCAGCCCTGGGTGTGAATCACTCGGCCGGGCTTGTGATTCTCGGCAGGAATGTCCCACAATTCCTTGATTCCGATGCCGAAAACCTGCGGTCCGCATTCCTCGCGAAGCTTGAAGATCTCCGTCAGGCGCTTGGTCAGGTGACCGCGCGCACCTTCAGCGAGGAAGGTGTATTTCGCATGGAGTTCCATTCCGGGCTGATAGTCGGGGCGATGACTGCCATCCCGCGCAATGCCCATGTCGCCAGTGGCAACACCCTTCACCGAACCATCGTCGTCGAACAGGATCTCGGCCGCGGCGAAACCGGGAAAAATCTCGACGCCCAGCTCTTCAGCCTGACCTGCGAGCCAGCGGCAAAGATTTCCGAGGCTCAGCGTGTAGGTGTGACGGTTGCGCATGAAAGGCGGCGTCAGCACCTCGGGGATTCCAAATTTGCCCTTGCCCGTGAGCACCCAGTGATGGTTTTCAGTCACCGGCACCGTGAGCGGAGCTCCGCGCTCCTTCCAATCCGGGATCAGCTCATTGAGCGCCTTCGGGTCGACCACCGCGCCTGAAAGGATGTGGGCGCCGACCTCGCTGCCCTTCTCGAGGATACAGACGCTGAGTTCGCGGGCTGCTTGGTTCGCCAACTGCTTCAGCCGGATTGCGGCCGACAGGCCTGCAGGCCCGGCGCCGACAATCACGACGTCATATTGCATCGACTCGCGTTCGCTCATGCGCTCCTCATGTCCCCCGGCTTTGCACGCGCTCGCTGCATCTCATCGCGCTGTCCACACAATTCGACTCGAATGCCCTGCCAATTCCTTGACCATCGCGTCAATGGCGCGCGAGGATTGCAGCGTGGGCGGGGAAGCGAATTCGATCGGCATTGCCGAGGCGCGGAGCGCGTTGGCCTGGTGGCTTCAGGCCGGGGTCGATGTCGCCCTTCAGGAAGAGCCCCGCGATTGGCTGAAGGTTGCTGCGCCAAAGGCTCGACCCGCGGTCGCGGAGCCCCCTCCACCGAACATCGCGCCGCCTTCCCACGAGACGCTTGCCGACCTTCAGCAATGGCTCGCAAGCAGCGCCCAATTGCCGCTGGCGAGTGCAACGGCACGGCGCATCATGCCCACAGGGCCGGAAAACGCGGCGATCATGCTTCTTACCGATGCGCCCACCCTCGAGGATTTCGCAGCCGGTCAGCCGCTCGGCGGCGAATCGTGGGAATTGGCAAAGCGAATGCTCGCCGCGATCAAGATTTCGCCCGAGCAAGCCTACAGCGCGTCTCTTTCCTGCTTCCACGTCCCAGGCACGCGAATGAGTGCGGAGGAACGGGAGCAGTGTGCGGAAATCGCCCGTCTCCACATCCAGCTAGCGAAGCCGCGGCGCCTGCTTCTCTTCGGTGAAGGGCCTGCACAGGCCTTGCTCGGCAAGCCGCTGCCGCAGGCGCGCGGGCACGTTCACAAGGTCGAAGGCGTCAGGACCGTAGTTACCTTCCATCCCCGCCAACTGATTAATCAACCCTCAAACAAGTCCTTGGCATGGAAGGATTTGCTGCTTCTGATGGAGGACGAATCTTGAAGTCGGGTCTGCTCACGTTCGGGGTGATGATTTGGGCCGCGCCATTATATGCGCAGGCCGCCTCCGATCCGCTCGCGCCGCTTCCGACAACTCCAGTGCAAAGTCCGCCGGTGCAAGCTCCCACGCCGGCGTGGCCGGTCCATGAGACGGTCGTTCCGGTGCTAGGGCCGGCCGGAAATAAGCAGCAGGCACAGCCGCCGGCGACGACTACTGAGGTGAATGCCGCTCCGACACCGGTTTCGGCAGCGCCCGCTCCCAAGCCGGCGGCGGCGGCGATCGTTCCCAAAGACTGGCGCGGCGTCTTCGATGCAATCGACGCCGGCAACTGGGCTTCCGCGCAGGCGGGCATCGCCGCTTTGCCGCGAAGCATCCTGACGCCGGTCGCCAAGGCTGAGCTCTACACAGCCAAGGGCTCGCCCGTCGTCGATCTTCCCTCGCTCCAGGCACTGATCGCCGAGGCTCCGGAGCTTCCTCAGGCGGACCAGCTTGCCGCCATGGCGATCAGGCGCGGCGCGACGAGCGTGCCGCTCACTGTTCCGGAGAAGCCCACCTACAACCTCGGCTCGGCACCGATCCGCTACAAGGCGAAGCCCGTGCAGGGTGAACCTTACGCAGACCAGTTGCGTGCCGCGCTCGATTCGCTCGTCAAGGTCAATGACGCAGCCGGCGCGGAATCGCAGCTGCTGCTCCTGGCGCCCCAGCTCTCGGTTGAGGCACGAGCAGAAGCGTCCCAGCGCGTCGCCTTCGCTTATTACGTCAATGGCCTCGATATGGACGCTCGCCGGGTCGCCGATACCTGGCGCCAGGGTGCCACGAGCGAATGGGCGAGCCAGGCCGCTTGGGTCTCCGGGCTTGCGTCTTGGCGGCTCGGCGACTGGAACGCGGCATCCACCGCTTTCAGGCAAGTTGCCCAGCTCGCACAGCAGCGCGAACTTCGCGCCGCTGGCTATTATTGGGCAGCTCGCGCAGAGCAGGCAGCAGGCCGGCCTCGATCCGTCGAGGCACTGCTCAAGTCGGCTGCGAGTGCGGCTGAATCCACGGAAAGTTTCTACGGCTTGCTCGCCCGGGAGACACTCGGCCTCTCCACCAAGCTGGCTGAGGATCCGTTTATCGGCAACGACCCGCCCCTCGACAGCCTGCCCAACGTGCAGCGCGCGATGGAGCTGGTCAAAATCGGCGAGCCCTCGCTCGCCGAGGAGATGCTTCGCCATCAGGCAAAGATCGGTGCGCCCTCAGAACATCACGCGCTCATTCAACTGGCAAAGAAGCTGGACCTGCCCGCAGCGCAGCTTTGGCTTGCCAACACGGGCCAGTGGGGCGCGCGGTCCGACGCATCCGATCGATATCCAAATCCCGCATGGCGGCCGGTCAATGGATGGCGCGTGGATCCCGCGCTCGCCTTCGGTCACATCGTCCAGGAATCGGCATTCCGGCGTACCGCGGTAAGCCACGCGGGGGCCATCGGGCTGATGCAGGTTACGCCGGCGACGGCCGAGGCCGTGTCCCGCATCCGGGGGTTGCCCTCGGGCACAGGGGTGTTGACGGACCCTCGCTATAATCTCGAATTCGGCCAAAGTGTCATTGAGCTCTATCGGACCAAGGTCGGGACCGCCGGCCAGCTTCCGCGAGTCATCGCTTCTTACAACGCCGGCCCTCTGCCCGTGGCGCGCTGGGCGGGCATAAACGACAAGGGTGATCCGCTGCTGTGGATCGAGTCCATTCCCTACTGGGAGACGCGCTACTACGTCCCCGCGGTGCTGCGGAACATGTGGGTGTACCAAGGCCTCAACAGCGAGCCCACCGATACGCTGAAGGCGATGGCGCAACATCGCTGGCCCGTCTTCCCGACGAGCATGACCTCACTTAGCCACTAAGCGACCGTGCACGTCGAGATCGGTGTTGCGTGGGGAGCAACTCGCCTTCGCCCTCGACGTGATGTCTATCCGCAAATGCCTGCGGCGGCGGCTGCAGCCGGCCGCTGCAGGAAACTGCTTTCGCATCCGTGATTTTCGTTTTTTTCTGAGCCCCTGTCGCATCCGTTGCGCTCCAGTGATGGGCTTGTGAACTAAGTCTGCCACCACTGGTGACAGTGCGCGAGCATCGCCATTCGTGTTCTTGTTTTGTTCCTAAGCTCGTCGTAAGATCGGAACATGCCGGTCGAGTCGAGCCATGGACGCGGGGCGACCCGCAATCCGACCCCTACGCGCTTCAATCTCCAGGAACGCTTCGTCGAGGGCGAATGGCTTGACCAGGTCGAGGCTCTCGACGGCGTGCCCAAGCGTCGAACCAGTGTGACGATCGAGCATCCGAAATCGATCCTGACGCGCAACACCTCGCCCGATATCGGCTTCGACCGGTCCGTGAATGCCTATCGCGGCTGTGAGCACGGCTGCATCTACTGCTTTGCCCGTCCAACCCACGCCTATCACGATCTGTCGCCGGGCATTGATTTCGAGTCTCGTCTGTTCGTGAAGCCCAATGCCGCCCAGTTGCTTCACGGCGCATTGTCACGGCCAGGCTACGAGTGCCGGCCCATCGCGATGGGCACGAACACCGACCCGTACCAGCCCATTGAAGAACGCTGGCGCATTACCCGATCGGTGATCGAGTTGCTGCTCGAGGCCCGCCACCCGTTCACGATCACGACCAAGTCCGACCGCGTGCTGCGCGACATCGACCTTTTGAAGCAGGCGGCAGACCTTCGCATCGCCTCGGTCGCCTTGTCCGTCACCTCACTGGATTCGACAATTGCGCGGACGCTCGAGCCGCGCGCGCCACAACCGCGGAAGCGGCTCGCCGCCATGAAGACGCTCAACGATGCGGGCGTGCCCTGTTACGTCGCAATCGCGCCGGTGGTACCGCAAGTAACCGATCACGAGCTTGAGCATATCGTCGAGGCAGCCGTGGAAGCCGGCGCCCCGGGTGGCTTCTATTTGCCCGTTCGCCTGCCCCACGAAGTCGCTCCCCTCTTCCGTGCGTGGCTCGATGAGCATTATCCTGACCGGGCAGCGAAAGTGATGGCGACCATCCGCTCGCTTCGCGGCGGCCGAGACAATGATCCAAACTTCTTCAGCCGAATGCGCGGCCAGGGCCCCTGGGCGGAGCTGCTGCGCACGCGGTTCGAGATCGCCTGCAAGAAATATGGCCTGAAGCAGGTCAAGTTCCTGCTGCGAACTGATCTGTTCCGACCGCCAGAAGGCGATCAAATGCGCCTGCTCTAGTGACACTGCGTCACTCGTTGCTAAGGGCCGGCCATGAGACCTTATCTTTTGGCAATGCTGTTGATCTCCGCCGCTGCTCCGGTCTTTGCGCAGCAGTCTACCGTCAATCCAACGGTCCCTGTTGACCCTAAGGTTGCCGCTCTTCGAGCCGATGCGCTCGCGAACGATCATTATGCGTGGGACATCACCGAGGGACTGACGACCGAGGTCGGCCAGCGACTCGCCGGTACCGAGGCCGAGGCTCGCGCTCGCAACTGGGCGGTCGCCAAGCTTCGCGCGCTTGGCTTCGCGAACGTCCGCGTAGAACCCTTCGACATGCCAACCTGGACGCGAGGACCGGAGAACGCCGAGATCCTCTCTCCTTTCCCGCAGAAGCTCGTCGTCGCAGCCCTCGGCAATAGCGGCTCGACGCCCCCCGAGGGGATCACTGGGGAGGTCGTCGGCTTTGCCACACTTGCCGATCTCGAAGCCGCGCCCGATGCTTCCGTTCGTGGCAAGATCGTTTTCGTGTCGCACGCGATGCCGCGTACGCAGGATGGCTCGAGCTATGGCTATTTTGGTGGTCCACGTCGCCAGGGACCAAGTGTTGCGAGCCGAAAAGGCGCAATCGCAATTATCATCCGTTCGATCGGGACTGACTATCACCGAAATCCCCACACCGGCACGCAAACCTTTGCGAAGGGCGTCCAGCCAATCCCGGCGGGGGCGCTCCCGCTTCCGGATGCGGAACAGCTTCAGCGCATCCTGAAGCGCGGAAAGCCGGTAACCATGAGACTGACGCTCGTTTCGCAAACCGGTCATGGCCAGTCCGGCAATGTCATCGCCGAGGTTCCCGGTCGCGACCCCTCCCAGCCGCCAATTCTCGTAGGCGGGCATCTCGACAGCTGGGATCAGGGCACCGGAGCGATCGACGACGCGTCGGGCGTCGCAATTGCTGCGGCGGCGGCCAAGCGTATCATGGATGCAGGACGGCCGCTTCGAACGATCCGCATCGTCTGGTTCGGGGCAGAGGAACCTGGGCTGTTCGGCGGCCTTGCCTATCAGAAGCGACACCCGGAACCGCACTACGCCCTCGCCGAAAGCGATTTTGGCGCCGGACGCATTTGGCGAGTAAACAGCAAACTCGGCAGGCAACGTGAAGGCGAAGCGCGGGCGCTACAGGCCGCCCTTGCTCCGCTTGGTATTGTCCCCGGCGCTCTTGATGATGCTGAGGGCTCGGACATCGGGCCCATGGTCGCTGCGGGCGCACCCGGGATCGGCCTCAGCCAGGACGGCACTTATTATTTCGACGTTCACCACACGCCCGACGACACGCTCGACAAGGTCGACGCCGAAGCGCTGCGCCAGAATGTCGCCGCCTGGACCGCGATGCTCGCCGTGCTTTCCGGCGGAATTGAATCGGGACCGAAACAGCCGAAACGGCGTTGAGGCTGCCGAACAAGGGAGGAAGACATGCGCATTGCACTTGCCATTCCGCTTCTGCTGCTCGGCGCCTGCCAGGTCAGCAAGGATGAGAACAATGGAACGACCAGCGTCACCTACAACAGCGACGTCGCCGAAAATGCCGCTCAGGACGTGGGCAACACCGCGCAGAACATCGCGAGCGACATCGGCAATGACATCAAGAAGACCGGCGACAAGATCCAGAACACGGACGTCAGTGTGAACGTCGATCGCGACGAGCACACCAACACCACGAACACGACCGAAAACAAGCATTAGTCACAGCCGGCCGGGCCTTCTTGCGTCGGGCCGGCCGGATGTCCTCGGCCCTGGCGAACCCAGCATGCCCAAATCTTTGCATCGCGATAAGTCGCGATACCTGCATGACGGAATGGTCGGGGAGACAGGATTCGAACCTGCGACCCTCTGCTCCCAAAGCAGATGCGCTACCAGGCTGCGCTACTCCCCGAGACCCCGCTCGTTAGGGCGGATCGCCATGCTCGCCAATCCCCTGAATAGGCCCTCGCGCGACGATGGTGGGCCCGGCAGGATTCGAACCTACAACCTAGCCGTTATGAGCGGCCGGCTCTACCGTTGAGCTACAGGCCCTCCACGGTCCCGCCGCGATAGACAAGCATACGCCGCGCGCCAAGGCGCTATCCGCGCGGGAAATGCAGGGCAAACGTATCGCGTCCGCTCACCAATTGCCCTCCGGCAATCCGGGCGAGCCCTCGTGCCAGTCGAAGTGCGAAGCCACCCTCAATACTCGCGGCCCGCCCTGCATCGAATAGCTGAGCGTCGTCCAATCCTTGCAAAGCCGCAGGCCGGCTTATTGAGATCCGTGCCACATCTGCGGCCGCCTCGACCGATAGTTGAAGACGTTCTCCCTGCTCGGCACGCTCGGCGAGCGCTCCGAACAGACGAAACAGCAAGCGGTCGGCAAGTTCCGGCTGAACTGCTGCAGCGACTTCGGTTCTTGGGCGCATGACGTTGAGTTCCGCGCCGCGACGTGCCGCGAGGACGCGCAGCTCCGTTGTCTCGCGATCGACCAACGCGCCGAGGTCAATCCGCTCGCGCTTGCCGCCCGAGGAATGGACCTTTGCCGCGAAATCAAGATCGTCGATCCCAGTTAGGAGCATCCGAGCTTGCCGAACGATCTCCGCCGCGCGGTCGCGATAGCCACGATCGGCGGGCCCCAAATACTGGCCTTCGATAATCTCCGCGAACCCGATGATCGCATTGAGCGGTGTCTTGATTTCGTGGACGAGCTCGCGAAGCGAGTCCGGATCGGAAAGCACATCAGGTACCGTCTGGGCTGTTGGTTCAGACGGAGCCGGTGCCATTTCGTCCCGCAATGCGACGCCCCGATAACCGGCAAACCGTCCGTCCGCGGGGTCGAATGCTGGAACGCCGCTGATCTTCCACTCGCCAGCGACGGGTCCGCCGCTCGCAACGGTAAGCAGCGCATCACGAAAAGGCGCTCGCATCGCGAAGGCTCGAACGACGTCCTGGTCTACCCGATCACCATCGCTTTCCTGCGGTTTTGCAATCGAACGGCCGATCAGCGGGCCTCGCGGCGCGCCCTCGACCCAGGCGATTTCACCGCCAGGACCGCACTCCCAGCGGAAGAGCGCCGGGGATTCCGGCGGAACTCGAGTTTCGGTGGGCGGTGCCGTCTGCACGCCGCGAAGCCGCCTTCGCCGTTCGATCCGCTCAACGACGTCGTGAAGTGAGGGAGGCGTATAGGGCTGCGTATCGGAGGCAGCCGGTTCCCGGGGAACTTGATCTTCGGTTTGAGGCGACTCTGCGCTCGAGGGCGGTTGAACATGAAGTTCGACGCGCAGGTCCGGATGCAGCGTCTCTATGAAACGACGCGTTTCTGCGTCGGCAGCAGCATGCAGCACCTCCCATTGATGCGTGTCCAGCTTTGCAGCAGCGAGCACGGGAGCCGAGACCGTAAGGCTGTCCGCGGCGAAATACTCGAGAAGGCCGAGCGGCAAGGGAAGCGCAGCGACCGCTCGCGCCGCCGCCGCCCGTAGCGGTTCATCCACGCGCTTCGATTCGCTCCTGATCGCTTGCAGCGCCTCAGCGACAACCGGGCTGGCACCGCTGGAACCGGCGCGTGCAACGAGGTCGACCAGCTGGCGCCAGCGCACCGCGGCGTCATGACGGTCTTCAGCCGGCTGGTTGAGGACGGTCAGCAGACGATCGTCGAAGCGCACTGGCTAGTCTTTTCCCTCTGACGCACCCTCCTCACGCTCTATGCGAGCATTTACAATGCGCTAAGAAGGAAGAAACTAACTGCTCCGTAACGGGACAGGTGTTTCAGCCCGGGAAACTGCAAAAAAGAAGAGGCGCCGGTGCTCCGGCGCCTCTCCTGTGTTTTCAAGCCCTCGAACGAGTTCAGGCCTTCTGGTTGAGGTAGGTCAACCAGAATTTGGCAATATCAGCACGCGGGCCAGTGACGGCGTTGAGCGCTGCGGTTGCGCCGGCCTTGTCGCCCGCGCGCGCGAGCGCCATGCCAACGTGGAGATTGGCTACCGCCGTATCGACACCTGGCTTGCCCATTGCCATTTTGTAGAGCTCGACCGCCTTGGAATAGTCGCCCATCGCATAATAGCGGTCGCCGATGCGAAGCAGGGCCATGCCGCTTTGCGCAGACTTCGTCGCCGACGCGAGGTCAGCCGCCGTCGCCTTCGGCTTGCTCTTGAGACCTGCCACAAGGTCACGGAAGTCCGCACTGGTCGGATTTACGACCTTCGCGGCAATCCCGGCGTCGAGTACAGCCTGCGCCTCATTGAAGTTGTTCTGCTCAGCCGCGGCACGAGCATAGAGGCCGTATTCGCCAGCATCGTTCAGGGCACCCGTTAACTGCATCAGGCGGAGCAGGTCGAGCGTGCCTTCGACATCCGGGTGGTTGAGGTTGCGGTAGATCGCAATCGCGTCGCCCCAGCTCGCAGCACTCGGATAGGATGTGACCCACTGACGCGCGAGATCGACCGCTGCCGGAGACTGCGCCTCGTAAGCCACGCCAACGGCACGCTTGATCAGCGCCTCGTCGGGTTTCTGACCAGCCGCAACCCGGGCCTGGACGGCGCGCTGGAAAGCGCTCGCCGCTTCAGCCTTCTGGCCCTGCGCGAACAAGGCTTCGCCGAGCAATGACGTCGCTTCGGCATTGCGCGGATCAGCCGCGGCAGCCTTCTGGAAGGCGGCAACGGCCTGCGGATACTGCTTGTTGTTGTACATGGTCGAGCCGAGGCTGACGTAAAGCTCGGCCGTCTTCGCGGCATCGAGATAGCCGGACGCTGCGACGGCATCGATGGCGGCTGCAGTCGCCGCATTGTCCTTGGAGGCGAGCGCCGCTTTTAGCTGGAGCTGAGCGATGAGGTAGCGGTCTTCTTTTGTCGTCGCGACGGCCTGCGCAGCAGCCACCTTGGCCGGGATGTTGGCCGTGTCGTTCTTGTTGACCGCCGCCTGAAGGTCGACAATCGCCTTCAGCGCCTTGCCCGACGGCTTGACCACCTGCGCGTTCTGGCCCGGCGCAGTCTGCGGCTGCTGCTGCGTCTGCTCGGCGGCAGCGCGCTGACGCTGCTCATTCTGTGCTCCGTAATTCTGGGCAGCCGCCGGAATGGCTGCAGTAGCTGCGACAAGCGCGAGTGCGGTGGTCGTCGTGAACTTCATGGGCTAGCTCCCCGAATACGGCCGATGAGCGGCCGAAAATGACGGCCGCGCATTAGACCTCTAATTATGCAAGGCCAAGTTCCCTACTCTTTCTGCCCTGAATATCCTTTGAACCGCTTGATTTCATTCGCAAAACTAAGGCCGGCCAAACAATTCCGGCGCAACAACTCCCTCGCGCGCGTACGCGCGCGGGGGTGGCGCTTGACGAAAACAGTCACTAGGTAAGCCTCACGGGGGGAGCGGCCGTGCGCCGCTGCTCCTCACGCACATCCAGTTCACGCAGGACCCTTTCTTGGCAACGCAGCCCCCCATCGACGAACAGACCCCGCCTCCGGGCGACAGCGGCATCGCGCCGATCTCCATCGTCGAGGAGATGAAAACCTCCTACCTCGACTACGCGATGAGCGTCATCGTCAGTCGCGCGCTGCCGGACGTTCGAGACGGCCTGAAGCCGGTCCATCGGCGCATTCTGCATGCCTGCCAGGAGGCGGGTTATGTCGCAGGGCGGCCTTACCGCAAATCGAGCCGCATCGTCGGCGACGTCATGGGTAAATATCACCCGCACGGCGACCAGGCGATCTACGATGCGCTCGCGCGCATGACGCAGGACTGGTCGATGCGCGTCCCGCTGATCGACGGCCAGGGTAATTTCGGTTCGATGGATCCGGATCCTCCCGCCGCCATGCGGTACACGGAAGCGCGGCTGGCGAAGGTTGCAAACTTCCTCCTTGGCGACATCGACAAGGACACTGTCGATTTCCAGCCGAACTACGATGCCAGCGAGCGCGAGCCACAGGTTCTCCCCGCCCGCTTCCCCAACCTTCTCGTCAACGGCGCCGGCGGCATCGCCGTTGGCATGGCGACCAACATCCCGCCGCATAACCTTGGCGAAGTGCTCGCGGCATGCCGCGCCTATATCGACGATCCGGCGATCAGTACCGAAGGCCTGATGGAGCATGTGAAGGGCCCCGACTTTCCGACCGGCGGCTACATCCTCGGACAATCGGGGATCCGCAGCGCCTACACGACGGGCCGCGGTTCCATCCTCCTCCGTTCGAAGCACCACGTTGAAGAAGGCCGCGGGGATCGGCGTTCGATCGTCCTCACCGAGATTCCCTACCAGGTCGGCAAGTCTGGCCTGGTCGAGAAAATCGCTGAAGCCGCCAAGGACAAGAGGATCGAAGGCGTCTCCGATATCCGGGACGAATCGAACCGCGAGGGCGTTCGCGTTGTCATTGACCTGAAGCGCGACGCTACGCCGGAAGTCGTACTCAACCAGCTGTGGCGGCACACTCCGGCACAGTCGAGCTTCCCGGCGAACATGCTGGCAATTCGCGGCGGCCGCCCGGAAACGCTGGCGCTCCGCGACATCATCGAAAGCTTTGTTCGGTTCCGCGAGGAAGTGATCACGCGTCGCTCCAAGTTCGAGCTTTTCAAGGCGCGCGAGCGCGCTCACATCCTGCTCGGTCTCGTCGTTGCAGTCACCAATCTCGACGAGGTCGTCCGCCTGATCCGCGGTTCTGCCAGCCCTGCGATCGCCAGGGAGAAGCTGCTCGAGCGCGAGTGGCCGATGGAGGAAATCCGGCCGTACATCGCGCTCGTCGAGGCCGTCGAACCGCTAGCCGCGACGACGAGCTACCGACTGTCCGAAGCGCAGGTCCGTGCGATCCTCGAGCTTCGCCTCCACCGTCTCACCGCCCTCGGTCGCGACGAGATCGGCAATGAGCTTGAAGGCCTTGCCAAGAATATCGGTGAACTGCTTGAAATCCTGGCGAACCGGGCTCGCCTTTATGAAGTGATGCGGGAGGAATTGGACGAGGTTGAGGCCGAGTTCGCAACCCCACGGGTCACCGAGCTCGCCCCTGCTGCCGATGGCATCGAGGACGAGGACCTGATCGAGCGCGAGGACATGGTCGTGACGGTAACCGTCGAGGGCTACATCAAGCGCACTCCTCTTGCCGTGTTCCGCGAGCAAAAGCGCGGCGGCAAGGGCCGTTCCGGCATGGCAACCAAACAAGAGGACGCTGTCACGACGTTGTTCGTGACCTCGACCCATAATCCGGTACTGTTCTTCTCGAACCTTGGTCGCGTCTACCGCATGAAAGTATGGAAGCTGCCCGAAGGCGGACCGAATACCCGCGGTAGGCCGATGATCAATCTTCTGCCGCTCGCAAGCGGAGAAACCATCTCGACCGTCCTGCCGCTGCCGGAGGACGAAACGGAATGGGGCAATCTGCACATCATGTTCGCGACGGCGCATGGCACAGTGCGGCGCAACAGCATGGCCGCATTCACGAACATCCCGACTGCTGGTAAGATCGCGATACGTTTCGGGGCCAGTGCGGCCGAGGATCTCGAAAACGGGGAAGACAGTGACGAGCAGACCGATCCAACCGACCGCCTGATTGGGGTCGAATTGCTCACTGAAGGTGACGACGTTCTGCTCGCAACGCGCCATGGCAAGGCAATTCGCTTCATGGCCACTGACGTCCGCGAGTTCCAGTCGCGAACGTCGACTGGCGTTCGTGGTGTTCGCCTGCAGCCTGGAGACGAAGTCATCTCCATGTCGATCCTGCACCGCGTCGGAACTACGCAGGAGGAACGCGAAGCCTATCTGCGTTTCGCTCCATGGAAGGGCGAAAAGGAAGGCGAGTGCTTGCTCTCCCAGGAACGAATCTCCGAGCTTCACGAAGGCGAGCAGTTCATCCTCACCATTACCGAGAACGGCTATGGCAAGCGCTCCTCGGCTTACGAGTACCGCCGTACCAATCGCGGCGGCCAGGGCATCACCAACATCGACACCTCGGCCCGCAATGGCTGTGTCGTCGCCAGCTTCCCCGCCCGCCAGGGCGAGCAGCTCATGCTGGTTACCGATCAGGGCAAGATGATCCGCACGACGGTCGGCGACATCCGCATCGCCGGACGCAACACGATGGGTGTGACAATCTTCAAGGTCGCCGATGGTGAGCATGTCGTCAGCGTCGCGAAGATCGAGGAAAGCGACGAGGAAGAGATTGAGATCGAAGGCGGCGATGAAATTGCGCCGGTCGACGATGCAGTGGTCGGCGAAAGCGAACTCGAGAAGTCTGCCGACCCTGACACTGAATAGGGTCGCACCCCTTCTTTCCTTTCGTCGCGATTAGGCAGAAATAGGACCGTGCCGGGCGAGGCCCGGCACGCCTGATCGTGCGACGAGCCGCAGCAACCCGTCACCGCATCTTCGCGTTCTCCTAGGCAAGAGTTTTGAGTAGGAGGAAACGTCAAATGCCCCTTCCCCATAATGCGCTGGTTCTGGTCGCCGACGGCCGCAAAATGCTGTTCTTTCGAAACTACGGCGACGGTAACCAGATCGATCTCCGCACCGAAGCGCATGACCAGAGGGAAGATTTCAAGGATCGCGAGCTAAGGACGGACGCCCGCGGGGCCAAAGGCTCCTCATGGGCGGGAACCACGGACACCACCGGTGAAACGGACTTCCATGAGCAGGAGGAGGTTCGCTGGATCGAGGAAGCAGCGGAAGAGCTCAAGAGACGTGCATTGCGCGGCGATTTCGAGGCGCTCGCAATCGTGGCCCCGCCAAAGTCGCTCGGTACGCTCAGAAAGAAGCTTCACAAGGAAGTCGAGAAACGCATCGTCTGCACTGTGAACAAGGAGATGAGCGGACGCCCGATTCCCGATATCGAAGCGCTCCTCGACGGACATACGGCCCCGGAGGAGCTCCCGGCCGTCTAGCTTCGCGACGAGAGCCGCGAGGCAAGCCTCAGCGCGAGCCGGGCCCGCTCGGTCTCGCGCGGCAACCCTTCGATCGCTTCATAACCGCCGATCGAAATGATTTTGGCCGCAAGTCTTTCGCGGTCCATCGTCTTCAGCTCCGCCGCTTCGCTCAGCAAGGCTTCGATAAGGAGCTCATAGCCTTCGACCGTCGCAGCCCACTCGGGAACGGTTGTTGCAATCTGCAGTGGCGAGGGCAGTGCAACAGGCGTCACGCGGGCAAAGGCCAGTGAGCCCATTACCCAGAGGCCAAAGTAGGCGCTCCAGGTGAGGCTCCACAACAGGTTGACGTCGAACCCCTGGGGTACGCTGAACACCAGTTCGTCGATCGTGACTCGAACGATCATGATTGCGAGCGTCGCTGCAGCAATCCAGACGAGCGTGGTGCGAAATGTCAGCCGGATGCCCGACTGGAGCTGCTTTAGAACAAGGAAATAGGCACAAGCTCCGACCGTGACGGCGAGAAGCCGGTTGTCGTCGATCGTCTGACCCCAGTCATCGTGGAAGATAGCGCCGCGTATGGTCAGCAGGACATAGCTGAACGCCCAGAACAGTGCCGTCATTCGAAGAATCCGGGGAGGAGCGCTCGGGCTCCGCGAACCGTAAGCAAGACTTGCAGACATGGCGATGCCGCTAGCCTAACTTTCGCCGCTCGATGCTAACTTTCGTTAAGTAGGCGCAGCGGTTCGACGAGCGGAGTGCCCGGCCTGTGATCCGGCCGGGCAACTGGCGTCAGCCGCGTTCGCCGGAGCGCCGTACCGGCGGTGGGGGGGCCGCCGGTGGCGGCGGTGGCGGTGGCGGCGCGACCTGCAGCATTTGGACCTGGCTGAGGTGATTCTGAACGACAGGCACGATCTGCCCGGCGACCGTGCGCAAGGCGGGTACGTCGCCACCGCTTGCATAATTCTGGTGCAGCGACAGCGCCTGCTCGTGCGCCTGGATCTGCGCCTGCTGGAATGCCATGTCGAAAGACGAGCCCGTACCCGAAGCGCGAAGCTGGTCGAGTAAGGCCTGCTGCGCCGGCATCAATGTTGGCGCAGGAGGCGTCAGGCGCGCCGAGGCGGCGGCTGCGCCGATCATTTGCGACGAGCGGGTGTGATCAGCAATGATCATATTGGAGAAATTGCGAACGCCCGGGTTCTGCGATGCCTGGAGAGCGAGCTGACCGGACTGGATCTCGAACTGGTCGGCACTTGCGGCCTGCGCCATGTAACCGGGGGCCAGAAGTCCGTTGCTGAGGTCGATCGGTTGCGGCGGCGTCCTCGGTGCGCATGCGGCAAGCGCCAGCGTCCCCGCGATCAGGATGCCCACTTTCCTCATCGACGTTCTCCCTTTTTGATAGGTATTGCGCGGGGGAAACCGGCCAGCTTTCGAGCGGTTCCTACAGCTAATCCGGGGGAATCAGGCGTAGAGGTGAACGACCTCCGCGTCACTCGCGACCGTGTCGAGCAGCAGGGTGCGATGGCAGTGGGCAGGCTCCCGTTCCATGCAAAGAAGTGCGCTGGGCTTCTCGAGCGCCATTTCGAGCATGATTGCGGATTGGGCGATAGCGTCCGGCAATTCGAGCTGCCCTGCGTAGATGCGCTCGAGATCGGCATGCCGCCCCGCCCGCGCGGCGGCGCGTCCTTCGGCCGGCGTTCCGAGCGCTTTCAGGTGCACATATTCTATCCCGGCCTCTTCGAGCGCCCCTCGAAGTGGAGATTTGGAGAATCCAGGCCGACGAGACAGCGGCAGCGCGCGGACGTCGATCACTCGCTGAACGCCGGCGCTTTGAAGAGCGGCGATGAGTTCGCCCACTGTCGTGCCCTCGTAACCGATCGTGAAAATGCGCATGCCAGGATCAAACCCTAGATTTGTGAAAGGTCTACACCAGCTCTTTCGAGCGCGTCCTTAAGAGGCTGCAGCGCGCCGATGTAGGGCGCCGTCGAACTCATCAACTCCCTCGACGGCGGTTTGCGGATTTGTGCCGTGCTCAGCGTCGTTACTATGTTGTCGCTCCTGAAATAGGAGAGACAGTTCGGATCCCATTCGAGCCCGCCGTACGCGAGCAGCCGCCGCAGCTCGCCTTCCATATCGCACACCAGCTGCTCGTACTGGACGGTCGCCAGCTCGGCACCAAGGACGCTCTGCCAATGCTCCATCAATCGCGCATATTGGCCATAATAATGTCCGATATCCGCCAACGCCGTCGAAAACGGCCATGATTTGGTGAAGTTGTTTCGGTAGATGGAGAAGGCAGTTTCGAGAGGATTTCGGCGGATGTGGATCACTGCGGCATCTGGAAAAAGGTGACGGATCAAGCCTACCGCCAGGAAGTTGATCGGCTGCTTGTCAGTGATGAAACTTGCAGTTCCAATTCGATAGTCCTGATATTGGCTGAGGTAGCTGTCACGCATCTGCTGCGAAATCGAGCCGGGAATGGCGCCCCCTTGCCAATTGGCGCCCTCAGCCCAGTCAAGGAACTGGGTAAGTAAAGCGGGCATCGCCGGCAATTCGCCGCCCGAAGATATTTTTGCGTGAGCTCCGAGCGCGCTCTCGAGCAACGTCGTGCCCGATCTTGGCATGCCCACGATGAAAATCGGTTTGGGCGCGGCACTGGAGGCCGGCATCGTATTGGAGGGCACGTGGTCGAACCCGGCGATCAAGCGATCGACCAGTTTTTCGGTTGCGCCTGGGTCATAACGCCAATTTCCAGACGGAGCGGCTGCGTCGTGCTTGAGCTTGTTAGCCCGCTCCCACGCATCGAACGCAGCATCATGTTCGCGGCGCCGATGATAGACATTTCCAACGGTAAACCAGGCGATCGCCCGGCGATCATCTTCCACTTGGGAATCCATCGCAACCGCATGCAGGCGCGCCAAGTCTTCCTCTGACAAGTGCGCGTTGTCGGCGAGTGCCAACTGAGCGTAGGCTTCGACGTTGGCCGGATCCGATAGGATGGCTTTACGGGCGAGATCGGCGGCTTCGGCGAACTTGCCTTTGTAGACGTTCAGTCTCGCGAGCCCGGCAGCCGCTCCGGAGTGGCCGGGGTCGGTCTCCAGCGCACGCTTGTAGAATTGTTCGGCAGCATCGAAGTCGCGCGACCAGAGCAAATATTGCGCGAACGTTGCCAAGTGATCGGCATCTTGCGGCTTGGCGACGACGAGTGGGCGGTAGATCTCGACCGCGGCGTGAAAATCGTCGCGTTGAGCGTGGCCAAAGGCGAGAGCCACCCGCGCCTCTTCATTTGCCGGATCCGCGGCCAGCCATCGGCTTGCCAAGGCCAAAAACTCGTCTGAAGCGTTTCTCTTCCGCGCGACGTGCGTCCGCAGCCGAAGGGACTCGGGTCGCCCGGGCGCAACTCTTTCAAACTTGTCGAGCGCATCAGCGGAGAGTTCGTACCGGCCGGTTTCATAAGCGGCTCCCGCAAGGAGCAGTGCCATTCCAGGATGATCGGGCTTCAGGGCAACTGCCTTCTCGAGCGCTACAACTGCGCGGTCCAGATCCCCTTGTTTGCCGTACAACTGACCCAAACGACCCCAGGTTTCGAATTGATCAGGCGCTATTGTCGCTGCTTCAGTCGCCCGTTCGATCGCTTCGTCGAGGCGACCCTCTGCCTCCCGGAGAACGGACAGGTTGAGCAGGAGACGCCAATTTCCGGGCTCTGCGGAGACGGCTTCCTCAATCAGCGGGCGCGCTTGGTCGACGTCACCAGATTCGGCGATGCACAGGCCGACGAGGCTTTTCGCGCCGTGATCCGTCGGATCAGCAGAAAGGATCCGCCTGCAAATTCCCAAAGCCGCTGCGACATCCCCTGATCGACGTGCGCTATAGGCTTCGCCGAGGCTTGCATCATTCATGTCGAAGCGGCCCTTGAATTGAAACGAGTGGCGATCGCGCCGGCTGATTTTTAGTGTCCAAGCAGGCGAGCAATCCGGTCTGGCCAAGCGTCAAACATCGTGCCGGGCCTATTTGGTCGCCTCGGCACTTCGGGCTAAGGCGGCGCCATGACCGATGTCAACATTATCGGCGGTGGACTCGCAGGCAGCGAGGCGGCGTGGCAGCTGGCCGAAGCGGGATTTCGGGTCCGATTGAGCGAAATGCGAGGGGGCGAGGACACGACGCCCGCGCACGAGACCGATCGGCTCGCCGAAATGGTGTGCAGCAACAGCTTTCGTTCCGATGACGCGGAGCACAATGCCGTGGGTCTGCTGCATCAGGAAATGCGCGCGCTGAACTCGCTCATCATGCGGGCTGGAGATCGGCACCGGGTTCCCGCTGGTTCCGCGCTCGCGGTCGATCGCGAAGGGTTTGCTGACGAAGTCACGCGAACCATCGAGCAGCACCCCAGAATCAACGTGGTGCGGGAACGCGTCGACACCCTGCCCGATCATCCGGCGATCATTGCCACCGGGCCGCTGACCGGCTCGAAGCTCGCGGAGAGCATCGCCGCCGAGAGCGGCCAGGGGGCACTCGCCTTTTTCGATGCCATCGCTCCAATCGTTCACCGCGACAGCGTCGACATGGACGTTGCGTGGATGGCTGCCCGCTGGGACAAGGGCGGCAAGGATTATATCAACTGCCCGCTGGACAAGGATCAGTACCAGGCATTCGTCCAGGCGCTCGTCGACGGCGACAAGATGCCATTCAAGGACTGGGAAAAGGACACGCCCTACTTCGAAGGCTGCATGCCGATCGAGGTGATGGCCGAGCGTGGGCCGGAGACGCTGCGCCATGGTCCGATGAAGCCGATGGGGCTCGACAATCCGCGCACGGGACGGTGGCCCTATGCCGTCGTCCAGCTGCGCCAGGACAACGCACTCGGTACCTTGTGGAACATGGTCGGCTTCCAGACCAAGCTCAAGCATGGCGAGCAGGTCCGGATCTTCCGCACGATACCGGGACTTGAAAACGCGGAGTTTGCGAGGCTCGGCGGCATCCACCGCAACAGTTTCATCAATTCCCCGAGGTTGCTGGATGGCGAACTTCGCCTGAAAAAGAAGCCCAACATCCGCTTCGCCGGGCAGATCACTGGCTGCGAGGGCTATGTGGAGAGTGCCGCCGTGGGTATCCTCGCTGCGCGTTTCGCAGCGGCCGAGCTTCGCGGCGAGAGCGTCCCACCCCCGCCCGTCGAAACGGCGCTCGGCGCCATCCTCAACCACATAACCGGAGGCGCGGACGCGGACACGTTCCAGCCGATGAATGTCAATTTCGGCCTCATGCCGCCCATATCCGGTCGCTGGAAACGGGTTGATCGCAAGAAAGCCTATACGGATCGCGCCCGTGCAGCCCTTGCCGATTGGCTCGACCGGCTGAAGATCAGCGAACCCGCCTAATTATCGGAAGATGCTGCCCGACCTCTAACCGGTCGATGGACGATCTTCTGTCAGCCGCGGGGGAACGTCCCAAGCGCGCCGTGCCGAAGCGCGGCGCCAAAGCGGCGCCAAGGGCTGACCTTGGCCGCGCGTTCGCCGGTAAGCAGATCGCGTGCAGCAATCGCGCCCAGGACTGTCAATCGACGAAGATTTCGCGGCACGGCTTTGGGAAGTCGCTCCAGCAGAGATCGAGCCTCACCACGCAACACCTTTCGCGATACAGCGTCGCTGCAGTGGCGTGCGCCATCGACCAGCGACCACAGCTCGCCGGCTGAGTTCACGACGCTGGGTTCGCCGCAAAGCAGCCGTGCCCCAACGCCAAAGAGGATCCGGCCGCGAAGTTTAAGTCCAGCCGCCTGCCGTTCACCCCAAGGGAACGCCTCGAGCAGCGGCAGCCATGCGTCCTCAAGCTGCGATAGTTCCTCGGCTCCGATGCGACGCGACAAAAGCTCGCTTACCACCCTGACAAGCCTCGGCTCCGCCGGCGGCGCCCCGCTCGCTTCGAGTTCCTCAATTCGTTCGCGCCACCAGGCAAGGCGGATTGCGCCAAGCCGCGGATCGCTGCTCGTCGCCACCACATCGGCAAATGCGAGGTCCAGGTTCCAGAGGGCGGAAAAGGCCGGCCGTATCTCTCGCGGCAGCTGCTCGAGCGCTATCTCGCGGTCGGAATCAAGCCTCCGCTCAGCGATAAGTGACCGCCTTCACCGCCTCCACGACGTCCGATGCCTTGATCAGCGCCATTTTCTCGAGGTTGGCCGCATAGGGCAGCGGAACATCCGCGTCCGTTACGCGCAGCACCGGCGCATCGAGGTCATCGAAGCCCTCGGTCATCGCGAGCGCGATGATCTCCGAGGAGATCGAGCACTCCGGCCAGCCTTCCTCCACCACCACCATTCGGTTGGTGCGCCTGAGGCTCTCCAGAACGGTCGCTTTGTCGAGGGGCCGCAGGGTCCGCAGATCAATGACCTCGGCGTTGATACCCTGCGCCATCAGCTCCTGCGCAGCCTCGAGCGCGACGCCGACGCCGATCGAATAGCTGACGATGGTTACGTCCTTGCCGGGACGGACGATCCGGGCCTTACCGATCGGAAGAACGTAATCGTCGAGCTGCGGAACGTCGAAATGCTGGCCGTAGAGCAATTCGTTCTCGAGGAACACGACGGGATCGTCGGTACGGATCGCGGCTTTCAAAAGACCCTTCGCGTCAGCTGCGCTGTAGGGCGCGATCACGACGAGCCCCGGGACGCTGGCATACCACGGACCATAGTTCTGGCTGTGCTGAGCGCCGACGCGGGCGGCGGCGCCGTTCGGCCCGCGAAAGACGATCGGGCAGCGCATTTGGCCGCCCGACATATAGTTGGTCTTGGCTGCAGAGTTGATGACGTGATCGATCGCCTGCATCGCGAAGTTGAAGGTCATGAACTCGACGATGGGGCGAAGGCCCCCCATGGCCGCGCCCGATCCGATGCCCGCGAACCCATATTCGGTGATCGGCGTGTCAACCACGCGCTTCGCGCCGAACTCCTGGAGAAGGTTTTGGGTGACCTTGTAGGCACCCTGGTACTCGGCGACCTCCTCGCCCATCACGAACACGCGCTCGTCGCGGCGCATCTCTTCCGCCATGGCGTCACGCAGCGCCTCGCGAACGGTAATCGCGACAAGCGGCGTGCCTTCAGGAACTTCCGGATCGTCGCGGGTTTTGGCGACGTCCGCGACGAGGTCTCGCGCCGCAGTCTCGAACACATGCGGCGTTGGAGTGGCTTCATCCTGCTGCGATTCCGGTGCAGGTACCGACGGCTCTTCGGTCATTGCCGGCTTTGGCGCCTCCGTACGCGCAGCCGTCGCCGCCGGGGCTGCGCTCACCTGGTCGCCGTCGCCAGCGAGCAATGCAATCGGCTGTCCAACCTTCACGCCGTCCGTACCTTCCGGCACCAGGATCTTGGCGATCTTGCCTTCATCGACCGCCTCGAATTCCATTGTCGCCTTGTCGGTCTCGATCTCGGCAAGGATGTCGCCTGATTTGACGTCATCGCCTTCCTTGACCAGCCACTTCGCAAGTGTCCCTTCCTCCATGGTCGGGGACAGTGCGGGCATCTTCAGCTCGAGCGGCATCAGTAGCTCCCCACCAGCACGTCGGTGTAGAGCTCGGACGGCTCGGGCTCCGGCGCATCTTCAGCGAATTTGGCTGCTTCGACCACTCGATCCTTGATTTCCTTGTCGATCGCCTTGAGCTCTTCTCCTGGCACTCCAAGAGCTTGAAGATCCGCTTCGGCGCGTGTGATCGGATCGTTATGCTCGCGCACGTCCTGAACTTCTTCACGCGTGCGGTAGCGCGCCGGGTCCGACATCGAATGTCCCCGGTAGCGGTACGTCAGCAGCTCCATCAGGATCGGTCCCTTCCCGGAGCGGGTCCACTCGAGCGCCACTTGCGCTGCGCCGTGCACGGCCAGAACGTCCATCCCGTCAACCTGAAGGCCCGGAATCCGGTGCGCCTGTCCGCGCCGGAACAGCTCCGGCTCCGCGGACGAGCGCTGGATCGACGTGCCCATCGCATATTTGTTGTTCTCGACAACGTAGATGACCGGCAGGTCCCACAGCTTGGCCATGTTGAAGGCCTCGTAGACCTGCCCCTGGTTGACCGCGCCGTCGCCCATGTAGACGAGGCACACGCCGCCATCGCCGCTATATTTGTGCTTGAAGGCGAGTCCGGTGCCAAGCGGCACTTGGGCACCAACGATACCATGCCCGCCGTAGAAGCCGTGGTCGACGCTGAACATGTGCATCGACCCGCCCTTGCCCTTGGAAATGCCCGCGGCGCGGCCGGTCAGCTCGGCCATGATCACCTTCGGGTCGATCCCATAGGCAAGCATGTGCCCGTGATCGCGATACCCCGTAATGACGCTGTCCTTGCCGACCGTCATTGCCGACTGCAGTCCGACCGCCACGGCTTCCTGACCGATATAGAGGTGACAGAAGCCACCAATCAGCCCCAGCCCGTATAATTGGCCAGCGCGCTCTTCAAAGCGGCGGATCAGCAGCATCTCGCGGTAAAACTGTAGCAGCTCGTCCTTGCCTGCCTTGTAGCGCTGCGGCTGGGGCGGACGTTCCATCTTGGATTCCTGCTGCGCGGCGGAAGCGGCAGCTTTCTTGGCGGTTCGCGCCACGGCAATCTCTCTCATGACTGAAGCGCGCCCGCCTATAGGCAGCGGTTTGGCGGGCGGCAACTAGGCCCGACCCGCATCAATCAAGCGGGATAATCACCTCGTCGGGACGAACGAGCCCAAGGTCCTTGCGCACGAGCTCGTCGGCCATGTCCGGATCGGCCTTGCGCGGGTCGAGGAGCTGCGAGCGATGCTTGAGCTGCGCCCGCTCTTGCTCGATCTGTGCAAGCTCCGCCTGTCGCTGCTGCAGCTCGCGATGATAGCTGCCCCAGGCGAGAATGCCGTTCGGCCCTGCGACGGCGTGCCCGGCAAAAGTACCGACGACGATCACCGCCAGGGCCGGCATCGCCACCCTGCGGATCAAGCCGAAAATGCGGTTCGGTCCCCCCACCATGACGTCAGAAGAATCACGAAGGAGTCGACAACGCAAGTGAAAAGAATGGTTTGGTGGACGAAGCGGGGATAAAATTGTGGATGAGCCCGCATCCCTGACCGCAAACTTAATCCACGCTGCCTCTCGAGTAGCGACAAGGTTGCACCACGCGAGCAGTGACGTCATCGGGGCCTATATGCCTTCACGGCCGTGCGGCCGGGGTAACGCGCCGTCTCGCCCAACTCCTCTTCGATCCGCAGCAGCTGGTTATATTTCGCTGTTCGGTCGGAACGCGCGAGGCTGCCCGTCTTGATCTGCCCGCAGGTGAGCGCGACTGCTAGATCGGCGATCGTCGAATCCTCGGTTTCTCCCGAGCGGTGCGACATGACAGCGGTATAGCCGTTCGTCTGCGCCATTCTGACCGCGTTGATCGTCTCGGAAAGCGACCCGATCTGGTTGACCTTCACAAGGATCGAGTTCGCGATTGTGTCAGCAATGCCTTTTTCGAGGCGCTTCACGTTAGTGACGAACAGATCGTCACCGACCAGCTGCACTCGGCTCCCTAGTCTTTCGGTCAACGCCTTCCACCCTTCCATGTCGTCCTCGGACATTCCGTCCTCGATCGAGGCGATCGGATAGTTGGACGCAAGGTCCGCCAGGAAACCCGCCATCTCGGTCGGCGAAAACGACTGACCTTCGCCCTCCATGCGGTAAACGCCGCCCTTGAAGAATTCGGTGGAGGCGCAATCAAGTGCGAGCAGCACGTCGTCACCGAGCTTGTAGCCTGCAGCGGTGACGGCCTTGTCGATGAAATCGAGCGCCTCGCGAGCGCTGTTGATCGCAGGAGCGAAACCGCCCTCGTCGCCGACGGCCGTCGAAAGCCCGGCCTGATGCAAGCCGCTCTTCAACGCGTGGAAGATCTCGGCACCGCACCGCAGCCCCTCGGCAAAGTCAGGGGCGCCAACCGGCATCACCATGAATTCCTGGAAGTCGATCCCATTGTCGGCATGCACGCCGCCATTGAGGATGTTCATCATCGGAACCGGCAGTAGGTTGGCATCGACACCGCCGACATAGCGATAGAGGGGCAGTCCGACGGCATCGGCCGCTGCTTTCGCCGTCGCGAGACTGACACCGAGGATCGCATTGGCGCCGAGACGGCCCTTGTTCTCCGTCCCGTCCAGATCGATCAGCGCAGCATCGATCTCGGCCTGGTCCTCAGCTTCCATGCCCACAACGGCGTCCGCGATCTCGCCGTTCACGGCCCCGACGGCCTCGCCGACCCCCTTCCCGCCCCAGCGGCTCTTGTCGCCGTCACGAAGTTCTACAGCCTCGTGCGCTCCGGTCGACGCCCCCGACGGCACAGCAGCGCGGCCCATGCTGCCGTCTTCGAGGGTGACGTCCACCTCGACCGTCGGATTCCCCCGGCTGTCGAGGATCTGGCGCGCGTGGACGTCGACGATTGCAGTCATGGCTTTCCTTCTTGCGGAGGCGTAACAATATGGGTGTACGCGAAGCCTAATAGGCCGAGCGTCCGGGCGTGCAACTTTCACTGTAGCAGCCCGGAACGAAGGCCGAAGGCTCCGGGTTGAGTCATCAAAGAAGGAGACTGGCCCATGATTGCTCAAGACGCTGGTGATGACAGAAGCGCAGCTTTGCCGGACGGTACCGACACGGTGATCGAAGGCGCCGCGAGAACGGACGAGGGCGGCGCCGCGACGGCAGAGTCTCAACGCGTGGGCGACGATCGACAGGTTGGTGCTGCGCGAGGAAATAGTGCGCAGGCGAGCTCGGACGGCACTTCCGAGCGCGGCCTTGCCGAGCGATTGCGTAGCGGCCGTGAGCAGTTCGCGAGCCAAGCCGGAGAGCGGACTCGAGGCATCGTCACTCAGGGGCTCGAACGCACGTCCGAAGCGCTCGCGAACGTGTCGCGGATGGTCGGAGACACCGCGTCCGGCATCGATGAGCGGCTTGGCAGCGAATATGGTGATTATGCGAGGCGTGCTGCCGGGGCGATCGAAAACGCCGCCAACACGCTCGCCGAAAAGGACCCGGACGAGCTGATCGAGGACACTCGCAACTTCGTGCGCAACAGCCCCGGTGTTGCACTTGCCGGCGCTGCAGTTGTCGGCTTCGTTCTGGCACGACTGTTCAAGACCGGCCTCGCCCGCGACGATGACGAGGACGACGCTTGAGAGATTTGGGGGACTGATGCTCAAGCCGGTCGATCCCGAACCGTCGCCGTCCGAGCGGCCGGTCGGTGAGCTCGTCCATGAGCTCATTGAAGAGGGCAAGGCCTATGCACGCGCCGAGATCGGCGTTGCCAAGGCCATTGCAACCGCCAAGAGCAAGGCGCTGGCACTACCGGCGGCGATGTTCGGCGCAGCGTTCCTATGTGCGCTGGCCGCCGTCACTGCTCTCGCCGTCGGTGTGGTGCTCGCGTTGCAATCCTTCATCGGCCCGCTCGCCGCGGGCTTTGTGGGTGCGCTCATATTCGGAGCAATCGCCGGCCTGCTCGGTTGGTACGGCTACAATCGATTCAGGCGAGACTTCTGATGGGCGACACGCCGGAAATCGTCGCGGCCAAGGCAGAAGCAGACCGTAGACGCATCCGCGTCATCGCAACTGCGCAAGAGCTCCAGGAACGCCTCAGCCCCAAGACCCTCGCCCGCAACACCTGGCAGGGTGCAAAGGAAAAGGGTGCCGACCTCGCCGAAAATACGGTCGACGCCGTTAAGGCCCGCCCCGTCGTGGCAACGGGCGTCGTTGCCGCAATCACCATGTTTCTCGCCCGCGAGCCGTTGATGGATCTTGCGAGCAAGTTCGTCGATAGCGTTGGCGAGAAAAGAAAATCCCGAGGAAGGCGCAAGGCCAAACAGGACGAGACGGAGAAAGCTTCATGATCGACCAGGACACCAGCCGTTCAACAGACACCAGTGACACCGGCGACACCTCGCCGCGCCAACGCGCGATCGAGGCCTATGTCGACGCTCGCGGAAGGGCCGTCGACACACTTGGCGAAGCGCCGCTGCTGGCGCTCGCCGGGGGCCTCGCCGCCGGTGCGCTGATCGCGGCACTGCTCCCGCGCACCGACACGGAATCGCGGCTCGTCCGTCCCACGGCACGCCGGGTGAGAGACACGGCGCGGGCCGCCTTGGACGCCGCCCGCGACACCGGCACGCAGCGCCTTGACGAGCTTGGCCTCAACCGCAGCAAGGGTGAGGAAACCATCCGCAGCCTGCTGGACGGCCTCAGCGACGCCGCGCGCGCCTCTGCGAACGCAGCGATGGACACGGTCCGCAACAAGGGCTGACGAAACGGGACGGATCGGCTAGCGGACGAGCTATGAGCAAACTCCACCTCGTCTTCGGCGGCCGGGTGAAAGACCCGCGCGGCCTCGACTTCGACCTAAAGACGATCGACCTCGTCGGAATCTACGACAGCTATGCCGCGGCCGAGGAAGCCTGGCGCGGCAAGGCGCAGGGAACAGTCGACGATGCCGAGATAAAGTATGTCGTCGTCCACCTCCATCGGCTCCTCGAGCCCGATTCGGAGGGAATCTCGAGGCCCAGAGAGTCGGCCTAGGCCGAGCGGTATCTCCAAAGTAGTAGCGGACGTTGCAGCAGCAGCCCCGCGGCGAATCCGCCGACGTGCGCCGGTGTCGCCAGGAGGTACCCCTGCCCACCGGCCAGCCAGCCCATCATGACCTGCAGCACGATCCAGGCGATGAGCAGCCAAAGGACGTTGATCCAGCGATTGATCCGCAGGTTGCTGGTGAACGCTCTGGCGCGCCCGAAGCTCAATGCAAAAGCGCCCACGACCGCGCTGATGGCGCCGCTTGCACCGATCATCGGTGTCGTACCGCTCGGATCCAGAGCCCATTGAGCGCCCGCCGCGGCATAAGCCCCGACAAGATAGAGTACGATAAGCGCGCTCGGCCCGATTACGCGCTCGACGGCAGTGCCGCACCACACGAGCATCAATAGATTGAAGCCGAGGTGCACGAGCCCGGAATGAGCCAAAGTGGCCGTCAGCGGGGTCAGGAACGCGGGCACGGCAGCAAAGTCGCCGACTGGCTGGGTCAGCCGCAATGGAATGAAGCCCAGCGCGAAGTTCGCCTGCGCCGAATAGCCGGACAGAGCCGTCACGACCCACGCCACCGCCGTCAGCATGGCGATAATGTTGGTCGCAGTGCGCTCGATGCGCTGCATCAGCTTAAACGAACTCGACCTTCTTGATCGCGTAATAGCGGTCGCCGGACGGGGTCGAGACCTCGACCTCCTCACCTTTCTGGCGGCCTATCAGCGCTCGGCCGAGCGGCGAATTGTAGCTGATGCGGCCGACGCGGGCGTCCGCTTCGGTCTGGCCGACGAGCTGGTACTTCACCTGCTTTTCGTCCTCGTCGATGAGCGTGACCGTTGCCCCGAACACGACCTTGTCTCCCGACAGCGTCGTCGGATCGATGATCATCGCACGGCTGAGGCGGTCTTCGAGATCGGCAATCGTCGCCTCGATCTGGCCCTGACGCTCCTTGGCGGCGTGATATTCGGCATTCTCGCTGAGATCACCATGCGCACGCGCTTCCTCGATCGCCTCGACGATCGCAGGACGTTCCTCGACCTTGAGCCTCTTGAGTTCGTCGGTCAGCGTCCGGTGGCCCTCGGCCAGCATCGGTACCTTTTCGGCACTCGCCATTGTTCAAAACCCTTTTTCAAAACCCTGCCCCGGCGTGCCTTGGCCCGCGAAACGAAGCAGATTGTATGTGGAAAGCCTACCCTTGGGAGGCGGAATAATAGGATTGGAGCGAGCCGACTTCAAGCGCTCGTCCCCTGAGCGCCTCAATCGCCCGTGCTGCCGAGAGGCTCGCCGGGGCCGTCGTGAAGTAGGGCACCTTCTTGTTTAGAGCCGTGGTCCGGATCGAATGGCTGTCCTTAAGGGACTGCCAGCCTTCCGTCGTGTTGAACACGATGTCGACGTCACCGTCGAGCAGCCTGTCGACGATGTGCGGCCGCCCCTGCGCGACCTTGTTCACCAACTCGACCGGAAGGCCCTTCGACCGCAGATGCGCCGCCGTTCCGCCGGTTGCGATGATCGTGAAGCCAAGCTCAACCATCTTCTCGACTGCTGGCACGATATTCTCCTTGTCGCCGTCCTTGACCGACACGAAGGCAGTCCCGCCCTGCGGCAGCACCATGCCAGCTCCGATCAGCGCCTTGGCGAAGGAGATGTCGAATTCGCCAGCAATTCCCATGACTTCTCCGGTACTCTTCATTTCCGGTCCAAGCACCGGATCGGTGCCCGGAAAACGCGCGAACGGGAACACGGATTCCTTCACAGCGACATAATTCGGCACCCGGCCAACCTCACCAAAGCCGCTGAGCGGCTCACCCGCCATCACCCGCGCCGCGATTTTCGCGACGGGCTGTCCGATCGCCTTTGCGACGAACGGCACGGTCCGGCTGGCGCGCGGATTGACCTCGATAAGGTAGATTTCATTGTTCTTCACCGCGAATTGCACGTTCATCAGGCCTTTGACTTTCAAGGCAAGGGCGAGCTCGTGCGTCTGTCGCTCGATTTCCCGGACGATCTCGCCTGGCAGGCTGTAGGGCGGGATCGAGCAGGCACTGTCGCCCGAATGCACGCCCGCTTCCTCGATATGCTGGAGCACTCCGCACACCGCAACGTCCACGCCGTCGCAGATCGCATCGACATCAACCTCGATGGCGTCGCGAAGATAGCGGTCGATCAGCACCGGGCTCTTGCCGGAGACCTGCACTGCAGTTGCAATGTAATGGTCCAGCTGCGCGGGTCCGTCGACGACCTCCATCCCGCGCCCGCCGAGCACGTATGACGGCCGCAAGAGCACCGGATAACCGATCCTCTCCGCCACCCGCAGCGCCTCGTCGCGGCTGCGCGCGATGCCGTTCGCAGGCTGCTTCAGGCCGAGTTTCTGCACAAGTGCTGCGAAACGCTCGCGGTCCTCGGCAAGGTCGATACTGTCCGGCGAAGTACCCAGGATCGGCACGCCCGCCGCCTGCAACTCCTCGGCAAGCTTTAGCGGAGTCTGTCCGCCAAGCTGGACGATGACACCCAGCAGTTCGCCCTTTTCCTGCTCTCGTCGAACCACCTCGAGTACGTCCTCGGCGGTCAGCGGCTCGAAATAGAGCCGATCGGACGTGTCCGGGTCGGTCGAGACCGTTTCCGGGTTGCAGTTGACCATGATGGTCTCAAGGCCGGCTCCATCGCGTCCTAGCGCAAAGGCGGCGTGGCAACAGCAATAGTCGAACTCGATCCCCTGCCCGATGCGGTTCGGTCCGCCGCCCAGGATCATGACCTTCTTGCGCTCGGAGACGTTCGCCTCGTCCTCCGGTTCGCCGAACAGCGGCGCCTCGTAGGTCGAATAAAGGTACGGTGTCGTCGCGTCGAATTCAGCAGCACAGCTGTCGATGCGCTTGAAGACTGGCCTCACGCCAAGCTTCAGCCGATGCGAGCGGACCTCCTCCTCGGTGACACCACCCGTCATCCCGCGGATTGCGCTGTGCACCACGCCGCCGCCGGCAGCCGCGAGCTCGCTCATTTCCCGCTCGACATGCGCCGAACGAAGCGCAAGGATCGCTAGCCGCGCATCCGAAAATCCCATGGCCTTCAAACGGCGCATCTCGGCAGCGTCGCCGGGCAGGCCCTCCTCGCGGACCTGCTCCTCTGCCGTAACGATCTCCTGCAACCGACTGAGAAACCACGGATCAAATCCCGCGATCTCGTTGATCCGCTCGACAGTAAAACCCTGGCGCAGCGCTTCGGCGGCGACCAGCAGCCGATCGGGCGTCGCCCGCGCCAGTGCGCTTTCGATTTCCGATGGATCAGCGCCCTCATAGGCCCGCACGCGATCAAGACCGGTCAGGCCGGTCTCCAGCCCGCGCAGGGCCTTTTGCAGGCTCTCGGCAAAGTTGCGCCCGATTGCCATTACTTCACCAACCGACTTCATGGAAGTCGACAGAAGCGCATCCGCGCCTTTGAACTTTTCGAACGCAAAGCGCGGAATCTTCGTCACGACATAGTCGATCGTCGGCTCGAAGCTCGCCGGTGTCGCGCCGCCCGTGATGTCGTTGGCGATCTCGTCGAGCGTGTAGCCGACCGCGAGTCGCGCCGCGACCTTCGCGATCGGAAAGCCGGTAGCCTTGGATGCCAGCGCCGAAGACCGCGACACGCGCGGGTTCATTTCGATCACGACCATCCGTCCGGTCTTCGGGTCGACCGCGAACTGGACGTTGGAACCACCTGTTTCAACGCCGATTTCTCGCAACACGGCAATCGATGCCGAGCGCATCCGCTGATATTCCTTGTCGGTCAGTGTCAATGCCGGCGCGACGGTGATGCTGTCGCCCGTGTGGACGCCCATTGGGTCGACGTTCTCGATCGAGCAGATGATGATGGCATTGTCGGCGCGGTCGCGCACGACTTCCATTTCATATTCCTTCCAGCCGAGCACCGATTCCTCGATCAGAACTTCTTTGGTCGGGCTGGCCTCGAGACCGCCGCGCACGATCCGCAAGAACTCGTCGCGATTGTAAGCAATCCCGCCGCCGGTCCCGCCAAGCGTGAAGCTCGGGCGGATGATTGCGGGGAGGCCGACGTAATCGAGGCCGGCCAGCGCATCATCGAGCCTATGCGCGATCGCCGACCGCGGGCTTTCGAGACCGATCTTGTCCATCGCCTCGCGGAACTTCAGCCGGTCCTCCGCCTTCTCGATAGCATCGGCGTTGGCGCCGATCAGCTGGACTCCGAGCCGGTCGAGCGTCCCGTCTTTGAAAAGCGCCAGCGCCGTATTGAGCGCCGTCTGACCGCCCATGGTCGGAAGCAGAGCGTCCGGTCGCTCCTTTTCCAGGATCTTGGCCACGATCTCGGGCGTAATCGGCTCGATGTACGTCGCGTCCGCAAGTTCCGGATCGGTCATGATCGTCGCCGGGTTCGAATTGACGACTATGACGCGATAGCCCTCGCTTTTCAGCGCCTTGACGGCCTGGCTTCCCGAATAGTCGAACTCCGCCGCTTGGCCGATGACGATCGGACCCGCGCCGATGATGAGGATCGATGAAATATCGGTGCGCTTCGGCATCAGCCTTCCGGAAAGTTCAAGTTGACGAAAACGGCCTTGAGACCGTTGCGGCGCGCCCACTGAGCAACGCAGGTTCGCTGCTCAGGTGAAGGATCGTTTCGAACGGCCAGGAGCAGCTTCTTCTGGGTTTCGTCCTGGATGAGCTCGCCGAGGGCGAGGCCGCAACCGATCGCGACATCGTTCAGCTGCGCTTCGGAATGCATGACGGCAGGCGTCGCGCAGGCGCACAGGCCAGAGGCCGCCGACACAGGCAAAATGAGCCACTGCCGCCTCAAGTCGTCCCTCTCTTGGGAAACATCGACGCAACGTCCAGCTTCGGCACGGCGGGGGCCTTCATGCTGCAGGTCTTCTCCAAGGCCTTCACAACCTTCTTGACGAGATCGGACACCCGGCTCCGCTCGTAGCTGTCCGCCTTGTCGCCAACCTCCACTTCGCTGAAGCCGACGGACTGGCAATTGCGAAAGCCGGCAATCGCCTGGACGAAGCCCTTGGCATGCTCGACGCTGACGACGAGGTCGCCCGAGTTGAACCCGGCCTCGCAACCTTCAGCATCGCAAGGATCGCGTCCGCCGTGCCAGAGCTGCTTGGCGACAAACCACTGCCCCGAGGGCAGGTTGAAAAGGTCGTCGGGACGTGAAACGTTCGCCTTCGTCTCAGGGACCTTCACGATTTCCTGTGCCGAAGCGCCGGCTGGAACAGAGAGAGCGGCAAGCGCTGAGAGCATCGCGGAACGCATGGTCATGCCTCCTTCGTCATGCTGCTCACGAACCTCTGGAACAGGTAGAAGCTGTCCTGAGGGCCCGGAGAAGCCTCCGGGTGATACTGAACGCTGAAGGCAGGGCGGTCAGTCAGTTCAATCCCGCAATTGCTCCCGTCGAACAGCGAGACGTGCGTTTCACGAACGTTATCGGGAAGTCCCTCCCGCTCGACGGCGAAGCCATGGTTCATGCTGGTGATTTCGACCTGGCCATCGGCAAGGCGCTTCACGGGGTGATTTGCCCCGCGGTGGCCTTGAAACATCTTCGAGGTCCTGCCGCCGACTGCCAGCGCCAACATCTGGTGTCCAAGGCAGATGCCGAACAGCGGCTTCTTCGTCTCCAGCATCTGCCGGATCACGGGCACGGCATATTCGCCCGTCGCAGCCGGGTCGCCGGGACCGTTCGAGAGGAAAAACCCGTCCGGCTCATGAGTCATGATCTCATCGAACGAGGCGTTTGCCGGAACCACCGTCACCCGGGCACCGGCCTCGACAAGCAGCCGGAAGATATTGCGCTTGTTGCCATAATCGACTGCAACGACGTGCGGACGGCTCTCATCGTCACCGCCGAGCTCGTATCCGTATCCCCAAGTCCATCGTCCGCCGGTCCAGCGCTCGACCTGCAGCCGGCTGACGTTCGTGGCTAGGTCCATACCCTCGAGACCCGGCCAGTCCGCCGCCATCTTCTGCAGCTTGTCGAGATCGAATTGCCCGTCCTTGCGGTGCGCGACTGCAATATTGGGCGGGCCCTCTATCCGCACCAGCTTGGTAAGAGCGCGCGTATCGACGCCGGCGATTCCAATCCGGCCCCATTTTGCCATCCAGTCGGCAAAACCCTCGTTCGCGCGGTAATTGCTCGGCTCAGTAACCACCTCGCGCACCAGGCAACCAAGTGCGTGCGCCTCCGCAGCTTCCACGTCCTCGTCGTTCGCGCCGACGTTGCCGATATGCGGGAAAGTGAAGGCGATGACCTGCTTCGCATAGCTCGGGTCGGTCATTACTTCCTGGTAGCCGGTCATCGCGGTGTTGAAGCACAGCTCGCCGACGGCCTCGCCCTCTGCACCGAATCCCCGGCCCCACGCGGCACGCCCATCGGCGAACACAATGACTCCCGTCGCGCCCTCGGGACGGGGCGCGTGCAGGGGTCGTACGTCGGCCATGGGCAGCAGAGCCTTCCGTCAGGGGTTTGCAGCGATGTCGCTAAGACGCCGCCGCTATGCGCATTAGCGGTCCGGGTCAACGTCTGGTCATGCCTGAAAACCGCCGCTAGGGCTGGACGTTTCCGCAACGAGACAAAGAGATGATCCGCGACGACATCAAGGCCGCGACGATCGCTGCCATGAAGGGCGGCGACAAGGAAACGACGGCGACGCTTCGCCTCGTCCAGGCGGCGATCAAGAACCGCGACATCGAGGCGCGCATCGGCGGAGCGCCGCCGGACGATGACCAGCTCGTCACCGAAGTGCTGCAGAAGATGGTCAAGCAGCGTCGCGAATCGGCCGAAATTTACCGCAACAATGGCCGCGAGGACCGAGCCGTCACCGAAGAAGCCGAGATCGCCGTCATCGAGCGTTTCCTGCCGCAGCAGCTGAGCGATGACGAGGCGCAGGCGAAGATCCGCGAGATCATCGGGGAGACCGGCGCGACGAGCATGAAGGACATGGGTCGTGTCATGGCGCTGGTGAAGGAGCGGCTTGGCGGCTCCATCGAGCCTGCAAGGGCAAGCGGGCTGGTCAAGGCGGCACTCTCCTAGGCCGCGGATCCTCCAAAAAGAAAAAAGGCCCCGCCGCAGATGCGGCGGAGCCGAATGACGAAGCAAATGTGGCTTATCTGGCCGTCGCGGCTGCCTTTGCCGGGCTTCCGCCGCTGACGAGGCCCATCACACCTTCCATCACGAGCTCGTAGAGGAAGATCGCCAGCGCCGTGGCCAGCGCACCAGCCGCGCCCAACTGGAGATTGCCAGCGACTGCAGTAAGTTTCGTACCGATTGTCGGTATCTGGCCAAGCGCGCCTCCAACTATCGGCAACGCAATGACAAGCGCTGCAAGAAGGACCATTCTGTCCCTCGGCACAGCGAGACCGGCGACCAACCCAAGGACGACGAGCACCAGCGGCACGTTCATCATGCCGATGGCGACGAAGCCTGCGATGATCGCGAGCAAAATGTAGAGCGCGCGAGCAAGCGCGCCGATCTTGTTCAGCATATATCCCCTCCCTTTTTATCCCGCTCGGCGATCTTGCGCCGCCGTGTGTCGGAATGACGACAGAGTACGCTCAATCATCTCGTTTCGCAGCGATAATGAATCCTTACGAATCAAACGATTGCTGCAGGCCGTTAAATCTTCACGGGCGCACGGTGCTTCTGTCAGCTGTGGATAACTATCGGTCGCGCCTTGCGGGCGCCCGAGTCGGCTGTCACAAAATTTCTTTCCCGAGATGACGCTTTCTCCCGCCTGGCTCGACGAACTGCGCGCGCGGACGATCTTGTCCGCCGTGATAGCCCCGTCCGTGAAGCTCATCCGCGCAGGCCGTGAGTTCAAGGCTTGCTGTCCGTTCCACAACGAGAAGACCCCGAGCTTCACCGTCAACGACGACAAGGGCTTCTATCATTGCTTCGGATGCGGGGCGCACGGCGATGCGATCCGCTTTCTGACCGATCAGCGCGGCATGCCATTCATGGACGCGGTGAAGGAGCTTGCATCCAAGGCTGGCATGGAGGTCCCTGCCTCTGATCCACGCGCGCGGGAGCAGGCGGAGCGAAGCGCGACCCTGACCGACGTCATGGGGCAAGTCGCGCAATGGTATTCCGAGCAGCTCAATGGCCTGAATGGAGCCGAGGCGCGCGAATATCTGAAGCGCCGCGGCATCGAGGGCGCCATCGCAGCGCGGTTCGGGCTTGGCCTCGCGCCCGATAACCGAACTGCTCTAAAGCGCGCCCTCGGCCACCTCGACGAGGAAAAACTTGTCGATACCGGCATGCTCATCCAGCCAGAGGAAGGCGAAAAGGAGAGCTACGATCGCTTCCGTGGCCGACTGATGATTCCCATCCGCGACCCGCGAGGTCGCGTGATCGGTTTCGGCGGCCGTATCCTCGGAACGGGCGAGCCCAAGTATCTCAATTCACCGCAGACGGTGCTCTTCGACAAGGGCCGCACGCTCTACAACCTCGATCGCGCTGGGCCGGCAAGCCGCATCGCCAAGCGTCTCATCGTCGTCGAAGGCTATATGGACGTCATCGCCCTCGACCGCGCCGGAATCAGCGAGGTGGTTGCTCCTAATGGTACTGCGCTGACAGAAGGTCAGCTCGAACGCCTGTGGCGTCTGGACCCCTCGCCGATCCTCTGCTTCGACGGCGATAATGCCGGCAAGAAGGCCGCTATTCGCGCGGCGATGCGCGCGCTCCCCTTGCTCCGCCCCGACCGAACGTTGCGCTTCGTCGAGTTGCCGGCGGGCCAGGACCCCGATGACGTCATCGGATCGGGTGGTCGGGAGGCATTCGAGGCATTGCTGTCGAATGCCGAGCCGTTCGACGCTCGCTTGTGGCGCCATGAGCTTGATGCGGAACCCCTGACCACACCTGAAAACTGGGCCAGCCTCAAGCAGCGCCTCATCGACCATGCCTCGACGATTGCCCATGCCGACCTCTCGCGCATGTACCGTGAGGACTGGCTCAATCGCTTTTACGAGCAGCGTCGTCCCACCGCTTCGGCGCCTCGGCCTGTCACGCAGGGTCGCCGCGGCAGCTTCAAGAACGGCCGTTTCATCCCGCCGGCGCCGCCGGTGAGAGAGGAAGCGAAGTCGATTGCCGATTTCGGGATCGACGCACCCACGGCCCGCGCGCTCATTCTCGGTTTCGCTAATTTCCCCGAAGAGCTTCCGACGCATTGCGAGCAGCTCGCTTCCCTTCCAATCGCGGACAAATCGACGGCAAAATTGCGTGACGAGCTCGTCAACGCAGCCTTTACCGGTGCCGTGCTTGATCGTGAGGGGGTTGCCACCATATTAGGCGCCGATGGAGCATCGGGCGTCAAAAGCCCACGCACCATGGGCTTTTCCTTTACCCGCCGCGACAGCGATCCGGACCGCGCGAGAAGCGATCTGGCTGCTGCCGTGGAGATCATCGCTGCGGCGGAGGAAGTCGAAAAGGCCCTGGAACATGCAACGGAACGGCTGGAGCAGGATTTCACTGCCGAGGCGTTTGAAGAACAGCAGCGCCTGAAGGAGGCGCAGCGCGGATTGAGGCAAAGGCTGGCGCACCTCGCCGGTACCGATTAAGCGACGGAACAATATGGCAAAAAACGATACTCAGGAAGTCGACGCGGCCGAGGCGGGGGATGCTCCGCTGCTCGACCTCAACGACGCGTCGGTCAAGAAGCTCATCGCGCGCGCCAAGAAGCGCGGCATCATCACCGTCGATGAGCTGAACGAAGCGCTGCCTAGCGACCAGATGTCTCCCGACCAGATCGAGGACGTCATGTCCGCGCTCAACGAAATGGGCGTTCAGGTGGTCGAGAACGAGGAACGCGGCGAGGACGATGAGGAGGAGGACAAGGAAACCGAGTCCGCCTTGGAAGACGAGGTCGACCCGCTCGACGACGGTGGTCCCCGCCCGGCTGCCGCAACCAAGAAGGAGCCGACCGATCGCACAGACGATCCGGTCCGCATGTACCTGCGCGAAATGGGTGCAGTGGAGCTCCTCTCGCGCGAAGGCGAGATCGCGATCGCCAAGCGAATCGAGGCTGGCCGCGACACAATGATCTGGGGTCTTTGCGAGAGCCCGATCACCTTCAACGCCATCATCGGCTGGTCCAACGCCCTCAACGAGGGCCGCATGCAGCTGCGCGAGATCATCGATCTCGAGGCGATGCTGTCAAAGGGACCAACCGCCGAGCAGATTGCCGCCACCGAAGAGGGGGAGGAAGGCGCCGAGGGCGAGATCAGCGAGAAGACCGCCGGTCCCACGATCAAGGAAGAGGAAGAGCCCGCCGACGAACCCGAAGTTCCGGGTGACGACGAGGACGAGGACATGGTCGAACGCCGCGCCCGTCCCCAGGACACCAGCGACGATGACGAGGACAACACCCTCTCGCTCGCGCAAATGGAAGAGACGCTGAAGCCGGCGGCGCTGGAGAAGTTCGCGGAGATCACCTCGATCTTCAAGAAATTCTCCAAGGTTCAGGGCTCGCGCATGGACGCGCTGCAGGCCGGCCACGACTTTCCCGCCGCCGACGAGAAGAAATATCAGAAGCTGCGAGAGGACCTCACCGCGCAGGTCGAGAGCGTCCAGTTTCACGGCAGCAAGATCGAATATCTCGTCGAGCAGCTCTACAGCTACAACCGCCGCCTGACTGCTCTCGGCGGCCAGATGCTGCGCCTCGCGGAGCGTCACCGAGTGCCTCGCAGGGCGTTTCTCGAGAGCTACATGGGCCACGAGCTCGACGAGAACTGGCTCGATAACGTCGCCAAAATCGACAAGAAGTGGGCCGCCTTCGCCACCTCCGAACGCGAGACGGTCGAGCGCATCCGCACCGAGATCAGCACCATCGCGCAGGGCACCGGCACATCCCTTGCCGAGTTCCGCCGCATCGTGAACCAGGTCCAGAAGGCGGAACGCGAGGCGCGCATCGCAAAGAAGGAAATGGTCGAGGCGAACCTCCGCCTCGTCATCTCCATCGCAAAGAAATACACCAACCGCGGCTTGCAGTTCCTGGACCTCATCCAGGAGGGTAACATCGGCCTGATGAAGGCCGTTGATAAGTTCGAATATCGTCGCGGCTACAAATTCTCGACCTACGCGACTTGGTGGATACGGCAGGCGATCACCCGTTCGATCGCCGACCAGGCACGCACCATCCGCATCCCGGTGCACATGATCGAGACGATCAACAAGCTGGTCCGCACGGGTCGCCAGTTCCTTCACGAGACTGGCCGCGAAGCGACCCCGGAGGAGCTTGCCGAGCGGCTCTCCATGCCCCTCGAGAAGGTCCGCAAGGTCCTCAAGATCGCCAAGGAGCCGATCAGCCTCGAAACACCGATCGGTGACGAGGAAGACAGCCACCTCGGGGATTTCATCGAGGACAAGAATGCGGTCATCCCGGTTGATGCCGCGATCCAGTCGAACCTCAAGGAGACGGTTACTCGCGTCCTTGCCAGCCTCACTCCCCGCGAGGAGCGCGTGCTTCGCATGCGCTTCGGCATCGGCATGAATACCGATCACACTCTGGAGGAAGTCGGACAGCAGTTCTCGGTGACCCGCGAGCGCATCCGGCAGATTGAAGCGAAGGCGCTCAGGAAGCTGAAGCATCCGAGCCGTTCGCGGAAGATGCGGAGTTTCCTGGACCAATAAGCGAGCCGCCGCGAGATTCGGCGGCCATCACGCGGAGTTACTCCGCGTGAGCGCCCTTGTGCGTAAATCGTTCTTACCCCTTCGCTTCCGCGACCGATGGGTCTAAAAGGCGACATACGCACGCATACAAAGGGGGTTTGCTTCACATGGCCAGGAATGTCGGACCGGAAGATCGGATCGTTCGTATTGTCGTGGCGATCGGGCTCTGCGTCCTCGTCTACATGGGCGTCGTCGGCGGTACCGTCGCGACCGCCATCGTCGGTGTGCTCGCCGCCTACCTTTTGATCACTGGCCTCGTCGCTCGCTGCCTTTTCTACAAGGTCGCCGACATAGACACGAGCATCCAGGAACAGCCTTACTCCACGACGGACGATCGGGCTGGTTTCTAGTCGAGCCGCAGAGCGAAGCAACGCCGACGAGTAGCATCGCCGGCGAGACATGCCCCGCGCGCTTCAGCGCAACGGGACCATCGTCACGCGGAGTTGCTCGGCGTGACGTCGCCCTTCCCTAAAGGCTTAGCTTAAGCGACAGCACCTTGGCCGGCGCTGCTCCATCCGGCCATCGTAGCCGCGGCTGACCCTCCGCGCATCGGTGCCTCCGCCGCCACCGGTATGGTGTACGGCTGTTTGACTTACTGCAGTTTCCGGCGCAGGCGCAGCGACCGGCGCGAGGGGACCCTGCAAAGGGCCGCGCCGGACGTAGCCCGCGTGTTCTCAACCGAACGATGGGGGTATCCGATGAAACAGCTGATCAAACTCGCGGCCGCGGCATCACTCGGCGCCATGGTATCCGGCACGATCGTCTACGCGCAAGCCGCCTCGACGGAACCGCCAAAGGCCAGGATCGCGCTCTATCGGGCCGCTCCCGGGCAGCACATCGCCTTGTTGCGCTGGCTCGCCCAGCAGGACCGGGTGGCGCAGTCGGTTGGCCTGCCGGCTTCCAAATTTTACGCGCATACCGACGGCGACAGCTGGGATTATCTGGCGATCGATCCAGTGACAACGCCTGCTCAGGACAAGGCGCTGGACGATGCAGCCAAGAAAATGGGGATGCCGATCGGGCCGGCATCGTCGATCGAGTTTCGCAAATATGTCTCGGTCCACACCGATACGTTCGCCATCGGGCCGGTGACCGTCTCGCAATATCTGGCGATGGCGGGACAGCAGTAAGCGGCGGGCGTTGGCGGGGCTGGCGGCCTAGTTCCTCGCGATATTCTCCAGCCTCGCCTGCAGCCTATGAATGTCCTGTTCGATGGCGGCGGCCCAGGCTCGCAGCTGCTCCGCCATGTTCCGGTCGTGCGTCAAGTCGGCGAGCCGGCGACATTGCTCGGCCCGTGCCTTCATGTTCTCAAGCGGATCCTCGCCCATTCCCGTCCCCTGATCCTTCAAGCATGTAACCAAGGTGATTGGTCCGGGTTGCAGAATGGCCCAAAATTCAGGTTCGCGTCGCCGGGGGGCCTTCATGCCGGACAGGCAAGCCAACGCGATGGCCCGCGAGTTGAAGCTGACGCCTAAGTGCGAGTTGTGGGAGCGCGGACGCATGGTCGCGACGCTCGACCCGCACCTCGCGACCTGAGGGCGTTTCTGAACGGGCGCGTGAATCGCGCTTGCTCCTATTCGGGCACGACAGGTAAATAGCGGTGAAGGAGAGGCGCCGGATGGCGGATGTCTTCGTCTCCTACGCACGGTCGGACGAACCCGAGGCGGTCAGAATCGCGGAGGCTTTGCGCTCGCGCGGCTATCAGGTCTGGCGCGACGACGAGATTCCCGGGCACGGGACATTCGGCAAGGTTATCGAGGAAAATCTGAGCAGCGCGAAGGCGGTCTTGGTGGTCTGGTCCGCTGCCTCGGCCCAGTCAGACTGGGTCCGGGCCGAGTCGGACAGGGCCCGTCAGGCGCATACCTTGATTCAGGTCAGCATCGACGGCACCCTCCCGCCCCTGCCCTTCAACCAGATCCAGTGCACCGACCTTTCCGGATGGGATGGTCGCCTCGATTCGGACGCTTGGCGCAAGGTCGAAAAGAGCATCGCCGCACTCGCGGGCGAGTCGGTCAAAGGCTCGGGCGAAAACGACTCCCAATCCGGCCGGCGTCCCTCAATCTGCGTCCTTCCGTTCATCAACATGAGCGGCGACCCCGAGCAGGAATATTTCAGCGACGGCATCACTGAGGACATCATCACCGACTTGTCCAAAGTATCGGCGCTCTCGGTCGTCGCTCGCAACACGTCATTCAATTACAAAGGCAAGCCCGTTGACGTGCTCGAGGTCGGGCGCATTCTCAAGGTCAGCCACGTCCTGGAAGGTAGCGTCCGCAAGGCGGCGGGACGGGTCCGAATCAATGCGCAGCTGATCGACGCGAAGGCCGGGGACCATGTCTGGGCCGATCGCTACGACCGCGAGCTCACCGACATATTCGAGATCCAGGACGAGTTTTCGAACGCCATCGTCAGCGCACTGCAACTGAAGCTCCTACCCAAGGAACGGCGAGCGATCGAGCAGCGGGGTACGTCCAGCCCCGAGGCATACAACTTGTACCTGATGGCAAGGCAGCATTGGATCATGGGCAGCCTCGGCGACATCCGACGCGACGACACCATCGTGCGGATCTGCAGGCAAGCGATTGCGCTGGATGCCTCATACGCGCGTGCATGGGCGCTCATGGCGCTTGCACAGTCCGAGCTCCGCTTCTGGCATGAGAAGCCGGAGGATCCGCTGCCTGCCGCCGAGCGTGCACTCGCGCTCGATCCCGATTTGCCCGAAGCTTATTGCGTAAAAGCGAGGTACCTCGGCGAGCAGGGCCGCTTCGACGAAGCCAATCAGCTGATCGAGAAGGCTCTTGGTCTCGACCCGCACTCGTGGGAGGTCAACCAGGAAACGGCTCGGCTGATTTTCCGCCAGGGGCGGGCGAAAGATGCCCTGCCCTATTTCGAAAAAGCCGCGTCACTTATGGACACGGACTATCACAACGCATTGATGCTCCTCTGCTGCTACCGGAGTGTTGGCGACAGCCGCGGCATGACGCGCGCAGCCCAGATGACCGCGGACCGCGCCGAGCATGTTATCGCCCAGGATCCCACCAACGGCGGGGCGCTAGCAGCGGGGGCCCATGCCCTCGCGGCTCTTGGCGAAAATCAGAGAGCCAAGGACTGGATGGATCGAGCGCTGCTGATCGCGCCGGAGAATCTCACGACACGATACAATCTTGGATGCGCCATCGCTGCCTATTTGGACGACGCGAATGCCGCACTCGATGTCCTTGAACCCTTCTACACGACGGTAGCGAGCATCGCTCATATCAAGCACGCCGATGTTGATCCCGATCTCGATACGCTGAGGGATGACCCGCGTTTCCAGAAGATGGTGGCGGAGGCGAAGAACCGGCTGGGCACGAACGAACAGGTCGCAGCGCAATAAGCGCGTGGATAGGCCGGACCATCCAGCTTTCGAGGGTGGTTCTGATAGGTCGCAGCCGCCGCAACCATCGCCGAGCCGTTAATTTCCCGAAACCAAATTCCGTCATGTGCCGCTAACCGCGTCGGCGTAAACCGGAGCTTGGCAGTGCCGCCCACCTAGCGAGCCCGGGCGGTGCTGCCGAGTACTGGAGCCCTGCCGCCGGCCGGATTGCTCCCCTTGCCGCCGGCGGAGGGCTCTTGAGCCCGAGCGCTTACTCCGGTTGCGGCAATTCGCGCTGCATGTAGACGCTGTCGAGCCATCGTCCGAACTTGAACCCGACAGCCTTGAGCCGCCCGACCTCGGCGAAGCCGAAGACCCGGTGCAGTCCGACGGACGCCGGCTCACCGCCGCCGATCACTGCAATCATTGTCCGGAACCCACTCGCAGGCGCTCGTTTGAGGAGGTCAATGAGGAGCGCCTTGCCGACGCCGCGACCGAGCCACTCCGGATGGACGTAGATGCTGTCTTCGCAAGTGAAGCGGTAGGCAGCCCGGTCTCGGAACTGGGTCACATAGGCATAGCCAGTGACCTTTTCCGCCTGTTCGGCGACAATGAATGGCCAGCCCTCGGCGGCAATGCGCCGGATTTTGGCTTCGTGAAATTCGCGGTCCGGCGGATCGATGTCGTAAGAGGCGGTGCCAGTCAGCACATGATGAGTGTAAATGGCGGCGACTGCCTCGGCGTCGGCTTCTGAGACGTCGCGGATCAGCAGGTCGCTCACGCCGCTCCCCTCGCACCGCCGCGGTTGCGGCGGCAAGGTCAAGACTTCACTCCCGGTTCACCTGCGAACCGGCTAGGGCGAGCGTAACGCGACGCATCAATTCCAAAGACTCTTGCCGGCCTATCGCCTTCCCTCGCCCCACGATCGTCCGCCGCTGCGCCGGCGGGTGTCGGGCTTTGCGCTCGCGCTGGCGATCAATCTTGTACTGCTTCTTGTCCTCATGACGCTCGGCGTCATGCCGCAGCCCACCGCCCAGAAGACGCTTCGAGGCGTCGTCGTCGACCTCATCCCCAATCAGCGCAGCAGCGCTCCCGAACGACACAGGACACGGATTGAGCGGCCGCGGGTTGAAACCAACCGTCCGATCCCGAAGCCGCCGCCTATCGTCCTGCCCACCAAACCAACGATCGCGCCGCCACCCCAGCCCACTGCCAAGCCTTCACCGTGGCTCGAGCTGAGCAAGGATGAAATGGCGGCATCGGATATTTCCAAGCTCCCGGCAGCCGGCTCCGGCAGTGCCGGCGACAGCGAGGTAATCGGGCGCGGACCAAACGGCGAAGCGCTTTATGCCGCGGAATGGGCGCGGGAGCCGACTGATGCCGAGCTTGGAGGCTATCTGCCCCGCAATGCGCCCGACGGGTATGGGCTCATCGCCTGCAAGACGGTCGCCGGAAACCGCGTCGAGGACTGCGTCGAGCTCGACCAGTATCCGCACGGTTCGCACCTTGCCGCCGCCGTGCGGCAGGCTGCCTGGCAATTCCGGGTTCGCCCGCCGCGCAAGGGCGGCCGACCGCTTGTCGGATCATGGGTGCAGATCCGAATCGACTACATCCGCTACGGCGGCGCGAGGAGCGACTAGCGCTGGGGCGCGCGCTCCGCCTCGGCAAGCACCTGTTTTACGACATTGCTGGGTATGGCAAAGCCGATCCCGACATTTCCGGCGCTGCTCTCGCTAGAGCTCGGGCTGAACAAAGCCGAGTTGATCCCGATCAGCTCCCCGTGAAGACTGATCAGTGCGCCGCCAGAATTGCCTGGGTTGATGGGGGCATCGGTCTGGATGAAGCGGCGTGTGTCTCCCTGGCCGAGAGGCCGATCGGTTGCACTGACGATGCCACTCGTCACCGTCTGGCCAAGGCCGAAGGGATTGCCGATCGCAACGACATAATCGCCGACCTCCAGCTTCTTGCTGTCGCCGAGCGGGAGCGTTGGCAGATCCCTTGCGCCGATCTTGAGCACCGCGAGATCGAGGCTTGGAGCAGCGCCGAGCGGCTCGGCCGGGAATTTGCGGCCGTCCTTCAACGTTACTTCGATTGCGCTCGCATTCCGGATCACGTGGAAGTTCGTGATGACGAAGCCGCGCTGTCCATCGACGATGACGCCCGAACCGGCCGCCATCGCTGGCTGGAGCGCAGCGTCCGGAACGCCGAAATAGCGCCGGAAAAAAGGATCCTGCAGCAGCGGGTTCTGCTGGGCCGGCGAAGGCTGCAGCACTGCGATGTTCACTACTGCCGGCGCCGTCTTCTTCACCAGCGGCGCGAGGCTGCCGTCACCTGGCCCGGCGAGAACTCGAGGCGGCTGCACCTCGTCGGCAGCTACCGGCAGCATCCGTGCAACAACGCCCCCGATCACGGCCGAGACGGCCATGAACAGGAACAGCAGGAGAAACGGAAAACGCCCTCGATTGTCGGCCATCAGCCCTCTGCTAGCTCACCTTCCGGAGCGCCGCGGCCGAGCTTGTCGGGCAGGCGGTCACCGTTCGCTGTGAACGCGAGGCTCACTGAATTGATGCAATAGCGCTGACCGGTCGGCGGCGGCCCGTCCGGGAACACGTGTCCCTGGTGGGACCCGCACCGGGCACAGACGATCTCCGTCCGGACCATGCCATAGCTGGTATCTTCGATGTACTTCAGATGCCCTTCGGCAAACGGCTGCGTGAAGCTCGGCCAGCCAGTGCCGCTCTCGAACTTGGTGCCGCCGTGAAACAGCGGAAGTCCGCACAAGCGACACGTAAAGACGCCCGCCCTCTTCTCGTGAAGGAAAGTGCCGCAGAAAGGCGCCTCGGTACCATGTTCGAGAAGGACGTGCCGTTCATCGTCCTCGAGGTCAGCGACAAGTTCTTTGAACTGCTCCTCCGTTGGGGGTGTAAGATCAAAGGCGATCGAGGCGGTGGCTGTGTCCTGGGCCATGAGTCCTCCTTGCGGTGCGCCCTAACATGGGGATGAGATTCGCGCGATGCGATGGTTGTTGACCTTATTCCTTTTGCTCGCCGCCCGAGCTCCGGCGGAGCCCGTGCAGACGCAATCAGAAGCACTCGCAGACGACGCAATCCAATATGCGGCCCAGTTCGGCGTCGCGCCGAGCGAGGCGCTCCGTCGGCTCAAGGCCCAGGAGGCAAGCGTCGCCGTCACCGACGCCATCGCGCGGGAGTTCGTCGACCGGGTGGCCGGGATCTCGTTCGTTCATTCACCCGACTATCGCATCGTCGTCCTGCTCACAGGCAATCAGCCGGTGCCCGACCGCAACGTGGCGGGCGTGTCCATCGTCTTTCGAACTGGCGCAAGCGCCACGCATGGACAGGCGGTCGCGGCGATGCGCAAGCATTTGATCGACCTCAGGAGCGATCTCCCGAACGCTCGCGGCGCCGGCTATGACCAGCGGACCGGCGAAGTGGTGCTGCTGGTCACCAGTGACGATGCCCGGCGACTGGGACTCGAAGCTATCCGCCGCCGCGCCGAGCAGGTTGGCGGCGTTCCCGTCCGGGTCGTCGTCAATGAGCTGAACGAGTCGAACATGAGTGTCGACGGCGGAGGCCGGGTCGAGGGCATCAGCAGCGTCACGGGCCGGCGCAACCTCTGCACCACCGGCTTCGTGGTAACGGACGGGGTCCGTGCCGGCATCACGACGGCAGCCCATTGTCCCGACGAGCTCACCTACATCGATCGCGACGACAGCAGCTCTTCGTTGTCATTTCTTGGTCAATGGGGTCTTGGCTACCAGGACGTCCAGGTGAACCTCAGTCCTGACGCGAGCGAACCGCTGTTCTACTCCAATCGCGGCGCAGGCACGCTTCGGCGGCTGGTCAGCTGGCGCAACGTCGCGAGCACGCGCGCCGGTGAGTTCGTCTGCCACTATGGTGAGAGCTCCGGGTACAGTTGCGCCACGGTCGAGCTGACCGATTACGCGCCACCCGGGGAGCTGTGCGGCGGACCCTGCTCTCCCAACTGGGTGACGGTGAAGGGCCCGAGCTGCATCCCGGGCGACAGCGGCGGGCCGGTATTCAGCGGCGCCATCGCATTCGGGATTGCCAAGGGTGTCAATCACACCCCGTCCGGGCGGTGTCTCTTCTATTATTATATGTCGACGGACTATCTTCCGACGCCCTGGCGGCTGCTGGTAGCCGAGCCTACTGCGCCGCGATGAGGCTTCCGCGCTTCTGGTCGGAACCAGGTACCGGTTCGGATGCGTCGTTCCCAACCTTAACGATGCGGTTCTGATCATCGACGTGAACGACGATCGGGTTGAGCTGACGGGCCTCGGCATCGTCGAACATCCCGTAGCTCATGATGATGACAAGATCGCCGGGATGGACAAGATGGGCCGCCGCGCCGTTGATACCGATGATGCCCGTGCCGCGCGGGCCCGGAATGACATAGGTCTCGATGCGGGCCCCGTTGGTAATGTCGACGATCGCCACCTGCTCGCCCTCGAGCAGATCGGCAGCGTCCATCAACGCAACGTCCATGGTGACCGACCCGACGTAGTCGAGGTCGGCCTGCGTCACCGTTGCCCGGTGGATTTTCGACTTCATCATGATCCGCATCACGGGGATCAGCTCCTTTGTGGCGACGCGCCTCTAGCAGATTGTTTCTGAACAGACACTCTTCAAGTGCTGCACCGCAATATCGCAGTTGCAGCATGCGGTGTGAATTACCAACTGATGGCGATGGGAGTTGGCGTGCTTTGCGATCTTGGGTGCTTGCATATCCACTAGCTGCTTGATTTCTCTAGTTTTCATAAAATGGCACAACTCTTGCTCAGTAATGTGCACAAGTTTTGCCGATGGAGTGAAAAGATGGAATCCCAGGTCAACCAGGTCGCTCTTCCGCTGCGGTCGCACACGATTCTCGGTGTATGCGAGGCGGTCGGCGAGGATTTCGGGTTCAACCCGGTTTTCCTGCGGATCCTCTTTGCCGCCTCGGTCATGTGGAGCCCCACGATCGCGATCAGCGCGTATTTCGGCCTTGGTGCGGTGGTCATGGCATCACGTCTGCTGTTCCCGAAGGCGAAAGCAGAGACGGTCAGCGATGAGGCACTCGAAGAGCAGAACGTCCCGGCGAACGAACAGCGCGAGCTGAAGAAGGCGGCTTAATACTCACCCCGCGCTTCGGCGCGGGCTTCGAGAAGGTCGAACAAGGCGCGGTGCTGCAGAAGCAGCTGCTCTCCGCCAAAGCCAAGCGCACGCGCGCTCGCCGGTGTCTCGGATCCCTGTTCGATGGCCGTTACCACCGACGTTTCGTCAGGAAGCGATGGTGCGGGAGCCTCGGTACCCACGCGAGCCGCGGCGCGATCGAGCAGGCGGCGGATCGGCCACCAGTCGCCGACAAGCGCGGTCGCCGCACCAAGGGCGCACCCGTTGCGCTCGGACATCGCAAGTGTCTCCAGCGCGTGCCTGGCAGTCACAAGGCTTGACTCGGTTTCTGCGGCGCCAGGGGTGCTCGGCAGCGGCCCGACGGCAGCAGTAAGGCGCACGAGGTAAAGCCGCTCGCGCTCGAACCCTTCCGAGGCGCGGCCCAGCCAATCCTGTGCCGGCCCCTTGGGACAGCGTTGAAGCGCAAGCTCGATAAGTCCGGGATACCGACCGTGCAGGCTGCACAGTAGGTGCACGGCATCGGCAAGGTCGCGTCCTGCATGGCGACCCGATGCTTCGAGAAGACGATTAAGGTAGGCATGACGAGCGCATCCCTCGCTCGCGACGCGCGCAAGCTGGGTCTCGGCGACGCTGACCTGATGATGGCCGACGGACCGATTGATCGCCATTCCTTGCCCCTTGTCCCGGCCTCGTTGAGAGGCCTTAAGCGGTCCGTCCTAACGCAAGGGCGTAAAGACGAGGTTTATGGACGAGTAAGCTTTCGGGAACCCTGATTACTCGCCCCTCGGGCGCAAAAATCAGTCATCCCGATACGCAAGCTCGAAGTTGCCCCAGCGCCGGCCCTTGATCCACAGCGGCACGAAGACGTTCTTCACCGGGATGAACTTGTCGCCGAGTTCCATCCGGTAGGTCGCGAGGGTCGCGGGTCGTTCACTGGCGAGCGCCATCCTCGTCGTGTCATCGATGAGGATCCGCTTGTTGCGGCAGTGCTCGTCATTCCAAACGGGGTCCGTACCCTGCGGGTGGCTGCGCTTGCTGAGGTGGGTCGGCAGATAGCCGTTCATGTCGCCGATCGCGCAGCCGATGATTCGCCCATCCGAGCTTTCGCTGCGATCGAGGATCGGACGGACATGGCGGTCTGCGGTTTCGTTGAAGCGCACGTCATACTGGACGGGGTTGGTGCCCTCTACGATCTTGTAATCATGGTCAAAGACGTCCTCGACCGTGATTTCGCCCTCATCAATGGCGCGCTCGATGAGAGCCTGGATCTGTCGGCAGGTCTCCTGCGCCTTTAGGATGAACGGCGTATCGTCGATCTCCGCGCCGGAATTGGCGAGCGTATCGAGCATGGTGTTCGACAATAGCTCCAGGTGCGCGAGCCGCTTCTCGGCAGTCAGCAGTTCCTTGCCATTGTCGCGAGCATCAGCCGCAAAATCGGTGAGGCCGGCCTTCACGCGATCGACGCTGGTCTGGATCATGCTGGTCGAGTGGGCGATTCCCTCGGTCTGGCGGTCGACCATGCCGACAATCTCGCTGACCTCGCGGACGGTCTCGCTGATCGTGCCGAAGCCGGACTGTGCTGCACGGCTGCGTTCAACGCCTGTCTTGATCTCAGTGGTCACTGCGCCCGCCTCGCGGGTCAGCTCACCGATGGTCGAGGCGATCTGACTGGTAGCGGCACGGGTGTCGTGCGCGAGCTTCTTCACTTCGGCGGCAACCACGGCGAAGCTGCGGCCGGCGTCCCCGGCGCGAGCAGCCTCGATCGTCGCATTGAGAGCGAGCATGTTGGTCTTGCGGGCAATCGTTTCGATTGTCGAGGAAACGCTCTGGACCTGGCTCATCGCGGTTGCAAAGCCGGCCATTCGCTCGCCGAGCTGAACGATGAGCTCGGTCAGGCTCTTGAAGCCGTCGATCGTGCCTTCGATCGCCTCACGGCCGGCCTCGAGCTTTGCCTTCGCCTGCTCGGAAAGCAGCCGGGCTTCGTCGGTTGAATCGCTGACGCGGGCCTGGTCCCCCAGCAGCCTCGTCGTCACTTCCTCGAGCTGGTCGAGCATCTTCATGTGCTCGCCGATGCGATCCGAGACCCCCTTCACGTAGCCGGCGACGTCACTGCATTCCATTGAGAGCGAGCCGCAATCGCGCGCCACCGCGCGGATGGCGTTCTCGGTGACTTGCTCGATACCCTGCGTGGCCATTGAAGGCGCGCTCCCACTCCCAGACGTGTGAGCGTGGATAGGCGCAACCTCCTACTCTTTCGTTAACCACGCTCCGCTGGCGCGACCGGACAATGTCCGGGGGAATAGAGCGCATCGCTCTTCCGATGATCCACGAAACTCCAGGCGAGCCGAGCGTTGCCGCCGCCAGACGATGTCGAAATCGACGGCGCTCCAAGAGACGCGGGCATGGGTGGGAATGCGCGTCTCATGGGACTGAGCGCGGCGAGTGGCTACGCCCGACGCGCGCGACCGGCCGCGCACCCTACGCTCCTCTCGCCAACGCTCAGTAGTGCAGGAAACCCCCGCGCTGTTCTTCCCATTCCTGTTCGTCGCGAACGGTCAGCGCTTCGAGGTCGCCAGGCGCGGCGCCGGGATCATCCACCCACTCGCGCAGCAAGGACGAGCCATTGATGACGTCGATCGCAAGCTTGTCGAAGACATATTCGTAGGGGAAGTCGCGCCACAAATCGTAGTCGGGATGGAGACGGCGAATTGCCTTGAAGGCGAGCGACTGCAGGCGCCAGGGCCTGAATTCACCGTGATCGTAGAACTCGCCCTCGGCGTGAATGAAGACGCCGCGGCACATCTCTCCGACATGCTTATGGAAGGTCGGCTGGAACGTTACGTCGCGCAGCTTGCAGCCGCGGAGCCATTCGGGCGCGAGGCGCTCCATCTCGGCCATGACCCTGTTCGGGTTGAGATCGGGCGCGCCGAATAGCTCCAACGGACGCGTGGTCCCCCTACCCTCGCTGAGATTCGTGCCTTCGAGCATGACCGTGCCGGCGTACGCTCGGCCCATGTTGAGGTTCGCAGCATTCGGGCTTGGGTTGATCCACACGCGCTCCGGCGGCCAGCCAAACCCTGGAGCTTCATGAGGCTTCCAGCCCACCATCTCGATGACGCGATAATCCACGTCGAGCCCGAACTGCTTGATGAACCAGTGGCCAAGCTCCCCGAGGGTCATTCCGTGCCGCATCGGCATCGGGCCCGCACCCACGAAACTTTCCCAGCCCGGCCGAAGCGTCAGCCCTTCAACCGGTCGGCCGGCCGGATTCGGGCGGTCCAGCACCCAGACGCTCTTGCCATGCTCGGCGGCAGCTTCGAGCACGTAGAGCAGCGTCGTCACATAGGTATAGATCCGGCAGCCGAGGTCCTGAAGATCGATCAGGATCGTGTCGAAGGTTCCCATCGACTGTCCAGTGGGACGACGAACCTCGCCGTAGAGGCTGAAGACCGGCACGCCGTAGGTCGGGTCAGTGAAGTCGGGCGACTCCATCATGTTGTCCTGAAGGTCGCCACGGACGCCATGTTGGGGTCCGAAAACCGCGGAGATCTTCACCCCGGCACCAAAAAGCGCGTCGAGACTGTGCGTCAGGTCCCTTGTGACCGACGCGGGATGCGCAAGCAGGGCCACGCGCCTCCCTTCGAGGGGACGACGAAGCTCCGGCTCGGCGAGGAGCCGGTCGATACCGAACTGGGTCATGGAAAAGCTGCTTAGGGCAGGTGCGCGGTGAAGCAAGCGGCGTCGTGGAAGTCGGGCTTTTCCTCGGACGAATGGGCCAACGCCCAATAGGATTTTGTCCCGTCCTTCTCCTCGAGAACAGCCGAGAGACCAAGCTCCCAGCGGATCTCGGCGTCCACCGCGATGGTCGCGCCGAGCGCCCACCAGGTCAGGTTGTCTTCCATGCGGATGTATGGGTCAGCGACATCGGGATTGGTCTTTGCCTCCCGAGCGGATTCAAAATCGTACGACGCCCAGTTTCCGGACGGCGCGAAATTCCATTCGCGGTACGCCATCTCGCCCACGGGGCGGAGAAACGCCTCCAGGCAGGTCGTCCGCCATAGCTCGTCCGCCCTTCCTGGCTCTTCCGCTTCGGGCATGACGAAGCGGCTCGCTGGCGCGCCGATGCCGAACCAGATGTTCGTCGAAGCAACCACGCCGAGCGAGCCGGCGTGGTCGACGTTGACCCAGACCTTGAAATCCGGGCCCGACAGCGGCGTCGCGGGATGGCGGACGAGGCTAAACTGCATCGCGGCAGCGTAGCATGCAGGAGTTAACGACGCTAAGCGGCACCAATGACCGGCTACAATTCTTCTCTCCTCAAACTCCTCGATGAGCGCGGCTACATTCATCAGGTGACCGACGCCGCGTCACTCGATGCGCTCGCCACGAAGGAAATCGTCAGCGCTTACGTTGGGTTCGATGCAACGGCGCCCAGCCTGCACGTTGGCAATCTCGTCTCGATCATGATGCTGCGCCGTCTTCAGCAGGCGGGCCATCGTCCGATCGTTCTGATGGGCGGCGGCACGACCAAGATTGGCGATCCTTCGGGGAAGGACGAAAGCCGCAAGCTGCTCTCGACTGAGGAAATCGATGCGAACATCGCCAGCATCCGGAAAGTCTTCGGGCGATTGTTGAGGTTCGGCGACGGACCCTCAGACGCAATCATGGTCAACAATGCCGACTGGCTCGACACGCTCGAATACATCCCGTTGCTGCGCGACGTTGGACGGCATTTCACGATCAATCGCATGCTGACCTTCGACAGCGTTCGGTTGCGGCTCGACCGCGAGCAGCCGATGACGTTCCTCGAATTCAACTACATGATCCTCCAGGCCTACGACTTCCTGGAGCTATCGCGGCGCGTCGGCTGCCGCGCGCAGATGGGGGGATCCGACCAGTGGGGGAATATCGTCAACGGCGTCGAACTTGGACGGCGGATCGACGGAACGGAGCTGTTCGGCGTCACGACGCCGCTCATCACCACCGCGGACGGAGCGAAAATGGGAAAGACCGCCCAGGGCGCTGTCTGGCTCAACGAGCAGTTCCTGAGCCCCTACGACTATTGGCAGTTCTGGCGGAACACGCAGGACGAGGACGTCGGGCGCTTCCTCAAGCTGTTTACTGACTTGTCGCTCGAGGACATCGGGCGACTGGAAAGCCTGCCCGGCGCCGAGATCAACGACGCCAAGGTAATTCTTGCAACCGAAGCCACTGCGATGCTCCATGGACGAGAGGCTGCATTGGCAGCGGAGCAGACGGCCCGCGAGACCTTTGCCGGCGGAGGCATCGGCGAAGACCTCCCTACCCTGTCTATCGGCGAGGGCATGAACATCGCGCATGCGCTGACGGCACTCGGCTTCACGCCGTCCAACAAGGAGGCCAAGCGAAAGATCGCCGAAGGCGCGGTGCGCATCGACGACGTCCCGGTGAACGATCCTGGGCTGATTCTGAGCGCCGGCGAGCAGCCGCTAAAGGTCAGCCTCGGGAAGAAGCGCCACGGCCTGCTCGTCCGCTAGCCGCGGCGAACGAGCACGACCCCTGCGACCACGAGCATCGCGCCAAGGATACGGCCGGCACTGACCGGATCGCGCTGCAGTCCGAGTGCTCCGATATGATCGAGGACTAAAGCCATCGCGATCTGTCCCGCGATGCCGATCGTGATGAGCGATGCAAGGCCGATCTTCGGTGCGGCGTAGGCAGCAACCGCCACGTACGTGGCACCGTAAAGTCCGCCGGCCCACGCATACCAGGGCAGGCCGGCAAATGCCGCACCGGGCGGTCGTTTGCCGCTCCCGAGCCACACTGCCAGCAACGCCAGCGTTCCCACCGCAAAGGAAATCAAGGCGGCGAGCACCGGCGATCCGCCCGTCCGCGCGAGAATCGCATTGGTTGGCGCCTGAAGCGCAATCAGGCCGCCGGCACCGAGCACAAGCAGTATCGGCAGCCACGCCGCTGGATTCATCGCGCTTTTCCTTATCCTGAGCGGAGCAGGCCGACGGCCTGGTCGCGTTCAAAGAGGTAGAGACAGATACGCGCAGCCTGCCCCCGAGGTCCGGCAAGGCCGCCGTCGCGGTCGAGGAGCAGCTGCGCGTCACTTTGCGCAACCGGCGCCAGGGTTTGGACGTCATCGGGAGTAGCGGCGCGGAAACCTTCCTCACCTGATTGCCGGGTTCCGAGGATTTCCCCAGGCCCGCGCAAGCGAAGGTCTTCCTCGGCAATGCGGAACCCGTCGCTTGTCTCGCGCATGAGGGCAAGACGAGCACGCCCGACCTCGGTCAGCGCCTGACCACGGATCAGCAGGCACACGCTCTTGCCGGTACCCCGCCCGACGCGCCCGCGCAGCTGGTGGAGCTGGGCAAGGCCAAAGCGCTCGGAGCCTTCGACGATCATCAGCGTGGCATTGGGCACGTCCACGCCAACCTCGATCACGGTGGTCGCGACGAGTACCGCGAGCTCGCCTGAAGCAAAGCGAGCCATCACCGCGTCTTTCTCCGGGCCCTTCATCCGCCCGTGAACCAGACCGATCGTGTCCTCGCCGAAGCGTGCCTTCAGCAGCCGCGCCCGCTCTTCCGCTGCAGCGGCGTCGGTCTTTTCACTCTCCTCAACGAGCGGACAGACCCAATAGGCCTGGTTCCCAGCGGCGATATGACGGCCGAGACCCTCGACGACGTCGGCAATCCGCTCCTCGCTGATTACCCTTGTTTCGACGGGCGTGCGGCCGGGCGGCATTTCGTCGATGCGGCTGACGTCCATCTCGCCATATCGGGTAAGCGTGAGCGTCCGCGGGATGGGCGTCGCAGTCATCACCAGGAGATGCGGCGGGTGCTCGGCCTTGGACGAGAGCAGCAGCCGCTGCGAGACTCCGAAGCGATGCTGCTCATCGATGACGGCGAGCCCGAGTTTCCTGTACGCGACCTTCTCCTGGAAGATGGCGTGCGTCCCGACAAGGATATCGATCGAGCCGTCGGCGAGTCCCATCAGCACGCTGTCACGCGCCCTGCCTTTTTCGCGGCCGGTGAGAATCGCGACGCGTACGCCGATGCTGTCGAGTTGCTTGAGCAAGGTCGCATGATGCTGACGGGCAAGGATCTCAGTCGGCGCGAGCAACGCTCCTTGAGCGCCCGACTCCACCGCCGTGAGCATGGCAAGGAGGGCAACGAGCGTCTTACCCGAGCCGACGTCGCCCTGGAGCAATCGAAGCATCGGCGCGGACTGCGCCATGTCGCCGCGGATCTCTTCGACGACTCGCCGCTGCGCACCAGTAAGCTGGTACGGCAGGCGAAGCTTGGCAGTCAGTTCACCGGAGCCCGGGAGCGGCACCGTTCGATGCCGCCGCTGCGACTGCCGCAGCAATAACAGAGCGAGCTGGTTCGCGAAAATCTCGTCATATGCGAGCCGCTTGCGCGCCTGGTCGATACCAGGCTCACGGTGCACGAGCGCGAGCGACGTTTGCCAGTCACTCCACGCCTCGCGGTTCATCAGGCCCGGCTCGATCCACTCAGGAAGCGCGGGAGCGCGCTCCAGCGCTTCGCGAACCAGCTCGCCAAGACGCCGGTTCGTTAGCCCCTCGGTCAATGGATAGACGGGCTCCCGCACGGCGGGCTGCGGGCCTTTTCCGGGCTCGCTCACCTCAGGGTGGATGATCTGCCACTCGTCGCCGTAGGCCTCGAGCTTGCCCGAGACCGTCCGGACCTCGCCGATCGGGAGGCTGCGCTTCGCCCAGCCGGGATTGTTGAAGTAGATGAGACTGATCCTGTTCCCGTCGCCATCGGCAGCGAACACGCGCATTGGCCCCCGCCCCGACCGGTTTTCGCGCGTATCGAAAGGCTTGAGGTCAAGGATGACATTGCGACCAAGAAGCGAGGCGGATGCAGCGGTCGCGCGGACCCGTTCGATCGAGCCCGTCGGAAGATGGTAAAGTAGGTCGACGGTCCGCAGCAGGTCGAGCTTTTTCAATAGCTTGGCGACCTGCGGCCCGACGCCTTTCAGCGCCTCCACTTCCGTGAACAGCGGGTTGAGGATTTCTGGCCGCATGATTGATTGTTAGCAACAGTTCCGCCGCTCGCAATGAGCGGCGATCATGACTACATGGCCAGCATGCCTTCCGACCCGGACCTGAAGCGCCTCGCCTGGCGAGCGCACCATCGCGGCACCAAAGAAGCCGACATGATGATCGGCGGATTCTTCGACGCACACCATAGGTCATGGTGCGCGCAAGACCGCGCGCTGTTCGCTCAATTGCTTGAGGAGCAGGACGTGGACATCATGGCGTGGGCGTTAGGAACCGCGCAGGTCCCCGAACGCTTCGCAGGTCCCATGATAGATGCGCTGAAGCAGCTCAACTACATCCGGATCGCGCGATGAGCGAACCGCTGCAGCGGGTCCTCCGCGCTGACAGACCGCTGACACTTGCGGGCGTTCCAACGGGATTCTTGCCCTGGCTCGCCGCCGATCTTGCGCGTGCTGCGCATGGCTCGAGCAGGAGTGGGCGTGCGGTCGCGATCGTCGCCGATGAAGCCGCGATGCGAGGGCTCGCCGAAACGGTACCGCTATTCGCGCCTGAAGTGCAGGTTCTGACGCTGCCCGGCTGGGACTGTCTGCCCTATGACAGGGCGTCCCCTGCCCTCCGCGTCATGGCGGAGCGGCTGGCGACCTTGAGCGCACTTCAGACGAAACTCGACAAGCCGCAACTGCTCGTCGCAACGGCCAGCGCCGCATCGCAGCGGCTACTCACCCGATTCCGCATCCGCCAACTCACGCGCCGGATTTCCGAGGGAGAACGGATCGAACGCGAAGCCCTCGTCGGCCAGCTGAACGCCCTTGGCTATCAGCGCGCCGACACGGTTGCCGAGCATGGCGAATATGCCGTCCGCGGCTCACTCATTGATCTGTTCCCTGCCGGCCAGGAACTCGCCTTTCGTCTCGACTTCTTCGGCGACGAGATCGACAGCGTCCGCCGTTTCGATCCCGCCGACCAGCGCTCGACGGACAAGGCGGAAGCATTCACCCTGATGCCCGCATCCGAGGCGCTCGTCGATGTCGATGCCATCAAGCGCTTCCGCTCGCGATATCGCGAGAAATTCGGCGCCACGGCAACGCAGGACCCTCTCTACCAGGCGCTGTCCGATGGCCGCCGCATGGCCGGCATGGAGCATTGGCTGCCACTCCTCGAAGAAAGGCTGGAAACCCTCTTCGATCATCTTGGCGAGAACGACCTGGTCATCCGTGATGTCGGTGCCGATCAGGCGCTCGACAGTCGTCGTGAGGCGATCGACGATTATTACCAGAATCGCGTTCGCGCGATGGAAGGCGAACCCGGGAGCTACCGACCGCTCGAGCCTGGCGCTCTATATTTCTCGAAGAAGGAATGGGAAACGATCGAAGCCGATCGACCCATTCATCTTGCCTCGCCATTCCCGGAGCCAGAGTCCGAGCGAGTTCTCGATTTCGGGGTTCAGCCCGCCCGGGACTTCGCGCCCGAGCGGGCGCAGCAGGCGAATGTCTACGAAGCCGTCGCCAACCATATCGGCAAGCTGCGCAGGAGCGGCCGCAAGGTCGTGCTTGCAAGCTACACTCGAGGCGCGCGCGAGCGTCTCTCCGGCCTCCTCGAAGATCATGGCCTCAAGGCGCAGAAGCAGGCTGACAGCTGGCAGGAAGCGCTCGGTTCGAAGACGCAGCCAGCGCTGCTCGTTCTGCCCCTGGAGCATGGTTTCACCACTCCCGATCTCGCGGTGCTCACCGAGCAGGACATGCTCGGCGACCGCCTCGTCCGCCGCCGCAAGAAGCGAAAGGGCGCCGCGGCCTTCCTGCAGGAACTGGCGACGCTTTCGCCGGGCGATCTCGTGGTCCACGCCGATCATGGCATCGGTCGTTACGAGGGCCTCACGCAGATCAAGGTAGGCAACTCGCCGCACGACTGCGTCGCGCTCGAATATTCCCGGGGTAACAAGCTTTACCTGCCGGTCGAGAATATCGAGCTGCTGACGCGCTACGGCAGCGAAAGCGAAGGCGTCTCTCTCGATAGTCTCGGCGGCGAAGCCTGGCAGCGGCGCAAGTCGCGGATGAAAGAGCGGATCCGGGAGATCGCCGGCGAGCTCATCAAGGTTGCCGCGCTACGCGCAACACGGCCAGGGGTCATCGCTGAGCCGGACGCGAGCTATCCCCAGTTCGTCGACCGCTTTCCTTATGAGGAAACGGACGATCAGGAACGGGCGATCTCCGACGTGCTTGAGGACCTCGAGGCGGGCAAGCCCATGGACCGGCTGGTTTGCGGCGACGTCGGCTTCGGCAAGACCGAGGTTGGCCTTCGCGCAGCATTTGTCATGGCGATGTCTGGAAAACAGGTGGCTCTCGTCTGTCCGACGACCCTGCTTGCACGTCAGCACTACAAGAACTTTGTCGATCGGCTGCACGGCTTTCCGCTGAACGTGGGACGGCTCTCGCGACTGGTTCCCGCTGCCGAGGCAAAGAAGACGAAGGAAGGCCTCGCCGACGGAACGCTCGACATCGTCATTGGCACGCATGCGATCCTTGCCAAGAGCATCGAGTTCAAGCGGCTGGGGCTCGTGATCGTTGATGAGGAGCAGCATTTCGGCGTCACCCACAAGGAGCGCCTCAAAGCGCTTCGGGCCGACGTTCACGTGCTGACTCTGACGGCGACGCCGATACCGCGAACGCTGCAGATGGCGATGACCGGTCTTCGCGAGCTCTCGGTCATTCAGACGCCTCCGATCGATCGTCTCGCCGTGCGCACCTACGTCACGCCGTGGGACGGCGTCGTGCTCCGTGAAGCGCTGCTGCGTGAGCATCATCGCGGCGGTCAGAGCTTCTTTGTTGCCCCGCGCATTGCCGATCTTCCAGACCTCGAGGAATGGCTGCGCGAGCAAGTGCCGGAGGTAAAATTCATCACCGCGCACGGCCAGATGAGCCCGACCGAGGTCGAAGAGCGGATGAGCGCGTTCTACGACGGCAAATATGACGTGCTGCTCTCAACAACGATCGTGGAAAGCGGTCTCGACATTCCGAGCGCCAACACATTGATCGTCTATCGGTCAGATCGTTTCGGTCTCGCCCAGCTCTACCAATTGCGTGGCCGTGTCGGTCGCTCGAAGACCCGCGCTTATTCTTACCTGACCATGCCTGCCGATCGATCGATCACCGAGGCGGCGCAAAAGCGGCTGCAGGTTCTGGCCGACCTCGACAGCCTCGGCGCAGGCTTCCAGCTGGCCAGTCACGATCTCGATATTCGCGGCGCGGGTAACCTGCTCGGAGACGAGCAATCCGGCCATATCAAGGAGGTCGGATTCGAGCTCTACCAGTCGATGCTCGAGGATGCGATCGTCGATATAAAAGCTGGCGGCGCGGCGGTGCGGGAGGAGTTCACTCCGCAGATCAGCGTCGATGCTCCGATCATGATTCCCGAAGACTATGTCCCAGACCTCGATCTTCGCATGGGTCTCTATCGGCGTTTGGCTGATCTCGACGATCGGCAGGCAATCGAGGCCTTTGCGGCGGAGCTGATCGACCGCTTCGGGAAGTTGCCGGAAGAAACTGCCAACCTCATGAAGATCGTCGAGGTGAAGCAAAACCTGAAGCAGGCGATGGTCGCCAAGCTGGACGTAGGCCCAAAGGGCGGCGTCATCACGTTTGCCGAGGGCGGCTTTCCCGATCTTGCGGGGCTGCTCGGCTACATCGAGCGGCTCAAGGGAACTGCAAAACTCCGTCCGGACAGCAAAATGACCGTGTCTCGCGACTGGCAAACGCCAGATGCGCGGCTCAATGGCGCGCTGCAGCTGTCGCGTGGCCTCGCTCGCGTCGCGGCCGCCGGGAATGCCGCGCAAAAGGAGCTGGAGCCCGCCTAAGGCTTCACGAATTTGTAGGCGAACTGGCTCGTGTGGCCGCGGATCGACTTGTCGAATACCGGGATGTCGAGCGGATCTGCAGGGTTGTTCAGAGCCTTGCTTTCGCCTGCAAACTTGAACCCTGCTCCCTCGACGATCTTGCGGACTTCGACCGGATCGATGCGGTGAAGCGTGTCCGTGTCGGCCAGACCCCTGCCGGGCCTCGACATATGGTCGATGATCATGAACGTCCCCCCTGGCTTCAGGATCTTGAACGCGTCCTTTGCCAGCTGTGAAGGGTCGCCCTTACCCATGAACTCGTCGGGATAGTCGTGGAAGTTCTGGGACGTCCACACGACGTCCAGCGGCTCCGGTGCGGTCAGAGCCGTCCATGGCTGTACCTCCGTCACGACGTTCCCGTAATATTTGTCGGCGGAGATCTTCCGGAGGTCGGCGACATTGCCCATGGCCTCGCGCGCGTAGGCCTGTGGCCAGACCGCATAGACCTTGCCTTTCGGGCCCACCAGCTTGCTGAAGATGAGCGTCCAGTATCCGCTGCCCGGAATGAGATCGAGAACCTTGTCGCCTGGTTTCACGCCGGCAAGCGCAATCAAGGGTCCCGGCCGGCGACGGGCATCCGCCGCGTCCCGGTCCTTTTGCCTTGCCGGATCAGCCAGTGCGGCATCAAGGGCGTGTTGCGAGAATTGCCGTGGCTTCTCAGCCCTATTGCAGCTGGTAAGCAGGACGGAACCGAGCGCCAGTCCGAATGCGAACTTGTTCATCGCGCCTCCTCCTTGCCTGCAAAGCAGAACCGGCGGCCCAAGGCCTGGCCGTTTCGACGAATGGTCAGGCGGCTTCGGCGTTCGAGGCCGCAACGAAGCGGCTCAGTTCCTCATGCGTAAGTGCGCCGGCGCCGAGGAAGCCCTGGTAAAGGTCACATCCCCATTCCACCAGGAGGCCAAGCTGGCCGATCGTCTCGACGCCCTCGATCACGACCTTGAGGTCGAGCTCCCGCGCCAGATGGATGAGTGCCTTGACGACGATGCGGTCACGCTCGCGTCCTACGATGTCGGCAACGAGGCCGCGATCGATCTTGATTGCGTCCAGCGGCAGCGTCGTCAGGTAAGCGAGGCTCGCATAGCCCGTGCCAAAGTCGTCGACGGCGATTGTAATACCCGCGTCGCGCAGATGGCTCAGCCTTTCGGCAACCGCGTCCTGGTCGACCAGTAAGGCGCTTTCGGTAATCTCCGCTGTCACTCGCCGCGGGTCGATGCCCGCCACAGCGACTTCATCGAGGAGCCATTCCTCGTAACCCGCACGTGAGATGTCCGCCGGAAGGACATTGATCGATATGCCGAGGCCTTTGAGCGAGCCCTCCCAGACTGCGGCGCAGCGGAGCGCTTTTCGCTGAACAAGCCGGGACAGCCGCTCCGCCAACCCGCCAGCCGATGCGCGCGCGAAGAGCAGCTGCGCGTCTTTCACAATTGGTGATCGCGCCAGGGCCTCCGCGCCCACGATACAACCCGTCGCCGGGTCGATCAGGGGCTGGAACAGAACGTCGACCTGCTCATGCGCGATCGCAGCTTCGAGAAGCATGTCACGCAATGGGGCAGCGGGCGGCATTGCCCCGATGTCCGACGCCCGCCGTCCCCACTTACTGATGCCATCCCAGGTCAACACGTCAGTTGTCCCCCCACCCGTTCCGTTGCTGTTCCTGGTCGACACCGGACTGGAGTTAACGGTCGGCCGGCGAAGCTGGAACCGCCTCGCGGGGCCGCGATCCGAAACGGGACAGTGACCTTGCCCTTTTGAGCCCCTATCTTGCATTCCAATCGACGTTGACGAGGAGCGACGATTTGAACGCCAACGCGGCTACTCCAGGCGAGCATTCGCCGGCTGACCTCAAGAGCCTTCGCATCGGGCTCCTTTCGTCGCATACGGATGTCGCCGAAGCAGCCGAGACGCTGCTGCGCCGTCGCTACCAGTTCGCGCAAGACGATGATGCGGACACTTTCGTGGCCCTTGGCGGCGACGGGTTCATGCTGCACACGCTCCACCACATGCTCGAAGTCGGGGATCCCAAGCCCGTTTTCGGTATGAATCGCGGTACAGTCGGGTTCCTGATGAACGATTGGCGCATCGATCGCCTTCCCGAGCGCATTGCGGCCGCCAAGGCCATCCGCGTCGCTCCGCTTGAAATGTGCGCGACGACAGTCAGCGGAGAAAAATTCACCTACGCGGCGATCAACGAAGTTTCCTTGCTGAGGGAAACGCGGCAAACGGCGAAAATCGAGATCAGCGTCAACGGCCGCGTTGCCCTGCCGGAGCTTGCTTGCGACGGCGTGCTCGTCGCCACGCCTGCCGGCTCGACGGCGTACAACCTCTCGGCGCGGGGTCCGATTCTGCCACTCGCAGCCAGGATGCTCGCGCTGACGCCGATCAGCCCCTTCCGCCCACGCCGCTGGTCCGGAGCGATCCTGCCGGACGACACCGCGGTCTGCTTCAAGATCCTCGAAGCTAAGAACCGGCCTGTCTCGGCCGTGGCCGACCAGATCGAGGTGCGCGATGTTGCCCGCGTCGAGGTGCGCCTCGACAAAGAGCGTTCGCTCACGCTCCTGTTCGATCCCGAGCATGCCCTCGACGAACGCATTGCAATGGAGCAATTTGCGACCTGACGGCCTGTTCGCACTTGCCTTTAAGGAAGTGTCCGCTATCTAGCCCGCGCGCCTCACGACGAGGCTGCTCCCCGGTAGCTCAGCGGTAGAGCATCCGACTGTTAATCGGACGGCCGCCTGTTCGAATCAGGCCCGGGGAGCCATTTTATTTGGACCTCCCAGAAAAAACGAAGCGGCCGAGCTTGGACGTCCCGGCCGCTCCGGCGAGGCGTGTTCGTGTCCGCCAAGAGGACCACCCCGCAGCGCCATCAACTCCGAATTATTGATCTGTGCTCCAGAGGGTTCCCGCGATCGTTTCACTGTGGGACAATGATGCCTCGCGATTACCATCCGGTGGATGGTCCGACCGGCATCATCCTTCGAGAGCGGCCATCAGGCTCGCGTTTCCGCCAGCCGCGGTCGTGTCGATACACGTCACGCGCTCGGTGGCGAAACGGGCCACATAATGCGGGCCGCCAGCCTTCGGACCGGTGCCGCTAAGTCCCTCGCCGCCAAATGGCTGGCTCTCGACGACGGCTCCGATCTGATTGCGGTTGACGTAGAAATTGCCGACCCGGGCATGCTCCTCGACATAATCACGGACCGTGTCGATTCGGCTCTGCAGCCCGAGCGTCAGACCGTAACCGGTGGCATTGATGGCATTCACTACCTGCTCGAGCCGGTCCCCGGCGAAGCGAATGATGTGCAGGATCGGTCCGAAATTCTCGCGATTGAGATCGGTTAGCGCGCCGATCTCGTACATGGCGGGCGCAACGAAACTGCCGTGAGCGGCTTCGTTCGGCACCTGAATACGGCAGATGCGCTTCGCGTTCTTGTCGAGCCAGGCTAGATGCTCGTCGAGCGCGCGCTTCGCTTCCTCATCGATGACTGGTCCGACATCGGTCGAAAGATCGCGCGGGTCGCCGATCTTCAGCGCCTCCATCGCGCCCGCGATCATCTTGACCATGCCGTCGGCGACATCTTCCTGCACGAATATCACCCGGCACGCAGAACAGCGCTGGCCAGCGCTCTGGAAGGCCGATGAGATGACGTCGCGAGTCACCTGCTCGGGCAGGGCCGAGCTGTCCACGATCATCGCATTCTGGCCGCCGGTTTCGGCAATGAAGGGAATGATCGGCCCGTCGCGCTCGGCAAGCGTTCGGTTGATGAGCCGCGCGGTTTCCGTCGAACCGGTAAAGGCAACTCCGCCGAGCATCGGGTGAGCCGTAAGGGCAGCGCCGACGCGGCCATCGCCCGGGGCAAGCTGGACCACGTCCTTCGGAAAGCCGGCCTGATGGAACAGGTCGATGGCGAAACCGCCGATCAGCGGCGTCTGCTCGGCGGGCTTGGCGATCGCCGTGTTCCCCGCAGCGAGCGCCGCCGCAACGGGACCCGTGAAAATGGCAAGCGGGAAGTTCCACGGACTGATGCACGCGAAAACCCCGCGCCCATGCAGGCGCAGCTCGTTATGTTCGCCGGTGGGTCCGGGCAGCCGCAGCGGCCTCGTGAATTGCCGGCGTGCTTCCGACGCATAAAAGCGCAGGAAATCGACCGCTTCGCGCACCTCAAGGATTGCATCCGGGAGTGTCTTCCCGCCTTCCCGAATGCACAGCGAATAAAAGAGCTCGCGATTGTCCTCGTAAAGGTCGGCGGTTCGCTCGAGAAGGCGTGCCCGAGCCTCGCCGCCAAGCGCATCCCAATCGACCTGAGCAGCATGACCGGCATTGACCATGCGGTCGACCTCATCGGCACTTGCTTCAAAGACAGTACCGACTTCGATGCGGCGATCATGCGGCGACACGACGGCGCGCGCCTTGCCCTTTCCAAGCGTCGGCTTTGCAGTCCAGCTCCGCCTTTCAAGCGCTCTTAGGCGCTCGAGGACCGGCTCGCGTTCAAGCGGATCGGAAAGGTCGAGACCCGCGCTATTGTGGCGCTCGGCGCCGAACACGTCGCCCGGTAAGGCGATTTTCGGATTGCGCTTGGGCTGCAGCGCTTCGAGCTCGGCCACCGGATCGCGAACCAGCTCGTCGATCGAAACCTGCTCATCGGCGATGCGATTGACGAAGCTGGAGTTTGCACCGTTCTCAAGCAGGCGGCGCACGAGGTAAGCGAGTAGCTCCTTGTGGCTTCCAACCGGCGCGTAGATGCGAACGGGCGTTCGCTCATCGCCGAGATGTCGCTCGAGCTCGACAAGCTCTTCGTAAAGTTCCTCGCCCATGCCGTGCAGGCGCTGGAACTCGAACTGCTTGCCGTGGGCGAGTGCCTTCACCTGGCCGATCGTATTGGCGTTGTGGGTCGCGAACGCCGGATAGATGACGTCACTGGCCGCCAGCAGCTTGCGCGCACATGCGAGGTAGGAAACATCGGTAGCAACCTTGCGCGTCCATACCGGGTAATCCGTGAGTCCGCCGACCTGCGCGAACTTGATCTCGGTGTCCCAATAAGCGCCCTTGACGAGGCGCACCATGAGCTTGCGACCATGTGCCCGCGCGGCTTCGATCACCCAGTCGCACAAGGGTGCGGCGCGCTTCTGGTAAGCCTGGAGCGCCAGCCCGAATCCGCCCCAACTGTTTGCGAAGAGCGCGTCGTCCGCGAGCAACGCCTCGAACACGTCCATCTGCAGCTCGAGGCGATCCGCTTCCTCTGCGTCGATCGTGAAATGGACGTCCGCCTTGGATGCTTTGAGCGCGAGCTCGCGAACCACGGGAATGACGTACGCGAGCGCTTCCTCACGGTGGGTATATTCGAACCGCGGATGCAGCGCCGTCAGCTTGACCGAAATGCCCGGCGACTTGCGAAAACCACCCTTGGCTTCCTCCCCAATGCGGTCGAGGGCGCCGTGGTAGGCTTGGGCGTAGCGCTGCGCGTCCTCGAACGTCTTTGCGGCCTCGCCCAGCATATCGAAGCTGTGACTGAGCCCCTGCCGCAGCTCCGGGCCCGCTCGCTTCAGCGCCTCGTCAATGGTTCGGCCGAATACGAAGTTGCGACCGAGGATCTTCATCGCCTCACGGACGGCGGTGCGCACTACAGGCTCGCCAAGGCGGCCCACCGCACGGCCGAGCGCCGCCTTCCAGTTATCGGAACGATCCTGCGCGCCTTCCAGCACCTTGCCGGTGAGAAGCAGCGAGAAGGTCGCCGCGTTGACGAACGCGGAGCCGGAGCGCCCGAGCTTGTCGGACCAGTCAGGCCCCGAAAGCTTGTCAGCGATCAGCTCGTCGGCCGTATGCGCATCCGGAATACGAAGCAGAGCCTCCGCAAGGCACATCATTGCAATGCCCTCGTCGGAGCCAAGATCGTAGGCATGCAGGAAAGCATCGACGCCTGAGGGCTTGTGCGCTCGAACGCCCTTGACCAGCGCTCGCGCCGTTGCGGTTGCTTCGCCAAGCTCGGTCGAGTTCAGCCGCGCCTGGTGCATGCGCTCCAGCACCACCTGCTCTTCGTCGGGCCGATAGGCGCGGCGTAGCTCGGTCCGGTCGATCGGGCTCACTGCGGCAGCAGCGCTTACGCGAGCTGGCCGTGGCAATGCTTGTACTTCTTGCCCGAGCCGCACGGGCACGGAGCGTTACGGCTGATCGGCGCTTCGACGACATTGCCGGCCTCATCTCGCTGCGGAAGGCCCGGCTGCGGAATGTTCAGGAGCGGCAGCGCACCTGGCATCAGGCCCCGCGCCGCAGCGTCGATGTCCGCCGTGTCGTCATCGGCCGAGAACGGATCGAGGTGCTGGGTGATGAAGTCCGGCAGTTCCGGCAGAGGAGCCGGCTCGAGCTGGACTTGGGCTCGCATCAGGATCCGGGTCACTTCCTCACGGATCGAGACCAGCAGCCGCTCGAACAGCAGGAACGCTTCCTGCTTGTATTCGTCGATCGGCTTCTTCTGCGCATAACTGCGCAGGTGAATCACCTGCCGCAGCGCATCGAGCGTCGCGAGGTGCTCTTTCCAGTTGTGATCCAGCGTCTGGATCAGGACCTGCTTCTCGATCTCGCTCCAGCGCTCCGGTTCGATGTCGGCAAGCTTGGCCGCCATCACGTCATCGGCGAGCTTCTGGACCCGCTCCATGATCATCTCGGGATCGACGGCCTCTTCCTCCAGCCACTCGTCGATCGGCGGCTGAAGGCCGAACACCTCGTCGATGCTTTGCTTCAGCGTTTCGACGTTCCACTGCTCCGGATACGTCCCCTGAGGGCAACTCACCGCAACGATCGCGGCGGCTGTCTCGATGCGCATGTCATTGATGACGTCACCGACGCTCTCGGCATCCATGATGTCGGCGCGCTGCTCGTAAATGACCTTGCGCTGGTCATTCATCACGTCGTCGAATTCGACGACCTGCTTGCGGATGTCGTAGTTGCGCGCCTCGACCTTCTTCTGGGCGGTCTCGATGGCCTTCGACATCCACTTGTGGGTGAGCGCCTCGCCTTCCTCGAGCTGGCTGTTCATCAGGCGCGCGAACATCGTCTGCGGGCCGAAGATGCGCAGCAGGTCATCATCGAGGCTGAGGTAGAATTTCGAAAGCCCGGGGTCGCCCTGGCGGCCCGAACGGCCGCGCAGCTGGTTGTCGATCCGCCGGCTCTCGTGGCGCTCGGTGCCGAGAACGTAGAGGCCGCCGTTGTCGAGCACACGCTGCTTCTCGGCCGCGATCTCCGCGCGGACCTTTTCCGCCTGCGCCTGATATTCGGGAGTGCCCTCGACGAGGTGTGAAAACTCGTCCCGCATCCGGAACTCGAGGTTGCCGCCAAGCTGGATGTCGGTCCCCCGGCCCGCCATGTTGGTCGCTATGGTCACCGCGCCCATGCGGCCTGCCTGGGCGACGATATGGGCTTCCTGCTCGTGGAAGCGGGCATTCAGGACCGAATGCTTGATTCCCTCTTGATGGAGGAATTCAGAGAGCATCTCCGATTTCTCGATGGAGACGGTACCGACCAGGACCGGCTGGCCGATCTCCTGCTTGACCTTTATTTCCTTGGCGATCGCCCCGAACTTCTCCTGCATCGTCTTGTAGAAGACGTCGTCCTCGTCGATGCGCTGGACCGGAACGTTGGTCGGGATCGCGACTACGTTCATCTTGTAAATGTCGAAAAATTCCGGCGCCTCGGTCATCGCCGTGCCGGTCATGCCCGACAGTTTCGGGTACATGCGGAAATAGTTCTGGAAGGTGATCGATGCGAGCGTCTGGTTCTCGGGCTCGATAACCACGCCTTCCTTGGCCTCGACGGCCTGGTGAAGGCCGTCGGACCAGCGCCGCCCATCCATCATGCGGCCGGTGAACTCGTCGATGATGACGACCTTCCCGTCCTTCACGATGTAGTCGATGTCCTTCTTGAACATGACGTTGGCCTTGAGGGCCTGATTCAGGTGGTGGACGACCTGCGTGTTGGCGATGTCGTAAAGGTTGCGACCCTCGATCAGCCCGGCGCCCTCGAGCATTCGCTCGGCTTTTTCCGTGCCCTCTTCGGTAAGGACGACGCTCTTCTGCTTCTCGTCCTTGTCGTAGTCCGAGGAAACGAATGACTTAACGATGCCGTCGACGGAAATGTAGAGGTCCGACTTGTCGTCGGTCGGCCCCGAGATGATGAGAGGGGTCCGGGCCTCGTCGATCAGGATCGAGTCCACCTCGTCGACGATCGCGAAATTGAAGGGCCGCTGGACCATCTGCTCGCGCGAATATTTCATATTGTCGCGCAGATAGTCGAAGCCAAGCTCGTTGTTGGTCGCGTAGGTGATGTCGCTGTTGTAGGCGTCGCGGCGCTGCTGGTCCGTGAGGTTGGGGACAATGACCCCGACGCTCATCCCGAGGAAGCGGTAGACCTGGCCCATCCACTCGGCGTCGCGACGGGCGAGATAGTCGTTGACGGTAACAACGTGAACGCCCTTCCCTTCAAGCGCGTTCAGGTAGACGGCGAGCGTCGCAACGAGCGTCTTGCCTTCGCCGGTCTTCATCTCGGCAATCTCGCCGCGATGAAGCGCGATGCCGCCAATCAGCTGAACGTCGTAGTGGCGCTGACCGAGCGTCCGGATCGCCGCTTCGCGCACCGTTGCGAACGCCTCCGGCAGGAGCTCATCGAGCTTCTCGCCACTTGCCAGACGCTGCCGAAAGACCTCGGTCTGGCCGCGCAATTCATCGTCGGTGAGCGCCGAGATATTGGCTTCGAAGCCGTTGATCGTGTCGACATACTTGCCGAGGCCACGGACATAGCGATCGTTGGCCGATCCGAAGATGCTCTTTGCCACTGAGGCGAACATGGAATTCCCTTAAAAACCCGCGCGTCGCAGAAAGACCGAAAAGCTCCCGCCGACGCTCTGGGAAATTGCGTCGGGCGATGTAAGGAGCGCCCCTGCCGTAGTCAATTAAGGTCAAGGCAAGATGGGACTGACTGGCGGGTGCATGTGCGGCGCCGTGCGCTACGAACTCAAGAGCGAGCCGTTCGATTGTGGCTGGTGCCATTGCCGCACCTGCCAGCTCAACAGCGGAGCACCCGCTATGGTGTTCGCGAGCGTCGCAGAGGGCGACCTCGCGTGGACACGGGGCGGCGACAAGGTGAGATCGGTGCCTTCGTCGAGTTTCGGGCACCGGGAATTCTGCGGAGAATGCGGGACGCCCTTCCTGATGAAGGTCGACCATCAGCCCGAGACCGTGGACTTCAGCGTCGTCACCCTCGATGATCCGCAGGCAATCGCTCCGGGATTTCACATTTTCTGGGGAAGCCGGATCGGCTGGTTCGAACCGAAGGACGAACTGCCGCGGCACGAGAAGTTCAGGCCGCACACGCGGGGGCTCGATAGTACCGAGCCCCCCGGAGAATGAGCTAGAGGTTTCCTTCCAGCCACTGCTGGATCTGGCTGCGCGGCGCTGCGCCAACCTTCTGCGCGACGGGCTGGCCGCCCTTGAACAGAAGCATCGTCGGGATGCCGCGGACGCCGTAGCGGCCAGGCGTGTCCGGGTTTTCGTCGATGTTGAGCTTGGCGATGGTCACCTTGTCGCCGAGTTCGCCGGCAATTTCCTCGAGCGCCGGAGCGATCATCCGGCACGGGCCGCACCACTCCGCCCAGAAATCGACAAGGACAGGGCCCTCGGAACCGAGAACGTCGGAAGCAAAGCTCTGGTCGGTGACCGTCTTGGTGGTCATGGCGGGCGAATCTCCTGGCAGGGATCAAAAGTTAACAAGCATATGGGCATTGGGCCCACCGGCCTCAAGGCGTTACGTCGATGAGCTTGGGACCGGTTGTGTACAAGAGGGACGCGCTGACCCGCTTGCCCGGGAAGATGACTTGCAGGGCTTCGACGTAGGCAGCCATCTGCGCCCGGTGGGCGTTCGGTAGGTCTCTGTCGCCCGCCGGCACTTTCCCGGTCTTGAAATCGATGACGCTGACAAGTCCATCCTCGACGAGGAGGCGATCGACCGTACCGGCAATGACACGACCGTCCGGCAAAGTTGCGGCAAGCGGCGCCTCGCCGATGGATCTTGGGCCAAACAGCGCCGAGAAGCGGGCATCAGAGAGGATCCCGCAAACCTGGCCGACGATCTCGCTACGAGCATCGACATCGGCAACGCCCGCGGATCGTTCGAGCCAGCGGTCTGCCGCGCGAGGGCGAGCATCAGCCGCAACGGCGGGCAACCGCTCGAGCAGCTGGTGAATCAAGGTGCCCCGACGCGCGGCAGCCCGCATGGCTTCGCTCGGCGGCGGCGCTGCTTCATCGTCAACAGCAATCGCGGATGGCGCAAGCGGGCGCGGAGGACGAGCTTCGGGCGGCGCCGTCCGCTTGGCCCACTCGGGCACGGCAACGACCGGCAGCTCGATCTTGTCCTTCGCTCGTTTGCCCTCGGCGGAGCGATCCGAGGCATAGCGAAGGGCGACATGCCCGTCGGCGGGAGACGCACCCATGCCCACCATCGCTTCCTCGACGATCCGGTGCCAGCAATTGAGAGGCCGCGGATCGGCGCCATCCCTGCGCTCCTTCGGGCGGACGCCGCTGACGATCAGTCGGTCCGCTGCGCGCGTCAGTGCAACATAAAGCAGCCGCATATGCTCCTCCAGGTCGCGCTTCTCCTCGTCGAGGATGATGTCCTCGAAGGGGGCGCAGCGCTCGTCCTTCTTCGGGCGAAGCAGCGGGGCGACGCCCGCCCCCGCCACTTCGATGTCGATCGTCAGCGGAATGCGGCCAAGCTTTGCCGGATCACCTGTCGCATCGGCGAGGATCACGACTGGGGCTTCCAGCCCCTTGGCGCCGTGCACCGTCATCACCCGGACTTCATTCGCGGGTTGCCCGGGATCCCGCTGGACGTCGACGGTGCCTCGCGAGAACCACGCGAGGAAGCGGTCCAGTGACGCAATCTCGGTTCGCTCAAACTCCAGTGCGCTGTTCATCAACTCGTCGATGGGATCCCGCGCCGCCATGCCGAGCCGGGAATAGAGCTTACGCCTTCCTTGCATCGGGCCGCTCAGGATCACCTGCAGAAACTGCGAAGGAGCCGTGTAGTCCGCAATCCGCAGCAGTTCCGCAAGTGCGTCATGTGCGCTCCGGAACTCTTCCGCCCGCTGCCGAAGCTCGCGCCAGAGTGAACCCTTCCGACCGAAGGCAAGCTCCCTCAATTGCTCCTGGTCCAACCCGACAAGCGGCGAAACGAGCAGGCAGGCAAGGCTGAGATCGTCGTTCGGCTGGACCGCGAATTTCACCGCGGCGAGCAAGTCCTGTACCGCGAGCGGCTCGTGAAGATGAAGCCGGTCGACCCCCGCCACAGGCACTCCGGCGGCGAACAGCCGGGCGACGATGAGGGAGGCAAGCTCCCCTCGGCTGCGCACCAGCACGAGGATGTCGCCGGGAACGAGGGGCCGCTCCGCCGAGTCCAGCCATGGCGCCTCATCGACCATCAGGCGAATCCGCTCAGCCAGCTCTTCTGCGTAACGGCGGTCACGAAGACTGACCCAGCGTTCTTCGCCTTCATCGCTTTCGTCGAGCGTCTCCTCGACGGCGAACGGCTGCCAAAGCTCGACGGAACCCGCCCTTGCGCGATGGTGAGCGCGGTGCGGCGGCGGCGGTTCACGAAGAGCAAGCGCCTCCGGTCCCACCGTATCAATGACCGCATCGACAAGGTCGAGCACGGGCTGCGCCGAACGAAAGCTCGCCGCGATCGATAGATCGCGGAAGTGAATAGCATCATCCGATTCCAGCAGCTCTTCCGCGCGTCGGCGGAAATGCTCGCGCGCCTCGCTGAAACGCGCTGGATCGGTGCCCTGGAAACCGTAGATCGCCTGCTTGAAATCGCCGACCATGAACAGCGTTCGGACCCGCCGCTCGGCCTCGCTCGATCCACTGAAATATTCCTCGACGAGCCGCTCGATGATTTCCCACTGCGCGGCATTGGTGTCCTGCGCTTCATCGACCAGCACATGATCGATCTGCCGGTCGAGCTTGTAGCGGACCCATTCGCCGATGCCGGGCTGCGCGAGCAGATTGCGGGTCCATTCAATGAGGTCGTTGAAGTCGGCAACGCCGACGGCCCGTTTCGCCAGGCTGTACGCACTGGCGAAGGCCTGGCCGGCACGGAGGCCTGCGGCGATGTCGGCGGCCAGCCTCGAGCCGTTTTGCAGGCGAAGAAGGCCTGCAACGAGCACCGCCAGCCTGCCGGCATGTGACTCATAATGCGGTTCGGCCTTCGTCTGGCCGGCAGCAACGCGAAGCGTCCCCTTTTCCGTCAGGACCACCTTCCTCAAGTCCGAAAGCGCCGCGGCACGCTCGATCGGCGTCAGCGCCAACCAGTCTTCAATGACACGTGCGTGTCCCAGGCCCGTCTGCGCGCCCCACCGGCGGTTCGCATCCGAAACCGCTCGCAGCAGGTCGCAATCAAACCGGTCGTCGCCGCAATGGTGTGCGATATAATCTTCGACCGACTCCTCGGGCAGATCCATCAGCCGCCGGATCGACGGCTCGATCACGGTCCGCTCGCCAAGCGCGTCCAGCGCGTCGGGATGCCGGGCACAGGCCTGGAGATATTCGACCGCGCCTGCCTCGCCGAGGCGACGGCTGAGACACTGTACGTCCCGGATGAGGGCATGATCGCCACTCGTCTCCGCATCGGCCATGAGATCGGCGAGCGTACGGCGAACGAGCTCCTGTTCGGCGCGTCCTTCGATTGGCTGGAAGCCAGGCATGATCCCCGCCTCGGCGGGGAATGCGGCCAGAAGCGATTGCGAGAAACCGTGAATGGTCTGGATCTTCAGGCCGCCCGGACAATCGAGCACCCGCGCAAACAACTGGCGGGCTCGCTGCCGCGTCGCAAGATCGTTCGATTCGCCGAGATGCAGCAGGTCCGTTCCGAGCTCGCTCTCCTTGAGGCGCACCCAGGCCGCGAGCCGTGCGCCGATCCGGTTGGCCATCTCTGCCGCTGCCGCCTTGGTAAAGGTCAGGCAGAGGATGGATTCCGGGCGTGCGCCTTTCAGCAGCAGCCGGAGGACGCGCGCAGTGAGGACCTGCGTCTTGCCGGTTCCCGCCGAAGCCGAGAGCGAAGCATGAACATGCGGGTCCGACGCAAGCGCCTGTTCGCCCTTGAGCTCGGGAAAGGCCCTGAAGCGCGAACTCATGCGACTTCCAAACCGGCGCCGAACGCCATAGATATTTGGTCATGAGTGATGGCAACGACGAGAACGACCGCGCGAACGAGCAGCGCCGGAACAAGCTGGTGAAGGCCGGCGTCGCGGTGGGTATCGGCTCGGCAGCAATCGTTGCTGCCTTGCTCTATGCCTCCAAGGTCAAGAGGAAGCCGCGGAGCTAGGCTCATTTGCGGCCGTACCATTCTTCGAGCCGCATCAGCTGATCGTAGTCGCCGTACGGCGCGTACGCCGGGTTGAGCTTGGCCGTAAACGGCTCGCTTCCGGTCAGCCACTTGTTCGCCGCATCCGTAAAATTGGCGTGCGCATGTTGCAGGAACTCGCCGGGCTGCATGTCCTTGTCGGGGCACATCAGCCTGCCGAAGCTTCCACGATAGCGCTGCAGGGACCAATATTCGAATGCCTCGGGGTCGCCGTGCACCTCATCAAACCCATCGGCGCGACTGATCAGGCCAAGTAGCCCGAGCTGCAGCGCAAATCCCGCATTCACCGCCTTCTGCGTCGGCGGCGCGCCCGTCTTGTAGTCGATGATTGCAAGACCGCCGTTGGCTAGGCTGTCGATGCGGTCGACACGTCCCTGAACGGTGACACCGGCGAGCCTCGTCTCGCCCGCCACCTCCGCTTTCAGAGGACGCCTTCCCTTGGCCTGATTGTCGCGCTCCATTGCGGCAATCCAGTCGATTGCCTCAAGCAGCCGCGGCGCCCAAAGCGCCCGCAACATCGGGTGGATCGCCTCGTCCTGAAGGAGGCGCTCGGCGCGCGGCCTGAGCTTGTCCGGTTCGCAATTATCGTGCTGCAACCAGCCCTGAAACACCTGGTGGACGGCCATGCCCTTCCAGGCAGCCGTATGGTCCGCGTCGACCGGGTCGATGGAACGAAGCTTCAGGATCGCCTGTGCGTAGAAGGCGAAAGGATCTGCCTTCAGGCGATCGACCGCAGTGACGGAAATCTTCTTGGGTCGCTGCTCGGGAGGTGGTGTCGGCTGGGGGCGGTCAACCGGATTGGAGCTGCCCGGATCGTCGAGCACACGCGTGAGCCGCTCAAGCGGAAGGTCGCGCGGCAATCCGCCGCTGATCGCGTTGAGCCGGAGAAGGAACCGCGAGGCGACCGTCGGTGATTTCGAGTCGCGCCGGGCCCTAGTGATCAGCACCTCGGGCGCGCCGAGCGCACTTGCGAAATCGTGCGCGGCAAGGCCGATGCGACTGTCCAGCGTCGGCATGCCAAGCGTCGCCCTTACGCTCGGCGGTAGCCACGGATCGGGCGCTGGCGAAGCCGGCCAGACCCCTTCGTTTAACCCGCCGAGGACGACCAGATCGGCACGTTGAAGGCGCGCCTCGAGCAGGCCCCAGATGAAGATCCTCGGGTGACCGCCGTAGGGCGGACGCACGGCTCGCCCGTCGAGCAGCTGGCGAAGCAGGGGCACGGCATCATCGGCACCGATCGTCAGTGCTTGAGCAGCCTTCGATGCCTGCAACTCGGCCAGCATCTCCGCGGCCATTCGCCCCGCCGGACCGCGCCACGCTGCATCGCCAGCGAGCGATTGCGCGGCATTCGAAAGATCGGCCGCGAGGCGCGCCAGCGACACCGGCTCGCGAAGGAGCCCGTCAATGCGGGCGAGCGGCAAGCGAACTGTTTGCCATTCGCGCGAACTGCCGAAGTGCGCGTCGAGCCCGGCAATTCCGGCTGGCGGACGCGGTCCGCGGAGTTTCAGGTCGAGGTCTCGGACCATGTCCAGCCAGGCAAGACGCTCCTCGACCGCGCCGCCGGCAAGCGGGTGCTTGAGCAATGCAAGCATGGGGACGGGAGCGAGATCGTCGGCCGCCGCACTGACGATTCCAAGGAGCAAAGTGCCGACGGGCGTCGTCGCCAGTGGTTTGCCCGCACTATCGTCCGCCTCCACGCCCCAGCGCGCGAGCAGCGCGGAGACGCGGCCAGCGAGCTGCCGGTCGGGAGTCACGAGCGCAGCTGTCTTGCCTGGAGTCTCGAGAGCTTCGCGTAACGCGAGCGCAATCGCCTGCGCTTCGGCGGCCGGATCGGGCAGCTCCGCAAGCCGAATTCCGCCAAGCCGCCGCTCTGTCGGCTTAAGTATCTCCCATTTATGCGAAAAATCGGGCGCCGCCATTGCGTTGGCCACTGACCTCGCCCGTGACGGCGAGGAAACTGCACCGGCTGACCAGCGCCACGTTTGAACCTCCGTGCGCGCTATGCCGAGACGGTTGAGCAGCAGCTTCAAGTGAAATTGTGGGTGCGTCGCTTCCCCGCGGCCTTTTTCATCCGGCCCGAGCGCCTCCCATTCCTCGTCGGGGAAGAGGTCCTCGAGCCACAGGCCCGGCAACACGACCATGCCTCGAGGCATGTGCGCAACCCGCGCGACCAAAGCCGCCACCGCCGGGGCGGCAGTCGTAATGCCCGCCGCAATGGTGAAGCCGGCGGGCGGATCGTCCTGCCACCGGTCCGCCAGCCGTCTCAGCAGGAGATTGCGACGATCCGCAAGGTCGATCGCTCCGAGTTCCGCGAGGAGATGCGGCCAGTCTTCATAAATGAGCTGAAGCTTCGCGAGCGACTTATCCCAGTGGCGCGCAAGATCGCTCGTTTGTGCGACGGCATCCTTCAGCCGGCGCGGGTCGACATTCTCGATGAGCAATGCGTCCAATGCGCGAACAAGATCTGCAGCAAGCCTCAATCTCTCGGCGCTTCCTCCACCACTGACGATCGCCGCAAGCTTCAGCATGCGCTCGGTCGGGTCGATGGCCGGCGGGAGCGGTGCATCTCCATCGACCGCGTCGAGTGCCCCGCCGACCCGCTCATCGAGCTCGGGATCGCCCACCGGAATCAGCCGGGGAAGCAGCAATCCGCCGCCGCTGGCGCGTACGAACGCGTCCATGACGGCCCGGACCGCGCGATTGTTCGGAAGCAGGATTCGTCCTTGCGCCAGGCCGAGAGGCGTTTCGCCGAAGCGCGCGATCAAGCCCGCCGCAAGTGCGTCTGCGAACGAACGGTGGCTGGGGATGGTGTAGACCGCCGGGCGGTCAGACATTCTCGAGCGCCGCTTCCGTCATGGGGATCGACTGCGGTGTACCGACATCGAACCAGAGCCCCTGGTGGACGGCACCGAAAGCCCGTCCCTCCTCGATCGCGCGATCCCACAGGACGTTGGTCGAGAATGGCCCCTCCGGCGCCTCACGAAGGAGGCGCTTGGAGACCATCTGGATGCCAGTGAACACGAAAGGTGCTACGTGACTTCGCTCCCTGCGCCGGATTCGCCCACTGCGGTCCATGTGGAAGTCGCCCATGCCCTTGTGGCCGAGCGCGCGCGCCTGTGGCACCAGCAACAGCAGCGCATCCATCTTGCTCCCGTCCCACTGTGAGGCGAGCAACTTGATCGTATCGGCCGGTCCGTCGATCCACAGATTGTCGCTGTTCAGCGACAGAAACGGATCGCAATCGATCATGGGCTCTGCCTTCACCAGCCCGCCACCCGTCTCCAACAGCAAATCACGCTCGTCGGAAATGGCAACTTCAAGGCCCTCCGCTCGAGTCGCCATGTGGGCTTCGAGCGCGTCGGCGAGATAGTGGACGTTCACCACGACCTTCTTCACGCCGGCGGTGCGCAACTTCTCGAGAACATGGTCGAGAAGCGCCTTGCCATTGACCTCGATCAATGGCTTGGGCCGCATTGCAGTGAGCGGCCGCATCCGCTTGCCGAGCCCCGCGGCCATGATCATCGCAGTGTGCGGCACTTCTGCAGGCACTTCGGCGCGCAGGCGCAGCGCTCGCTTGGACTGGCTCATGCGGCCTGCTTCCAGGGCTCGCGCCGGTGCGCTGGCAAGATGTTCCCGTCGAACCAGTCTTTGACAGGCTTGAGGTGCGGCTGTGCGAGGTCGCGTTCCAGAAGGCCCCACATCCGCGGCTGGAAGCGGCGGTAGCCCGGCTTGTTGTCGCGCTTCCACAGGCGGGTGAAGACGCCGAGGATGCGCGTGTTCCGCTGCGCTGCGAGCGCCCAATAAGCACGTTCGAACACCTCGCCGTGGCCCGTGGCATCGATGTAACGGTCGATCATCGCCCGTTCGACGGGCGGCGGCACATCACGTCGGGCATCCTCGAGTACCGACGCGAGGTCATAAGCCGGGTGACCGGCCAGGGCATCCTGGAAATCCAGCAACCCGAAATGCTCCACGCCGGTACGATCACTGACCAGCATGACGTTCTCGGCGTGATAGTCGCGGAGCACCGTCACCGGCGCCATGCCGTCGAGCGCTACGGGCTCGAGCACTTGCCGCCATGCGTCCTCGTAGCTGGCAACGTCCACCTCGGCTCCCACCGCCGGACAATACCAGTCGGTGAACAGCTTCAGCTCCTCGAGCCATTGCGCGAGCCCGTGCGGCTTCAGTCCCGGCATCGCGTCATGCTGATGGAGATGGATGAGCACGTCGGTGGCGAGCTCATAAAGCTCCACCTCCCGCGCCGGGTCCTCGTCGAGGAACTCGCGCAGCCGCCAGTCGCCGAAATCGCCGAGCAACAGCAGCCCCTTGTCGAGGTCGCGGGCAAGAATCTGCGGCGCACTGAGGCCAACCGAGGCCAGCCATTCCGCAACGGCAATGAAGGGGCGCGGGTCCTCATGCGGCGGGGGCGCGTCCATCAGCACCGCCGAGCGCTCCCCGTCCACGACGCGGAAGTAGCGGCGGAACGACGCGTCGCCGGCAAGCGGAAGGATTTTAGCACCCGCCCAGCCGGAAGCGGCAAGGAAATCAGGGGCATGCGGCGGCGGAGTCATCGGGGTGGCCATCGCCCCTCCCATGACGGGGGCACCTTCGCTGTCAAGATTCTCTCGCCGTCCCGACCAAACTCGATGGTGATTTGGAGAGCCTCAGGCCACGCACCTCCCCGCGCCCGCTCGGGCCATTCCACCAGGAGCACGGCATCCACGGCCGCGTCGAGCCCCAGCTCGTCGATCTCCGACTCGTCCTCGATTCGATAAAGGTCGACGTGCCACACCGGCGGCTCGAGGTCGTCATAAGGCTGCACGATCGCGAAGCTCGGGCTTGGAACATCGCCCTTGTGCCCGAGCGCATTGATGAATCCTCGGGCAAGCGCGGTCTTGCCCACCCCGAGGCGTCCCGCCAGCGTTATCACGTCGCCAGCACGCGCCACCCGCGCGAGCGCGGCTCCGGCCGCAGCCGTTTCGGCCTCGCTTCGAAGGATCATCTGCTGCCGCGCGGGATGGTGAGGGTCACCGTCGTACCCTCCCCCTTCACGGACTGCAGCTCGACGCTTCCGCCATGCGCCTCGATGAACTGCTGCGTCAGCGGCAATCCCAGCCCGAGAGCAGCCTCGCCCCTGACGCCGGATTCGGTGACACGGTCGAACCGGTTGAACACCCGGGGCAGGTCTTCCGTCTCGATGCCCGAACCGTTGTCGCGCACACGGATCACCGCCTCCTTCTTGTCGCCGTCGGCCAAGAGCGAGATTTGTCCCTTGCTGTCGGTATAGGCGATTGCATTCTGGAGTACGTGCTCGACCGATTCCCGCAAGCGGCGCGCGTCGCCAAAGACGTGGCCGGCTGACGGCGAGATTTCCACGTCGAGCTTCTGTCCCTTTTCGGCCGCCCTCTCCTTCGCAGTCTCTGCTGCCGCCCTGCACAGGCCTGCGATGTCAACGCGCTCCTTCTCGAGCGCGACACCGCGCGCATCGCCCGTGGTGAGGTCAAGGACATCGTTGATGAGCTTCGAGAGGCGCTCGACGGATTCGAGGATCGCGCTCACATAATCGCGGCCCTTTGGGCTGAGGTCGCCGGCGTATCCACCGCCCAGCAATTCGGCGAAACCGCCGATCGAGGTCAGCGGAGTCCGCAGCTCGTAGCTCATGTTGGCCACGAAATCGGTCTTCACGCGGTCCGCCTCCTCGAGCGCCGTCGCGCGCTCCCGAAGCGCTGCCTCGATCCGGGTCGAGTCCGTCACGTCGACCATCGTGAACAGCGCATTGCCGTCAGGAAGCGGAACGGCAGCGAACTGGAAATGCCGCCCGTCCGTCAATGAGATACGGCCATTCGACGATTGCCGCTCATTGGTCGTCTGCCGCACCATCTCGCGGATCTGCGCGGCCGAAGTCGGATTGACGAGCTTGCGCGCCATCGCGGGCACGAGTTCGTCGATCCGCGGGTGTGTCGCGAGCCATTCCTCATCCAGTTCCCAGTCGTCGATGAACCGGCGGTTCCAGACATAGAGCCTGCCGTCGCTGGCAAAGACGCTGATCGCTTCGAAAAGATTGTCGAATGTCGCCGCGCGTACGCGCAGCAGCGTGTCCCGCGCCGATGCGAGACGCAGCTGCTCAGTTCGATCCTCAAGGAACAGCCGCAGCCCGCCGTCAGGGAGCGGCTGGGCAACCACCCGAATGTGGTCGCCCGCAGGCAGCATCCACTCTTCCTCTATGACTTCGTCGGCGCTCGTGAACCAATCCCTGCGCTCCTCCTTCCAGGCCGGGAAGTCGCGGGTCTCAGGGAGACGTTGCTCGTCGCGCATCCGTTCGATCAAGCGGTCGAATTCCGGCTTCTCTGCAAGCCATTCCGGATCGAGCTGGGTCATCACGGCAAACGGCCGGTTGAAGAAGCTCAAACTGCGGTCGGCATCGAACTGCGCGGTGCCGGCCGTCATGCGATCGGCAAGCTCACGCTGCGATTCTATATAGCGCGCAAGCTCGGCCCGCGCGTCCTCCAGGTCCTGGACATCGACCGCATATCCCGCGACCGCACCTGTCGACAGCGGCACATTCACGATCCGCAACATGCGCCGCTCGCCGCGAATGATCGCCGGCTGCATTTGCGAGACGATCTGCCCGCTTTCCTGGGCCTTGCGTGCGCTGGCCACTCCGCCCTCTTCGCCCGGCGCGTCGATCAGTTCGGCCGACCGACCGATGACGTCGGCAGCGTCCTTGCCCTCGACTGCATAGACGAAAGCGCTGTTGACGAGGCCAAGCTTCAGATCCGGGCCGCGGTACCACATCGGAAACGGCGCGGACTCAATGAGATGTGTCAGGGAGTTGAAGGCACCTTCGGTCTGGCGGAGGCGCAGTGCCAGCTTCGCGCGCTCCTCTTCACCTGCGCTGGTGTCGAAAAACCACAGCAGCATGGCGCCTGGAAGCTCTCCGGGCGCCGGGCCGCCGCGGACATCGAACACTCGCGGCGAACCGTGCGCTCGAACGGTGCGGGAGATCTTGCCGGACGTCGCCTGAGCGGCTTCGACGTCGGCGGCGAGCGCGTCGAGGTCCTCGGGCGCGATCCCGCTGTCGTTGCCGGCGAGCGCAGCGAGCATCCTTGGCGAACCACTCAAACCGAGATCCCGCATCAGCTGCTCATCGGCTTCGATCGTCTGATCGGCACGCACCAGAAGTGGCCGCGCGGGCATGAGCTGGAGGAGCCGGGCGTTCGCTTGCGCGGTTTCGATCAACTGCTCGGCTGTTCGAAACCGCCGCGCTGCGAGGATCGCAATCGCAATCGCGATGACGAGCCACAGCAATGCCAGCGCTGCGATAGCCAGGCCTGTAACGCTTGAAGCGCCCATCTTCGCGCCAACCACCCCCCTTTCGGCAAGTCATACGGCGAAGTCGCTCAAATGAAAGGGCAAGTGAAACACGCGCGCGTCACCCGGGCGCCGGAGAGTCGTCCAGCGAACAGATCCGCCGATGCGTGACATTAAAGCGACATGAATGGAAAATCGGGTTCGACTCGGCGGAACCCATTGCAGCGGAAATGTAAATCGGGAAGTCACCCGATCCTTCTCGAAAGTGAGTATGGGGACGAGGGTCTAGTGATAAATCGTAATTTGCTTGCCGCGTCGGCACTTCAGACCGGCGCGTTCATCTTCTTTGCATCGGCAACACCGGCGTTCGCGCAATCCACCACGACCTGCCCGCTTCCGGGCAGCACGTCGCAGACCGGCGTTCCCGCCGACTGCACGCCGGCGGACACGAGCCCGGTCGCGCAGGCGCAGGCCACCGACACGTCGATCGTCGTCACCGGTTCGCGCATCCGCCGTCCGAATCTTGCTTCGGCCGTTCCGATCACCAGCGTTCAGGCGACCGATCTCGCCCAGCGCGGCGAAGTTTCGCTCGGTGACGCATTGAACGACCTGCCGTCGCTCCGCTCGACCTTCAGCCAGGCGAACTCGACTGGCTCGATCGGTACTGCGGGCCTCAGCCTGCTCGACCTTCGTGGTCTTGGTACCGCCCGCACGCTGACGCTGATCAACGGCCGACGCATGGTCTCGGCCCAGCCGGGGAGCTTCCAGGTCGACGTGAATACGATTCCGGTCGACCTGCTCGACCGCGTCGACGTGGTCACCGGCGGCAACTCTGCCGTTTATGGTTCGGACGCCGTTGCCGGCGTCGTGAACTTCATCCTTCGCAAGGACTATGACGGCGTCAAGGTCAGGGTTCAGGGTGGCACCAGCACCTACAACGATCGCGACAACAAGTTCGCCAGCGTCGTTGCAGGCCACAACTTCGCGGACGGCAAGTTCAACGTTACCGGGTCGTTTGAATATTCGAAATCCGACGCAGTCTTCTTCTCCGACCGTCCGTATCTCGGCGCCTTCTCCGGTCCACCAGGTTTCTACACGTCCGAGATTTCGAATGCGCCGAACCGCAGCTTTGATGGCATTCCAAATACGGCATTCTGGGACGTCCATAATGGCACCATCCCAGGCCTCATGTTCGGCAACATCTCGACTGGCGGATACATCGCGACGACTTGTCCCGCGCAATCTGCAACGAATGCAGCTCAACGCACGCTGGTTTGTACGGGACAGCTCGGTCCACAAGTCGGCACTGCGCCTGCACCGCGCATCGCGTCCAATTACGCATTCCTGCCGGACGGCACACTCGCTCGGGACGTACCTTTCCTGGACCTCCGGCCGATTGGCGGCGGTGTCATGGGTGGCCTGAGCGCCACGGGTATCGAAGATGCGATGCTCCTGCCGGGCCTTGAGCGCTATGTCGGCAACGTCTTCCTGAACGGAAACATCTCGCCCGCATTCAAGCCGTTCGTCGAAGCAAGCTACATCCGCATCAACGCGACGCAGCAGTCAACGCAGCCGACCTTCGTTCAATCGAGGCTCAATCCGGTGTTCAGCCTCAACAACCCGTTCCTGAGCTCACAGGCGAGAGCCCTCATTGCGCAATTTCCGGCATCAGTCACAGCTGCGACTTGCCAAGCGCGGACTGGTACAAGCCAGTGTTTCTCTATGCTGCGCTTCAACAACGACCTCGGCACGCGCGCTGAAGATCACGAGCGAAAGACTTATCGTATCGTCGCTGGTGTGCGTGGCGATCTATTGAACAGCGGCAATCTCAGCTACGAAGCATCGCTGAACTACGGCCACACCCGGACTTTCTACGAAACCGGCGGCAACGTCCTCGTGAATAACTTCAACAACGCGACCGACGCTCGCCTCGACGCCAACGGGAACATCGTCTGCGGCATCAACGTCGATGCGAATCCGAACAACAACGACCCTAACTGCGTTCCGCTAAACCTCTTCGGATTCGGTGCTTCCTCGCAGGCCGCTCGCGACTACGTGCTCTACACGTCGTCGCGGGTTCAGAAGGCGTCACAGCTCGACGCCATCGCGTTCATCTCGGGGGACACGACCGGCTTCTTCCGCCTGCCGGGAGGTCCGATTGGCTTCTCGTTTGGTGGCGAACATCGCGAAGAGAAGGCAAGTTCGGTCTATGACCCCGTAACGTCGACCATTGACCCCACGACGGGACAGGGTGTGACCTTCCTCAATGCCTTCCAGCCGTTCCTTCCGCCCAAGCAAAAGACCAACGAACTCTTCGGCGAACTTCGCCTGCCGATCCTCGCCGATCTCCCGTTCATAAAGGAGCTGACCGCGGAAGGCGCAGCCCGTTACTCGCACTACAACACCTTTGGTGGCGTATGGGCGTATAACGCGGGCCTGACGTGGGCGCCGCTTCAAAGCCTGCGCTTCCGCGGCGGTTTTGCGAAGTCGGTGCGCGCGCCGACGCTTTCGGATGCATTCGCGGCGGAAACGCAGACCTTCTCAAATAACCTGACCGATCCGTGCGACCAGCCGGGAACGCCAGGCAACACGACCAACAACATCAGCGCGAACTCGGAAGTACGCGCTCGAAACTGTGCGGCGGCGGGCATCCCGACGACGATTACCTACACGGACAACAGCAATACGGTGGTCACCCAGCCTTGGTCGAACCGGCCGGGTTCGGGCGTTCTCGGCATTAACCGCGGCAATCCGGACCTCGTGCCAGAACGTGGCTATAGCATCACCCTTGGCGGCGTGTTCCAGCCCGAGTTCATCCCGGGCTTCGCGTTGACGGTCGATTACTATCGTATCAAGGTGAAGGACGTGAACTCGGGTCTAAGCGGCCAACAGATCATCAACCGTTGCTATGATGACCCCACGGGCATTAACAACGAGTTCTGCGCCGCAATCAGTCGTCAAACCAGCACTGACCCATTGATCAATGGTGTCTTCGCAGGCCAGTCGAGCCGTGACCTCCCGAACCTAAATCGAATCAACTTTGCGAGCACCGGGAACGCGTTCATCAACCAGCCGTACAACTTCGCGCAGCTGATCCGTCGAGGCATCGATTTCGACGCCAGCTATAACCGGCGCCTGTGGGGGAACGTCCGCTTCTCTGGCCACGCGATCGTCAGCGTACTGCTGCAGAGCGAGAACTTCAGCTTCCTCACGCAGCCGGATCGTTCGGATAAGATCGACGAGACCTTCGGCGATCCCAAGTGGGGTGCATCCTGGAACGCGAACCTCGACTTCGGCAAGGTCGACCTGTCCTACAGCGGCACCTACGTAGGCAGGCAGGTGATGACTGCCGGGACCTTTACGTGGGAGACCTTCTTCTCGCATCAGGGCCGCAGTCCGACCAACCCCGAGGCTCGTCCGATGGCATGGTACCCGTCGCAGATCACGCACAGCGCTCGCGTGAACTGGGATGCCCTGAGCAAGCTGCGGCTCTACGCGGGTGTCGACAATATCGGCAACGTGCGTCCGCCGTACGATCTCACCGGCGTCGAGGCGGGCAGCCCCTACAACCCGACCGGCCGCTTCTTCTACGGTGGTGCGGAGTACCGCTTCCGCTAAGCGCAGAGCCGATATCGGCAAAAAAAGAGAGGGGCCGTCCGAAGGGACGGCCCCTTTTCTTATGTGCGGTGTTTGAGGATCTCGGAACAGGCGTGCCTACTCGCGCGCTTAAGCAAAGAGCACCCGGGGCACGTGATGGAGGCGCCGGTGAAAGTTGCTCTTCTTCCCACTCTGGCAGTCTCGGCACTGCTGACGGGCTGCGCCACTGATCCCTACGGCCGCTCAAGCATGGAGAGCCGCGCAATCACGGGCGTGCTTGTTGGCGGTGCGATTGGCGCTCTGGCTGGTCAGGCTGCAGGGTCGAATGCCGTCGCCGGCGCCGCGGCCGGCATGGTCGCGGGCGGCGCAGTCGGCATCCTGATGAAAGGGCCCGTCGTCGAAGGCCGGCAATATTACAAGGATAGCCGCGGATATTGTTATTACGTCAATGCAGCGGGCCAGCCGACATATGATCCGTCGGTGGCCTGCTGATTGACGTTTCTTAGGCTTGCCGCTGCCTAGTAGCGGTAGTGCTCCGGCTTGAAGGGCCCTTCGGCGGACACGCCGATGTAGGCTGCCTGCTTGTCGTTGAGCTGCGTCAGCTTGACGCCGAGCTTGCCGAGGTGAAGCCTGGCGACCTTCTCGTCGAGGTGCTTGGGCAGCACGTAGACATCATTTTTGTATTGGTCGGCCTTGGTCCAGAGCTCGATCTGAGCCAGGACCTGGTTGGTGAAGCTCGAGCTCATAACGAAGCTCGGGTGGCCAGTGGCATTGCCGAGGTTCACGAGGCGGCCCTTCGAAAGGACGATGATCTTCTTGCCGTCCGGGAACTCGACCTCGTCGACCTGCGGCTTGATCTCGGTCCACTTCATGTTCGCGAGAGCGCCGATATGAATCTCTGAATCGAAGTGACCGATGTTACAGACGATCGCCATGTTCTTCATGGACAGCATGTGGTCGAGCGTGATCAGGTCCATGTTCCCGGTCGCGGTGAGGAA
>JBJMUN010000047.1:0-64195 GCA_045811185.1 Sphingomicrobium sp.
TTCGCCGACGTCCTTCCAGTTGATCACGCCATAAATGAAGTCGATCGTGTCGCCGTCCGAGCTGAACGGCATCAGGATGCCCCGGTAGCAGATGTTGCGGCCGCGCTGGTTGATGAACTCGGCCTCGAACCCGACCGGCGCGCGGTTGGCGATGATCTGCATATAATGGTCGGTCAGTCGCGACAGCAGTGACCGGCTCGGGACTTCGGCGATCGTGCGCATGTCGTCGTCGAGGCCGCACTCCTCGCGGATTGCGGGACCCACGTAGGGAATGGCGGGATTGTCGCCGCCGCAGGTGAAGTCGAGCAGGACGCTGCTGGCCGAAAAGTCCTCGACCTCCGCCGGCTCGAGATCTTCGATCGAGGGGAAATCGCGGTTGTCGAGCAGCGATACCCAATAATTGTAGGCACGGACGTGCATCCGCCGCTCGTCGGTGCCGATCGCGGCTGCGACATCATTGACGGGAGCCGAATCCTCCGGCTGCGCCTGATCGAAGTCACCCGGATACTCGCGATAGCTGTCCATGGTTATGCTTGGGCCCCACCCTCTTGTTCGACCGGAAAATGGCGGAACGGCGTTACCAAAGCCTTAAGCATAATCGATCAGCAAACGAGGCAGCTTGCGAGCCGCGCAAAGCGCTGGTAGGGGCCGCCGCGCCTCCTCAAAAGAGCAAGCCGCTTTAGCTCAGCTGGTAGAGCACATCATTCGTAATGATGGGGTCAGGTGTTCGAGTCACCTAAGCGGCACCACCTCTTTCAGAAGGCAACCTCGTCCGAGCTGCCGAATGCGCCCGCACGTGGCCAAGCTTGCGTAGCGTTTGGGATGCTTTGAGCTTCACTTGGCCGATCGCTTGGATCTTCACTCCCCCCCAGATCGATCTGATCACCTTCCTTCACGAAGCCACAGTTGAACTTGCCGTGGGGGATCATCTTTTTCGAGCGGAGTCTATTTCGCTGGCGCGTCGGCGAGTCCGCGTGATCGCTGCCGCGGCGTCCGACGCCACCTTACCGAAGAGTTGGCGCGGAGCTTTCGCTCCGCACCTTCCGCTTAAAATCGCAGGCTCACACCGAAATAATACGATCTGCCAATCGGATCGTAGAGCGCCACGTCTGTTCCGTTCTGCGAGCTGGCAACGAATGGCAACCCCTTGTTGAACAGATTGTTCACGCCTGCTCGCATCTCGAACTGCGGCGTCAGTTTGAACGTCCCGAACAGGTCAAACAGATTGTAGCTGGGCACGCCAACGCTGGCCGTAGCCGGCGTCAGTACGGAGCTCGAATCCTTCATCGAGTGCTGGTAGCGCCAACGCAATCCCAGGCCATAGCGGTCAGCGGCAATGCCAAACGTCGTGAGCGCTTTCCATTTCGGTGTCGCTCGCGGTGGCACCGCTCCGGTTCCCGCGCCGCCATTACTCACCCCCGTGTAATCCAGGAATGCGGCACCAGGCAGCAACTGAACTTCATACTTGTGTAGCCAGCCGATGGCGGAATCCACATACACTCTGCCGCCCGTTCCCAGCATTGGAACCCGTGTGCCCCAGTGGACCTGGGTTTCAACGCCGTCGGTGTTCAGCGCGCCCAGGTTGAGGAAGGGAGTCGCCACCGTCGAGAGCTGGCCCGCCGCGTCGCGCTGGATCAGTTGGCAGAACGGGTTGGTCAATTCGTAGTTCGGATTCGATCCATCGAGATTGTAGCATTTCGAAAGAACCGTGAGTCCGGGAACCGTCGAAATCACATCTTTGATTTTGATGTTGTAATAGTCGGTCGAGATCGAGAAATCGCCGAAAACCCCGCTAGACCTGGGTGCGTTGAACACGACGCCAACGTGTTGGCCTTTTCGGGCGTCAGATCTGGGTTACCGGAGTTGGTCTGCCCCGTGGCGGTGGTCGGGAACGTGTAACTCGAGATCGCAGCTGCCGGAATCCCCTGTGCTACACAAAGGGTGGCCACTCGCGCTCCATTCGCTCCCGTTCGCGCGGTCGAACGAATATCGCAGGGATCTCCGATCGAGCTTGGCGGTGTGCCGATTACGAGCTGCACACCTGTCGCCGGCGAGTCTAGCTCACCGATATTTGGTGCCCGGACAGCGCGCTGGTAACTTCCGCGGAACAACAGTTCTCTTATTGGACGCCAACGAGCGTCTGCTTCGAAACTCGTAACTGATCCGACGGTATTATAGTGTGAGATGCGCGCGGCCGCTCCAACGGCGAGCTCCTGAGCGAATGAACGGTCGGCTAAAAGCGGAACGTCAATCTGCGCCGCAGCTTCCTTCACCGAAATCTCGCCATGGGCGGGAGCTGATGCAATAACGGCCTCAATGTTTTGAGACTGTAGATCGCTGTCGGGAACGTAATCGTAGCGATTACGCCGGTAGTCGGCGACGAACGCGATTTGGGCAGGGCCGGCGCCAAGATCGAAAAGTCGTCCGTTAACCTGAGCTTGGAATTGCGTCTGGTCCAGCTCCTCGCGAGAAGTCGCGTCTTTCGAGATGAAATCTTGGCAGGCTGGTGACAACGACCGGAAGTTTGCATCCCCGAATGGATTAAAGCCACCGGCACAAAGCGAATTGCCGCCATCCGGCGCGTTAAGGAGTGTCTGAACTTGGCTTTTCAGTACCGCGAAGTGCATGACCTGATCGTGATCGGTCTTGTCGTAAGATGCGAAACCATCAAACGTCCAGGCCGGGGCCAGATCACCACGCACGCCGACCAGATATTGCTGGATTTTGTAATTTTCGTCCCAGTTCTTGTACGGAAGACCAACGTATCGACCGTTCCACGTGAACGGCGCCGTCGGATTCGGACGCGACGCCAGCAACGTTCGAAGATCCGTGGGAATGAATGGGTTCGTCACTGGAACGGTCGTCAGATTACCGAACTGAGTGAGCGATGACCCGCTCGACGTATTTACGGTCAAATCGACGAACATGAACTGACCATACCCCGTGATCGATGGGGTAAATTCGTAGTCGGCCTTCGCGAACGCGGTCTTGCGATTGAGCCCATTATAGAAGTTCGTTTGTTGGCCGACGGGCATTCGAACGTTGCCCCCTATGACCATGTAGCCGTTGGCATCGGTCGGCCCCTGATAGTTGACCGCGCCCGTCTGCGTGAAAAGCGTCCCGTTATTGTTGAATCCAAGATTGGATGCGAGCGGGTTGCGTGCTCCTGGAAACCCATATCCCGTGAAAAGTGCCTGCAAAACCGCGGCGCTCGGCGCGTTCGTTGCGCTCGGCACGAACGTGCTGGTGCCAAGGAATGACGAAGGTGTCTTATCGTGGAAGAATGAACGCGTGCTCCCATTGACAGGATCTTGCTTCGCGTAAGTGAATGCCGCGATCGCGTGGCCGCGATCATCCGCGAAATTTGTCCCGAAGGCGAGAGAACCATTGAATCGATACGCGTCACGCTTTTCACTGAGACTATTAAATACGTCCAGCCTGAAACCCTGGAGCGATCGAACGGTTTTGAAGTTGACCACGCCCGACATGGCGTCCGAGCCATAAACTGCGGAAGCGCCACCGGTAATCACGTCGACGGATGAAATGATCGCGTCCGGGAAAATGTTGACGTCGACATTGCCATTGATGTCCGAGAGGGGAAGACGGCGCCCATCGAGCAAGACAAGATTGCGATTGGTCCCGAGACCATGCAGGTTCACCGAGGCACGACCACCGGTTCCCTGGCCGCCCGTTCCAGCGTTACCCCCGGTTGTGAAGCTGGGGAATTGGTTCAGCGCATCCTGCAGAGTTGCCTGTCCGCTCTGTTTGATGGCTTCCGTGCCGACCGAAACGATCGGGCTCACCGCCGTATTGTTCGGTCGCTGAATCAGTGAGCCGGTAATGACGATGGCTCCCGCGTCGCTGGGAGGCTGCGCGGCACTCGTGCCGGTCTTCGCTTCCGCGGTGTTTTCGGGGGAAGCAGGAATCGTGGTTGGCGGCACTAGAGGAGGCGCAGGAGAGGTTTGCGCAGTTGCGGCCTGGCCGGTTGCCGTTTGCGCTGCGGCGGTTTGAGCGACAGCTTGGGCAGAATATCCGAGCGTTGTGAGCGCCGTCAGCGCAATCAGCGACGTGGTTGTGACTAAGCGCGATGAGCTTGCACAGCCTTTGGCATGATTTGCTCGAGACATCTGAATCTCCCCTATTCAATGTGCCGCGGATTATTTGACTTGCGTTGAACTCCTCGCGGAGGCCCTGCTTCCGTCGCCGATCTCGGCGTCGATGAAATCGATCGATGTCGCGAGCGCTTCGAGACTGGTGTTGCGCGTCGCTTCGGCGTTGGGACCGATCCAACTGTGGTTGATGCCGGGCTCGATGATCTTGCGCACGCGAACCCCGGCCGCCTGTGCGGCCTTTGCAAACTCCTCCGTCTGACTGACGGGAACCGTCGCGTCGGCACTGCCGTGCATCAGCAACATCGGCGGGTCCTTGCGATCGAGATATGTTATCGGCGAAGCAAATCGCTGCTGCTCTCTAGTGCAGGGCTGGGCGCCACAACCGAGGAACAATCGGTCTGGACTATCTGGCGATGAACTGCCGCTTCTTGCCAGCTGGAGAGTGGAAAAATCATACATCCCGAACCAGCCAACGACGGCCTGCACACAATCCGAGACTTGGTCGGCCCCCGCTGCGGTCGAGGCGACGGTCTCAACATTTCCGGCGGTGGGTACAATACGAACTCCCGGCTCCAAAGCTGCGACCCCACAGGTCACACCAGCCAGCGCCGCCAAATGGCCGCCGGCGGACTGGCCCCAAATGGCGGCCCGCGTCGGATCGATATTGTATTTCGCAGCATTTGCGCGAAGCCAACGGATCGCTGATTTGACATCCTGAATGGCCGCCGGAAATGCCGCTTCCCGCGAGAAACGATAACTGACCGTCGCGACAACGTAACCGTGCGCTGCGAGCGACGCGAGCACCTTTGGCCAATCCTGATACGCGGCGCTCCGACGAGGGCCGCCAGCCATCCATCCGCCGCCGTGGACGTAAATGACCAGCGGCCTCGGGCCACGGGCCGCGGAGCTCGGCGGCGGCACAAACAAATCGAGCTTCAGCGGTCGATATCCGGGCAATGTTGCATAGGTGATGTCTGGATAGCCAACGACGCCACCAGGAAAATCGATATGCGTATTCGCAAACGAGTCCGCACCTACGGCCTGTACGGCCGCGCCGACGGCGGTCTGCCGGGCGACATCGCTTCCTATGCTTTGGGCGAGCGTCGCACTTGGCGCTGACAAACAGAGGCCAAAGCTCAGTAGTATTCCCAAATAACGCACATCTCTCCCCTGATGTCCGTACGTTACTTACCGAAGGCGCCTATTTGATGATCGCGAGGCCCGTTCGTCGGCACTTATCTGACTTCGAAAAAAGGTGTACGAAACGGTTCGTACCGTGTCAATCACGTTCATTCTTACGGGGTGGAAGCCGCAGTTTCCGCAAGCCGAATTGCCGCGCAGGGGGGAGCAGTGGAGGGTATTCTTGCGAATGACGGGACCGACTCCGCACGCGATTCGGCGGAGCAGAAACTGTACGTCGGGGACCCACTTCTGACGGGCTTGATCGGGACACATATTCAGCAGTCGCGCTCGCCGGATATGCACATGCGCGAGGCCCGCGCTCAGGGAATTCAGCTCAGTTACAGGCTGTTCGATCTGAGTGAGCGAACCCGCGAAACCGACGCTCTCGCCGCAACTCTCGATGTCGTCGAGCAAGCCGGCTTTTCAGGCGTAAATATAACTCACCCGTTTAAGCAACAGGTGATCGGCCTACTGGACGAACTGTCCGACGACGCCAGCCGAATTGGAGCTGTCAACACTGTACTTTTTCGAGCTGGTAAGCGCATTGGCCACAACACCGATTGTGGCGGATTTTTGGAAAGCTTCGAGCGGCAACTGCACGGCGTGCCAGTGAAGAAAGCAGTTCAGCTGGGCGCGGGTGGCGCCGGAGCTGCAGCGGCGATGGCGATGCTCAATCTTGGGTGCGACGAACTTGCCATTTATGATCCTGAGACGTCGCGCGCTCGCGAGCTCGAACAACGTTTCAACAGCGTCATGTCGAAACCAAGGGTCAGGACGATCACCGATCTGAATTCAGAGCTGGCCGATGCTGACGGCCTCATCAACGCGACACCAGTTGGAATGGATGGTCACCCGGGCACGCCGGTTGCGCCTCACTTGCTGAGAGAGGAAATGTGGGTTGCGGAAATCGTCTATTTCCCGCTCGAAACCCAGTTGCTCAAAGACGCGCGCAGACTCGGCTGCCGGACCGCCAACGGCGGACAGATGGCCGTTTTTCAAGCCGCTCGAGCATTCGATCTTTTCACTGGTCGAACAGCGAACCGCGAACGGATGTTGGCGGACTTTTGGAATGTATAAAGCGCTGTCCCACGGCAATTAGGTGGTGATTCCGATATGATTTTCCTCGCTCTGCTGGCTGGTGTCACCGCACCCGTCGGTCAGACAGTGTCGTCGAGCTGCAGGCCGGACAAGGCGCTCCACTATATTTGCAATTTGGACCATCCGGAGGACGTGCGGCGAATCCCCGGCACGAAATGGCTAATCGTCAGTGGTTTTGCGAACGGATCGGGTCTCAAGCTTGTCGACAGCGAACGACACACGGCGTTTCGGTGGTACACGGGGAAGAACCCCGCGCCAGACCCGAAGAAATACCCCGCATGCCGCGAGCCTCCTGAGGTTTCGACGTTCAACGCTCACGGGATCAGCTTGAGAGCCCTTGGACCGAATGATTACCGGCTTCACGTAGTCAATCACGGAGGGCGCGAATCAATCGAGGTTTTTGAGGTTTTCGTAGGCAAGAAGTCAGCACCCGAGCTTCGGTGGAAAGGTTGTCTACCGATGCCGACCGGCCTGGCGGCAAACGCAGTTGCGACGTTCGCGGATGGGACGGTCTTAGCGACTGTCCTGACGCATCCAGGAACTAGCCTCGCTGACTTCATGCAGGGTCGGCCGACGGGCGCAGTCTATGAGTGGGTGCCCGGCGCACGAGCATTTTCATTGATGGCGGGAACGGAGCTTCCGGGCAATAATGGCATCGAGACATCGCCCGACGGGCAACATTTCTACGTGGTTGCTTTTGGGTGGCATTCGGTCGTTGAGTTCGATCGAAGAAACACCGGGAGACCACTTCGACGATTCGTCGCGCCTGACTTCATGCCCGACAATATCCAATGGTTCGGGAATGGCCTGATCGCTGCTGGAATGCGGCTCTTCGAACCTACCTGCGGAGGCTATCGCAAGATCATCGGCGGTGTTGCTGATCCGATGTTGTGCCATCGCGGATATTCTGTAGCTTTCATAGGGCTACCGTCAGGCTCCTTCAGAACGATAGCTAGAGGCGATCCTCAACCGCACTTCAATGGCGTCTCAACCGCGGTCGTGGTGGGAAGTACTCTTTGGCTGGGTTCGTACCAAGCCGACCGACTTGCCTATCGGCCGCTCAAATCAGCGTTCAGCGGCGGCACCAAGCCAACACCAGCTCCACAACCTGTTCGCGGCGGCTCGTCACAGCCCTAGGAGACGTCATGTCACGGTCGAAAATCCGCGAAAAGGTATAACGATTGGAGACGTTGTAAAAAGAGAGAGCGCTGATCGTCATATGCAGATCGATCGGGTCGATCCCTTTACGGAACGAACCTTCGGCCTGACCCTTTTCGATGATCGTTCCGAGCAACTCTTCGATCGACGATCTGCGGCGTTTGATCCCACCGACATTCTTAATGAAGGCGCCGTGAAGAATGTTTTCGTTCATCACCAGTCGGACAAATTCCGGATGAGAATTATGGTAATCGAACGTTAGACGTATGTGATCGGCCAAGATTTGTTCGGCGTCGGCAGAATCAATCGACATCGTGGTTTCAGTCTGACGAATATCACCATAAGCCTTATCCAAAACCGCTTGGTACAAACCCTCTTTGCCTCCGAAATGATAGTAGATCATCCGCTTGCTGGTGTTGGTCTTCTCGGCGATCTCGTCGATCCTGGCGCCGCTGAAGCCCTTGTCGGCGAATTCGATGAGGGCCACCTCCAGGATATTAGAGCGAGACGCCTCGGCATCGGCCGACCGACCCCTGCTCTCTGCTGCTAGCCCAGTACGCGGCAAATTCGCTTCTCCACTGGAGTTCTGCTTTGAATCGCATTTGACCAGGCCAAGTCCAATTGCAATCCGCCCTGAAGCGGATGACGGCTGCGGAAGCTGTATATTTCGTCCGCGTCCTACCCTTCGATAGGGCGACTACGTGGCAAAAATAATCTAAGTAAAAATCACATCGGTTCGCGACTCCGTTCCTCCCACCCCGGACCGCGAGCCGAAACCCTGAAGCGGGTCGGTAGAGGCGGTGCGCGCGTCTGTCCGGCCCGCTTTCTATGACTTTGTTCATGAATTGTTCCGCTGAACATATACGGGCGGAATGTCCACCAAACACGTTCACACGACCGGGGACCTTGCCCGGTTCAACTGTGCGCTAAAGGTGGAATGCTCGCACTGCCATTCGGCGCGAACCCTTAGTGCTTTGGCTGCCGTGAAGGCGTTGGGGGTGGTGCCCTTGCAGGGGTTCCGATGCCTGCGTTGCTGGATGAAACAGGCGCGGATTGTTGTGCTGCCGCCCGTTCGGGTGACGTTCGGGTTGCGATCGGGCCGAGCGGGTCAACTCGCGCCCAGGAGCGGACTTCCGTTGCCCTGTTGTGGCGTCCCCTTGTCAAGCTGGGGCCGACCGTTCGTCTAAACGAGCCGGAACTTTCCTTGCGTCTCCTCGAGCACGGACAATTCCCCATTCCGGATCGAGAAGTGACACCCGAGCACGACCAAAGATCCCTTCTGTTCGCGCTCGGCTACGAACGGGAATGTCCTTAGGTTTGCCATGCTTTGCCGGATTGCTGCTTCTCCGAGAAGCCGATGCGCTTCAGGACTCCTGCCATGCTCTTCACCAATCGTCCGAGCGCTCTCGTCGATCTGGCTCATCCAGCGGTCGATGAAACCGCCCTCTCCGGCCCGGGCATCATGAAATCGGCCGGTCAGCGCGGCAGAAATGCCGCCGCACTTTTCATGGCCCATTACCACGATCTCGGGGACATCAAGCTGGTTCACACCAAACTCAATTGCGGCAGACACTCCGTCCAGGGCGCCGTCCGGTTCGAAGGGAGGCACAAGATTGGCGACATTCCGGACGACGAAGATGTCGCCCGGGTCTGCGTCGAATATAGCCGCGGGATCGGCTCGACTGTCGCAGCACGCGATGATCACCGCGCGGGGCGATTGGCCCTCCACCAGCTCCTGCCATTTTTTCCGGGTGTCGCTCGACTGTTTCGCCCGGAAGCGCCGATAGCCTTCGACGAGGTTGCCATAACCGCGCACCCATTGTCCTCCGTTTGTCGCACGCGGCGAGGTGACGCGGGCAGCGCGTCACAGGTTCGGAAGCGATGCCTAACCCACCTCGCCCTCGCGCGGGCTCAGGTGTTCTACTGGCTAAGACGTTAGCCGATGATTCAGCGGGGCAAGTTGACTCTTACTGCTGTTAAGCCGACCGCACATTCGCTTGCGGCCCTAGGGGAATATCTGTCCCGCAGGCGTGTCACCCCCTCTGCGTTACTCAAAGCGGAGGATTCAACATGCAACTGAGAAAATGGTCCCGCGGCGGAGCCGTGGGAGCGATCGCGCTGATGCTGATGATTGGCACACCGACACAAGCCGCTGACAACCCGCAGGTTGCCGCGGAGATCATGGCACTCGCCCGTGCTCAATGGGCGTCGGAAATCGCTGGAGAGCCGATGGCCCAACAAAACGTGTCGCTCGCTGATGACTATACCGAGTTCAACGGAGATTTCCCGACCTTGCTAGTAGGCAGGACCATGTCGACCCGAATGGGAGAGGTCACGCCGTACGACAAGGCGATGTTCTCCGATATGCAGAACGGGCGCGTGCAGGTCTACGGCGACACCGCCGTTCTGACCTACAACTTCGCCGGCTTGAGGCGAGGGGCGGATGGCAAGGTAAATACGTCCCTGGCCAAATCGACGCGGGTTTACGTCAGACAGAACGGCCAGTGGAAGCTGGTCCACGCCAACTTCGCGCCGGTGGCACTGGGCCACTAGGCAATGCTCCAAGAGGGTCGCGTCAACCAAGACGCGGCTCTCTTCGTTCACCGCAGTTCTCTGAGGCAATGCTGATTTCTGCCTGGGTCGAAAAATAGACGCTAGCGTCTCTCGGTGCGCCTACGGCCTAAGCGCTCTCCGAGATCGCACTGGGATAAGAAATCCCGCATCATGAACGTGACAGGATCGCAACGGCCGAGCGCAACCGGCACGCTTCTTTTGTCCGGCCAGCTAGCCCAGACAATGTCGTCGGCCAGGCTGAAAACTACGGTATCCGTAGGGCGCTCATTGATTTTCAATGCTGCCGTTCTTTCTGCACGGCAGCGGTACGCCTGGATGCAGATTCACGAATATTGCCGTTTGTCGGGATCTGGGCATGGGCAATGGATGGGTTCGGGTTTGGTTTTCCCCCTAACAGGCCCATAATAGCAAGGCGTGCCGAGGAACGGACCGGAGGAAATGCCGCGGACGATACACGGCCTGTATCTTTGGATTGCCGTGCGCGCTGGGTCCTATGGCCTAGCGGCATAGCGAGCTTATTCAGCCGCCTCCGTCATTCTCCCGCGTGGACCTGCCTTGCCTTGTTTTGCGAGCAGCCGTCCGAGGCGCAGAACGCGCCAATTACGGGGGGCGCTGAGGACATCGTGGTGACTGCCCAGCGCCGGGCCGAGAGGTCTCAGGACGTTCCGATCTCGCTCACTGCAAAGTCAGGCGAACAACTGGAGCGGATGCAGGCGACGGACATGGCCAGTCTTGGCAAGGTCGTTCCAAGCCTCGAAATGACGCGCACCGGCGCATTCACGCAGCCTTACCTGCGGGGAGTGGGAAAGAGATCCACCTTGGGCGTGGAGAATAGCGTGGCGACCTATGTCGACGGCGTCTATCTCGCCTCGCCGATCAGTGCGCTGTTGGACCTACGCGGCATCGAACGGATCGAGGTCCTGAACGGGCCCCAAGGAACCTTGTTCGGGCGCAATACGACCGGCGGTGTGATCCAGGTCATCACGCGCGATCCAACGCCTGAGACTTGGGGAGAAGCGGAACTGAGTGCCGGCGAGTACGGCCATGTCCGCGCAGACATGTACTTGGCGGGTGGCGGCGATGGGCTCGCGGGCAACCTCGCCGTGAGCTTATCGCGCAACGGCGGCTACGGGACGAACCTCTTCCCCGGGAAGACCGATCAGGGCGAAGTCCGCCACAGTTTCGTTGCGCGGAGCAAATGGGTCTGGAAGCCAACTGCGACGCTGAAGCTGACCATGGCCGGCGATTATCAAGATATCGACCAGGATTTCTCCAGCCGGCCCGTGGGCGGATTTCCGCCGATTGGCCAACCACGAATCCTGGGCTTCCGTGACGGTGATCAGAATGCGCCGAACCGGTTCCGTTTTCGCTACGGCGGCGTCTCCATCAGGGCGGATGCCGAGATCGGGGACATGAACCTCATGAGCCTGACCGCCGCGCGCCGGGCGCGCGCGCGCTTCGGCTTCGACCTTGATCTGGGGCCACTATCCTTACTGTCCGGTGCGCCAACAGCCGAGCAAAGGCAGATCAGCCAGGAATTCCAGCTGCAATCGGGAGTGTCTTCGCACCTTCGCTGGGTCGTGGGTCTCTATTACATCCGCATCGTAGAGAAGTACGAACCCACGCTCTTCAACTATGGTGGTGCTTATTCCGCACTGCTTGGCGGCAGGATCCGTCAGACATTGTCCGATCGTGGAACCGCATCGTCCTACGCAGGCTACGGCCAGGGAACATTGCCCATCGCCCGAGCGACCGAGCTGACGCTGGGCCTGCGTTACACCATCGAGAACCGATCGGTGGAGGCAAATGGCGAACGGCTGTTCGACAATCCGCCCTTCGTTCGCCCAATCCCTGGCTTGCCGCTGCTGACGGAGGAGCCGTTCCGCAACAGCAAGACCTTTCGCCAGCTGACATGGCGAGCCTCAGTCGACCGGCATTTCTCAGATGAGCTGATGGGCTACGTCTCGGCGAGCCGCGGCTTCCAGAGCGGCGGATGGAATCTTCAAACTCCGCAGAATCCCGTGTTCGGGCCAGAGAGGCTCGATGACTTTGAAGCCGGGCTAAAGTTTGTGGATCCTTCGCGCCGGTTCAGGGCGGATGCCAACATCTTCCACTACAATTATTCGGACCTTCAGCTCTCCTCTGCGACGCCAATCGGTTCAGCGACGACCAACGCCACCTCGGCCGAGATCGATGGGTTCGAGTTGCAGCTCGATGCGGGGTTTGGGCAAAGCACGGATCTCAGCCTCGGGGTGCAGCTTCTCAAGGCGCGTTTTGAGCGCTTCCCCGACGCGACCTGCACCGATTTCAGCGCAAATGCGGTTGTCCCCTATTCCCCCGTAACCTGCGACGTCACCGGCAACCGCCTTCCCTTCGCGCCGAAGGTGAAACTCAATGCCGGCGCAAATCGTCAGATTTCATTGGGCCGAATTGGTAACGTCGTGCTGTCCACAAACGTGGCTTACAATTCCGGCTATTTCTCGGAGCCCGACAACGTCGTGCGGCAGAAGGCCTTCACAACAGTCGATGCATCAGCGGAATGGCGCGTAAGCAACCATAGTCCTTCAGTTCGGATCTGGATGCTCAATCTCACTAATAGTCACTATTACAACAGTCTGGTGACGTTCCCGACCACTGGCGTTCTTCAGAGCCCCGCGTCTCCGCGACGCGTGGGAGCATCAATCGCTTATTCCTTCTAGAGAGCGCTTCGTCGCTGGATAGCTCGGTACAACTCCTGATCCAAGGCTAAGGGAAAACACGCTAGGGTCATTTCCACCGGTTGTTAGGGGGAATTGGTGTCGAAGGACCATCTCGGACTATTCGATACCCCGCCGGACCGACAGGAAATCCGGTTCAGCCTTGCAATCGTCGCCCTGCTGTTCGCTGCCCTTCTCCTGATCTTATCCCTTCGAGAAATTGAATGGGGCGAAGTCATTGCGTTCGTTCCAGTGATTGACGCCGTCATGTTCGTCGCCGAGCTGATCATTGCTGCCTTCCTATTTGCTCAGGCGGGCGTGTTCCGGTCGCAAGCCCTGGTTGTGCTGGCGACAGGTTACGTCTTCTCTGCATTGCTTCTCGTCCCGCACGCGCTCACCTTTCCCGGGGCATTCGCCACAGACGGCTTGCTTGGCGCCCAAATCAATACGACAGGATGGATCGCCTTCTTCCGGCGGATCGCGTTTCCCATCGCGTTCATTCTCTATGCGCATCTAAAGGGCGCGAGATTCGCGGCGCAGCCGGCAACCGCACAACCTCCGGCACGGATCCTCACCGGGGTGATTTCAGCAACCGTGCTCGCGGCAGCTGTTACGCTGCTAGCGACAAGCGGACATGACTTGCTTCCCTCGCTCTTTCTCAATCGAAGCGAGGTGGTCTACACCAATTTGATCATGGTCAACGCGGCGACGATCGCACTCACCGTGATAGCGATGGCCATGTTGCTGCGTCAGCGCAAATCGGTGCTCGACTTGTGGCTGCTGGTCGCTCTGTCGGGCTGGCTCTTCCAATCGCTGCTGAACTTGCCGCTGCAAGCCCGATTCACGCTTGGGTGGTACTGCCTTTTCGGCATGATGCTGGTCTCTGATCTCATTGTGATGCTTGCTTTGATTGCCGAGTTCAATCGGCTTTATGCGCGGCTTGCACTCTCGACGGCAGCACAGAAGCGGGAACGTGAAGCCCGGCTGATGTCGATGGACGCCGTGGCAGCCGCCATCGCGCACGAGGCCGGGCAGCCGCTCAGTGCCGCCATCCTCAATGCGAATGCTGGTTTGAACTGGCTTACTCGTCCGCGGCCCGATCGCGCAAAGGCGATCGCGTCTTTCCGTGCCACCATCGACGATGGTCGGCGCACTTTTGCGGTCATCAAGAGCATTCGGGAAATGTTCGCCACCGGGCCGCGTACCGCGACCGAATTCAGCCTCAACGAGCTTGTCCAAGAAACCACGTCATTGCTGGACCGGGAGCTGGCCGCGACAAAGGTGTCGCTGCAACTCGAGCTGGACGGGGATTTGCCGGCAACTTCGGGCAGCCGAGTCCAGATCCAGCGGGTGCTCATCAACCTTCTGACCAATTCGATTGACTCCCTGAGGGCGACCAAGGGCAGATCTAGAAGAATCGCGATCCGCTCGGTGCCGCTGGACGGCAAGGATGTGCTGCTCGAGATTAGCGATACGGGCATCGGCATCGCGCCCGAGAAGATGCCGCGCATCTTCGAAGCCTTTTTCACCACCAAGTCGACCGGCACAGGTCTTGGTCTGTCGCTCTGCCGCACGATTGTCGAAGAGCATGGCGGAGGTCTTTGGGCATCGTCAGGCGAGGAGCGAGGGGCAACCTTCCATTTGCGGCTGCCGAGAAGCGCCTCACGCCAGTATGAAAAGTCATCGGCTTGACGTGAGTTAAGAAGCGGCACGAATTCACCAAGAAGGCGTTCGAATCACTTCTCATCAAGCCCCGGTTTGGGGCGTCCGCGGCTGAGAGACTGGCTTGTGCTCCCGCCCAACACTTCGGGAGCACCACATGCAATCGCAGACCGACCCCTCAACGCTTGAGCCGCTCGTCGAGAAGCTCGCGTACCGGACCGCGTTGAGTGCCGAGGACCGTGCCGCGATCATGGCGCTTCCGTTCGCCCTCAGAAGGATGGAGCGTAGTCAATTCCTCGTTCGCGAAAGGGAGCCCGCGACGCACTCCTGCGTAATGCTTTCGGGCTACTCGATAAGGTCCAAGCTGACCGCCACCGGCGAACGCCAGATCGTCGCAGTCCACATGAAGGGTGAAGTTGTAGACCTCCAGAACTCACTGCTGGAGGTTGCCGACCACAGCGTGCAGATGCTTGTCCCCGGCAAGGTGGCGATGATCCCCCGCGAGGAAGTGATCCGGCTCACCCTGGAAAGGCCCAAGGTGGCTCACGCCATGTGGATCGACACGCTGGTTGATGCCTCCATCTTTCGGGAGTGGATCGCCAATGTTGGCAGAAGGGACGCCCGCACGCGCGTCGCGCATCTCTTGTGCGAGTTCGCCGTGAGGCTGCGCGTGGCAGGCCTGGGAGAGGATACACATTACGAGCTGCCGATGACGCAGGAGCAGCTAGCCGACGCCACCGGCCTGACCCCGGTGCACATCAACCGGACATTGAGGGAGCTCGATAAGGACGGCCTAATCGAGCGGCCGAACCCGCGCGTCATTCGGATTGGTGACTGGCACATGCTTGCGGAGGTTGGGGACTTCGACACCAACTATCTGCACCTCCGGGCCAACGAGCCGGCGCTCCAGTGGTGACCAGCAACCGACGCTAGGTAGCTGCTTGCGGGGCTAGTAGCGGCGATATCGCAATCACCTGCTTCAGCTAATTGGCGGCGATAGCTGGAGAGCTCCAGCTGCTTACCCCGGGGAGCATCCTATGTCTCGTGACATTGACCTACTATGCCGCACGCGCAATCGGGGAGCGCCGACCTGCAATGGCCACCGCTGATTGGACCGCCAGACCTGCTCGCCTGGAGATCGCAGCTAAATACGACGAGGGCTGCGCCGGCTGTTGGCGATGCAGAAGGCGCGGACCCGGAGCAGAAGACCGGCTAACCTGCGCTTTTAAGGCATGATCTGCACGGCATCGCGGAAGAGAACGGTCGCGAGCACGGCGCCGTTCTCGTCCTCAACGTCGATGCGGTGCGAAAGAACAATGCGTCCGTCGCGGGTTGCGGCTTCGGATACCTCGAACTGTGCCATTCGGATTGCATGTGCCCGCGCCGCCTCAAGGTCCGGCAGATCCTTGCCACTCTCGTCAGACACATCCACGTCGTTGTGAAGGTGGAAGTAATATCTCACTGCCGCGCGAAACGGTCGCTCGTGTCCGATGGTTGCAAATGCTGATCGGAACTGAAGGTTCGCCTTCGGTCGAAAGCGAAGCAAAGGATCGTGCCCCGTAAAGTCGCTGCGCCGGCTCAATCTATGATTTTGAAGGCAGCCGAAAATGGCAGTGTAAAAAGAGGTCGCCCATTCTCGTCTTCGACTTCTATTCGGTGGCGAAGTGAGACCTGCCCGCTACGTGTTATCTCGTCTGCGGCGAACTCCCGTGCCGCTCGTATGGCAGCTTCTCGCGCAACATTTAGACTGGCGAGCTCTTGGCCCTCGTCATCGAGGGCCACAGTATCACTGTAGACATGGAAAAAGTATCGAGACACGGTGACAGGTTCCTGCTGCGGTGCCGCGAACCCCGGCACTGCGATTGAGTTCCCGACTTGAGGTTGATTGCCTTCTCGTCGACCGCTTTGAAGGCATCAGCTGGCGTGCTGTTCACCGGACTCGCATGACCGAAATGGGGCCCAACAGGCAAGATGTTGCCGATCACGCCGCGGCGTCACGCATCCCAGAACAGCAGTGCAACCGTTTCACTCTCGCGACGTTGGCTGTGCCAGACTAAATTTCGGAGAGCGCGAACCATCGTTATGACCACGGACAGGAGTGGCAAGAAGACCAAGGCGCTGACCGGCGTTGCAGGGTTGGACGACATCCTTGCGGGGGGGCTTCAGCGCGGACGGGTCTATCTCATCGAAGGTAGCCCCGGAACGGGCAAGACTACGATCGCTACGCAGTTTCTGCTTGCCGGCGCCGCGGCCGGAGAACGCGGGTTGTACATCACCCTTTCCGAGACGGAGGAGGAACTCCGCGAGAGTGCGGCATCGCACGGCTGGAGCTTCGACGATCCACTCGCCGTTTACGAACTGATTCCGCCCGAAAGCCTGCTCGACGAAGAGCAACAGCAAAGCCTGCTCTATTCCTCGGACCTCGAACTCGGCGAGACCACCAAGCGCATCTTCGAGGCGATCGAGCAGTCCAACCCCAGTCGCATCGTCGTCGATAGCCTGTCCGAGATTCGCCTGCTGGCGCAAAGCTCGCTTCGCTATCGACGTCAGGTGCTAGCGCTGAAGCATTATTTTGCGCGCAATGGGGCGACTGTCGTGATGCTCGATGACCTCACCAGCGACACGCACGACAAGACAGTCCACAGCGTCGCGCACGGCGTCATCCGGCTCGAGGAGTTGGCACCTGATTATGGTCCCGACCGCCGGCGGTTGCGGGTGGTCAAGTACCGCGGCCAGAGCTTCCGCGGCGGCTATCATGACATGATCATCAAGACGGGCGGCGTCACCGTTTTTCCACGACTGATCTCGGCCGAGCATAAGCGCGAATTTGCGCGCGAGCCGCTACCCAGCAAATCAGCCGAGCTGAACAAGCTGCTGGGCGGCGGCATCGAGCGCGGGTCGAGCACTTTGGTGCTCGGGCCAGCGGGCACGGGCAAGTCGCTGCTGACGCTGAGCTTCGCGGTCCAGTCGATCGACCGCGGCGAAAGCGCGGCGATTTTCATTTTCGACGAAGAGCTAGGGCTGCTGTTTGAGCGGGCGAAGGGACTTGGGCTGGACCTTGCGGCCTTGCAGGACAGCGGCCGGCTGATCATCGAGCAAGTCGATGCCGCCGAGCTTGCGCCAGGCGAATTCGCGCAGCGCGTGCGGACTTGCGTCGAGCAGCACTCCGCTCGAACTGTCGTGATCGACAGCCTCAACGGCTACCAGGCGGCGATGCCCGAGGAGAAACAGCTGATCCTCCACATGCACGAACTCCTGCAATTCCTGAACCGGCAGGGAGCGACCACCTTCCTTACGGTGGCGCAGCATGGACTGGTCGGCGACATGAGGTCACCGGTGGACGTCACCTATCTCGCTGACACCGTGATCCTGCTGCGATATTTCGAGGCGATGGGGCGAGTTCGGCGCGCGATCTCGGTCATCAAGAAGCGCACAAGCGCGCACGAGGACACCATCCGGGAGTATCGCATCGGCAACGGCGGTATCACGCTCGGCCCGCCCCTCATGAATTTCCAGGGCGTGCTGCGCGGCGTGCCCGAGATGGTCGGGGTCGACGAAGCGCTAATGGACTTCGAGCGGACGTGACGCGCGGCGATCGGTCCGAAACCGCGCTGATATTGGCACCGGTCGGGCGGGACGCGGCTATTGCCGCCGGGATGCTGCGGGAGGCGCGGATTCCGTCGGTCATCTGTCCCGACCTTGACTCGCTCGTGCGCGAACTCAGCGGACAGGTTGGCTTCTCGGTGGTTACCGAAGAGGCGTTGGTCGGTCGCGATCTGCGCCGCCTGTCAGCGTGGATAAACGCTCAGCCGGAATGGTCTGACCTCCCGTTCGTGCTCCTCACGCACAAGGGTGGAGGGCTGGAGCGTAACCCCGAGGCCGGTCGCCTGCTGGACGCGCTTGGCAACGTTACCTTCCTCGAGCGACCATTCCATCCGACGACGCTGGTAAGCTTGGCCCGGGCAGCTATTCGTGCGCGACTGCGCCAATATGACGCACGGGCCCGCCTCGAAGCGCTCCAAGACAGCGAGGAACGGCTTCGAAACGCGAACGAGACGCTCGAGGCCCGCGTCAAGGAACGCACCCGCGAACACGAGCTTGCGCTCGCCAAGTTGCACCAGGCGCAAAAGCTCGAGACGCTTGGACAGCTGACCGGCGGCGTCGCCCATGACTTCAACAACCTCCTCACGCCGGTAATCGGCAATCTCGATTTGCTGCGCCGGCGATTGCCATCGGACGATTCGTCGCAGCGGCTGATCGATGCCGGGCTTCAGGCGGCCAGCCGCGCAGCGACTTTGGTGCAGCGGCTGCTCGCTTTCGCGCGCCGGCAGGATCTTCGGGTGCGCTCCGTAAACGTCGCCGCCTTGCTCGAGGGCATGAAGGACCTCATCCGCCGGTCGCTCGAGCCCTCTATCGAGGTGCAGATCAGCCACTCGCCAGGTCTGCCCCCGGCGCGTGTCGATCCCAACCAGCTCGAGCTCGCGATCCTCAACCTCGCGATCAACGGGCGAGACGCGATGCCGGGCGGAGGCACACTGTCGATCCACGCTGACGCGGCCTCCGCTGAGGGCGGCAACCTCAGGCCGGGCGATTATGTTCGCATCACGGTTCGCGACAGCGGCACCGGAATGGACGAGCAGACGCTCGCCCGCGCCGTCGAGCCGTTCTTTTCCACCAAGGGGCTCGGCAAAGGTACCGGCCTTGGCCTGTCGATGGTCCACGGGCTCGCCGCGCAGCTCGGTGGCGCGCTCGACCTCAGGAGCACGCCGGGCGAAGGAACCACCGCGGAGATCTGGTTGCCCGTCGCCGCCGAAGCGGTGAGCACCGAGGATCTTGATTCAGGGCCGCCGATCGAGGCGGTCCGGCACGCCACCATATTACTCGTGGACGACGAGGAACTGGTGCGGATCGGCACCGCCGAGATGCTCACCGATGTTGGCTACAATGTAATCGAGGCTACCTCGGGAGCCGAGGCGCTGCGCCTGCTTCGCAGCGGCACCGTGCCGGATTTGATGATCACCGATTACCTGATGCCCGGAATGAACGGCGTGGAGCTGATCAGGGATGCCCGCCAGCTCTCCCCTTCTTTGAAGGTGATGCTGATAACCGGCTACTCTACGATCGCCGAAGGTCCGGGTGCCTCGGTTCCGCGTCTGGCGAAGCCGTTCCGGCAATCCGATCTTGCGAAAATGGTCGCCGACATTCTCACTCACGCCACGTCTGGCGAGGTCTTGATGTTTCCTGAGCGGGCAGGCTGAGGAACATCCCGATAGAAATCATCACAAGAGCTTTGGAAAGGCTGAAATGGAAGCCCGATTGCGCAAGTCGCAGCCATTGCGCGAGGCGCTAGTTGGACCTTGCCCGATAAAGTTGCTCGAACTCGCGCAGCTCGGATGATGGTATGTCCGAGACCGCGGCAAACCTCAGACCGCGGTGGCTCCATTCGGTGACGGCGAACCCGTCCTTCTCGAAGGATCGCTGGTGCGCATCGCTGTCGGGCCAAACAAACACGTTCACGGTGTGCAGGCGCCGGTGATAGACGATCGCCGCGACAGTCTTTCCATTTATCGAGTCCAGCCGTCCACCGGCGAGAGGGAAGCCCTGCTGCGCCAGCTCGGGTACCGGCGGCGCGAAATCAATCCTGCCGTTGAACCACGGCTTCACGATATGCTGGTTGGTGGTCTGCACGTCCGTGAGGTGCCCCGGCTGGAGCGACCTTACGTGGCTCGACACCAGCTCCTGGTCGACGATCGTCTGAGTGGTTGAAGGAAGCACCGTCACCATAGCGAGCGCGGCGGCAAGTGCGCCGACGGCACCCGGGCCGAGCCACCGCAGAAGCCGGTTGTCGTTGGCAGCTTTCGGCTGAAGCTCGGGAAGCGCCGCGATGCGGCTCGCAAGTGCCGCCGGTGCAATATGGCGCACGCCGTCGCTTCGGACGAGGTTGCGGGTCGCCTGCAGCCGGTCCAACTGCTCGCGACACCCTTCGCAGCGCGCGACATGCGCTTCTACGAGCGCCGTGTTCGCGGCGTCGAGCTCACCGTCGATGAGCCCGCCGAGCAGCAGCTCCTGATCAACGCACGCGGCCATCTACTTGGCACTCCTTGACTGCTCATCACCCGATTTGGCCGGCGGCAACAGCGCCTTGGCAAGCATCGCCCGGCCCCGCGCGAGACGCGACATGACGGTGCCGATCGGAACGCCCGTTACTTCTGCCACCTCTGCATAGGAAAGATCCTCAAGTTCGCGCAGCACCACTGCCTCGCGGAACGGTTCCGGCATCGCCTCGATCGCGGCCCGGACGCGGGTGACATCTGCTTTCCGGAGAACCTCCTCCTCCGGGCTCGGGCCGGGGTCCGGCTGCGCGTCGATCGTCGCCGCGACGTCATCGCCGAGGCTGCTTTCATTGACGACGAGCGCTACGCGTCCTGACGCCCGTGACTGAGCCGTCCTGCAACAATTGCGCACAATTGCGAACAGCCACGCGCGGGCGGATGCCCCGCGAAACTGTCCAAAGCTCCGAAACGCGCGGAGCATTGCATCCTGTACCGCATCCTCACTCAACACCGGATCGCGCGTGAGATACCGCGCCAAATTGTAGGCGCCATCGAGGTGAGGAAGGATCTGATCGTGGAATTGCTGAAGGTGCCCGGCGCCAGGCGAAGAACCACCCGGCGCCGGACCCTTGCTGGCCATGAAACGGGGCGCGAAGCGTTGGGAGGCGAACGTCTTCACGATCTCATGGCCGGTCCCATGCCTCACGCCTTGACGGTCACGATGCCCGTCATGTGCGGGTGCAGGGAACAATAATAGCCGAATTGCCCGGCCTTGGCGAAAGTGAACGAGAAACGGTCGCCGGTATCGAGAACCTTCGACTTGAATATCCCGTCCTTCGATACGACGGTGTGCGGAATATCGTCGGCATTGGTCCAGGTGACCGTAGTGCCCGGCTTTACAGTCAGGGTCGGGCTGTTGAAGGTGAAATTGCCAATGGTGACGGCCGTTGGCGGGACAGGGGGAGCCGCCCTCGCCATATCGGCGACTACACCCATCATGAGAACGCCGGCGGCGATGGCCGAAGCCTGAAATGCCAGGATTTTGAGTGCGCGAGACATTAGCGTTCCTTCTTCAGGCTGAGAGCGTGGAATCGATCAGGGCGATGCGGTCGTGACCGCGCACGAACAGCGCGTCGGTGATGCCGAGCATGGAGTGGAGCTGTTCGGGCGGAACCTTGAGCGGCCCGGGCGAGGGTGCGGTACCCGGGGCCGGTTGCGGGAAAGCGGTGGATCGCGCGGTGTGGAAAGCAATATTGCCTTCGACCTTCTGCGTGATCTGATGGATGTGCCCGTTGAGTACGGTCACCGACCCAAAGCGGGCGAGTAGCTTCAGCGCCTCGGCGGAATCGTCGGTTCCCCAGCCCCAGTCGGCATAAACGGTCCACAGCGGGATATGGGCGAAGACGACGATCGGCGTTGAGGACGAGCGGCCGGCGAGGTCCGCCTTGAGCCAGGCGAGCTGTTCCGCGCCGAGGTTGCCCATGCCGCCGGGCTTGAGGTCGGCGACATTGACCAGTGCCACGAAATGAACGCCGCGATGGTCGAAGCTGTACCAGCCAGTACCTTGGCTTCCCTTGCCGAAGCGGTTGAGAAAAGCCTTGCCGCCATCGGGATCGAGCATGTCGTGCTCGCCCGGGACGAAGAACACCGGCAGCCCGAGTTCCTTCAGCATCTGATCCGCGTCGTCGAACTCTTCGTCGCGCGAGAGCTGCGACACGTCACCGGTGTGGATGATGAAGTCGGGCCGGCTCGGCAGAGCCTTCACCTTGGCGATCGCTTCGCGGAAGGTGGCGCGTGCGTCGGCGTTTGGCGGCTTGTTGAAGCCGATGTGGCTGTCGCTGATCTGGGCAAAGGTGAAGGGTTGGATCGCCGTGCGCTTGGCCGGCGCCGCGAGCGCCGCATCGAGTCCGATCGAACTGCCTATGCCGCCTTGGAAGGCGAACAGCGCGCCAGTCCCAGCCCACGCCATGCACTTGAGAAATCCGCGTCGGTCGTCCTCCAGGTCGTCGAGCATCGAAACTCCTTTCCATGAGTGTTTCGATGTGATGACCCGTGCTTGACGCGGTTTATTCCCTGGATTGCGATCAAATGCCGGCAGCGCTGGAAACGGGACATGCGTGGACGACGCTGCGCCGGCGCAATGAAGCTCGCTTGAAAAATATTTCGCCTCGGATGCGGTGGTTCGTGCTCGCCTCGCTGTCGTTTACGAGGAGGCACTGAAGAATTCACGCCGCAGCGATCATGATCACGCTTCCACGGCGCGCATCCCCCGCTTTGCGCCACACTCGAGCAGCGGGGATCGGCCCACCGAAAGGTTCCATCGAACCCGACCGGTATCACCGCTAGCGCGAGACGGCATTGGATCAGACCTGAGCAGCTAGCCGGAAACTCGCGCGGCGATGATGCGCACGGAGGGCTGCTTACGCTGCCGGTAAGGCGTTTCAGACCTGGGAAGCGGATGCTGAGCAGCAAAGTGGACTACCCGCCTGACGGCTAGGATCTCAGCTTGATCGTTCCGCTGCACGTCGATGTGATCCCCGGCGCGGGGTAACGATATGAAATTCCACTCGCCCCAATCTTCGCCGCGATCGTCCTCAAGTGGCGCTTCTGAGCGTAGAACGGTCAGGTTAACTCTTATCATCGCGTCTCTGCGGGCAAAGCGAGCGAGATGCGGCGAAGAGCAGGCCCAGGCCACTCTCGATTGGCGCGTCACTCAAAATTGTCAGAAGCTCTTATTCTGCATCCACTCGTGCACGTCAGCCTCGGCCTCCTGCTGCGACCGGGAGCATCGCTCCTTGACGATCGTGACGAGTTGCCGTTCGTTCTTGATGGTGGAGGCGTCGAAGTACGTCAAAAACGGCCAGCGAGCCCGCGCTTCAGCCATGTAGGCCCTCTTGCGAGCGACAGTTTCGGCACTTTCTGCACCAGTAAAGCCAAACATGGCCCATCTCCTCACGAGAGTGTCTCTGCAGTTGTCGACAGTGTCTGGTTTTACGCTTGCTATCGTGATGCCGGCTGCTTGCGTGCTCACCAGTCGCAATGGCGAGGTCGATGGCGCTCCCTCACGACTTTACCAACGATGATGCGATTCTTGAGTGTCTCGCGGATCAATTCGGCTCCTGCCGAACTCATGCACACCAGACGAACCCCACCGGAATGGAGACGTTCGATCGCGGAGACGCCGACGTTGTGGTCCGCGCATTTGGCGAGAGCTGCAGCTTCCGTCATGGACAGGAGAATCGTCCGGCTCATAGCTTCACCTTCCGCTTCGCTGCGGCAAGACCACGACGGACAATGGAGTAGCGCAAGCCGCGCTTGACGTGGACGTGTGCAGGACCGCGCTCGATTGCGCGGCGGTGCAGCTCGGATTGCTTTATGCCATCAGTGGCCGGCATGCGGTTTGATTCCTTCCGTGTGAGCTCAAAAGTCCTTGTCGGCGATCCACTCCAGCACATCTTTCTCGGCAGCCGAATGAGGCTGCGTCAGTCCATCACTGACGAGGGTGACCAATTGCTGGGGGGTCTCGACGGCGGTCGCGTCATGAGTTGTCAGGAACGGCCAGCGTTGCTGAGCCTCGGCGAGGTACCGCATCTTCCGTACGACGGCCGGGACGCTTTCGCCGGCGCTAACGCAGAACATGGTCAACGTCCAAAACTTCCTGCTGCAATTCCTGCGCAAGTCTCGCTTCGTGACGTCCAAGCTGCACTGCGCGCATGCTCCATGCTGCAGCAGTGCGCTCAAGCACTATGCGCTCGTCGCCGGCCTGCATTCCGACTGCCAAAGCGAGATTTTCAACCGCCTTCTCGCGGCAAGCGGTCGCGGTGATGCGTTTGACCAAGTTTGGATCAGGGAACGTCCTTGCCGGCCGCGATCTGCCTGGTTTCTGGGCCACGACTGCTCCCTTCGTAAGCGGGAGCGCGAATGGTCTCTCAGGCGCGCGATCGCCTACAGATAGAAGTCGCGCGATAGGATCCTTCTAACACATCCGGTCCGCAGGTGACATCGCAAAAGCTTAAGGTTGATGATGCCAGGCTGCTCTGGGTGCGAGAGAGCTCGGCATCGCTAGATTTGCAGGACCACCACTCAAGCCGAGCCAAGTGCAGGCGATCGTCAACCTCAGGCCGTGTCCGTAGATTCCCCGATCGGTCCATGGGTGTGCAGGTTCTACCAGTCGTCATCAGGGACTTCGCTCCTCTCCTCACCCTCCCTCCCTCGAGGTTCGACGAACGAGGTTCCCAGTGGACCAATGGACGGCGGCTCTGCTCCTTCCAAGGACTGAGCCGCCGCTTTCTCGTCCACGAATGGCACTGCTCGACATGGCTCTTCGATGCCCGAGGCGTGCATTCGTGCTGATGCGCGGCGTTGCGCCCGTAGCCGCCGCTTTGGCTCACCGCAGCAGTCTTTCAGCCGTCACTTTCTTAACTTCTTACTTGCTAAGACAGGTGTCGAAATTGATCGCTGCGGTCAGCTCACCCCGCAACTAGATAAGGACGAGCGAGCCTGCAGGACGCCTCCATGTTTCAATATCAGCTCTTCTCTCATGACGGCCTCGGCAACTTCAGCCTGATCCAGGAATTCGCGGCCGCAAACGATGACGCAGCGGCACGTATCGTCAGCCCCTGGCTGGTTCGCCCGCTGGAGCTTTGGCAGTCCACTCGAAAGGTGAAGCGGTGGCCATAGGAAAATGGCGATCCCAAGCGAGACGAAGGGCGCAGACCCCGGGCCTCTCGCCGATGTCCACGACTGGAACGAGCACAAACCTGAACAGTATTTCTGTCGCCTAGCTCAGCCCCCGCCGGCCGTTGGGCCATTTGCGTCGTACTCGTCTTCGGTAGGAAGATCCTCAAAAGCAGGTTTATGGCCTTGAGCCCGGTAAACCGCTTCGGTGACGTAGCTAGGCGTACCGGCGCCCCTTACATAGACCATCGGCGTATGGTCCCCTGTAGGCTGGGTTCTATATTGGCCGCGCGAATTCCTCGGGTCCATTCTCACCTCCAAATCGCGGTGCCGGATGGAAACACGTACCACGCTTCGCCGTCGGTTGTTACCTCCGCAGCTCGAGCGAAGTCAGAAGGCGGCCGAACCGGCCGGCGTCGCTCGAACGTCTGCTCCAAGGGCTTTGAGGAGCGCGAAATGCTGTTTGAGAGCGGACGAGAAATTGCCCAAATCGTGACATCGAAGCCCGTGGCGCTCGGCGGCGGCGCGGACAATCGGCCGAAGCCCTGCGTAATGGGTATGTACTACGTTCGGAAACAGATGATGCTCGATCTGGTGATTCAATCCGCCGGTAAACCAGGTGGTGAGCCGCGAGCGCGTGGCGAAATTGGCAGTCGTGCGGATCTGGTGTGTTGCCCAATCGTCTTCCGAGCGAACGCCGTCGAATTCCATGCCAGGTGTGAGGTGCGCAATCTGGAAGACGGCGGCGAGCACCCAGCTGAAGATGAGGTGGAATAATCCAAATGCTATGACTGCCCAAATCGGCGGCAGCACGAAGAATGGTGGCAGGACAAAAAGCAGCAGATAAAGACCTTTGCAGGCAAGGAATTCGACGCGTGCCCGCCTGCCCATTTCCAGCGAGTGCCACTTGTTCAGACGGCCGCATGCGAGGGACCTGAAGTCCTTCCAGAATAACCATTCGATCGTGTTCAGGCCATAATAGAGGAGCGCCTTGAACTCCTGGCGCCTGAAGCGAGGTTCCCAGGCGCACGCGGGGGAGAGTCGAAGAACACCGCGCGTCTCCAGATCGTCATCCCAGCCGAAGACGTTCGGGTGGCGATGGTGATGGCTATGCTTGCGCACCCAGAAATGCCGGGATGGCCCAAGCAGCACTGAACATATTCTGGCGGCTAGAAGGTTGGCGGCGGGCCGTCGAAAAAGCGTGCCGTGATTAGCATCGTGGAAGACACCCAAGCCAACGGCCGCCGCAGCGACAGCGCAGCAGACAGCTGCAAGCACGACGGCAGTGAGACTCGTGGCGCAGAGCAGCGCGCCGTACGACAGGGCGAAACACAGGACGATCACTGCTGCTTGTCGTTGAGCACGTGGGTCGCCGATCGACGGGCGGCCTTGATCCGCCTCCGCGGCGAGGTGCTCGTTCGCGAGCGTCCGGACTTCGGCCCAGAATTTTGACCGTCCCGCGAAATCGGGCACGCGACCTATTTCCGCATGCCGCACGTTAGTGCGGATCGACTTGTTCACCGCCGGAAGCCTCGCCTCGGTCCCGAAGAGTGCCCCGCGACCTTCTCGCGAAAGACGATCCTGCCCTTGGAAAGATCGTAGGGCGTCATTTCCACGTGGACGCGGTCGCCGACGATCGACCGAATGCGATAACGGCGCATCTTGCCTGCCGTGTAGGCGATGATCCGGCAGTCGTTGTCGAGTAGGACGCGGAACCGCCCATCAGGCAATATCTCGTCAACAACACCTTCGATCGTGAGTAGCTCTTCCTTGGCCATAGGCCTCCTCTCGCTCCTTCGCTGAGATGCCCCTCAGCGGACAGCTCGTGGCTAGCTGGCGTTACGGAGGGAGAGAGCGCGGAGCGCGCCTGAGACCGTCGATAGCGGCTGATAGCTAATGGTTGTTAGGCATGTGCGAGACGAAAAGATATCCTAATCGGCTCGGCGCGAGGTCGTTGCCCGAAGTTTCCCGACCCTCGCCAGCTCGCCCTCAAGCTCGGCGACCAACTCCGCGACAGGCTCACCGAGGGAGCGCCGCCCATGGTCGAGAACGGCATGCCAGTAAGTGAGCGTGTCCTTATGGACCGGACGCCCGTGCCAGCGACGCACGCTCGTGAGGGTTGAAATGAGGTTGGACCGGACGGTTCCTTCAATTTTCATGAGCTGCGAATCCCAATCGTCTTCTTGGATGCTTCAGAAGCATTCGTTTTCTTCGGCGCTTTCGCCTTGGGTTTGCGCGTTTCCTTGTTCGAGCGCTTCTGTCCTTTAGCCATTCTGCCCTCCCCCCATTGCCCGGCGCCCGTTCGTCGCTCGATGCAGTTTTGCGGCGCGTGCATCGAAGCTTGTTTCCAGGCGATCAAGCAAACTGGCTCTGGCGTTCCATGCCTCGGCGCTGCGTTCGAACGTCGCACGCACATGAGTGTTGATTGTCGACGACGCGCGTTCGCGATCGGATGCAGCAAGAGCGCGGCAACCCTCAGCCGAATCCTCGGGCTTTCGCCTGGACGAGCTCATCTGGCGTTCCGCTTCGCGGCAGCAAGCGCATCGCGCGCGTTGGAGTAACGGTATCCGCCCCACAAGAATGCATCGGCTGGCACGCGCTCTATTCCATAACGGTCGAGCTCTGACTGCGGAACGGCATCATTGTTGCTTCCGGTCATGACGCTCATCGCCTTTCGCTTAATGGATCGATGCGGCGCGCATCATCATCGAACTGCTCTGCAACCGTCTTGAGGGCGGAAGCGCCACCAGTGGTTCGGGCGCGACCGGCGAGTTTTCGGCACGACGCGGCCTGCTCGCGGAGCTCATCAGCCGTATCTGAGCGCGGGGGCTGTTGCATCAGGCCGCGAGCTGCGGCGTGCGAGGGGGCCTCGCTTGTGCGATTTGCGCTGCATATAGTTCGACGAATTCGCAATGAACGCGGCGAACCTCGTCGGAAGATCCGTGCTCCGCCATGAATAGCGAGATCTGATGCCTCTGATAGAGATAGTTGAGGTCCACGAAGTACTCCCGTTCTTCGTAAGCGGGAGCACGGTCGGTCTCTCAGCCGCGCGGGCCTACGGAAATAAATTCACGCGATGGATGACCTTACCACAGGACATCCATTTTACCTAAACGGAGGATTATTTTTAACAGTGACTTACAATTGTTCACCCGAGCGCCTACGTAGTACGCCGCTACTAGTCGCAAACTGACGGTCTATAGGCGCTTTGCGGCTCCTTTTCCTTCTCTTTTCGCTCCTAGCAGAAGCGGGCCCAACCGGCCTGCCATAGAAGGAAAATCAATATGACCACCGGAACGGTAAAATTCTTCAATGAGACCAAAGGTTACGGATTCATCGCCCCCGATGGCGGTGGAAACGACGCCTTTGTCCACATGACCGCCGTCGAACGCGCCGGTATGCGCAGCCTGCGCGAAAACCAGCGCGTCAGCTATGACCTCCAGCAGGACAACCGCGGAAAAATGAGCGCGGTGAACCTCAAGGACGCCGAGGAAGCCACTCAGCCGGAGGCGAGCGCAGCTCAGCCCGCGAATGACGAGCAACAGGGCGAGCCGACAAGCGACCAGCAGGCCGAGTAGCTTGGCCGGACCGATCGTCCGCAGTTCAAACCTGCAATTCTTCCTCGCCCGTGCCGAACAGGCGCGGGTCGAGGCGGAAGCGGCAACACTCGCCCATGTGCGCGAGCGTTGCCGCCGGTCCGAAGCCGCCTGGTCGGCTCTCGCGGACAAGGCACAGCGCGGCGAACAGCTGCGCATCGAAGATCAAAAAAGGAAAGCGGCGACAGCCCCCATTTCAAATGAAGAGCATATTTAAAACCAAGCCGAAGCTGAATTCCGCGCCTCCTGGCGCCGACCGGCGCCAATCCGAACGTTCGCATCGATCATTCGATCAGGTGGCATATGCCGCCGCACTGGAAGTGCTCGGCTAAACTTCAGTTCGCTTATCTCTGTACAAGCTGTTACACGAAGGCATCGCGCAGCAATCCAAGAGTAGGCACCTGCGCGGCTGAGAGACTCGCGTGCGCTCCCGCTTACCAGACCGGAGCGAACCACTTGGACGTCCCACCACGAACGGAAATCTTTCCGGAGAATCCGGATGGACCTCGAGGCCTGCGCGATCAGGCTGCTGCCTGCCGTCGCCTTGCGGCGGGAGCGCGAACGCAAGCTGGGACCACTTCCATGAACGCGCTTGCAGATCATTTCGACGAGCAAGCGCGAAGGCTTGACCTCACACAGTCGGCAGGCAGGATCGGGGAACCGGGCTGCACGGAAAAGGACGCGACGTGAGCCGCGTCGTTCATCTGAATCTCGATGAAGGCGTGGTCGTAATCCGCTGCCTTTCCGAGAACGTCGGCGTGTCAGCGATCGAGCCGCTATCGAGCGGCGGCGTGCGGCTCGTCTGCATGAGCAGCGAAGGCGCGGGGCGCATACGCCAGAAACTGAAGGGCTATGTAATCTCCGGCGCGGTGACACGGGAAAAGCATCGGCCGCCAAATCCGCTCTGGTAACCATCCAACGTCTAAACGGTGCAGCCAGGCAGCGCGCCGAAGCCGGCACTCATGGCCGGCAATATCCAGCAATGACCTGCGTGATTAGCGCCTATTCCGCGAGTTCGCGTGTGTGGAGATAGCGCGGATTGAAATCAGCCACGTCCTGCATCCGCTGCCAGCTTGGAAACCGGACCATTCGCCGATCCCGCGCGATCAGGCCCTCCCGCTGCAAGGCCTGCAGCACGCGATTGACATGAACCGCGGTCAGGCCAGTTGCATCGGCGAGTTGCTCCTGCGTGATCGGCAACTCACAGGCACCATCGCCGCTTAGATTTTGCGCGTTCAGACGATAAGCAAACTCGCACAGGAGATGCGCGATGCGGCTGCGCGCATTGCGCTGCCCGATGTTCACGACCCATTCGCGGAAAATCGAAGCTTCGACCAGCGTCGTGACCAGGATCGCCCTTCCGACTACGGGATGCGCATCGACGAGCGCCTCGATCGCGCCCCTCGGCACCTCTGCAACAACGCCACGGCTGAGCATCTGCACGTTGTGGTCGGCTTCTTCGAGAAACAGATTCTGAAAGTCGAGAGCTTCGCCAGGTATGTTGATAGCAAGGATCTGGCGCGAACCATCGCCAGTCAGCTTGTGCCGGAATGCATAGCCCTCGAGCAGCACCGCACAACGATCGGGGCGGTCTCCTTCACGTAAAAGGTAGGATTGCGCTTCGAGGCGGCGGATTTTGTGCTGCAGTGCGAGGATGGCCTGTTGATCACCATCGGATAGGCAATGATGCAAGTTGAGCTTGCGCGCCAAGAGCTGAAGCGTTTCCTGAGGCGCGTCCAAGAGAGTCTCCCGCGTAGCTGGGGGCGGGAGCTCGGATTCTCTCTCAGTCGCCAACGCCCTCGGCTAACGCGGTCGGCAATGGCAGAACTATAACATTGTCGTGCTGAACCAACCACACATATGTGGCGTGGTTTGCGATAAACAGAGATAAACTCGAAGCTATTCCTTATTCTCGCGCCTATCGCCGAGCAGCTTCAGGCGCTCGGCGGCTGAGAGACGAAAGCCGCATCCTAGCCCTTGTCGCTGAGGCGTGCGTTCAGTTTCGCCAGGCGCTCCTTGAGCAGGGCAATATTTTCCGGATTGGTCGGCTGCAGCTGGCGCAGATCCTTCTCGTCAATGTGCGTCACCTTCCCCGACTCGATGGCTTGGAGGAGTTCAACAAGCCGATCTCGCTCCTCGTGCCAATTCTCCGCACTCACGGCGACATCCCCTTTTCATCAAATGACCGTACCGTTAGCTCAGCAGGCGCTGCGCTTCGGTAACGCGACGCCTCTTCCTATTGATCGCAATGATTTCGGCGACCCCTGACATCTCAGCTCGACTGTTCTCCTATAAGCCCTCGATGCTTCGCTGGCGACTTCATCCGGACGGTCCGCCGCCAACTGCCGCCTCATCGGGTTAACATGTCACCTCCGCCTCGTTCCTGGCGCAACATATCAGGTAATCGGGTGAGAAAAGTGGTCATGAAACGCGCATATGCATCCATTCACTAATGCAGATCAGATTACGAACGTGTCGCTGTGCTAGGACCTTGCACATCGCAGGCTTTGGCAGCTAGCACCGTCAGCGACTGAGAGACCGGTTAGTGCTCCCGCTAAGAGCGGAGCACAGCCATAACTTCCCCCCATCATGATCAAAACGCACGCTCGAACGCGCGTACCTCCAATGAGGAAGTCCAGTGTCCGATCGACGCGGTCGGCAAGCGCATTTGCGATAGCGACGAATTCATTCTCCGCTCTCGTCGGCTATTGGCTGAAACCGATAAGCTCCTGACTTTCCGCTCCCTGTCGAGTGCCTGATGTTCCGACGTGGCTCGGGCGCAAAGCCGGTCGGACTTCGTCGCGCTGCCTGATCCCCGCTGTTCTCAAGCCTTGATGAGCGCTGCACGGCGGTTCGCGGCTCCTGCTCACCGCGATTGTCATCTGATCCGCTTTGGGCTTCGCGTTTTCCTGAATGCCATCAGCCGCTGGTAATCGGCCTCTCGAGTTCCCATATCAGCAATATCGCTGGCTGACAGACTCGTAGGCGCCAGCGGCTGAGAGACATGAGGCGCTCCCGCTTACAGCATTGGGAGACCATCATGGACTCGGTTTCACGACCAGCCAGGCAACAAGCCACGAGTGCCGAGCGCTCGATGACACCCCGGGAAAGACGCGTGCACGATCAGTTCGCGCGCGAGCATGCCGAGCAGACCCTGCGAACCCGCGCGGTCCTACTGGGGTCCGCCGAATGAGCGCGCCGCGAGGTCCCGAAGAGCCGGAAGCGAAGCCGACTCCTCGCCGTAGCATGACATTCCGAAGGCACAGCAGGCGTCCGCTGCCTACGCCCGAGCAGTCACGCAGGCAGGCCGAGGTCCTTACTTCGGCGTGGCGACATTTCGGCGAGCCCGGCCCGGTGATCGCTTTCCTCAACACCCGCCACGCGCTCCTCGAAGCACAGCCGCTGCAGCTCGCGATCGAGAGTGACCAAGGCCTTGAGCAGGTCGAATCCTTGCTCAAACAAATGACGCGGGAGGCCTAGCGGTATGCCCAAGGAGCGCCGGCTCGAAAGCGAGCAGGATCGCGGTGAACGCATGGAGCGCCACGTTCGGGCGCGCGTCGAGGCCAAAACTGCCGAGGAGGAAGCTCTCGACGCGGCAGTCAAGCGAAGCATCAAGCTGCACGGTGCCTGATGAGGTTGGGAGAAACATCATGCAGAATTCCGGAAATTCTAAGGACACGAGTTTCACCGTCTTTCGCTCGGCCGCCGAGGAAGCCGAGATGAAGCTGCACGGCAGCGGCGACGAAGGTGGCCACATGAGCTCGACAGCCGGCCGCGTGATGCGCGTGCCGGCAGCGGATCTGCCTTATGTCGTAACCCTCACTCATCACCTGTCCGAAGCGACAACGCACTCATTCGCCTCGATGCGAGAGGCCGAGGCGTTCATCAAGCGTAACACACCGGTACCGGGCGCTATCCTTCCGACGACCTATGATCGGCCGGCGCCCCGCTCCCCAGTGTCGCAGAGCGAGACGGAGTTCATCATGAATGACGAGAGCATCCTTGCGAGGCTGAAGGTCATCGACCGGCGAATGCGACAAATCTCGACGGAAGAGGCCGCATCGGTGCTGGCAGGTGGCATGGCAAGCGCCGGCATCCACGAAAAGGAGCGGCTTCGGCTGATTGCGGAGACTGAGCGCATCCTCGACGAGCTCGATGGTGAAAGCCACGATTGAGGTCGCCCTGTTCCGGCGTGGCACTCGCGGGGAATTCGATCGGCTGCTGAACGCAGTTTAGGGGAGGCAGGCGATGGACAAGCTGCAATTGCTGGCGGAGCGGGCGAGACTGCAGACCCTGCTCGATGCATACGAGGCTGACCGCCAGACCCATCGTGCCGACGACAAGCGACGCGGGGTTGAGCGGGAAGTGACCCCTGACAGGGCTGACAATGTCCGTGCCCGGATTGCGCGCCTAGACCAACTCATTGCCGAGAGCGATGAGGCATAACCGGATCTGAAAGGCTGGCCGCCGTACGCCCGGCAAGTGGGATACTTCGGAGCGATGCTGCGCACGCAAGCACTCATGGAGGCTTTACCCCATTGATGTTTCGGGCCCGTTCTGTCCTATGATCAAGCGCGACCGACTGAAGAGGCGACGAGATGCCGACCTACAGGCTTTACTGCCTCGATGATCGCGGCCAGATCAGTCTGGCCAACTGGATCGAGGCGGACACAGACCAAGAAGCTGTGGCCGAAGCGCAGGCGCTCGAACATGGCGCGCTAAGTTTCGAAGTTTGGCAAGGAAAACGTCTGGTTGCCGAACTCGCTGCTAAGGACTTGGCGGACTAACAAGCCGGAAATGCTGGCATGGGTCAGCGCTGCGGTTCGCTTGGAACAGGCATAGTCAGCTTCTTATCGGCATCATCGATCGCGTCGAGCAGGTCGAGGAAGCATGGCGCCTCGTCAATGGGCCACAGCCGATCGAATGTCGGGCCAAGCAGCTGGACGTCTTTTTGAGTGAGCAGTCCCACTGCAATGATGGGTTCGGAGGTCACGAAAACCTTTCAGCAATAGCCATACAACGCTCGCGGAGGGCTCGAAGTGCCGTTGTGTCGCTCAAAACGAGCCTCGATTCGAAGCGCAGCCTTCATATTCGGCGGGCAGTGCTATCGCCTCCGCTTGTTTGCGGACGACCAGAAAAAACGGAGAACTCACGCATCAGCCGGCAAATGGTGGGCTGGATATTTTCGCCTTGATGCGCTCAACACCGACGCTCGCGAAGATCGGGGGATCCTCCAGGCGCCAGTCTAGCGAACGCGTGCCTGTTGGAGAGTGCGGCGTCCTTCGCTCGGCGTCATGTTGAAGCGCGTGCGGTGCCATGCGCTGAACGAGGCAAGGCCCGCATAACCGAGCAAATGCGCCACGTCCGTCAGCCGGAGCTGGCGGTTCGCGAAGTGCTGGCTGACCTGCTGCGTCCGGACCCGATCGAGAAGTTCGCTAAAGCTATTGCTTTCGTCCTCCAGCCGCCGCTGGAGGGTTCGAACGTTCGTTCCCAGCGAATGCGCTACTTCCCCAATCGTCGCGCGGCCTGAGGGCATGAGGAGACGGATCGATTGCTCGACTTCTTCCGAAACACTGCGCCGGGCGGGACTTATCACCGCGCTCACGAGCTCGCGCGCATGCCTGCTGAGCGCAAGGTCTGCGCCTGGAAGCGGCCGATCCAGATCGGCCTGGTCGATAACGATCCCGTCGAAATCCGATCCGAACTGCATCGGGCAATCGAACAGTCGGTCATATAGGGCTCGGTCCGACGCCGCGGGGCGCTCGTAGCTGAAGCAAACGCATTGCGGCCGCCAGCTCTCGGGCATGATCGACCGGCACATCTTGTAAAGCACGCCAAGAGCGACATCGCTCACTTGCCGAATGGCACGCTGCGAGCCGACCGCGATTTGCTCGCGCAGGAAAAAGATCTCGCCATGGTCTTCGAGCTGCAGCGTGAGCGTCGAATTGATGCGGTTGCGATATTCGGCGACGATCCCGATCGCTTCCCTCAATGTCGGCTGATGGACGATCAGCAAGCTCAGCATCCCGATGTCGGAAAGCTTGCGGCACTTGGCCATGCGCAGCCCAAAGGTTTCGCACCCGGATTCCCGGGCACTGTTTTCCAGAAGGTCGATCACGGGCGGAGCCGGAAGCATGTGTTCCGGGTTGCTGATCATCGCTCGCGTAAGTCCCGACTTGCGAAGCAATGGCGTAACATCGAGGCCCAGGCTTTGGGCCACTTCGAAATAGCCAGTCAGTGCCGCCGCCCGAACCAGTTCCATCCCGCTCTCACAGTTGTCATCAAGTGACCAGCGATTGTCGCGATCTCGATAATCGAGCTTTTGCACAAGTGATAGTCGGCGAAGCGAATTCAATCGGGGACTTCCCTTGGCAAAAATCGTTCGTTTTTATGAAGCCGGCGGTCCGGAAGTGCTTCGGGTCGAAGATCAGCCGGTCGGTGCTCCCGGAGCGGGCGAAGTGCGCATCCGCCACGTCGCCGTCGGCCTGAACTTCGCCGATACCTACTTCCGGCAAGGCTATTATCCAGTGCCCTTGCCCAACGGGATCGGGGTCGAGGCGTCGGGCGTCGTCGAAGCTGTCGGCGCTGATACCAATGGCTACAAGGTCGGCGACCGCGTCACCTACACCGGCAGCCCGCTCGGCGCCTATTCGACGGAGCGGGTCATGGGCGCGAGCTCACTTATCAAGCTTCCGGTCGACATCGATCACCAGACGGCGGCCGCAATGACGATGCGCGGGCTCAGCGCCGCCTACTGGCTGACCAAGACAAACCCGTGGATGAAGGCGGGCGACACGATCCTGATCCACGCGGCTGCGGGCGGCGTCGGCCTCATCGCCGTGCAGTGGGCAAAGCTGCTCGGACTGCGCGTGATCGGTACCGTCTCGACGCTCGAAAAGGCTGCGGCCGCCAAGGCGCACGGCTGCGACGAGATCATTTTCTATCGCCGGGAAGACGTGGCCGAGCGCGTTCGTGAGCTCACGAGCGGCGAAGGCGTGGCGACAGTCTACGATACCGTCGGCAAGGATACGTTCGAGGCCTCGCTCAAGTCGCTGAAGCGGCGCGGAGTGCTCGTCGGTTGCGGCACCGCATCCGGTCCATTCCCCCCGATCGATGCACTGAAGCTGGCGATGCAGGGCTCGGTCTATTTCACGCGGCCCGCGCTCGCCGACTACATCGCGGATCCTCAAGAGAAGGCCGAGCTCGCAGGCGCGCTCTTCGATCATGTCGCGAGCGGCCGGATCAGGATCGAGATCAACCAGCGGTACGAGCTCGACGACGCCGTTCAGGCGCACAGGGACATCGAGGCCGGCAAGACCACCGGCTCCTCGATCTTCGTGATCTGATGCGCGTCGAGAAGCTTACGGCTCACATCGGCGCGGAGCTCTCCGGGATCAGCCTCGCCGAAGCGATCAGCAACGACGATCTGTTCGGCGAAATCCGCGAGGCGCTCCTCGAACACAAGGTCCTGTTCCTGCGCGACCAGCAGATCAGCAAGAGCGAGCATGTCGCCTTCGCGAGGCGCTTCGGCGATCTCGAGGATCATCCGGTTGCCGGAGCCGATCCCGATCATCCGGGCCTCGTGTGCATCTACAAGGACCTCGATTCACCGCCCGACCATTACGAGAACGCCTGGCACTGCGACGCAACGTGGCGAAACGCGCCGCCGATGGGAGCCGTCCTCCGCTGCGTCGAGTGCCCGCCGGTCGGCGGCGACACGGTGTGGGCGAACATGAGCCGCGCGTACGAGGATCTGCCCGAGCATATCAAGGACACCATCGACACGCTCTATGCGCGGCATTCGATCGAGGCGAGCTTCGGCGCGCGCATGCCGATCGAGAAGCGGCACGGGCTGAAAGCGCGGTTTCCGGACGCCGAGCATCCGGTCGTTCGCAGGCATCCGGAAACAGACGAGCGGGTGCTGTTCGTCAACAGCTTCGCGACGCACTTCACCAATTTCCACACTGCCGAGAACGTTCGCTACGGCCAGGACTATGCTCCGGGCGGATCGAACCTACTCAACTACCTGATCGCACGCGCCGCTATTCCTGAATATCAGGTGCGCTGGCGGTGGCGCCCGAACAGCGTGGCGATCTGGGATAACCGCTGCACCCAGCATTACGCGGTCATGGATTACTGGCCCGCGGTCCGGAAAATGGAACGCGCGGGCATCATCGGCGACAAGCCTTACTGACGGAGAAGAACCATGCAGTTCATGGACGATAGCCTGCTGCCCGAGAACCAGGACCCCCTGGTTATCCAGGTAGCGCCTTATGCGCCGAGCTTCCTGCCGCGCGATTCCGACGACATCGCGGTCTCGATGCACGACCAGGTCCAGAAGGCGGTCGATTGCTACAACGCCGGCGCGACGGTTCTTCACGTCCACGTCCGCGAACCGGACGGCAAGGGCTCGAAGCGTCTGGAGATGTTCAACGAGATGCTGGACCGCCTGCGCACAGCCGTGCCCAAGATGATCCTGCAGGTCGGCGGCTCGATCAGCTTCGCCCCGAAGGACGAGGGCGAATCAGCCAAATGGCTTGGCGACGATACCCGCCACATGCTCGCCGAGCTGACCCCGGCGCCCGACCAGGTGACCATCGCGATCAACACCAACCAGATGAACGTGATGGAGCTCATCACCGACGAGGACGCCGCCGGTACCTCCATGGGCGAGCCCGATTACAAGCACGCCTATACAGAGATGTATTACGAGTCGGGGCCAGGCTTCGTGAAGGAGCACCTGAAGCGCCTCGTCGGAGCAGGCATCCAGCCGCACTTCATGATCGGTTCGACGAAGGACCTCGAGACCGTCGAGCGCATCGTCCGCCAGGGCCAGTACATGGGTCCCTACGTGCTGAACTGGGTCTCGATCGGCGGCGGCCACGATGGACCGAACCCCCGCAACCTCATGGAATTCATCAACCGTGTTCCCCAGAACGCAGTGCTGACCGTCGAGGGCCTGATGCGCCACGTCTATCCGCTCTGCACCATGGGCATCGCCATGGGCCTGCACGTCCGGGTCGGCCAGGAGGACAATCTCTACGGCCGCGTGGGCGAGCGCGCGACCTCGGTCCAGCAGATCGAGAAAATGGTGAAGATCTCCGGTGAACTCTGGCGCCCGATCGCGACCGCAGAGGAGGCGCGCTCGATCTACAGGATCGGCAGTTTTTACTCGAGCATCGACGAGACGCTCGAAAAGAACGGCTGGCTTCCGAACCGCAAGCGCGCGCCCGCCCTCGCGAATCTCGCAGCAGCGTGAACCGGCAAACGGTCAGCAGGCCGGACATATCCGCTTACGCCTGGGTGGTGTTCGCGCTGACGTTCGGCCTCTTGATCTCCGACTATATGGCCCGGCAGGTGCTGAGCGCCGTGTTCCCGCTCCTCAAGAGCGAATGGAGCCTCACGGACGGGCAGCTTGGCATGCTCTCGGGCGTGGTCGCCGTCGCCGTCGGACTACTGACCTGCCCGATCTCGCTCGCCGCCGATCGCATTGGCCGGGTCAAGGCAATCTGCGCAATGGCGGTCCTGTGGAGCTTCGCGACGCTGCTGTGCGGCCTCGCCCGCAACTATCCTGAAATGCTTGGCGCGAGACTGCTCGTCGGCGTCGGCGAAGCTGCTTACGGCAGCGTCGGCATCGCAGTGATCATCAGCGTGTTCCCGGAGCGGCTGCGGGCGACCCTGACGGGCGCGTTCATGGCCGGCGGACTTGCAGGACAGGTGCTGGGGGTCGCGCTCGGCGGAGCCGTTGCCGCCACCTACGGCTGGCGCGCCGCGTTCGTCGCGATCGGCGGTGCAGGTCTCCTGCTTGCTATCGCCTATCCCCTGATCGTCAGGGAATCGCGCCTGCCAGGCGACAAGCTCGCGGGCAGGAAGCAGCTGCGGCTAGGCGACCTCCGGGCGCTCTTCTCGGGGCGCCGACTGAATTGCGTCTATGTTGCGAGCGGTCTCCAGCTTTTCGTCGCTTCCGCGCTGCCCGCTTGGCTCCCCACCTATTTCGTTCGCTACTACGACCTGCCGCTCAAGTCGGCGACGTCGCTCGCCGCCATTTTCCTCGCGATCGGCGGGATCGGAATGATCGCATGCGGAATGATCAGTGACCGCCTGGTCGCCACGACTTCTCAGCGCGCACTCTTGAGTGCCTTCTATTGCCTGGGCTCGGCGCTGATGCTGACGTCCGCCTTCTTTTTCGGGCCCGGCTCAACGCAGTTGATGCTTCTTGGCGTCGCCATGCTTCTCGCCGCGGCGACTGCGGGACCCGCGGGAGCAATCGTTGCGGCGCTTACGCCACAAGCGCTCCACGGCACCGCCTTTGCCGTGCTGACGCTCGCCAACAATGCGTTCGGCCTTGCGCCCGGACCCATTGTCACGGGCTGGCTTGCAGACCGCGTCGGATTGCAGGGCGCGATGCAATGGCTGCCTTTCGCAAGCATGGGCGCTGCCGTCGTCTTCATGATCGCGGCGCGCCGATCCATCACCGAGCTCGGAGCAGCCGAACCCGCATGACCATCCAGAACGTGCGGCCGTGGGCGATGCTGAAGGGCGTCGGCCCGGGGTTTCTTGCATCCATACTGGTCGCCGGCGCCGCCGGCCTCGTCGCAACCTTCCTCGGCGGGCCGATCATGCTCTTCGCACTGCTCATCGGTATCGGCGTCAACTTTCTCGGCAAGCGCGAAAGGTTCGGAGCCGGCATCGGCTTCACCTCGAAGTTCGTGCTTCGCCTCGGCGTTGCCCTCCTCGGGTTGAACGTCACCCTGGGCGAGGTCGCTTCGCTCGGCTGGAGCCCGATCCTCCTCGTCCTCGCCGCCGTCAGCCTGACGATCGGGATCTCGACGATCGCTGCGAAATGGATGGGCTTCGATCCGCGTTTCGGGACCTTGTCCGGCGGAGCAACGGCGATTTGCGGAGCCTCGGCAGCAATGGCGTTGTCGGCAGCGCTGCCGAACCACCCGAAGAAGGAACATGCGACGCTTTTCACGGTCGTCGGCGTTTCAACGCTCTCGACGATCGCAATGCTGCTCTATCCGGCGATCACGCGCGTCGCCGGCCTCGATCATGTCCATGCCGGCATATTCATCGGCGCGACCGTGCACGACGTTGCGCAGGTTATCGGCGCCGGGTTCGCCGTCTCTGTCGAGACCGGCAAGATTGCGACCATCGTGAAGCTCGCGCGCGTCGCGATGCTTCTGCCGGTGATCCTCGTCGTCGGCTTCGCCACGCGCGGTGCCGCGCCTGAAGGCCAGCAGAAGCCGCCGTTGCTGCCCTGGTTCGCGGCCGCCTTCGCCATGCTCGTTGTCATCAACAGCCTGCTGCCCATCCCGACTTTCGTCCGTCACGCAGGCAGCAGCGCGTCGCGCTTCTTCCTCGTCGCCTCGATTGCGGCTTTGGGCATGAAGACGAGCGTTAAGGACATTGTCGCGGTCGGCTGGAAGCCCGTCATCCTGATGATTGGCGAAACGATCTTCATCGCCGCGATCGCCCTCGGCGCGATCAGTCTCCACTGGGTCTAAGACTCGGACGCGGAATTGATCGTGATCGGCGACGAGCTCTCGTCCCGCTCCTAACGTGGTCGGGCTTCCTCGATCGCTACGAGGGGACATTTTTCAACTCCGATTGCCGGGTCAAACACGACAATCTGCGCCGCGCCGACTGGCACTTGTCACAATCGCGAAAGTTGCTGACGCGGGAGGACAAGAGGCGGCGCTCAATGTCTCTAAGTCTCCTTCCCAAATTCGGGAGGGAAAAGAGTGTTTTACCGTAAGCATCATGTCGCGTGCGCGAGCATTGCGTCCTTGGCGTTGGCCATATCTTCACAGGCTGCTGCACAAGCCAACGCCGCCGAGCAGCCGGCTCCGCCTGTGAAAGACGAGGCGCCGACCGCGAACAGCGGCAACGACACCCAGATCATCATCACCGCTCAGAAGCGCGCCGAAAACGTTCAGACGGTACCGATTTCGGTCGCGGCATTCTCGGGCCAGACGCTGGCGAAGAATAACGTCCTCACCGTCGAGGGCCTCGCCAAGGTCGTCCCGAACTTCTCGGCCGCGAAGGGTGCGCAGTCGTCCTACATCCGCCTCGCCATCCGCGGCATTGGCGCTGCCAGCAACACGACCGTCGAGCCGAGCGTAGCAGTCTTTCTCGATGGCGCTTACGTGCCGCGGGCCGGCGCTTCGATCAGCTCGATGCTCGACATGGAGAGCGTCGAGGTGCTGCGTGGTCCGCAAGGCACCTTGTTTGGACGCAACGCCAGCGTCGGCGCCGTTTCCTTCCATACCGCGGCACCGCGCTTCAACGGCTTCAACGGCGAAGTCACGGGCGAGGTCGGAACCGGCGACCGCTACAAGGTAAGCGGCTACGTCAATGCACCGGTCAGCGACAATGCGGCCTTCCGTTTCGCTGCCGAGCGGCAGTGGTTCGGCGGCTATTGGCGTAACAACCTCGATCACAAGCAGGTCGGCGGCATCGACGAGACCGTGCTGCGCGGCAGCTTCCGCGCGAAGGCGGGGCCGGTCGACTGGGTCTTGCGCGCCGATTATTCGAAGCTCTCGGGCGACGGCGCGACGAACATCGATTTCGACCGGTCGAGTGTCTCGGCACTCCAGTTCGGACGCCTGTCGGCGATCCTTGGAGCGCCGGACACCAATCTTGACGACAACAACCTCAACCAGTTTCTTACGGCCGATCTCGATGACAAGCAGTGGGGCGTGAACAGCACCCTGTCGTGGGACATCGGCGGCGGCTCGACGCTACGGCTGATCAACGATTATCGCGACTGGAAGAACGACCAGCTCGACGGTGACGTGATCTTCACTCCGACGCCAATCCTGTCGCGCACCGGCGTGTTCGATTCCAAGAGCCAGAATCACGAGCTTCAGTTCATCTCGCCAAAGGACCAGTGGCTGAATGGCCGGCTCGATATGGTCGGCGGCCTCTATTATTTCCACGAGAAATACCACCAGGGCGAGCGGCTCCACGAGAACGCGCAATTCTGCAACATCCTCGTTCCCAATCCCGCTCCGGCACCGCTGCCGCCAAACGCCAGGGCAATTTGCAACGCCATGCGTGCGCCGACCGGCGGTTTGAACTCGGCCGTGCAGGACGTTCAACAGACGGTCGACAGCTATGCCGCCTATGCGCAGGCCAATTTCCACTTCACCGACGCGCTGTTTGCCACGGCGGGCGGACGCTTCTCGAAGGACCGGAAGAACGGGTCGTACAGCCAGGTCACGAACCCCTTCCTGCAGTCCGTTCGCGCTGCGGAATCGCTGACTCTGCCCGACATCGACGACCAGCGGTTCACCTACCGCCTCGGCCTCAACTACCAGCCGACGAAGAACCAGCTTTTCTTCCTGAGCTATTCGACCGGCTACAAGTCTGCGGGGTATAATTCGGGAGCCGGCTCACCGTCGCTGACGACGATCCCGGTCGTGCCGGCGACCACACCGCCGACAACCCTGTTCGTCCCCGAGCGGCGCGTTTTCGGCCGCGAGACCACCGAGGATTGGGAGCTTGGCGCAAAGACGAGCTGGCTCGACCACGCACTGACCCTCAACCTCACCTTGTACCGGATGAACATCAGGGGCTTCCAGGACCGTGCGTTCGATGGCACCAGCTTCACGGTCCGCAATGCCGGCAACCTGCGGCACCAGGGTTTCGAGTTCGACGGTGTTGCGCGGCCGCTTGCAAACCTGTCCCTGTTCGCAAGCGTCGCCTATCTCGATTCCGAGTTCACCGACTATCCGAATGCCCCTGGGCTGCCGGGCTGCCAGCCCGTCAACAATGTCATTCCACCCGCCTGCTCAGCGCTGCCGAACAACGGCCAGAGGCAGGATCTCAACGGCACGGCCGCGACCTTCGCTCCCAAATGGAGCGGGCGTCTCGGCTTCGACTGGACAGGGGAGATCGGATCGAGCGGCTATAGCTGGGACGTCAATTCGAACCTGTCGTTCGTTTCCAAGCAGTTCGGCGGCTTGCAGAACGACGCGAACCCGCAAACCGTCATCCCGAGCTACGCGCTCCTCGGCGCGCGACTTACGCTGAACGGTCCGGGCAACCGCTGGTCGGCCTCGTTCTTCGCCAACAACCTGCTCGACAAGCAGTACGAGGCGGGGAACCTCTACCAGTTCCTCGACGGCTCGCTCGGCCTCAGGAACGGCGTCTTCACCGGAAGCACGGCCGTTCGCCGCCTGCACGCAGATCCGCGCACCATCGGTGCGTCGGTGACCTTCCGTTACTGAGAGGGATAGCGGAAGGGTGAAGTCCCGGCGTGCCGTGCCCTAAATCGCCGGGACTTCATTTCACTTGGCAGAGCAAGAGTGTGAGTGTGCCGCGATTGCGCGAAGGCGCGATCGCGGCATCGTCGTGCCCCCCGCGCAAGCATTCCAACTGGTGCATTGAGCGTCATGGCGAGAACGAGGATGGAGCGGCTTGCCGCTAGCGCGTGCTCCCGGGTTTGCTTAAGCCCTCAAATCAGATGAATGGCTCCTCCCCGGCTGTTGCCAGCAAAGTCCCCGCGGTCACCCTCGGCTTCTGGCTGATCAAGATCCTTGCGACGACGCTTGGAGAAACAGCCGGCGATACGGTGACGATGAGCTGGCTTGGCGAGACCACCGATCACCCGGTTCCATATGGCTACCTGATCGGCACCGGCCTCTTTGGAATGATTCTCGTCATTCTCGTCGCCGCGCAGATTCGCGCCAGCCGGTTCAACCCCTGGCTTTACTGGGCGACCATCGTCGCCTCGACGACCTGCGGAACGACGCTTGCCGATTTCGCCGACCGCTCGCTCGGGATCGGCTATCCAGGCGGCTCGCTCTTGCTCCTGACCCTCGTCCTCATGTCGCTCCTCGCCTGGTACAAGGCGCTCGGCACAGTCGACGTGAACTCCGTCTCCGGCCCGCGGGAGGAGGCATTCTACTGGATCACCATCACCTTCTCGCAAACGCTCGGGACCGCGCTTGGCGACTGGAGCGCCGATCCCTTGAGCGAAGGCGGCTGGGGACTCGGCTATTCGGGCGGCGCCCTGGTGTTCGGGGCCGGCCTCGCCACCCTCGCGATCTTCTATTTCTCGACGAAGGTGAGCCGCGTGTTCCTGTTCTGGGCCGCATTCATCCTGACGCGCCCGCTCGGCGCCACGGTCGGCGACTGGCTCGACAAGCCGCTCGCCAAGGGCGGCCTCGCGATGAGCCGGCCGCTCGCATCGGCGGTGCTGGCCCTCGTCATCCTGGTCCTGATCTTGCTGCTGCCCCAGCGGCCGGGCCGGCATCCCGGGCCGCTCGAAGCGCGAGCATGACGCATTTCCGCTGGGCCGTTCCCCTGCTGGCGTGGGCGGCAAGCCCCGCCTTTGCGGGGCCACCTTACCTGACGGACGATCCCGAGCCGACCGACACGGGGCATTGGGAGATCTACGCCTTTGGAGCCACGGAAGGCCGGCATTCCATTGTCGAGGGAAGTGCGGGCTTAGACATCAATTATGGCGCCGTCGAAGGCGTCCAGCTGACCGCGACCGTTCCGCTGAGCTTCAGCCACGCGCCATCAGGAGGCTTGCAAAGCGGTCGCGGCGACCTTGAGCTTGCCGTCAAGTACCGGTTCCTCAATGATGAAGCCCACGGCTTCTCTGCCGCCGTCTTCCCGCGCGCGATCCTCCCTACTGCCAGTCATTCGCCTGGCGAACGGACGCGCTTTCTCCTGCCACTTTGGACGCAGCTGGACTTTGCCGGCGGCACCAGCCTGTTCGGCGGCGGCGGCTACACGATCAATCCGGGCGCCGGAAACCGCGACTATTGGCAGGCCGGCGTCGCTTTGACCCATGATGCTTCGAAGAAGGTGTCGCTCGGAGCGGAAATCACCCGGCAGGGATCCGATACGCCCGGCGGCCCAGCGCAGACGCGTGCCGGCATAGGCGCGATCGTCCAGCTTTCCGGCCGTTATGCGCTGCTGTTCTCGGGCGGTCCGACCTTTGCCGACCACCAAACGGCCTATCATGCCTACGCCGCGCTCGGGACGAACTTCTAAGCCCAATCGTTTCGCCGAAAAGGTCTGGCAAATTTCGCGGCAAGCCTTACTCGCTCCGACGCGGAACGAGAGCTCGGGGACCATCAAGAAAGTGAAGAATTGGACGAGACCGCTCGCGGCCTTGGCTGCGTCAGCCTGTGCGGCTGCAGCGCATGGCGCAGAGGCGCCGGCGCGCGAGCCGAGCATCGTCGTCATCGGCGAACGACGCGACAACAGGCCCGAGAAGCTCGACCACATCATGCCGGAGGTGGACGGGACGAAGATAACCGTCACCAAGAAGACGAGCGTAACCAAGCTCGATCTCGTTCCCACCATCCAGGACAACAACCAGCGCCACCTGTTCGCGCGGACCCCCGGCCTGTTCGTCTCCGAGCAGCAGGCCGCGACACAGTTCAACATGAGCTACCGCGGGCTCGGCAATCCGCAGGAAGCCGAGTTCATCCTGCTCCTCCAGGACGGCATTCCCATCTCGACCGACTGGATCGGCTTTCCGACGGCCTATTACATGCCGCTCCCGCAATCGCTGTCCGAAGTGCAGCTGATCCGCGGCGGTTCGAGCCTGCTCTATGGGCCGAACCCTGCGCCGGCCGTGAACCTCGTGTCCAAGCGGCCTGGCGCTAACGAACCGCTCGGCGGCTACAGCGAGAACGTTATTGGCAGTGAGGGCCTCTTCTCAACCTACAACACGGTCCAGTTCTCAGTGGGCAAGATCTCCGCGCGCGGCAATATCGGCTACGCCACCAGCGACGGCGAGCGGGACAACAACGCCTCGAGCGTTCGGCAGGCCGATTTATACCTCGCTTACCGTCCGAGTTCATCAAGCACCTGGTTCCTCGACTTTCACAACCATGACTCGAGCTCGGGCGACCCGGGACGCCTCAGCTATCCGCAATATGTCGCTGATCCCAACCAGGCGCTGACGCCCTTCAACCACAATTGGGTGCGCCGAACCTCGCTCGTGCTCGGCAACGAAAGCGATCTCGGCGACGGCTGGCGGGTCGAAGCGAGGCTGTGGGCGACGTGGCAGGACCTCGAGCAGCGCTCCGCTGCTGCCGGCCAGCATCCGACAACGACGACCCTGGTCGACGAGGATTTCCACAGCCAGGGCGCCGACGTCCGTTTCGCCAAGCGCTGGGGGAAGGGCAATGCGCTGACACTTGGCACGGTCCTCTTTCACGACGACGCGCCGTTCCGACAGTGGACGAGCACGAACATCACGGCGCCGCGCGGCGCCAACAGCGGAACCCCGCGCCTCGATCAGGAGCGCGACAGCTATTACGGCGCAATCTTCGCCGAGAACGTATTCCGGCTGCCGGGCCGGTGGCACGTCGTCCCGTCCTTCCGTCTCGAGCATGAGAAGATCCGTGTCGACGAGAGCGTCCGCCCGCCCAACCTGGTGCGGCCGCTCATCCACCAGACCGCGAGCCGGACGGTGCCGATGTTCGGTCTTGGCGCCGGCTTCGACTTCGGACACCAGAACGAGACCTATTTCAGCGTCAGCCAGGGCTATCGGCCAGTGCGGTTCTTCGACGTCGCCTCGCCCTTTTCGAACGTGAACGCGGGCGGCGTTCCCGACCCTTCCAAGTCCCTGTCGTGGGAAGCAGGCGTCCATGGCACTCCGCTTCGGGGGCTGTTCTACGATGCGAGCCTGTTCTGGATCGACTTCAAGAACCGCATCGAGACGATCGTCGTCTCGCCGACCGAGTCCGTGTTCCAGAACAGCGGCGACACGCGCCACCGCGGGTTCGAGGGCGAGGTTTCCTACGACGTTCTTGCAGGCCGCAAGGACGGCTTGCACCTGACGGCGTTCGGCAATGTGAGCCTGCTCGACGCCAAATTCACCAGCAGCAATCTTGCGGGGAGGGTCGGGAAGCGGCCGGCCTTTGCGCCGAAGGTCACGGCCAAATACGGCATCACCTTGCGCAAGGACGCGAGCTTCAACGCGAGCATCACCGGAAGCAGCACGAGCAGCCAGTATTTCCAGGATTCAAACCTGCCGGTCGGAACGCCCGCAAGCGCGAACTTCATCCCCGCGAAGGTTCCGGCAGTGACCTTGTTCGACTTCGCCGCCGACTGGCAGCTCACCGATAACCTGCGCATCCTTGGCGGCATCTCGAACCTCACCAACCGCAAATATTACAACCGCGTGTTCCAGAACGGCATCGAGCCTGGGGCAAGGCGGAAGGTCTATGCGGGCGTTGCCGTCGGACTTTAAGATCCCGCCGCCGGTCGAATAATCCAGGAGTTCGATAAGTTATTCTGGACGCCGCTCATTCGTGCCGCTTTGATGAAAGCGGGAGTTGCGGAGGGGAGTAACGAGTGTCGGTCCTTACGCTCGATCGCGTAACCAAGAAATTCGATCAGACGACAGCAGTCAACGAGCTCAGCTTTTTTGTCGACGAAGGCGAAGTGTTCGGCTTCCTTGGCGGCAATGGCGCTGGCAAGACGACGTCACTGCGCATGGTCCTCGACATCATCCGCCCAACCGAAGGGCGGATCGAGGTACTCGGCCGCTCGCCCGGACGCGCCAATGCGCCTGAGATCGGCTTCCTTCCCGAAGAGCGCGGCCTCTACCGCCAGATGACCGCGCTCGACACCATTGCTTATTTCGGCCGCCTCAAGGGCATGAGGTCCGCCGATGCGCGGCGCGAGGGAAGCGCCCTGCTCGACCGCTTCGGCCTTTCCGCCAATGCGAAGTCCACCATCGACAAGCTCTCGAAGGGCATGGCGCAAAAGGTGCAGCTCGCGACGGCGGTCGTGAACCGGCCACGCCTCCTCATTCTCGACGAGCCCTTCTCCGGCCTCGATCCCGTCAACCAGGGCCTGCTCGAGGATGAGATCCGGCGCCTCTCGTCCGCGGGTTCGACGGTCGTCTTCTCCACCCACGTGATGCAGCATGCCGAGCGCCTGTGTGACCGGCTCCTCCTGCTCGCGCGCGGCCGCAAGAAGTTCGAGGGCACGCTGGAGCAGGCGCGTTCCGAGCTTCCCGCCCGCCTCTCGGTCGTCGCGAAAGAGGACCCGATTAGGCTGAACGGCGTCGAAAACGCGGAAGATCGCGGCCCCGCCGAGGAAGGCTGGCGCCGGTTCGACGTTCAGCTCGCAGCGGGCGTGGTTCCGGGCGACGTTCTTGAACAATGCGTCGCCCGTCAGTTCGCGCTGCGGCGCTTCGAACAGCAACAGGCGAGCCTGCACGATGTCTTCGTGCACATCGTCGGCTCGGCGGAGAGCACCCAATGAAGAACATCCTGATCGTCGCCGGCCGCGAGTTCCGCCAGATCCTCGGCATGCGCAGCTTCTGGCTGACTCTGCTGATCCTGCCGATAGCGTTCGCCATCGGGCCGCTCGCCCAGCGCTTCATCGACAAGGACGAGCCCGACCGGGTGATGATCATCGACAGGACGGGGGGCGCCGAGGCTCGCGCGATCGCCGACCGCTTCGCCCTCGACCACAACCGCGACGCACTCATCAAGCTCTCCCGCTACGTCCAGCGCTATCACCTCGAGACGGCCGATCCGAATGCGATCTGGTCCCGGCACGACCGCTGGTACGGGGATGCGGATGTCGCGCGGTTCGTGGCGTCGGGAGGAATTTCCTCAGCGCAGGCGAAGCTCAAGGCCGCGGCGCCGAAAGGCACGCCGGAATTCGACGCACCCAAGCCGGATTACGAGGTCGTGCCGGTGCCCGCCTCGCTTGCAAGCGTTCCCGACGGGGAGCTCGACAATGCGCTGAAACCGCTACTCAAGCCCGAGGACAAGGATGTGAAGCGCGTCGACTACGCACTTCTCATTCCGCAAGGCTTCGGTGCCAGCCCGCTCGTCCGGCTGTGGGCGAGCCGCCAGCCTGCGCCCCCCTTCGTCGTCGCGGTCCAGGACGTGCTGACGCGCGACCTTCGCACCCGCTTCCTGTCGGCGCAGGGAGTATCGCCCTCTTCGGCCGAGGCCGCTGCGACAATTGCGCCCGCGCTCTCAATCTCGACTCCACCCCCAGGCGGAGGCGCCCGCGAATCCATGTTCGTGCGGTCGATCCTCCCGCTCGCGGCCGCCTACATGCTGATGATGAGCCTGATGCTGTCGGGCAGCTGGATGCTTCAGGGCACGGTCGAGGAGCGCTCGAACAAGCTTCTCGAAACTGTCCTCGCCTGCGTCAGCCCCGAGGAACTGATGTACGGCAAGCTGCTCGGCACAGTCGCCGTCGGCATCTTCATGATCGCCGCCTGGACCGGGTGCGGTCTCTTCGCGGCCTACGCGACGAAGGGCGCCATCGCAGACATGATCCGTCCAGCGCTCGATCCGTTGAGCTCGCCCGGAACGATCGCCGCGATGATCTACTTCTTCATTCTCGGCTATGTGACGATCTCGGTCTTCTTCCTCGCGATCGGCGCCATGAGCGATTCCATGCGCGATGCGCAGGGCTATCTCATGCCCGTCATCATGGCGATCATCCTCCCGATCACGATCCTTATGCAGGCCGTCCTCGCCGGAGGAACCGGCGGTGTGATGCTCGAAGTCCTGACGTGGATCCCGATCTGGACGCCTTTTGCGGTGCTTGCACGGCTCGGCCTTGGCATTCCGACCTGGGAAGTCGTCAGCACGGGTCTCTTGCTTGCAGCGTTCGCTGCGCTCCAGCTGGTCCTGCTCGGCCGCCTGTTCCGCGAGAGCCTGCTTGCGACGGGTCAACGACCCAAGCTGGCCGAAATCGTGGCGCGCATCAGGCGCGCGGGAGCACACTAATTCGCTAGCCGGTGCGCTCGAGCGCATTGTCAGCGGGGACCGCGGCCAATCGGTAACCGACCGCGGGCTCGTTGATGATGATGCGCGGCTCTGAAGGGTTGATTTCGAGCTTCTGGCGAAGCGCCCGGACCGCGACACGAAGATACTCGGTCTGCGCCTCCTGCGCCGGTCCCCAGACCGTCTTTAAGAGGTGAGCATGCGTCAGCACCCGGCCTGGATATTTCGCGAGCTCGGCAAGCAGCGCATATTCCTTCGGGGTCAGGTGCACTTCCTCGCCATCGCGCCAGACGGCGCGATGGAAAGTGTCGATCTTGACGCTCCCGACCTCAATCGGCCTCTGGTCCGACGCGGGATCGAGATCGAGCAGGTTCGCAACATAACGCTGAAGCTTCGTCGTCTCCGACCCAATCGTCGACATGATCGACTTGTCCGGCTGCGGGCTCCGCTTCAGCTCGGCGACCGCGCCCGAGATGGCAGCGAGCCTCGGCTCGATGTCCTGCCCGATCGATGCCAGCAAGGCCGAGCGCACCCTGTCGCGCTCGCGCAATGCTGCGAAGTCGCGCGCCTCGCGCTCGAGCCGCGCACGCTCGAGCGCCAATGCTAACTGGTCGATCAGGCTCTTGAGCAAAGGCAGCTGCTCTTCGCCAACCGGCGGCGTCCCGTCGTCACGAGCAAGGCCGAGCGTCGCCAGCGTTGAGGCCTGGGATTGCACCGGATGGAATTGCCATTCGATCGCTGCCGCCGGCGTAATCCCGCGACCGTTGGCCTCGCCCGTTGCAATCGCCGTTGCTGCCGACGCGATATCGGTCGGTGTCAGGCGGATCGAAGGGGGCTCGGCCGCGAGTGCTCGAGGCTCGGGCCTGCCGGCCAGTAGCACGGCGTTGCACGTAAACAGGCCCGCAAGCTCGCGGGTCGACACGTTCGCGATCTCCTGCTCGCCGGTGCAGGTGAGGAGGCGCCGCGCAAGGCCCGCGATCGTCGCGTTTCGCGCCGCATGCGCGCGGGCAATCTGAGCCTGCTTGCGCACTCCTGCGGCAAGCTGGCTGGTGACGAGGGCCACCGCGAACAGCACGATTACCGTGACGATGTCCGGCGCGCTCTCGATCCTCAGCGTGTGATAGGGCGGCGTGAAGAAATAGTTGTACGAAAGCGCCGATGCGATCGCAGCGAGGATCGCCGGGCCAAGCCCCGCGAGGACCGCCGCCGCGAGCACCGCCGGCAGATAGATGAGGTCGACCGCCGAATTACCCCAGCGCGGCGCAATCATCATCCCGACCAGCGTCGAGCCGACGACCATCAGCAGCGCTTCGCCATAGCCGATGGGTCCTCTGCTGCGGATCGTCGAAAGCTGCCGTTTCATGCGCGCTAAGTGCGCTCCACCATCGCGCGCGTCGAGGTCGCGCCTGGCGATTCCACACCGTTCCTGACGGCCGAGCCGTAAAATCCGCATAGAATCTTTACGTGGGGCAGGCCCAGATCGCCCGCCATGGCCACAGTTGTACAACCGATCGATGCCGAAGGCGCCTCTACAACCGAGTCGCACAAGCACTCGCTTCCAACGCTGGTGCTCGGCGCCATCGGCGTCGTCTATGGCGACATTGGTACCTCGCCCCTCTATACGATGAAGGAAAGCTTCCTCGGGCCGCATCCGCTTGCGGTGGATCCCTTGCACATCTTCGGCGTGCTCAGCCTCATCTTCTGGACGCTGATGATGATCGTGACGCTGAAATATGTGAGCGTCGCCATGCGCGCGGACAATCGCGGCGAGGGCGGGTCCCTTGCTCTCCTGGCGCTGATCGCTCGCAACCTCGAGGCGAGAAAGAAGTGGACCTCGACGCTCGTCATGCTGGGCGTCGCGGCGACCTGCCTGTTCTACGGCGACGCGATGATCACTCCGGCGATATCGGTGCTGTCGGCGGTTGAAGGACTCACCATCGTCCAGGCGCAGCTCCAGCCCGTGGTCGTCCCGATATCGATCGGAATCCTCGTCGGCCTGTTCCTCGTACAGGGGCGTGGAACGGCAAGCGTCGGCAACCTCTTCGGCCCGGTGATGATCCTCTACTTCGCAGTGCTGGCTCTCCTCGGCGTCATCAACATCATGGATCGGCCGGAAATCGTCGGGATCCTCAATCCGGTCTGGGCAGTGCGGTTCGTCGCCTACAATCCAGGCCTCGCGTTCCTGGCCTTGGGTTCGGTCGTGCTCTGCGTCACCGGTGCCGAGGCACTCTATGCCGACATGGGCCACTTCGGCCGCAAGGCGATCAACCTGTCGTGGCTGACGATTGTCTATCCCTGCCTCATGCTCAACTACATGGGCCAGGGTGCGCTTTTGCTCGGTAATCCCAAAGCGGCGGTCAACCCCTTCTTCCTCCTCGCACCTGAATGGGCGCGCCTGCCGCTCGTCTTCCTTGCGACGCTCGCGACCATCATAGCGAGCCAGGCGGTGATCTCCGGCGCCTTCTCCGTCACTCACCAGGCGATCCAGCTTGGATTCCTGCCGCGGCTGCGCACCGAGCACACCAGCGAAAAGGCGCGGGGCCAAATCTACATTCCAGCGATCAACTGGGGTTTGCTGGCGATGGTCATCATCCTCGTCCTCGGCTTCCGCGCGTCGACCAACCTTGCATCGGCGTACGGGATTGCCGTGACCGGCACGATGCTGATCACGTCGATCATGCTTGGCGTGATGATGCTCCATATCTGGCGCTGGAACCGCTTCCTCGCCATCGGTGCGACCACGCTCTTCGTGCTCGTCGACGGCGCCTACTTCGCCTCGAACATGACCAAGATCCCGGACGGCGGCTGGTTCCCGCTGCTCGTCGCGGCGATCAGCTTCACCGTGCTGACCACCTGGGCAAAGGGCCGGCAGCTAATGCGACAGCGCCTCGCCGAGTCCGCCCTGCCGCTCGCGGTCTTCATCAAGTCCGCGGCGAAATCCGTGCATCGCGTTCGCGGCACGTCAGTCTTCCTGTCGACCTCGGCCGAGACGGTGCCTGCAGCGCTGCTCCACAATCTCAAGCACAACCAGGTGCTCCACGGCCGCGTGCTGATCCTCAACGTCAAGGTCGAGGACGTGCCTCAAGTTGCTCCCGAGAAGCGCGTGGAGATCCACGACGCCACCAGCGGCTTCTATCGGGTCATCCTCCATTACGGCTTCATGGAAGAGGTCGATATCCCACGCGATCTTGCCGCCATCAGCACCTGCGGCGAGCCATTCAACATGATGAGCACCAGCTTCTTCCTCGGGCGGCAGAAGCTGATCGCCTCGAAGCGGCACGCGGGAATGGCGCTGTGGCGGGAGAAGTTGTTCGCGTGGATGCTCAAAAGCAGCGAGAGCGCGATGGAATTCTTCAAGCTTCCGACCAATCGCGTGGTGGAGCTCGGCAGCCAGTTGCAGATCTAGGGTTTAGTGAAGACGTCGGCTGTCATCGAGATGGCCACCCGGACATTCAGCACCGGGAAAACCCCTGATTCAATGTTGATGGAACTTCGGTAGTCCGGCGTTCGTCTGGCAGCCGACAGGCTTCTATTTGGCGGGGCTGGTGAACTCATTGGGGTGCGATCGCGACGTGCGGGGTTCCCGCTACGGCAAGATGTCAATTGGCACTGCCGCGTCGCTTTGCCTGCTCACGACGGCTTGCAATCGCGGCATCCTCGATCCGGTCGGTCCAGTCGCATCGGCCGAGAAGACCATCCTCATCAATTCGACCGCGATCATGCTGGCGATCATCATCCCGACGATGATCGCCACCCTCGGCGTCGCGTGGTGGTTCCGCCGCGGCAACACCAAGGCGGACTACCGGCCGGACTGGGAATATTCGGGCGCGATCGAGATGGTCGTCTGGGGCATCCCTGTACTAACCATCATGCTGCTCGCCGGGATTGCCTGGATCGGCAGCCATGACCTCGAGCCGAGCAAGCCGCTCAAGTCGAATGTCCCCGCACTCAAGGTCGATGTGGTCTCGCTCGATTGGAAGTGGCTGTTCATTTACCCTGACCAGGGGATCGCCACCGTCAACCAGCTGGTTGTCCCGGCCGGCACGCCGGTCAGTTTTCGGCTGACTTCCGCGACGGTTTGGAACGTCTTCTGGGTCCCGCAGATGGGAACGATGATCTACGCCATGCCGCGGATGACCACCCGCCTCAACCTGCAGGCGGACAGGCAAGGAAGCTTCAATGGCCTTTCGGGTCATTTCAGCGGCGATGGCTTCCCCGGCATGCAGTTCCAGGTGCAATCGCTGCCGCGCGACCAGTTCGCAATGTGGGCGCAAGGCGCGCGCGGGCAGGGACAGGCGCTCGATGGCCGCGGCTATGCCGAGTTGTCGAAGCCGAGCAGCTACGTGAAGCCGATGACGTACGGCGCGGTTGCGCCAGGCCTGTTCGACGCGATTGTTGCAAACCGCGCGCCGCCGAACCCGGTCCCACCGCAGCAGCATAACAAGCCACTCCCGGGATCGAAGGCATGACCTTTTTCGGCAGACTAAGCTGGCACGCGGTCCCGTTCAACGAGCCGATCCCCTTGATCACCTCGCTGGTCGTAATGATTGCCGTGGTCAGTCTCGCGATCTGGGTATGGCGCAACGGCTGGTGGCCCTATCTTTGGAACGAGTACATCACGTCGACCGACCACAAGCGCATCGGCGTCATGTACATCGTCCTGGCGCTCTTGATGCTGGTACGCGGCTTTGCCGACGCAATCATGATGCGCGCGCAGCAGTCGCTCGCGGTCGGCCAGTCGCAGGGCTACCTGCCGCCGGAGCATTATAACCAGATCTTCTCCGCGCACGGGACGATCATGATCTTCTTCGTGGCGATGCCGTTCGTCATCGGATTCATGAACTTCGTCGTTCCACTGCAGCTCGGCGTACGCGACGTCGCGTTCCCGACGATGAACAATGTCAGCTTCTGGCTGAATGCTTCTGGCGCACTGCTGGTCAATCTCAGCCTGTTCCTCGGCGAATTCGCGCGCACTGGATGGCTCGCCTTCCCGCCGCTCAGCGAGAAGGCGTTCTCGCCCGGGGTCGGGGTCGATTACTACCTGGTTGCATTGCAGATATCCGGCGTCGGAACGGTGCTGACGGCGGTCAATTTCGTGACGACCATCCTCAAGATCCGAGCGCCCGGCATGAGCTATTTGCGCATGCCCGTGTTCTGCTGGACGGCGCTCGCGTCCAACCTCATCATGCTTGCGGCGTTCCCGGTGCTGACCGTCGCCTTGGCGCAGCTGATGCTCGACCGCTACCTCGGCTTCCATTTCTTCACGAATGACGGCGGCGGCAACTCGATGCTCTACATGAACCTCATCTGGATCTGGGGGCATCCGGAGGTCTACATCCTCGTTCTCCCTGCCTTCGGCATCTATTCGGAAGTTGCCGCGACATTCTCCGGAAAGCCGCTCTTCGGTTACCGATCGATGGTCTTTGCGACGATGGTCATCTGCATCGTCTCCTATTGCGTCTGGCTGCACCATTTCTTCACGATGGGCGCGGGCGGGGACATCAACGCCGTCTTCGGTATCGCCAGCATGATCATCGGCATTCCGACCGGCGTGAAGATCTACAACTGGCTGTTCACGATGTACGGCGGGCGCGTCCGCTTCACGGTGCCGATCCACTATCTCATCGGGTTCATGCTGACCTTCGTGATCGGCGGCCTCACCGGAGTCCTGCTTGCAATCCCGCCGGTCGATTTCATCGTTCACAACAGCCTGTTCCTCGTCGCGCACTTCCACCAGGTGATTATCGGCGGCGTCGTGTTCGCGCTGATGGCCGGCTACACCTACTGGTTCCCCAAGGCCTTCGGCTTCACGCTCGACGAGCGCATCGGCAAGTGGATCTTCTGGTGCTGGTTCATCGGTTTCCATCTCGCCTTCATGCCCTTGTACGTGCTCGGCTTCTGGGGCGGGACACGGCGCATGCAGCACATCAGCGATCCGACCTGGGCGCCCTGGCTGAACGTCGCGCTGTTCGGTGCCCTGGTTATCGGCCTGGGGATCGTGCTGACGGTCGTCCAGCTGCTCTATTCGATCAGGACGCGCGAGCAGCGGCGCGACATCACCGGCGACCCCTGGGACGGGCGGACGCTCGAGTGGCTGACCCTGTCGCCGCCTCCCCATTATAATTTCGCGGTGTTGCCCGACGTCCATGGCGAAGAAGCCTATTGGACGCGCAAGCAGACGGCGATCAAGCAGGACCAGCTGATCGACGAGCCCGACTACCAGCCGATCGAAATGCCGATCGACACGCCGACGGGTGTCATATGCGCCTTCTTCGCTTCGGTGTGCGGGTTCGCGGTCATCTGGCACATCTGGTGGTTGGCGATCCTGGGTCTCGTCGGCGCCTTCGCGGTGTTCGTGTGGTACGCCTGGCAGGATGAGCATGAGCATATCATTCCGGTCGAGGAGGTCAGGGCGAATGCGCGTGAGCGGCGCCGCATTCGCATGGAACATCTCCACGAGCTGAGCCAATCGACATGACGACCGCAGAAGCACCGGCGATCGGCCTGACGCATGGCGGTTCCGAGGACACCGGCCTCGGTCATCGCGGGCCGGAATCCAAGAGCATCGTCGTCCCCTATGGCTTCTGGCTGTTCGTGCTGTCGGACATGGTGCTGTTTTCGGCCCTGTTCGCGACCTATGCGTCTTTGGCCCACGCAACCGACGGCGGCCCAACCTCCGGCGAATTGTTCGATCGAACCCTGGTCGCCATCGAGACGATGGCGCTGCTGCTGTCGAGCTTCACCTGCGGCCTTGCGATGATCGTCGCCAAGCGCGGCAACATGCTGTGGACCCTCGGGTGGCTGTCGGTGACCGCACTCCTCGGCGTCGTGTTCCTGTTCATCGAGCTTTATGAGTTCGCATCGATGATCGCGGAAGGCGCCGGGCCGCAGCGGAGCGCCTTCCTGTCATCCTTCTTTACCTTGGTGGGTTGCCATGGCGCGCACGTCACCTGCGGCCTGCTGTGGATCGGCACGATGATGGCGCAGATCTGGACCAAGGGTTTCCGCGAACACATCATGCGCCGCCTGCTGTGCCTCAGCGTGTTCTGGCACGCACTCGACATCATCTGGGTGGCCATCTTCACCATCGTCTATTTGATCGGGACATTGCCATGACCGAGCACGAACCCGAGCTTCGCAACGTCGCCCCGGGCCAACCGCACGACAGCTTGCTGACCGAGACCATGGCCTATGTCATCGGCCTCGCCCTGGCGCTGGTAATGACCGGTATCTCGTTCTGGGTAGCTTCGACGTCAGTCCTGTGGGGGCCGGGCGTGGCCGTCGGGCTGGTGGTCCTGGCCATCGCCCAGATGGGCGTTCACCTGGTCTTCTTCCTCCACATCACCAGCGGCCCCGACAATACCAACAATGTGCTGGCGCTCGCTTTTGGCGTGCTGATCGTCTTCCTGGTGATGATCGGGACCATCTGGATCATGGCGCATATGAACGCGAACATGATGCCTGGTCCGGAGGTCATGAACCTGCAGATGCAGCATTGACGCACAATCGCGGCTGGTCCGGCTGGTACTGATTTAAAGGGAATATGGATGCCCGACGTGGATTCGAACCACGATTGACGGATTCAGAGTCCGTAGTCTTACCGTTAGACGATCGGGCAACTTGTAGCCGGGCGGGCAGATAGAAAGCCCATCCCCAAGTGTCAACGCCGACGGGCGGAAATCGCTGTCATCCCAGACACCTCCATCGTCCTGGGCAGGCGCCGGGAGGAACGGTTGCGCCGAATCCTTTATTCAGGTTAAGTTGGACCCAAGTCAGCCGACGGTATCCCCCGGCGGTGCAGGATAGAACGGGTGCAAGTATGGCGCAGCAGGTCGCCAGTGTACCGAGCCCAGGGTTTGACGGGCCGGCCGGCGGAGAACCGCCAATCCCCAGACGGGGACATCATCGTGACATCTATGGGGCTCTCGACCTCGGCACCAACAATTGCCGGCTGCTGATTGCGCGCCCGAGCGAGGGCGGCTTCACTGTCCTCGACGCCTTTTCGCGGATTGTCCGGCTTGGCCACGGCATGACGGTCCGGGGCGTCCTCAGCCAGGAGTCGATGGACCGGTCGGTCGAGGCGCTCAGCATCTGCGCCGACAAGCTTCGCCGCCGGCATGTGACCCTCGCCAGATCGGTTGCGACCGAGGCGTGCCGCCGCGCCGCCAACGGCCGCGAGTTCATCGCGCGGGTGAAGCGCGAGACCGGGATCGCGCTCGAAATCATCTCGCCGCATGAGGAAGCGCGGCTGGCCGTGCTCGGCTGCCACAAGCTGCTCGAGCCCGGCGATGGCCCGGCCCTGATCTTCGATATCGGCGGCGGCTCGACCGAGCTGGTGCTGGTCGAGCAGGGCGAAACGCAGCCACGGATCCGCGCCTGGTGGTCGGCGCCCTGGGGCGTGGTTTCGCTGACCGAAAGCGAGGGCAGGGAGGCGATCGAGGGCGACGAGCGCGTCGCCGCCTACGGACGAATGCGGGAGCGGGTGCTGCGCAGCTTTGCCCATTTCGTCGAGATGCTGCCCGACAAGCTGGAGAATATCCGCCTGCTGGGCACCAGCGGGACGGTGACAACCCTGGCCAGCGTCCACCTGGCACTGCCGTCCTATGACCGCCGACTGGTCGACGGCCTGCATGTGCCGGTCGGCGACATGCGGCGCATTTCGACCATGATCGCGGAAATGGATTTCGACCAGCGCCGCGGCCTTCCCTGCATCGGGACGGAACGGGCAGACATGGTCGTCGCCGGCTGCGCCATCCTGGAGGCGATCCTCGATATCTGGCCGGCCGAAACGCTCGGCATCGCCGACCGCGGTATTCGCGAGGGCATCCTCCGTTCGCTGATGGCGCGAGACGGATATCAGTTGTGAGCCGGAGCGGGCAGGGGCCGAAGCAAAGGCTGAAGACCGCCAAGGGCCGCAAGGTAAGCTCGACCCGCTGGCTCGAGCGGCAACTCAACGATCCTTATGTCCGCAAAGCCAAGGCGGAGGGCTATCGCAGCCGCGCAGCCTACAAGCTGCTGGAGCTGGACGAGAAGTTCGGCCTCTTGAAAGGGGTCAAGGCGGTGGTCGATCTCGGCATTACCCCGGGCGGCTGGAGCCAGGTCGTGCGCCGCCGTTCGCCCCAGGCGAAAATTGCCGGGATCGACCTGCTGCCGACCGACCCCATCGACGGCGTCGCCATCCTCCAGATGGATTTCATGGACGACGAAGCGCCGGCGCGGCTCAGGGAGGCGCTGGGGGTCGATCATGCCGACCTGGTCCTGTCCGACATGGCGGCCAACACCGTCGGCCACCCGCAGACCGACCATTTGCGCACCATGGCGCTGGTCGAGGCGGGGATGGAATTCGCGGCCGAGATACTGCGCCCGGGGGGCGCCTATGTGGCCAAGGTGCTGGCGGGCGGCGCGGACAATAATCTGGTCGCGGCGCTGAAGCGCCACTTCACGACGGTGAAACACGCCAAGCCGCCGGCAAGCCGCAAGGATTCGTCGGAATGGTATGTGATCGCCCAGGGATTCAAGGGGCGATCCGAAAATCCAGCCTAGGCGATCGGTTGGCTTTCATCGCCAACCGGCCGCGGACGAGCCTGGTCGTCGATCGCGACAAAGGTGAACAGGCCTTCGGTCACCTTGACCCGGACCGCGCCATTATCGCGCCAGGCCATCACTTCGATGCGGACTTTCATCGATGTGCGGCCAACGCTTTCGACCTCCGCATAGACCGAGATCAGGTCGCGCAAATGGATCGGTTCGATGAACTCCATCCGATCGATGGCGATCGTCGCGACCGGCCCGCCCGATCGGTGCCGGGCGATAATGCCGGCCGCCTTGTCCATCTGGCTCAAGACCCAGCCACCGAAAATATGGCCATTGGCGTTGATGTCGCCGGGCCCGGGCATCAGGCGAAGGATCGGTTCGCGGCGGACTTCGGTCATGGGGCCGCTCAGCTTTTCTTCTTCGCCGCCTCAACGGCTTCTTTGAGCGCATCATAGCCGACGGCCGCGTTGATGACGCGGTTGCCGACGACGAACAATGGCGTGCCGGTTGCGCCCAGCTGGCTGGCAAGGCTCATATTGGCCTTTAGCTCGGCCTCCTGCGCGGCATCGTCGGTCGGTTCGACTGCGATGCCCGCCGCCCTGGCCGCCGACGAAATCGTTTCCTGCGTCGGCCTGCCGGCTGCATAGAGTGCGTCATGATAGGCGGCGAACTTTCCCGCCTTGGAAGCTGCCAGGCTCAGGCGGGCCGCGACAATGCTCTCCGGACCGAGGATCGGGAATTCGCGATAGACGACGCGCAGCCCTTTCTGCTCCTTGAGCAACCGTTCGATATCCGGATTGCTTTGCCGGCAATAGCCGCACGCATAATCGTAGAAATAGGTGAGGGTGACGTCGGGCTTTTCCGCGCCTTTCCAGCTCGAATAGAAGGGCCGCTCAATCGAGGCGCGGAGCGGCTCGAGCGTCTTGGCATATTGTTTCTCGCGCAGCGCCTGGCTGGCGTCGAGGATCATCTCGGGATTGGAGATCAGCGCATCGCGCACCATTTTCTCGCCGAACAGCGATGGTCCGGCCAGCACCAGGCCCGTGGCGGTCAACGCAGCCCCGATGATCCCGCCTGCGATTGCCGCGATGAGCGGCGTTCTATTGCTCTCGCTCACGCTTTCCCTTGTCCTTCTTCAGCGCGGTTTCGGAGACCATGGCGATATCCTGCGCGCGAAGATAGTCCGGTGTTCCCTGCGGCAGGCCGGCCATCGCCATCCGCGCGCTGGCGAGCGCTATCTTGTTGTTGCCTTCCAGGTTGCTGCGCTCGGCCGTCGCCAGCGCGGCGCGGGGCTGGTCGCCCTCCTGGTCGTAGACAATGCCGAGCTGATACCAGGCGAAGGGGTTGTCATTGTCGCGATTGACCGCGTTCTTCAGCACCTGCTTTGCCTCCGCGAAATTCTTGCTGTTTTCCGACGCGATCAGCGCATGGCCAAGCATCACCGCGATCATCGGCATGTTAGGCGCACCTGCAACCGCCTTGCGCAGCGGGGCAATGGCTTCATTGGGGTGCCCGCCCTCCAGCAGGACCTGCCCCTTCAGCTCAAGGAAGAATGGGTCGTCCGGTGCAGTTGCGAGCAATGCGTCCGCCTCGGCATTGGCTTTCTCAGGATAGGCGCCCAGGTGATAGGCGTAGGCCCGCGCATAATGCGCCGGCACGCTCTGGTCGCTCTCCGGGTAGAATTTGACCGCTTCCTTCGGCGTTACGAAGCCGATCAGCTTCGCCTTCACGCGCTGGAAACGGGCCTCAAGGGCGGGGTCGGTCTTCTTGTTCCAGGCCGGATCCTTTTGGTAAAGTTGGCTCAGCGCCTGGATGCGTTCGCTGGAAAGCGGGTGAGTGCGGTCGTAACTGTCCTTGGCGTAGATCGCCAGGCGATACTCCTGGTTCTGCAGCTTCTTGAAGAAGTCGATGCTGCCCCGGCCGCTGATCCCGGCCTTTGCCAGGTAGGAGGCGCCTGCGAGATCGGCGCTCGTCTCCTGGGCGCGGCTGAAGGCCAGGAAGGATCCCAGCGCCGCCTGCTGGCCGGCCGCGACGATGCCTACGCCGGCATCGCCAGCGCCCACCGCCATTGCCGCGGCGCCCAACACCAGGCTCAGGATGGTGATGGCGGTCGCCTGTTTCATTCCCTCGCCGCTGCGGATCGCATGTCCCCCGGCGACGTGGCCCAGTTCGTGGGCGATGACGCCCTGGATTTCGTTGGCATTGTCGGCAGCGGCGAGGAGTCCGCTGTGGATGTAGACGACCTGGCCCTGTGCGACGAACGCATTGATTTCCGGATCGTTGAGCAGCACCACCCTGACGCTGTTGCGGTCCAGCCCGGCGGCCTCGATCAACGGGTCGCTCAATTGATGGAACAGCAGTTCCGTCTCGCTGTCGCGCAGAATCGACTGCGCCATCGCCGGACGGGCGGCGGCAACAAGCAGCAGGATGGCGACCATGAATAGCCGGATCAGGCGGGTCATTGGCCGCCCTCTTCCATCGAACGCCTGAACGGCAAATGAAAACCGGCCCACACAGGCGATGCGCGGGCCGGTTTCATCGGTCAGTTGCTCCAGCTAGCCGAAGGTGCGCTGCCACCAGCCGCGGCGCGGCTCTCCGGGAGCGTCCTCGTTGCTTGGCTCTGGTGTCGGCTTTGCAGCCTTCCTAGCCGCCGGCTTGGGCTCGGCCGGGGCATCTTCGGGCTTCTTCTTGGCGCGGGCGCGGGGCTTGGGCTTGTCCTCTGCTGCCGGTGCCGCCGGCGCTGCCTCCGCGGCCGCAGGCTCCACTGCCTCCGGCACGGCTGCATCTTCAAGCTTCTTGCGGGCACGCGGACGGCGACGCTCCTTGGGCTTCTCCTCGACCTCGGCCTCAGCCTCAGGCTCGACTTCGGCCGGGGCCGGCTCTTCGGCGATCGGCAGGTCGGCCATCGGCGCCTCGTCGGGAGCGATTTCGGGCCCTACACCGGCGCCGGCTTCCTCGCGACCGCGACGGCCTCGTCCGCCACGGCGGCGACGAGGCTTCTTGGCTTCTCCGCTCGCGGCCGCGTCCTCGGCTTCCTCCTCGGCGCCCAGGGCTTCGGCTTCTCCCGCCTGCTCCGCCATCTCGGGCAGATCTTCGGCCGATTCAGAAACATCGGCGGGTTCTCCCTCGCGCCGGCGGGAACGCCCGCCACGACGACGGCGACGGCGACGACGGGTACCTGCCTCGCTGTCATCTTCGCGATCGCCCCGAGGCGCTTCTTCCTCGGTCTCGGCCTCTTCCTCTTCGGGAAGATATTCCTCTTCCTCTTCCTCTTCGATGGGAATCACTGCCTGAACCGGACGCTCTTTCGGCTGCGGACGCGGGCCGGAGCTTTCGACGGTCATGCGAGCACCCTCGAATATTTCTTCGATGGAAATTTCGACGGTCACGCCATAGCGCTCTTCGATCTCGGCCAGCTCGCCGCGCTTCTTGTTGAGCACATAGACGGCTGCCTCGGTCCCGGCGCGAAGCAGGATCTTGTCGCCGCGGCCGCGCGCCGCCTCGTCCTCGATGATCCGGAGCGCACTGAGCCCTGCTGAGGAAGCGGTGCGCATGAGGCCGGTGCCCTCGCAATGGGGGCATGCCTTGGTCGACGCTTCGAGCACGCCGGTGCGCAGCCGCTGGCGGCTCATTTCCATCAGGCCAAAACTGGAAATGCGTCCGACCTGAATGCGGGCGCGGTCGTTCTTGAGCGCCTCCTTCATCGCCTTCTCGACTTTGCGGACATGGCTCGATTGCTCCATGTCGATGAAGTCGATGACGACGAGGCCCGCCATGTCACGCAGCCGCAGCTGGCGGGCAATCTCGGAAGCCGCCTCCAGGTTGGTGGCGTAGGCAGTCTGCTCGATATTATGTTCGCGGGTGGACCGGCCGGAGTTGATGTCGATCGAGACCAGGGCCTCGGTCGGGTTGATCACCAGGTAGCCGCCGGACTTCAGCTGGACCACCGGATGGTACATGGCGCTCAGCTGATCCTCGACGCCATAGCGCTGGAAGATCGGGGTCGGGTCGCTGTAGGGCGTCACCCGGCGGACGTGGCTCGGCATCAGCAGCTTCATGAAGCCGCGCGCCGCCTTGTAGCCGTCTTCGCCTTCGACCACGACTTCGTCGATCTCACGGTGATAAAGGTCGCGGATGGCGCGCTTGATGAGGTCGCTGTCACGATAGATCAGTGCCGGCGCGGAGGACCCTAGCGTCTTTTCGCGGATTTCGTCCCACAGTCGGGCGAGATAGTCGAAGTCGCGCTTGATCTCCGTCTTGGTGCGCTGCAGGCCGGCGGTGCGGACGATCAGCCCCATGGTCGAAGGCAGCTTCAGGTCGGAGATAATCGACTTCAGCCGCTTGCGGTCAGAACCGTTGGAAATCTTCCGGCTGATGCCACCGCCGTGCGACGTGTTCGGCATCAGCACGCAGTAGCGGCCCGCAAGCGACAGATAGGTGGTGAGCGCGGCGCCCTTGTTGCCGCGTTCCTCCTTGACGACCTGCACCAGCAACACCTGGCGGCGCTGGATGACGTCCTGGATCTTGTAGCGGCGGCGGAGGGCCTGGCGCTTCTTCCTGAGCTCCTCGGCCGCGCTTTCGTCGACCGGCGAACGGGCCGAACCGGTGCCGACCACGGACTCATCATCGCCATTGGTTTCGGAATCGGGGTCGCCGGCATCCTCGCCGGTGTCATCCGCCTCGTCGGCTTCATATTCCTCGTCGCCATATTCGGCCGCGCGCAGCCGCTCTTCCTCGGCGGCATGCTCGGCCTCCTCGGCCAGCAGCGCGTCGCGGTCGGCCTTGGGGATCTGGTAATAGTCGGGATGGATTTCGCTGAAGGCGAGGAAGCCGTGGCGATTGCCGCCATAGTCGACGAACGCCGCCTGAAGCGACGGTTCGACCCTGGTTACCTTGGCGAGATAGATATTGCCTTTGAGCTGTTTGTGCTCCGAGGATTCGAAATCAAATTCCTCGATCCGGCTTCCCTTGACGACTGCGACCCGGGTCTCCTCCGGGTGGCGCGCGTCGATTAGCATGCGCATGGACATTGAAAATTCTCCAGGCGCGCTGGCCGGCCATAAGGGGCAGGCTGCGCGCGATAGACTGGGCCTGCGCCACTTCGGCGCCGGCGCG
>JBJMUN010000048.1:0-5881 GCA_045811185.1 Sphingomicrobium sp.
GCCAAGCCGAAATTGAGCGCGGGCTTCCCGGCCGCATGCTCGGCTATTTCCAGCGCGACGGCGGCTCATGGCGCACAAGCCCGGCGATCCAGGCCTATGTGCGCTTCGAAGTTTCTAATTTGCTGGATTCGTTCGCCGAGCGGGGGCCCTTCGACATCATATTCTGCCGAAACGTACTCATGTATTTCGATGCCGCGACAAAGGCAGATGTGCTTGACCGGCTATCGCGGGTACTGGCCGATGATGGTTATCTGCTGATGGGCTCGGCCGAAACGCTGCTCGGTACCAGCGGCTGCTTCATCGCTCCGGGAAACGCACGCGGCCTCAGCATGAAGGCATATCGACCGTCATCGGCATCTGTCTTACCGCTGACCGCCTAAAAAGAAACAAGGCGCGGGGGAAATATCCCCGCGCCCCTACTCACACGCACACACTCACCGGAAAAGAGATTAGGCTGCGATTTTCTCATCCGGGTCACGCAGCACGTAACCGCGGCCCCAGACCGTCTCGATGTAATGCTCGCCATTGCAGGCGACGGCCAGTTTCTTGCGCAGCTTGCAAATGAAGACGTCGATGATTTTCAGCTCAGGCTCATCCATGCCGCCATAGAGATGGTTGAGGAACATCTCCTTGGTGAGGGTGGTGCCCTTGCGCAGCGAAAGCAGCTCGAGCATCGCATATTCCTTGCCGGTGAGATGCACGCGCGAGCCGTCGACTTCGACCGTCTTCGCATCGAGGTTCACGGCAAGCTTGCCGGTACGGATGACTGATTGCGAATGGCCCTTCGAACGGCGCACGATGGCGTGGATGCGGGCAACCAGCTCGTCGCGGTGAAAGGGCTTGGTGACGTAATCGTCGGCGCCGAAGCCAAGCGCCCGGACCTTCGAGTCCATCTCGCCGATGCCCGACAGGATCAGGACAGGCGTCGACACCTTGGCCGTGCGCACCTTCTTGAGCACGTCGTAGCCATGCATGTCGGGCAGGTTCAGGTCGAGAAGGATGATGTCGTAATCATAGAGCTTCGCGAGATCGAGGCCTTCCTCGCCAAGATCCGTCGTGTAGACGTTGAAGCCTTCCGTCCCGAGCATCAGCTCGATGCTCTTGGCCGTCGTCGGCTCGTCCTCAATCAGCAGCACCCGCATCGATGATCCCCCCGTCCGAAGCCGAAGACGTAAATTGTCCTTAACGGCCTTGAAGCGTCCATTAACCATTTGGGGTCTGAAGGGAAAAGGTTAATATTTTCTAACAGGCTGAATTCCTTTGATTCGTTGCAAAGGAGTCACAAACTCGCGCCGCCCGCGCTTGCGTCCGGGCGCGCGGTCGCCGCATGGGCAGGGCATGTCCCTTGCGGAACGCATCCTGTTCATCGACGCCGAGGCGCTCGTGCTCGACAAGCCGGCGGGTTTGCCGGTCGATGCCCCTCGCCGCGGTGGGGACTCCATTGCGGCTCGAATCGAAGAGATTGCATGCGGGTTCAAGCGGCCGCCGACGCCGATGCACCGGCTCGACACCGACACCAGCGGGTGCCTGCTGTTCGCCCGCACCGCGAAGGCGCGCTCGACCTTCCAGCAAGCGTTCGAGACGCGCGCGGTCGAGAAACATTATGTTGCGGTCGTCGCTGCCGTGATCAGCGAGGAGGAGGGGGTCATCGAGATGCCGCTCGCGAAGACGTCGAGTGCCGCTGCGGGCTGGAAGATGGTTGCCGATGACCATGGCCTCGAAGCGACAACGCGCTGGCGGCGCATCCTCATCCGTGACGGCCGCACCCTGGTCGAATTTCGTCCGCTTACGGGACGCACGCACCAGATACGCGCGCACGCGCGAGAAGCGTTCGGCGGGGGAATCGTCGGCGACCGCGTCTATGGCGTTCCGGGGGGGCCGATGCTGCTCCATGCCTCGCGGCTCGTGGTTCCGCGGCCAGTCAAGCCGACGATCGATGCCAGTGCCCCGTTGCCAGATTATTTCGGCGAGTGGCGCGATGCGACCTGAGGACGTCGAACTGCCCGAGGACGCGCTCAGCGAAACCTTCCTCGCCGCCACCGGGCCCGGCGGCCAGAACGTCAACAAGGTCGCTACAGCAGTCCAGCTTCGTGTCGACCTGTTCAGGCTCGGCCTCCATCCCGACGCCTACCAGCGCCTGAGGCAGATCGCCGGCAGCCGGGTCACCGGCGCAGGCGAATTGCTGATCACTGCGCGGCGCTTTCGCACTCAGGAGGCAAATCGCGCCGACGCGCGGCGCAGGCTGGCGGAGATGATTGCCGCTGCCCATATGGTACAACGCAAGCGCAAGCCGACACGGCCAAGCAGGGCCGCGAAGGCAGAGCGCGTACAAAAGAAGCGGCAGCGCAGCGCAGTGAAGCAGACGCGCGGAAAGGTGACGTTCGATTGACCTACGATTTCAAGATCGCTGCGGCCGACACGCCGACCCTTTACCGTGACCTTGCCAGCGCGCTCCAAGGCCTGGTCGGCGGCGAGACGGACTCAGTTGCCAACATGGCCAATGCGTCCGCGCTCATCTGGGAAACCTTGCCCGATCTCAACTGGGTCGGCTTCTATCGAAACGTCGATGGCGAGCTGGTGCTCGGCCCGTTTCAGGGCCGTCCCGCCTGCATCCGTATTCCGTTCGGTTCGGGCGTATGCGGCGCAGCGGCCGCATCGCGGCAGGTGCAGCGGGTCGAGGACGTCCACGCCTTTCCCGGCCACATCGCCTGCGACAGCGCCTCCAGCAGCGAGATCGTGGTGCCGATCATCCGCGACGGCGAGCTGCTCGGGGTGCTCGATATCGACAGCCCGAAGAAGGCGCGGTTCACCGAGGAAGACGAGGCGGGCTGCATGCGGCTCGCGGAAATTCTGGCCCCCGCGCTTTAGCTCAGCCGCTCCAGCTGCTCGTCGGTCAGGCTTCCCGGAATGATCATCACCGGGCAGGGCAGTTGTCCCGCATCATTGCCAGTGAAGTTGGCGACCAGAGGCCCGGGGCTTCCGCTCGGCGCTGCGCCGAGAACCAGCGCGGCGGCATCGTCGCGGCCCGCGAGATAGTCGCGAACCGTTTTCACGACCTCGCCCTGGCGCAGAATGATGCTGGCATCGATCCCCGACTCGTCGAGGATCTCGCCGATCGCGGCGCTGACGACGCCTTCGATGCGGTGCCGCTGCTCTTCCTCGATTGCGGCCTGCACGCCACCGAACTGGACGAAGTCCTGCGGCTCGACGATCCCGAGCACTTCGATCCTGCCGCTCGTCTTGGCGGCACGCCTCGCAGCGAAGCGCAGCGCGACGCGCGACTCCGCGCTGTCGTCGACCACCACCAGGTAGGTGCGCCGGATTTCCTCCATGCCGGAGTGCAGTGCTGCTTTAAACCGCGTCCAAGTGCAAGTCGCGAGACCGGGTAATCCGCCGCGCACTTGACCGCGCCCGCCGCATTGGCTTTGAGCCGCGCGAGCCTTTTCGGGACAGAACAGCATGCCCATCGAACTCAAGATGCCCGCCCTTTCCCCGACGATGGAGGAGGGCACGCTCGCCAAATGGCTGGTCAAGGAAGGGGACAAGGTCGCGTCCGGCGACATCCTCGCCGAGATCGAGACCGACAAGGCCACAATGGAATTCGAGGCGGTCGACGAAGGAACCGTCGCCAAGATTCTCGTCCCCGAAGGCAGCGAAGGCGTCAAGGTCGGCGCGCCGATCGCGATCCTTGCCGGCGAAGGCGAGGATGCCTCGAAGGCCGCGAGCGCTGCGCCCAAGGCCGATACGGCGGCCCCTGCTGCTCCCAAGGCAGTCCCCGAACCCAAGGCTGACGCGACGCCGAAGGCTCCTCCTCCAGCAGCTCCCGTCGAAACTCCCCCCGCGCCCGCGCAGCCGGCGGCGGCGGCTCCTTCAGACAGCGGCCGCATCAAGGCATCCCCGCTCGCTCGTCGCCTGGCGCAGGCACAAAACATCGATCTGTCGAACCTTCAGGGAAGCGGTCCTGGAGGCCGCATCATCCGGGCCGATGTCGATGCCGCAGCCGGCCGCGCGCCAGCTGCAGCGCCTCAGGCAGGAGCGGCGCCGGCTCCTGCTGCCGCGCCCTCGACACACCTCGTAATGCCAGGCCCCATGGAGCAGGCGATCCCGCACGAAGCGGTCAAGCTCTCCAATATTCGCAAGACCATCGCTCGCCGCCTCACCGAGGCGAAGCAGCAGGTGCCGCATATTTACCTGACCGTCGACATCCAGCTCGACGCGCTGTTGCAGCTGCGCACCGAATTGAACGCCGGTCTCGAAGGCCGCGGCGTGAAGCTGTCGGTCAACGACATGCTGATCAAGGCGCTCGCCCTGGCGCTGATCGAGGTGCCAGAGTGCAATGTCGCCTTTGCCGGAGACCAGATGCTGAAATACAGCCGCGCCGACATTTCCGTCGCCGTGTCGATCCCTGCAGGACTGATCACGCCGATCATCGCAGCCGCGGACACCAAGAGCATCTCCGCAATCTCGGCCGAGATGAAGGCGCTCGCCGGCCTCGCCCGCGACGGCAAGCTGCAGCCGCAGCAGTATCAGGGCGGCACTGCATCCATCTCGAACATGGGCATGTTCGGAATCAAGCAGTTCGAAGCGGTCATCAACCCGCCTCAGGGCATGATCATGGCGATCGGCGCCGGCGAGAAGCGGCCCTACGTCATCAATGACTCGCTTCAGATCGCGACCGTGATGAGCGCGACCGGAAGCTTTGACCACCGCGCCATCGACGGCGCCGACGGCGCGAAGCTGATGCAGGCATTCAAGCGGCTGGTGGAGAAGCCACTGGGGATGCTGGCTTGAACCGAGAGGCGGTGATCCGCGTCACCGCCATGCCCGCCGACACGAACCCGTACGGCGGCGTGTTCGGCGGTTGGCTGATGGGGCAGATGGGTCTTGCCTGCGGCTCCTTCGTTTCAAGGCGCACGCGCGGGAAGGCACTGCTTGTCGCAGCCGACGCAATCAAGTTCCCGGGCGCGATGGCGGTCGGCGACGAGCTCAGTGTCTATGTCGATCTTGTGAAGCAGGGCCGCACCTCGCTGAGGCTCAAGGCCGAGGCGATCGCGCGTGAACGGGACGGGGACGAGGAGAAGGTGGTGGCGGAGGGCGAATTCACCTTCGTCGCGCTCGACGAACAAGGAAAGCCGCGGGCGTTCGCGGAAGAAAGTGGAAGCAATGGCTGACAATTACGATGTCATCGTTCTCGGTTCAGGCCCTGGCGGCTACGTCGCCGCGATCCGCGCCGCGCAGCTCGGCCTCAAGACGGCCATCGTCGAGCGCGAGAATCTGGGCGGCATCTGCCTCAACTGGGGCTGCATTCCGACGAAGGCGCTGCTGCGAACGGCCGAGGTGTTCCACTATATGCAGCACGCCGATGCCTACGGCCTCAGCAACGAGAGGCCTTCGTTCGATCTCGCCAAGGTCGTCGCGCGCAGCCGGGCCGTCGCCAAGCAGCTCAATCAGGGCGTCACGCACCTGATGAAGAAGAACAAGATCACCGTGGTGATGGGCGAGGGGAAGCTTGCCGGCAAGGGCAAGCTCAGCGTCGCCGGCGCCGACGGCAAGACGACCGAGCTCGCCGCCAAGCACATCATCGTCGCGACCGGCGCACGGGCGCGTGACCTCCCGTTCGCGAAGGCGGACGGCAAGAAGGTCTGGACGTACCGCCACGCGATGACCCCGGCCGAGATGCCGACCGAGCTGCTGGTCATCGGCTCGGGCGCGATCGGGATCGAGTTCGCAAGCTTCTACGCCGACCTCGGCGCGAAGGTGACGGTCGTCGAAATGCTCGACCGCCTCGTTCCGGTCGAGGATGCGGAAGTGAGCGCCCAGCTCGCCAAGAGCCTGCAGAAGCAGGGACTGACCATCCTCACTTCGGCCGGGGTGGAGAGCC
>JBJMUN010000049.1:0-7661 GCA_045811185.1 Sphingomicrobium sp.
GCCGAGGCATCAGGATTGGGTGTTGTGACGCTGCACGGCGAAACGATTGTGAGCGCCGCGAATGCCGGGGTCGCGGATAACATTGCGATGGCTGCGACTGCGGTTCTCAGAGCGAGTTTCATACGCACCTCCAGAAGCGAACGTGAGAGTCTCCCCGTCCAGCGACTCACCACGATTCAAATACTTGAAAAACTTCCTAAAATCTAACTTTGTTTAACAGAAAATTAGCTACAACAATGAGCTTCGACGAGCGCTCAGGATTTTCCCTGATGATTGCCTGGCCGGTCGCTTGGTTCCTGCGGCTCATCGCAGTTTTCAGGCGCTCAGCATCTTCTTCACGCCCCGCGCGGCCTGCCGCAGTCGTTGCTCGTTTTCGACAAGAGCGATTCGCACGAAGCCCTCACCTTCCTCCCCGAAGCCGACGCCGGGCGCGACAGCGACGTGGGCCTCGGTCAGCAGGCGCTTGGAGAATTCCATTGCACCAAGGTCGTGGAAGCGTTGGGGGATGGGCGCCCAGGCGAACATCGATGCTTGTGGCACCGGAATGGGCCACCCGGCGCGGCCGAAGCTTTCGACCAGGACGTCGCGTCGCTTGCGATAGAGCGAGCGGTTGTAGTCGACGATGTCCTGCTCTCCATTGAGCGCCGCGACGGCTGCGGCCTGGACCGGCGTGAAGGCGCCATAATCGAGGTACGACTTTACCCGGGCCAGCGCGGCAATGAGACGCTCATTGCCGACGGCAAAGCCGATCCGCCATCCCGCCATCGAGTAGGTCTTGGACATCGAGGTGAATTCGACCGCCACCTCGCTCGCGCCCTCGACCTGCAGGATCGAGGGCGTCGGCGTGTTGCCGAAGTAGATCTCCGCATAGGCAAGGTCGGAAATGACGATCAGCTCATGCTCGCGGGCGAAGGCGACCAGCCGCTCGTAGAAGGGAAGATCGGCGACATAGGCGGTGGGGTTCGAGGGATAGCCGACGACCAGGACCTTGGGGCGCGGCACCGTGTAGCGCATCGCGTTGGTCAGCCGCTCGAAGAACTCCTCGCCGGGCGCTGCCGGGATCGAGCGGATCGCGGCGCCGGCAATGATGAACCCGAAGGTGTGGATCGGGTAGGATGGGTTGGGCGCGAGCACCACGTCCCCCGGAGCAGTGATTGCCTGCGCGAGGTTGGCGAGACCTTCCTTTGAGCCAAGGGTGACGATGACCTCCTTTTCGGGATCGACCGTCACGCCGAAACGCCGCTGGTAGTAAGCGGCCTGAGCTTTCCTCAGTCCCGGGATGCCGCGGCTCGCCGAATAGCGGTGCGCGTTCGGCCTGGCCGCGACCTCGGCGAGCTTGTCGATGACGTGCCGCGGCGGCGCCCCGTCGGGATTGCCCATGCCGAGGTCGACGATGTCCTCGCCGCGCCCCCTCGCCGCGGCCTTCATCGCATTCACCTCGGCGAAGACGTAGGGCGGCAATCGCTGGATGCGGTAGAAGTCGGTGTCCATGCCTCGACTGTGCAGCCGATGCTGCAGTGCATCAATCCTTATAAGCGGGAAGCGACCAGCCGCGGGCGATGGCAGCGGCGCGGAGCGCGAAGCCAAAGCCTGCAGCAATGGCGGCGGCGATCCAGATCGGCGCTCCGGCGAGCATGAGCGCAACGAACAGCCCTGCCGAAAGAGCGGCAGCCGTGATGTAGATTTCGTGACGCAGCAGCATCGAGGGCCCGCCCGCGAGCACGTCGCGGATAATCCCGCCTGCACAGGCGGTGAGGACGCCCATCACGAACGATGGCACCGGAGAGACACCGTGGCCAAGGGCCTTGGCCGCGCCATAGGTCGAATAGGCCGCGAGCCCGGCGGCGTCGAACCACAAGAGTGCCTGGCCGGAAAACGAGCGATGGCTGAACAGCCAGACAAGAAGCGCCGCGCCGATGCAGATGAGGAGCGTGGCGTTCGTGTGAATCCAGAAGACGGGGGCGCCGATCAAGAGGTCGCGAAGCGTTCCTCCGCCAACGCCGGTTACGACTGCAAAGAAGATGAAGGTTACGAAATCGAGCCGGCGTTCAGCGGCAACCAGTGCTCCCGAAACGGCGAACACCCCGATCCCGAAGAAATCGAGGACGACCAGGGCGTTCGAAAATGCCGGGACTGCTGTTGACCCCATCGCAATTGCATGGGGCGTTCGAGCTGCCCGCGCAACATCAGTGCTTCTTCATCTCCCGCTCGGCATCCTGGAACCAGCCGCGCTCGGCGACGCCCTGCTCTTTGGCGGCGACTTGCTGTGGTCTGGGCTGCGGCTGGCTGCCGGGAAAGGCGGTGACCGCGATCGCGACGACCAGCACCGCGAGGAGGCCAATGAGCAGGAGGAACGGGACCGTCGACAAAAGCAGCCTCGGCGATTCCGGTTGCGTTCGGACCTTTTCCGCGCGAGCCCGGCGGAAGCCGCGCTTTCTGGCCAGCGCGACAATGTAAGCCTCAGGCTGGGTCCAGGCTTCTTCCTGGGCAGGACTCGCCACTCGCTGCTTATCCTTCACGGCACGCTAGGTGCGCTTCCCATGGCAGCTTTGCAATGCCGCGATACCCGCATTCGCGCGCCGATCGCCGAGGCGGTGCACGGCCGCGCCGATCAGCTTTTCGGCGGAAGCTTGAACTCGGCAAGAGTGCGTGCGCCGCAGCTGACCTCGACCGTCTCGATCGCCGCGCTGTCCGGGATCACGGCCTTGACGTCCCACCAATTTTCCGGCGCCGCATAGCCTGTGTCGTTGGTCGTGATCGTCGGCGAGATCTCGGCGCTGCTGCCGCTGATCACCGGCGGCTGGAGCAGCGCCTTGTAGCGCGGATCCGACCGGAACACCTTGCCCGTGACGGTAACATTCCCGTCCCTGTCGCGCGATGCGGCCCAGTCCTTCGTTTCTGCCTCCTTGAAGAAGCAATATGCCGGTTTTTTCTTGGGCTGAGCCGCGTTCGCCGCAGCTTCGTTCGAGGCGCTGCTTTGGTTCGACTGGCCGCAGCTCGCGACTGCCGCGGCCGCCCCGAGCAGGAAAAGAGATTTGAATGTCATGCCGCGCCCTCCCCTCGTCCGGGCATTGAGCCTGGATCAGCCGGTTCTTTGGAGGGAAGGGGGATGCCGGATCAAGTCCGGCATGTGACGTCGCCTCCCGATCAGCCGATCGGCTGACCGCTTTCTTCCTGCTCGAAGAGGTCGGCGACGACGTCGCCGCGAGCAGTGAGCCTTACCTGATTGCCCTCGACCTCGGCGACCAGCCCGCGCGGGATGTAATGATGATGTTCCTCATGCCCGACGCCGCTGTCGGCGCGGATGAGCTTGACGCGGTTGTCCTCGACGCGGTCGACGGTGCCGAGGTGAACGCCATCGGCGCCGATCACTTCCATATGCTCACGAATATCCTCGAAGCCGCTCATGACCTTCTCCTCGCTGGCGAATTCCACCGCAGTCCCAACGCTTCGCTCGCGCCGGCGTTCACCGACGCGCGTCGCCGTTACGCCTGTTTGGGGCACGAGTCATCGGGCAACCGACCGACCGATCGGGTTGTTCACGTAACCAATCGCGCCTAGCACCCGCCGCCATGCCCGACGTACGCACCACGACGCCCGACGCTCAGACCGCTCCCGAAGCGCCGCCTTCGCCGATCCACGTCGCGATCCGCCGCGAAGACTATCGGCCGCCCGACTGGCTGGTGCCCGAAGTCAGGCTCGAGTTTGACCTAGACGCCGATCGGACACGCGTGCGGGCGACGCTCACCGTCGAACGCAACGGGGAGCATGGCCGCCCGCTCCGGCTCGATGGCGACGATCTGAAGCTGTTGTCCGTCAAGGTCGACGGGGCTGACGGGAAATGGAAGCTCGAAGGCGAGCAACTCCTGGTGGAGATCGAAGGCTCGCGATCCTCGATCGAGACCGAGGTCGAGATCCACCCGGCGGCGAACAGCAAGCTGATGGGTCTTTACGCTTCAGGCGGAATGCTCTGCACGCAGTGCGAGGCCGAGGGCTTCCGCCGCATCACCTACTTCCCCGACCGGCCCGACGTACTCTCCAGGTATCGCGTGCGCATGGAGGGCGATGCCAGGCGCTTCCCGATCCTGCTGTCCAATGGCAACCGCGTCGCGGCGGGCGAAGGGGCGAACGGCCGTCACTGGGCCGAGTGGGAGGACCCCTTCCCTAAGCCCTGTTACCTGTTTGCGCTCGTCGCCGGCGACCTCCAGGCAAACCGCGATAGCTTCACAACGATGAGCGGTCGCAAGGTCGACCTCTTCATCTGGGTTCGGGAAGCCGATCTGCCAAAGACCCAGCACGCGATGGACAGTCTCAAGCTTTCGATGGCGTGGGACGAGACGGTCTACGGCCGCGAATACGATCTCGACCAGTTCAACATCGTCGCTGTGTCCGACTTCAACATGGGCGCGATGGAGAACAAGAGCCTCAACATCTTCAACTCGGCCTATGTATTGGCTGACCAGGAGACCGCCACCGACGCCGACTTCGACAACATCTCGCGGGTCGTCGCCCACGAATATTTTCACAACTGGTCGGGCGACCGCGTCACCTGCCGCGACTGGTTCCAGCTATCGCTCAAGGAGGGCTTCACCGTCTTTCGCGACCAGAGCTTCGGCGCGGATGTCGGAAGCGCGGCAGTCAAGCGTATCGAGGACGTGCGCGTGCTGCGGGCGGTGCAATTCCCCGAGGACCAAGGACCGCTCGCACATCCGGTGCGTCCCGACAGCTATATCGAGATATCGAACTTCTACACTGCCACCGTTTACAACAAGGGCGCCGAACTCATCCGGATGTTTCACACTGTGCTTGGGGCTGAGAAGTTCCGCGCCGGGACGGACCTGTACTTCGAGCGTCACGACGGCGAGGCCGCGACCTGCGACGATTTCGTCAAGGCGCTTGAAGATGCAAGCGGGGTCGACCTCTCGCCATTCAAGATCTGGTACAGCCAGGCCGGCACTCCGAAGGTGCGAGCGACGCTCGAGCATGACCCGGCAGCCAAGCGAGCCGTCCTTCATCTAGAGCAGCACGAGGACCCTACGCCGGGCCAGGACTCCAAGCAGCCAATGCCGATCCCGCTCAAGACGGCGATTGTCGGAGATGAGAGCGGCGCGGAGATCTGTCCCGAACGCCTGATCGTGCTCGACCAGCCGAAGCAGACCGTGACGTTCGAGAACGTCACCGAGACGCCCCTGCTCTCGATCAACCGCAACTTCTCGGCGCCAGTGATCGTCAGCGCCGAACGACGGCCGCACGAGCTCGAACGGCTGGCACAAGCCGATACCGATCCGTTCGCCCGCTACGAGGCGATGCAAGAGCTGATGATGTCGGCTCTTACCGCTGGAGCGCGCGGCATGGAGGTCAACCAGGAACCGGTCATCAGGGCGATTGGCGCGACGCTCCGGTCCAACGCTCTTGACCCCGCCTTCAAGGGCGAGGCCATCCTGCTTCCGAGCGAGAGCCTGATCGCGGACCGCATGGATGTCGTCGATCCCGACGCCATTCATTTCGCGCGCGAGAAGCTGCGGGCGGCAATCGGCTCGGCTCTTCCCGGCGACCTGATGGCGGCGCAGCGAAGCGACGGGGTCGAGGGGCATGACCTTTCGCCGCGCGCGAAGGGAATCCGCCGCCTGCGCACAGTCGCGCTCGGATTCATCGCCGCGGCAGACCCGACCCAGGCTGCGCAACTTGCAAAAGCGCAGTTCGACGGTGCCGACAACATGACCGACCGGCAGGGCGCTCTCGGTGTGCTCGTCTCCCTCGACCAGCCGGAGCGACAGGCGGCGCTCGACGCCTTCTACGCGCGGTTCAAGGACGACGCCCTGGTCCTCGATAAATGGTTCGCGCTCCAGGCTGCGGCCCAGCGCAGCGCCACGGTCGACGAGGTCCTGAAGCTCGCCGGTCATCCGGACTTCGCCATCACCAACCCGAACCGCTTGCGATCGCTCGCCGGTACGTTCGCCGCGAACCACTGGGCGTTTCACGGCGCCGACGGCCGCGGTTACGCCTTTCTTGCCGACATGATCATCGCCGCGGACAAGCTTAACCCGCAAGTCGCGGCGCGGCTTGTGCCGCCGCTTGGCCGCTGGCGCAGGTTCGAGCCGAAGCGAGCGGAAATGATGCGCAAGGCGCTGGAGCGGATCGTGGCGACGCCGGGCCTATCGAAGGACGTCTTCGAGCAGGCATCGAAGAGTCTCGCCTAGGAGCCGCTGCTCCCTATCCACCGAGCGACGTCTAGCGCTACTTGGTTCGCCGCGCGGTTGAGCGCCGGTCCGACCGTTGCGGACGTGCCATCGGCCGGCGCCGTCGCAGTGAACCGGCGGGTTTCGATACGGGCACCGCCGGCAGTCGACAGCGAACCGTCGTAGGTCACGATGACTTGGCCGGTCGATGCGTCGTAGCCGAAGCGCTGGAGCTGGCCGCTGACGAGCAGGCCGGGATCAAGGCTGGTCTGGATGGGATCGAGGACGACGCGATTGGTGGTCCGCCTGACGGTCTCTGCAACCAGGTCTGCGAAAAGCTTCGCCGGTGTGTCGGAGAGTTGCAGGTTGGCGACATATTGAACGTCGGTCGGCGTGAGCTGCACGGGCACGCGCACGGTGCTCAGATCGCGCGCGACCGCGGGCACCACGATCGTGACCGCCTGACCGGCAGCTGAAGAGCGCGCGATCTGGGCCGGCTCGGCAGCCTCGGGCGTCAGCGTCACCAGCGTCGCCGGCGGCTTGCCGCCCCCGCCAAGAAGGCCGCTCAGCGAGCAGGCGCCGAGAGCGGCGGCCAGTGCAACCGCTGATCCAGTCCGTACGAGCAACCTCATTTACGTTTCCCTGGCTTGTAGTCGGGCAGCTTTTCAGGGCCGAGCGCTCCACCGATCCCCTGCTGGTTGACGCGATCGGTGACCTGCTGGAGCGACTTCGACAAATCCTGCAGCTCGTGCACGAGGCGGTTCGCCGCCGGGAGCGTGGACTTGCTGAAGTTCTGAATGCCGGGCCGCGCATCGCCGATGACGTTGTTGAGATTGTCGGACGCCTGCTGGACCGATGCGATCGCCTTGTTGAGGTTCTGCACCGCGGGCTTGCCGTCCTCGGTGACGAGCCGGTTGGTGTTGTTTGCAAGCGCGGCGACGTTGTTCGCCGCGACGCCCGCATTATGCGTCGCGATCTTGATCTCGGCGATGGTATCGCCGAGCTCCGGAGCGCGCTTGCGCAACTCAGCGGTCGTCACGTCGATATTCTCGAGGATATCGGCGATCGCGTTCTGGTTCTTGTCGCTGAGCAGCTCGGTCAACCGCTCCGTCAGCCGCTGGATCCGGTCGATCAGCTCGGGCGCGCTGTTGAGAAGGGCGCTGATGCCGCCTGACGTCGCGGGGATCACCGGGCAGCCCTGCGGCCCCAACTGCTCGATTGCCGGACGCCCGCGCTCGGCACCGGCAAGCTGGATCTCGCTGACGCCGGTGAAGCCGACGCCGTGGATCTGCGCGCTGGTGCCCTGGAGCACGGGCGTCTGCTCATCGACCTCGACCCGCACCCACACGAATTCGGGTCGGTTGGGGAGCAGGGAGATTTTCTGCACCTGGCCGACGGGAACGCCCGAGAACGAGACGTTGGACCCTTTGTTGAGGCCGCCGACGCCTTGCGCGAAATAGATGTCGTAGCATTTCGTCGCCT
>JBJMUN010000050.1:0-38353 GCA_045811185.1 Sphingomicrobium sp.
GATGCTGACGCGCACGGTCCGCTTCTCGGGTCTTAAGGCGTGGGCGATGGCGGTCGCCAAACGGCGCGGAACGAAGAAGGCGCGGGTCGCGCTCGCGCGCAAGCTCGCCGTCATCCTCCACCGCATGTGGATCGATGGCACCAGCTTCCGCTGGTCCAACGAGGAACCTGCAATCGCATAACGAGGAGCACTTCGAACATGGGCAGACGATAAGTCTGGGCCACCGAGGTCCCGTCGCTGGGACGGTGAAGTTGGTGAAGCCGCTAGGTCAGCAGTAGCTCTAGAGACTACGCTGGAAAGATGGGCTCACCGCTTCCTCTGACCGTATGATGTGGCAGCACCAGCTGACCACGGACAGAAGCTAGTGACCAGCGGCAGGATAAAACCGGGGCAGCTTGACACACGGGCCCATTACAGAAGCTGACATTAGTTGCGTATCCTCAGTGCATGACCAGATTTCACCTGCTGCTCGCATGTGCGTTTGTCACGTCAGGCTGCGCGGCTTTGCCGCATCAAACAATGGTGACGTCGTCCGCGAGCATCCTCACTCCCATGCAACTAATCGCGACCATCGGCGCCCATAAAGGGGAAACGGTAACGGTGGCGGGATACTTTACCTCCGTGGTGGATACGCGAGCGCTTTGGGAAAATGAGAGCGCGCACCGCAATGCCGAGCAGCTGCGCAAAGGGAGCTGGGACAAATGCATCACAATCTATCCTACAAGTGGATTGGCTCGGCAGTTCAACGGCCATCGCGTTCATATTACCGGCAACGCGACCATCATCGGGAAAGATGACTTCCGCAGCTCTTGGACGTGCAATCCTGTTGCGCTTGAGAACGCAGTCATCACGCCTGGATAGGCGCTAGTGTCAGCTTTGGGTCGAAAGCTGTCGCGGCAGGTATGGGTGGAAAGGTGATATTCCGCATAGGACAGCCACTCCCGAAGCTCCTTTGTCGAGCCAGCCTTGCTATCGCCCGAACACTATTGCGGATATGTGGCAGCCATTGGAATGAGCGGGTATTCCGATGCCGCAAGTCTTCGTCTCCTATGCGCGGACGGATAAGCGCCAAGTCATCAAGCTCGTCAGCGCGCTTCGGAAAGTGGGCATCAATCCTTGGTGGGATGATGACATTCCGCCCGGTGCGGATTGGGAGCAGACGATCGAGAAGGCCCTCGTCGACGCCCAAGCGGTCGTCGTCTGTTGGTCTCCGGTTTCGGTCGGAAGCGAGAACGTACGTTCGGAAGGGCGGGTTGCGCGGGGCCGCGGCCGCCTGGTCCAAGTCTTCCTACAGCCGTGCGATCCGCCCCTGTTTTTCGGCGAGCGCCAAGGGATCGACCTGACGGACTGGAACGGGTCGGTTCGCGCTCCGCAGTTCGGGCGCCTCAAGCATGCGCTGCAGTCGATCATCGACGCAAATCCGGCGGGCGAAATTCGCTCGCTTTCGCAAGCGCGCAGTCGCTGGCGATTCCCGAAGCCGGCTGTGGGTATTGCCGCGGGCGCGATCGCGATCGTCGCGCTGGGAAGCTTGTGGTGGACGAGTTCGTCACCCGCAAAGGCTGCATCCAAGGTCGCGGTATTGCCAATCAAGGGCCTTGGTGGGGCGCCCGCACTGTTGTCCGTCGCCGACGGACTTACTGATCAGATCAACACGTCGCTCAGTGACGGGCGCATCCCAACCGTGAGCGGAAGCGACAGCGACAGCCTGAACGGCAACGAGACCGACCAGAAGCTCAAGTCCCTTGCGGTTGGTTACACGGTGAGCGGCACCATTGAGCGCAACGGCGACACGCTCCACGCGCGGCTTCACGTCGATGACCGCCTTCGGCACGCCAGCCTGTGGAGCTACGAGACCAGCGGACCCGCTGACGACCCGTCATCGCTGAACTATGCGATCGCTCACAGCGTCGCGAGCGTCATCAGTTGCGCCTACCGCGCGCTCGGCCCAGGTGGCCTCACCGACACCGAGCTGCTCTCTCGTTACCTTCGAGTCTGCGATCTGTTCGTCAATCATGATGACGCGGAGGACGCCAAATCCACTTTTGAGCTTCTCGACGACCTTCGCCTGATAATGGCGAAGGCACCCAATTTTGCACCCGCCCAGTCCGATTTCGCAAAGTTCGGAGCTTATCTCGCCCCGCTCATGCCATCGGACCAGGCGTCGGCTGTGCGGGCAGAGTCCGGCCGCGCGGCCAAGCGAGCGCTTGAGCTCGATCCCCATGCCGCCGACGCGTACGTCGCCGAGGAAATGCTGCTGCTGCCGACCGACTGGGCTCGGCGCGAGGCACTCCTTCGAAAGGCGATCTCAGTCGATCCGAAATGGCCACACGCCAACGGGTTCCTCGCCATCTTTCTCACTGAAACAGGACGCATGCGAGAGGCAGCGACCTACGGCCAGCGCGCCGCCGCCGCCGATCTCCAACTCGACTGGAAACCATTTGGAACGAAGATGGCGTGTGATGCCGGCCAGGCCGCGGTGCTGGTGCCGGATTTGAAGCAGCGCGTGTCCAACTCGCCCGGCGACAGCGAACTCAAATGGGCGATGCGCTGGTGCCTGATCGATGCCGGCCAGATTCGCGAGGCGCAAGCCACGGAGGACTCCGCTGCGGTGGGTACGATCAGCGGATCCGGCTTGCGTCAAGCGGCGGAGCAAGCGCTGATCACCGGCAGGTCGGAGGACCGGACGAAAGGCGTTCAGCTTGCTCAGAAACTGGCAGCCAGCGACCCTTCGCTGGCGACATTTGCAGCGGTTTGGAGTTCGCTCCTTGGTGATACGAACACCGCCTTTCGGATCCTTGCCAATTTTCAGCCTGGCTATCCAACAACGGGGACCACCGAACTCCTCTTTGTTCCGCAGGCTGAGGCCTTGCACCGCGATCCGCGCTTCTTCGCTTTAATGAAGCGTTACGGCCTGGCGCAATTCTGGCAGTCCACCGGACGCTGGCCAGACTTCTGCGCAGGCCCACGGCTCACTACCTGCCGATCGGCAAGCGGGGGGGCTATGGGATTCCGGGCAGCACCAAATTCCAATTTTGGCAGCTAGTCCATGTCAGGTTGGGTCGAATTCTGTCGCTGCAGGAGTGGGCGGAAAGCGGACTTTTCCGAAAGGGTGGCATCACAATGCCAACGGGACGACAACTCTCCTATTGGCCACCTCGGGAGGCGTGTCGATAGATGCGCAGATCGAAGGCCTGTACTTGCCCCCGGGCCAGCCCTGCGGTGCGGTCTCGCGGAAGGCCCTTGCGTCAGGCTTGAAACCAAACCTGCGTGCCATCGGTAACGCTTCGGTGAAATTGACCTTGGCCATGTAATCGAAAGTCGAGGCGTCCTGCAGCGCGCTTCGAACTTCGGATTGGTCGTTCTTGGACAGCGAGCCCGCGCCGAACTGAAGCGCCCGAAGCCTTCCCCATGGAACCCGCTCCGCAAACTGCCACTCGTTGAACTTGCGAAGCCGCGCGGCGATCGCACCCATGCGATATTGCTCGTCGCCCGGGAGCAACGCCAGGCGTCCGTCAGACTGGGCGGCCTCGTAGCGACTCAGCTCAATTAGAATTATCGGCGATTGTGCCACCCATTTCGGAGTAGCGAACGATCCTGTTTTTTCCCACTGCGCGACGATCGCCCGAAGGTCGTTCAAGCGACGCTCGATGCACGGCTCCGCTGCTTGCCGAAGAGCAAGACCCATCAGGTTGCTGTTGAGCTCATCCGTGATCTCGGCGCGCGTCTCGGATGCAGTGCGGCGGTCCCTCATGGCTTCGACGATCTGTTGCGCACCAAGCGCGATGACGACGCCAAGGGTGACGATCGCGAGTTCCCAGCCGACTGCGTTCCAGCCGTGCGGTGGCTTCAACCTCAATTGCATGAACATTGGTCCGCGCCCCCATCCCAATGTTACTGCAGCTCGAAGGCGATTCCTAATGCCTGGTTTAGGTCGAACCCTGTGCTTGGCTCGCGCAGCTTTGGGCGGAGAGCTGACAATACGCTAACCTCCGCGAATGACTCACGGTTACAGCACTGGTATCCAAGTCAAAGAGGGTTTGGATGGCGGTGTTCGTCTCCTACGCGCGGCCGGACGAGTCGCAAGCTGAACGCGTCTCAGCAGGGCTGCGGGCGAAGGGCTACGAAGTCTGGCGCGACGACGAGCTGCCTGCTCACAGGGCCTTCAGCGAGGTCATTGAAGAGCGTTTGAGGGATGCAACTGCGGTCGTTGTCCTGTGGTCGGCTTCCGCGGCTCAGTCTCAGTGGGTGCGAGCGGAGGCCGATGCCGCAAGGAATTCAGCGAAGCTCATCCAGGTGCAACTGGACGAGACCTTGCCGCCGCTGCCGTTCAACCAGATCCAGTGTGCTGACTTAAGGGGCTGGGATGGAATCAGCGAGACGGCGGCATGGCGCAAGCTGCTGACGAGCGTTGCCGCGCTGGTCGGGAATGAAGGCAATGCTGCCAAATCCCGCAACGCTGCGCGCGACGTGTCTGTCTGCGTGCTGCCCTTCCTCAACATGAGCGGGGATCTGGAGCAGGAATATTTCAGCGACGGCATCAGCGAAGACATCACCACCGACCTGTCGAAGGTCTCGGCGCTCGAAGTGATCGCCCGCAACACCGCATTTCAGTTCAAGGGACAATCGATCGACGTCCGCGATATCGCTAAGAAGCTCGCCGTCACGCACGTTCTTGAAGGCAGCGTTCGCAAGGCTGGCAACCGCGTACGGATTACCGCCCAGCTGATCGACGGAACGACGGGCGGCCACATCTGGGCCGAGCGCTTCGACCGCGACCTCACTGATATCTTCGCTATCCAGGACGAGATCTCACAAGCCATCGTCCGCGCGTTGAAGGTCAAGCTTCTTCCGCAGGAGAGGGAGGCGATCGAGAACCGCGGAACCGCCAATGCCGACGCCTACACCCTCTATCTGATGGCACGGCAACTTTGGATTTCGGGTAATTATGGCGACGTTCGCCGCGACGAGATTGTCGTTCGGACCGCGCGGCAGGCCATCGCGATGGATCCCAATTACGCACAGGCATGGGGGCTGCTCGCCATTGCTCAGGCTAGCTTGCGATATCATCATGGACGGGACGTCGATGACGGCCTCACGGCGGCCGAAGAAGCACTCAGGATCAATCCGACGCTAGCGGCGCCATACAGCGTTCGGGCCCGCCATATCGCGGAGCACGGAGATTTCGAACGCGCGGAGGCCGAGATTCGGCGTGGCCTGGAACTCGACCCCAATAGCTGGGAGGTCAACCGAGAAGCTGCCCGGCTGCTGATGCAGCGCCGGCGCATCAAGGAGGCAACCAAGCATTACATGCTCGCGGCCTCGCTCGATGAAAATGACTTTCACTCCTCCATGATGCTGCTCACCTGTTACCAGGCGCTGGGTGCGAACGAACGCAAGCCGGAAGTAGCTCGGCAGATGTTGGAGCGGAGTGAGCGCGCCCTTGAGCAGGACAGTCTCAATGCGTCAGCGCTCGGCGTGAGCGCCGCGGCGCTGACCATCCTCGGCGATCTCGATCGCGCCAAGGAGCGCATCCAGCGGGCGATGGTCGTCGACCCGGAGAACGTCAACATGCCGTACAATTTTGCCTGCATGCTGGCGACCTGGGTTGGGGATATCGAAGGGGCGCTCGACATGCTGGAGCCGCTCATGCCGCGGCAAAGCCGAAGCTTGATGATCACAATGCTCGCCGATCCGGACATGGACCCGCTTCGCGAGCAGCCCCGGTTCAAGCGCATGGTCGCCGAAGCGATGGAGCGGACTGGGGTCACGGAAGACATGATCCCGAAACCGGGCGAGTCCTCGGGCTAAGCCTCGTCGGGCATGCGCGCTATCGAAACCTCATCCGTGGAACTTGGCCTCCCGGGAGCGGCGGAGAGCTATTGGCAGGAACGGGCCGAAAGCTGACATTTGGCTGGCGCATTTGAGCAGTGATCTGCCTGGAACAGGCGGGTCGCCCGCAATGCCGTTACTCAGGTTCGGCTCCCCACTGGAACGCCATAGGCGGGTATTTATATCGAAAATCGATATAAGCGTTGCTGAAATTCAACGAATTAATTATCGTTTACCAATAAGTGATTCGTTGGAGCGTGATTCCATGTCCCCTCGCAATCAAAGCGCTGCACTGCCACTCGCGTGGCTGACATTGCATATCCTGATCGTCCTCAACTGGGTGTTTGGCGTCTGCATCCTCGCGCTGCTTGCCTACATCTTTATCGACCAGCCTTTTCTCCTGAGAGCGCTCCGGCTGGGCTCGGTCGCGGAGAACCCGCCTCTAGTGATCGGGATCCGCGCCATCGCCGCGCTCGGGCTCGTCGGGATTCCGCTCAACTACGCGGTGCTGAAGCGCCTGCTGGCGATGGTCGAAACGGTCCGGAAGGGCGACCCGTTCGTTGACGAGAACGCGTACCGGCTAAACGCGATCGCCTGGCTGCTGCTCGCGCTCCAGCTCCTCAGCCTGGTCGTCGGCGCGATCGGCAAGGCGATCTCGACGCCTGCGCACCCGCTGCACCTCGATGCCGGGTTTTCGACGAGCGGCTGGCTCGCGGTGATCCTCACCTTCGTGCTCGCTCGCGTCTTCGTGGAAGGCACGTTGATGCGCGAAGACCTCCAAGGGACGGTGTGACCATGGCAATCGCCGTCAAGCTTGACGACCTGCTCCACGATCGCCGCATGACCCTGACCGAGCTCGCCGAGCGGATCGGCATCACGCTTGCCAACCTCTCGATCCTCAAGACCGGCAAGGCCCGCGCGATCCGCTTCTCGACGCTCGAGGCGATCTGTGAGGTGCTGAAGTGCCAGCCGGGCGATTTGCTGGAGTTCGTTCCAGGTGCGGACGCCGACGAGCAGCCGCGCGCCGCCGCCGGCGGAGGCCTCCGATGATCAAGCCGGTCTTCCTCCCGATCCACATCGCAGCGGGAATCGCCGCAATTCTTCTCGGGATCGTGGCGGTCGCCGCACGCAAAGGCGGGCGCACGCATGTGACCGCCGGAACCTCGTTTGCCGTTGCTATGATTGTGCTTGGAGTCACGGCCTCCATCCTCGAGCCGTTCCGCACGCCCAAGGCTGGCTCGCCGGTCGCGGGCCTGTTCGTCTGCTACTTCGTCGCGACGTCGTGGGTCGCCGCGCGGCGGCGCGACGGGACGACCGGCAAGTTTGAGATGGTTGCGGCTGCCGTCGCTCTCGGAACCGGCGCGCTGATGATCTGGGCTGGGCTTGCCGGAAGAAGCACGACGCCCGTCGGAAGTGGCCCGGTCTTTATTCTCGCCTGCCTATGCCTGGTGGCGGGCCTGCTCGACCTTCGTGTCGTGCTGCGCAAGCGGCTTACGCCAGGAGAACGGATCCGGCGCCACTTGTGGCGGATGTGCTTTGCTTTCTTCATCGCTACCGGCTCGTTTTTCCTCGGCCAGCAGAAGGTGATGCCCGAGGTCGTGCGTGGTTCGCCGATCCTGTTCGTTCTCGCCTTTGCGCCCTTCGCCGTGATGATTTTCTGGCTGGCCCGAATGCGTATCGCGAAGACGGTTCGATCGCGCGAGCTGGCCTTCCTTCTCTCAACCGCACCCCTTCAACCAGCGCCGGAGGTATGACGCCATGCTCAAGCGACTCTTCCCCACGCAGTTCGATAATCGTTTTCGCGGGCAGTCCGCGGCGCTCTGGGTGCTCGGACTGTTGATTGCGCTCACTCTGGTCGTGAGCCTGAATTCCATTTTCAACACGGCTTACGTCGCCGCGGGAGCCGATGGATTCCCGCTTAGCGCCTACGGGCCCGCTGCGGGGCGATCGGTTCTGATGCTGTTCGCACTCGATGCCCTCGGGCAATTGGTGCTGAGCATCATCTCACTGGTGGCGCTGATCCGCTACCGCTCGATGGTGCCATTGATCTATCTGCTGGTTCTCTGTCAGCAGCTTGGGCGACGGTTCATCATCCAGAGCTATGCCGTGCCGCGCGCCCCGACGGACGCAGTTGTCCCTTACGTGGTCTACGGCGTCATTGGCTTGCTCGCGCTCGGCCTTGTCCTGTCACTGCTCCGCTCCCGCGAGCCCAATTCGCCGGCCTACCAGCCGGACCCCGTTTGAAGGGAGAATCGATGATGGGCTCGATCGTGTCCGGCGCCCGCACCGCGCGGCCGCGCGAGGAAGAGGTCTCGCTGCCGAGGCTTTACGTGATGCGCGCCGCTTACCTGCTGCTGGTGATCGGCCTTGGCGCGATGGTCGCGCCCATTGTCTTTCGTCATGAGCAGACAGCTCGCGGCGTCATTCCAAGCTTGCTGTGCGGAGTGTGGCTATTGGCGTTCCTCGGTCTCAAATATCCGCTGCGGATGCTTCCCTTGCTGATGTTCGAGTTCACCTGGAAGACGGTGTGGCTGATCGCATTTGGGCTACCGCAGTGGTTCTCGGGCCAGCGCCCGCCAACCTTTGCAGAGGACATGTTCAACATCGTCTTTGGCGTCGTCCTGATGCCGCTCGTAATTCCGTGGGGTTATCTCTGGCGTAACTATGTGAAGGCCTCCGGGGACCGCTGGGCATGAGCCACTGGCTCGTAAGGCTCTGCAGGAGAGGCGAGGAGGAGGTTTCGCTCGGGCGGCTATACGTTATGCGCGCAGTCGCGCTGCTCGCGATCTGGAGTCTCTTCGGCACCATTGAAGCTTTGGTCGAACACGCGCCGACTGACCGGGGGTTCAAAAGGCCCTGTTCAGTGGGCTTTGGCTGATGGCGATCTTTGCGTTCCGTTACCCGCTGAAGATGGTTCCCCTCCTGTTGTTCGAAATGGCCTGGAAGATGGTCTGGCTAGAGCGGTTCGCCGCTGCGAGCATCGCCCATACGTTTCAACGCCTCTTCTCTCGTAACGTTGGTCGGAATGCATAGCGGCGAAAGCGAGGGAGGAACGGGCTTCGCGCGGACGCCCAACCGTTTCGCTGCATCTTGAGCTTGCTTCGAATCAATATCGAGAATCCACTGCGAATACCGCGCCTGCTGGAGAGCATCGGACAAGCTGGCTTCTCGCGCTTCCGACAAAGCTTGCAACCCGGCCAGCCCACGAAGCTTGGCCCACGCTTCCTGTTCGATCCGAACCTGGCCCTGGTAGTCGGCCATCAGCGAGTAGACGTCCCCCATGGCGGCCTGTTCGTCGGGGCTAAATAGACTGCTGCGTCCAGCGGACGTTGCTGCTTGCCATCGCGTCTCCTCCATGTCCCAAACAGGCGGGCGTCCGATCCACCTCACGTCGGTGAGTGATCGACCGCGTCGCGCTTCGGTGATTAGCGCCGCGATCTCATCGAGCCGACGTGACAAACAGGCCGATCGTCCGTCGGAGCTCTGCATTCTGCCGATATTGACGGCCAACTCGGCGCGGATGTTCTTGCGAGCCTCCTGCGCCGCCGAGCGGTCATTCAAGCTTTGCACGAGCTGCTGAGCAAAGAGCGCAATGAGCACGCCAAGAACGACGACGCCTACTTCGCCTATAAAGGCGCGCCACCCATGAAGTGGATCTGGCAAACGAACCCGCATGGATTTTGCCCCCAAAGAGCGCTGTTACGCGCCTTCAGCGGGAATCGCCAATGGGCAGGAATGGGTCGAAAGCGGACCGCAGGTTTGGGTGGAAAGCGGACATTGGCGAACTGGCGCGAAGCGAGTTGCAAGTGCTACGGGAGGAACAGCAACAGGAGGGGCCTATGACGAGATCGCTATTGCTACTTTCTGTCACAGCGCTGCTGCTGCCCGCGTGCCAGGCAGGCGAGAAGTCCGGAAACAACATCGCCGAACGGAATGCTGCCGTCGCTGTCAACGGTGGCGCGGATGAGCAGGCAATTCGCGAGCAAGTCGATCGTTGGCTTCAGCTCGTGAAAGCCAAGGATGCTGCAGGAATTGCGGCACTCTACGCCGAGGACGGCGCGGTGATGCCACCCAATGCGCCGATCGGCAAAGGACGTACCGCGATCCAGCAAACTTGGGCATCGATGATGCAAACGCCCGGCTTCGATCTTACGTTCGTTCCGGAGCAGATCATTGTGTCATCGTCGGGTGACATGGCACTCGATCGTGGGACGTATAGACTAGCGGTTGCGGCCAGCGGCACCGCGAAGACCGACACCGGCAAGTACGTGGTCGTCTGGCGTAAGATCGGCAGCGAGTGGAGAGCCGCCGCGGACATCTTCAACAGTGACCTGCCAGCCAGCGGAGGTTAGGGCGCCCCGGGGTCGCATCGTTGTTAGTGGCACATTTCGGCCGGACCGAGCTAGAGTCCCAGCTGGGAGATTCACGAAATGCACGCAGCACTAGCACTGGCATTGCTCGCAGGGAGCGTTGCTCCGGCGTCGTTCGCCGATTCACACTACAAGGTTGTAGCCCAACTTCCCGCCGGAGACGGCGGCTGGGACCTGCTGAGCGTCGATCCTTCCGACCAGCGCCTCTACGTCGCCCACGGCGACGGTGTCACCGCGATCGACCTGCGCACAGGAAAAGCGACGGACAAGATCGTACCGGGACAGCGGGTGCACGCTGCCCTCGCAATTCCCGGCACACACGACGTGATCTCAACCAACGGCGAAACTAATAATGCGACTCTGTTCGACGGCCGGACCGGACGCGTTCGTGCGACCGTTGCGACCGGCACCAGGCCCGACGCTGCAGCCTACGACCCCGCGACGCGAACCGTGTGGATCATGAATCCCGGCAGCGGAGATGTGACGGTCGTTGACCCGTCAACAGCCAAAGTGCTTACGACCGTGCCGGTTGGAGGTTCGCTGGAGCTCGGCGCAGCAACCGGATCGGGCCGGCTCTATGTAAACATCGAGGACAAGAACCAGGTCGCAGTTCTCGATACCTACAAGCGACGCGTGGTGACGCGCTTTCCACTGCAGGGCTGCGATGGCCCGACCGGGATCGCTTATGACCCCGCTTCGCGTGAAGTGCTTTCGGCGTGCGCCAACGGGGTCGCTATCGTTTCTGCCCCGGACGGCCGTCAAATCGCGCGTCTGTCGATCGGGAAGGGCGCTGATGGTGCAGTCTTCGACGCGAAGCGACACATCGCGCTCGTACCCGCGGGCCGTGATGGAAATTTGACGCTTATCCGGCTCCAGCCAGTGCCCGAGGTCGTCGGCCAGGTCGCCACTGCCGTCAGCGCGCGGACCATCGCTCTCGATCCGGTGAGTGGGCGCGCGTACCTTCCTTCGGCGACGCTAGCGACGCCGGTCGGGAACGAACGCCCCAAGCCGGTGCCCGGAAGCTTCCGCGTCCTCGTCGTCGCTCCTTAAAGGTAAGCTTCCATGATCGATCGATCTGGAGCCCAGGGGCCGAAACGCATGAACTGAAGTTGGCTTCTCGCGGCGGCCGCCCCGCTTGTTGATCTGGAAGATTGCGCCCTTACTATGTCCGGTGCCGAGGGGGAGATTGTGTGCTTAATATTCGAGCCGGCCTGCTAGTCGGGGCAGCCCTATGGGCAAATGCGGCGATTGCCGCTGAGTCACTGAAGTTCGGGCCGCCGCCCGCGTGGGTGCATCCGCAGGACGTTCCGGCCGCCAAGCAGAGCGACGCTCCCATATCGATCCTGCTCACGGACGAGCAGATCGCTTTCGAGCCAGGCAAGCTGACCGTCTACAACGACGGTGCGATGAAGATCCAGAACGCGCAGGGGCTTGCGGCGGGCAACCTCTCCGTTGTGTGGCAGCCTGCGACCGACACCGTCACGGTCAACAAGCTGATCATCCGGCGCGGCGACAAGGTCATCGACGTCCTCGCCAGCGGACAGACGTTCACCACCCTTCGGCGCGAGACGAACCTCGATGCCGCGACGCTCGATGGCACGCTGACCGCGACGATCCAGCCCGAGGGGCTGCAGGAAGGCGATGTGATTGAGCTGGCGACGACCACCGAGCGAGTCGACCCCGTCCTGAAGGGCCATGTCGAGACGATGTTCGGCGCATGGGACGGACTTCCCGTGCAGTCAGCCCATGCAATCCTGAAATGGCCGAGCAAGGCTCGAGTCAACTTTCGCGAGACAGCTAATCTGCCCGTCGCGCGGAGGTCGTCGGCCAATGGAATCAACGTGCTGGAGCTGTCTGCCCAGAACCTTGATCCCCTGGTGGCGCCAACCGGCGCTCCGCAGAGATTCCAGATCGGAAGGCTGGCGGAGGCTACTGACTATGCATCTTGGTCGGACGTAGCCGACTTGATGATGCCGCTCTTCCGTGACGCTTCGGCGATCCGGGCAACGGGACCGCTGGGCAGCGAGATCGAGAAGATCCGCTCGGCGAGCGGAGATGCCAAGACGCGCGCGGCGCTGGCGCTTGCGCTGGTGCAGGACCGCGTCCGTTACGTTGCGCTGCTGATGGGGCAGGGGGGCTACGTGCCCGCTTCCGCCGAGCAGACCTGGTCGCGACGCTTTGGGGACTGCAAGGCCAAGACCGCCCTGTTGCTTGGCATCCTGCATTCGCTTGGCATCGACGCCGAGCCGGTCCTCGTCCAGACCAAGGCCGGAGACATGATCGTGGACCGGCTTCCGATGATCGGCCTGTTCAACCACGTGCTCGTACGGGCGCACATCGGGGGCAAGGAGTATTGGCTCGACGGTACGCGCAACGGCGACACCGACGTCGAATCGATCGAGACGCCTGATTTCGGATGGGGTCTGCCGGTTGTGGACCATGCACAGCTTGTGTCCATGGTCCCGCGGCCGCTCGACAAGCCAAACGCGGAACATCTGGTAAATATCGACGCCAGCGGCGGCGTTTTCGCTCCGGCGACGATTGGCATCGGGGAGGTCTACCGTGGCGATGCAGCCGTGCTCCTGAACACTGCCTTCTCCTCCGTGACCGGCGCACAGCGAGATGAGGCAATGCGTAACAAGGCCGGAGGCTATTTCGACGACTTCACCGTTAGCTCCTCGTCGGTTCAGTTTGACAAGGCGAAGCGCGAGTTTCGGATCGACATCAACGGGACTGCAAAGCTCAACTGGAAGGACGGGTGGTTCTACGTCCCCACATCATCGATCGCGTTCAACCCTGATTTCCACCGCAGCGCTGGCCCACTTCACGACGTCCCCGTCGCGGTCAACCATCCCCGCTTCACGATGGACAAGGTGACGGTGAGCCTTCCACACGGCTTTGCTGCCGCGCAGAAGCTTGCGCCCGCCGTCCACGAGACGCTCGCTGGCGTCGAATATGTGCGGTCGGAAAGTGTCGACGGCGACAAGCTCACCGTCGTTTCGACGGAACGGAGCTTGGTCGCCGAGGTGCCTTACAAGGATGCACTATCGGCTGAAGCAAAGTTGCGTGCGCTCGACAAGGACGATGTCTATCTGAGCAGCGCCGTCTCTTACCAAGCCACGGGCAAGGACGTCGCCGCGCTTGCATCGGCGAGCCCCACATCCGCCGACGAATTCCTTGATCGGGGCAACCTCTATCTCAACAGCGGCAAATATGATGCGGCGATTTCCGACTTTACGGGCGCATTGAAGCTCGAGCCCAAGAATGTCTGGGCCTTGGCCGACCGCGGCGCCGCGCACGTATGGAAGCGCGAGTTCGACGAAGCTGAGAAGGACCTGGCCGCCGCCGCGGCCGAGGACCCGGACAATTCGGTCATGCTTCGCGCACGCGGGTTGATCGCCGAACTCAACAGCGATTGCGCCAAAGCTATCGATTACTACACGCGCTCGCTGGCAACGGAATCTGGCAATGCATTCACTCTCAGCCATCGGGCCGAGTGCGAATTGAGCCTGTCCAAATTTGACGCAGCCCTGGCCGATACAGCCGCCATTCTGAAGGCCGATCCTTCCCACACCGAAGTTCGCGTGCTTCGCGCCAATATCTACATGAATCAGGGGAAACGGGATCTCGTTGCCGCCGAAGCCGATGCCATGACCCGCGGTGATCCGGAGTCCGGATTCGCATGGGTGGCTGCGGGCAAGACGTACGCCGCCGTGGGGGAACGCGAACAGGCCAGGAAGGCGCTCGATCGGGCGATCGCGATCAGACCCGAAGCCTATGTCTACCTCAACCGGGCAGATGTCCGAGAGGACACGGATCTCGCCGGCCGGAAGGCTGACATCGACGCTGCCTTGAAGCTCGACCCCAAGAGTGTCGACGCATTGCTGTCAAAAGCCAAGCTGCTGACGACCAGCGGTGACTTGAAGAGCGCTCGGCAGGTGCTGGAGCGCGTAAAGCCGGAGCCTGAGGACCGCTACGCGCAAGTGCAAAAGGGAGTCCTACTCTACAAGGCCGACCGCCCCGAAGAAGCGCAAAAGCTCCTGCAAAAAGCGAGAGATCTCTCGAAAAGCGCTGCCGAGCTTAATAATCTCTGCTGGGTCAAGGCAACGGCCGGAATCATGCTCGAGTCCGCTCTTCAGGATTGCCGTGATTCGCTGAAGCTCGGTCCGGATGACGGCGCGACAAAGGACAGCCTCGGCATGGTCCTGCTGAAGCTTGGCAAGCTCGATGACGCCCTTCAGGCCTATGACGAGGCCTTAGCGGTTAAGACGCGCGCGGCCTCGCTGATGGGGCGCGCGTTCGTCTATCTGCGCAAAGGAGACCTCGCGCGGGCAGACGCCGACGCTGCGGCGGCGCGGAAGATGGCGCCCAACATCGACGACATTTTCGCCACGTACGGGCTCAAGTTCGATCGCGGCGCGGCGTCAGTAAACACCGCTGCCGTCGCCAAATAGCGTCGTTGCCTTCGCTCGCGAAAACCGACCGAAGCTACTCCGCCACTCCTACCGGGCAAAATATGCGGGTTCGGGACCACCGAAACGCTTGATCGCTAGGAAGCTGTCCCAGCCCGAGACGAGGTCATGCCGGAAATGGCTCGAAAGCGACTGCTCGCTAGATCAGGCCGGAAGACGCTCGGCTGCCAACAGTGGAAATGCGGACGTAGTGCCGACGCAAGGGGGCAGTCCTTAGTGGATTGACGCAGGTTGCGAGCCGCCACTTGTTGCGACAAGCCGCTGGGGTGTGCTGTCCAGCATCAGGTAAGTCGGATCGAACTCCGCCGCTGACGCCAGTTGATCCCAGTCCGGGACCTCCACACGGCCGCGGTCGAACTTGAGAAGGCCTTCTTTGCGGAGTTCCTGAAGCGTCCGGTTCACATGCACTGAAGTGAGGCCCGCCGCGTCGGCAAGCTGATCCTGAGTCACCTTCAGCTCGAAGTGGGTTCGTGTCCCAAAGCCGGCCGCCTCGATGCGCGTGCCCATCTCGCACATGATGTGCGCGATCCGCGCCTTCGCATTCTTCCGTCCGAGGTTGCCGACCCACTTTCCGAACACCGACGAATCGACCGTTCCGTCGCGCCAGAAGGCCATCGCAATCGCCGGAAACCGGGTGCAGAGATCTCGCAGCTCTGAGTGCGGAACGAGCTTCACCGTGGAGGGGCTGATTGCCGTGATGCTCCAGCTCGCTTTCGGGACAACGACCGAGTGCAAATCGCACATGTCCCCTGGAATATAGAAGGACGTGATCTGGCGTTGTCCGTCGAGCATCTGGTCGTAGCGGGCCAGCAAGCCGCGCGCGATGAGGCAGGCGCTTTCCACGCTCTCCCCGGGTCGAACGACATCGCTGTGAGCGATATAGCGCCGCGTCTCTCCGCCGAGGCCAAGGATGGCGCGCTGCTCCTCCGGCGTCAGCGCCGAGCGCAGCAGGAGTCGCTGCAGGAAAAGCGACAGGGAGGATTTGTGGGAGTTTTCCAAAATTGCTCTCCGGTCAGGCGGGAGCATGGATTGGTCTCTCAGCCACCGAGGCCTGATGAACCGTTCGGTGATGCGTCGCTTTAGCACACATCAGTTCGCGAACCTATTTTCTCATTTTTTTCCGTGGTTTATATGCCGGCCTAATGTCCGCCCAAGGCAGAACGCCGCGGGCCGACTAGACCTTCGACACCGGATCGACCTCGAAGATGAATCGGACCATCGTTTACAGGATCGACCTCGCGGATGCTCATCAATGCGGTTTTCGGCTTTTCATCCTCGATTGGAGCTCAGAAGCCGGCGGAGCAAGGTGGTCCTAGCCTCAAGGCCCAATAAGAATGTGAAAGCTCCGGCTCGATGAAATCCTCCCCGTTTGGAGCGGCCGAAATGTCCATTGACCTTGGTAATGCAGCAGGTTCGCATTCGCCCGAGGTTGGCTGCCCTAAGTCGCTCCGGTTTTGATACCAGGTTCACGTGCGAAACAACCCAGACGCGCAGAAAAAATCGTGCTATATCAAACTCATCGTTGGCAGGTTCACTGGCGCCAACGGCCGAGAGACTAACGCGCTCCCGCCAAAGTCGGGGAGGGAACGCCTGGTGGCCCGCTACTATTTTAATATCGATGACGGCGCAGGAATCGAGGATACAGTCGGCATGGAGCTTTCCAGCCTCGCGGAAGCGAAATGCGAGGCGGTTAGCTATGCGGGTCGTTTGATTTGCGACCACGCTGGGAGGTTTTGGAACTCCGGCGATTGGAACATGACGGTCACCAATGAGAACGGCTTGTCGCTGTTCTCCCTCCAGTTAGTTGGCACGGAGTCTCCGGCAATTCGGCCAGTCACTAGCCCAGCCAGCGCTTAATACTTCCGCCTCTGGTCCTTGCCTCACGCTGGTCTCCGCAAGCGGCGACACTCCGCCGCTAGCGCAGGAATCGGTCGAAAGCGGACGCCAGGTTCGGGTGGAAAGATATGGTAATGGGCCGCGCCTCCAGGTTGCTGGAGGAGTGGCTGTCCCCCCGGTCATGATGGATCGGGGTCAGGTGTGGTGCCGAGGCCCTTGCGTACCACCCTTTCGCAGATTGGAGCGGCTTGCGGTCGCCGTCGGCGAAGCGGCATCAGGCGGTTTCTCGAGCGCAAACTCTCTCCAGGAACTGTGTCGAGCTATTTGTCGAACGCGCGTCGTGTGGAGGGTGGCTAAAGTTGACACCGCTCAACCGCACGGCGTCGCAGATCGTGCGATAATCGCTCGTCAGCTCCGTCCCGGGCTCGATGTCTTCGGCTGCAACGTCATCCCCGAATGCAACGCCAAGGGATCGCGTATTGGGGCTATCTGAATGGTTGAAGTGGCGGCCGTTATCGCCGCACAGAACCCAGAGCCCAAGATTGCCATGCAACGTGGAATATGTCCGCAGGAATTGCCGAAGATGCTGAGGCATCTCCTCTAATTCATCGTCGGAGAATACGCGGTCGATGCGACTGTCGAAACGCCAGATAAGATCCCCGGCACCCACTCGTTGAGTAAGGAAGACTCCAATCCCATGAATGGCACTCGCCCTCAGCTCCGTTTCGACCATTAACATACCAACGCTCCACACCGGCCGGACTGACCGCGCAACGAATGCGAGCGCGAAAGGCTGCCTAGCACAAGACCGCATCTTGAAATGCCGCTCCGGCCAAAAAGCAGACCTAAGCCGCTAGTGTGGCATTTGGGTCGAAAGAGGAACTGCCGACCAATCGCTTAACAGGATGAATACCGACGCGTGGCAGAAAGCGCATTGATGATCATGGTTGCTCTCCTGATTGCTGCCGCCGTGCAGGCGCCGCAGGCAGCATCTCCGGCTCAAGTTGCCGAGGCTCGGGCGCACCTTCGGCGTCAGGCGGAAGCAAACAGGAGAGCGCTGGAGGATGCGATCAGGCAGCGGCTCCTCGACAGCGGCTACTTCCAAATGGTGACCGGCCGAGCCGAACAGCGATCGGTCGTGGCGGGCTTTGAACGGCGCCTCCGCTCGATCGGCATTCAGGCCACGATCGGCAAATGCGATTGGATGGGCCTCGTTGCGGAAGGCGTGAAGGGCGGCAACCTCTCCTACGGCGCAGCGTGTCGTGTCCGCATCGCCTCGCGGTCCCCGGCCGACTTCCTGATTTGCGAGGCCAGCCTTGGCGGCATCTCGCTGACCAAGCCGGACGTTTATTCATGGGGCGCGGACTACATCGAACTCTACATTCGACGCGCCTGCTTCTGATTACGTTTGGTCGGAGGACGCTAACTTCGACTGCGATCCGCGCGACCCCATCGAAAGCCGACAAACGCGAGGAAGACCCACAAGCCCCCAAATAGGAGGGTCCCCATGAATGCGATGTCGGCTCCAAAATAGGTGAGATCGCCCGCGCGAAACTTGCGATTGACCTCGCCGGCATTGATGATCGCGTACGCCAGACGGTACCCGGTGAAGCCGATGAGGGCGGCGGCCGGCAAGATGGTGATCAACAAGACCGCCAGGCCGATCCGATGCCGTTGACTCCTGCTGATCAACCAATTGATGGGGCCGACGATCAGCAGGGCGATGATCGCTGCCATGCGCGGCTCTAGTTCCTCCGGGCGCTCATGAGGATGTCAGCGGCCTCAGAGAGATTGCGGTTAGCGGGGAGGGGACCCCTGTTCGGCCGTTCGTTCTCGCAGGCAAACCGGTAAATCTGATCGCCTAGCGAGCCTGTCGGCGTGTCCAGCCAGATCCCGCCTGCGTCGCTGCCGACGAGGCGGTCGTGCCGATCGTAAGCGGCGAGAAAGATCGGCCTTATGCGCTTTGTCGGGCAATTCACCTGCTGGTCGACCTCGAAATAGAAGACATTCGGATGAGGCGCCGAATAATAATATTGCCTCGTCCTCACCGAGATCCAGTCAGGCGCTGCCGACAGGCTCTTGGCATCGGCGAAAAGCAGCTGTTCGATCGGCTTCTTGGGCTCGCTCACATTGCCGATCCACCACCACTCCGCGGCGTTTGAAGGAGTGGCCGACAATGCGGCGACGAGGGCGGAGCACGCAACGAACGGAACCTTCATCTTGAACCTTGGTCTTGGTCGAAATCGATGATCGGGATTGGCAGCAAATGCTTTCGACCAGGCTAATGCCCGTTGATTTACTTGGCCTTATGTCTGGAATGAGTGGAGAGCGGGCATTCGTCGCGATCCCCAAGCATGCGTCAAATTGGCTACAAACCCTGAAGCATATAGTCCTAGAACTGCAGGGACATCGCCACGCCGGCGCCGTGAGCGTCACCCCACGGAAGCCATTGCACTTTTCCATTCTTGCGACTGGTCAGGATCCAACCGGATGCCTCGCCAATCGCTGCACCAGCGACAATGTCATGGACGAAGTGCTTGTCGGCCTTGACTCGAGCGACGCCGACGAATGCCGCCACGAGGTGGGCTGGCACTCCTATTTCCCAGCCAAAACGCTTTTCAAGTGTCGCGGCGGCGGCGAAGCTGACGGACGTGTGACCGGATGGAAAACTATGGTCATTGCTATGGTCGGGCCGTTCCTCGGATATGGCCTCCTTGAGGCCCGTCGTTACGAGCGAGGCGGCGCCGATCGAGAATGCGGCTTGCTTGGTTCCTTTCCAGTCGCCTTGGACGGCCGGATAGCCGAGCGCGACGATGACCAGTCCGTCCCGGCCAATGCCGCTGGCAGTCGCCCAATCGCTGTTCCCGGCTTGGGCCGGCGTCCCAACCATTAAAAAGGCGAAAGCCGGTAGTCGCAAGAGTCGCACAAGATTCAACTACTCTCTGACGGGCGCTGGGCCAACAACCCAGCCCCACGATCGGATCGCTTTCAAACCAGCATCCAAAAGCGCGATGATCGTAGTGGCCTTGCGACTGAATGCCTCTAGGTCTTCTCTCCACCGGTCGTGATGTCAGTTCCAAGGGCCAGTGGTTCACCCCAAAGCCCAGTGTAGATCCTCCCAGCCTCGAATGAGAGACCAGGGAAGGCGAGGGATCTAGTCGCAGCTTCATCGGTCTCGAAAAGCGCTTTGATGATCATCGTTCAGTGTCCTTCAACGACAGATATGTGCGTTTAAGAGCACATAATCTAGCTTAAAGGAATCTTAAGAGTACATTTATCTTGAAAATTGCCAAGGGTATATGTACGTTTAAGAGCACATTAAGCCGGATAAGGAGACCTTAAGGTGGTTGCAAGGAACTCTTTGAACCAAGCACCTCCGTTCGAGGTGGAAGCCGAGATTCGGCGCCTCGGTGCAGATCTTAGGACTGCTCGCCTCCGGCGCAATCTAACGCTCGACGACGTCGCCGATAAAATCGGCGTTGGCCGACGTACGGTCTCGGATGCCGAACACGGCAAACCCACCACGACCGTAGTGACCTACGCCGCCTTACTCTGGGTCTACAATCTGCTCGATGGTTTTGGACAGCTGGCAGATCCAAGTCGTGACACTGAAGGCATGACGCTCGCGCGTTCCACAGAGCGTGCGCGCGCGCGCAGTTTGGAGCTGCTGGACAATGACTTCTGATCAGGGCGAATGCTTCGTCTACATCACTCTTCCCGGCGAAGTGAAACCCGTCACGGCCGGCCGGTACGTCCTCACCGTCAACAGGCGCGGTGAGCCGATCGGCCGGTTTGTCTACGGCCGATCGTACCTGGCTCGCGACGACAAGGTCGAGATAGATCCGATCGAACTCAGGCTCTCCGAGAGGACCTATGAGACCGTCCGTCTCAAAGGCGCCTTTGGCGCGCTCCGTGACGCCGGCCCTGATTATTGGGGTCGGAGAGTCATCGAGAAGCACGTCGGAAAAGCGGAATTGTCAGAGCTGGACTACCTTCTCCATTCTGCAGACGATCGGGCGGGGGCACTTGGGTTCGGACTTAGCCAAACGCCTCCTGCACCTGTCCGGAAGTTCAACAAGACAATTGAGCTCGAGAAGCTTCAGCGCATCGCGGATGCGATAGTCGCCGACGAGCAGTTACCGGACGATGACGCCAACGCGCAGATCGACGAGCTGCTGCTGGTAGGCACATCTATGGGCGGCGCCCGTCCAAAGGCTGTCGTTGAAGACGCGGATGGTCTCTGGCTCGCTAAATTCAATCGCGATGACGACCGGTGGAATAGCGCTCGGGTGGAGCATTCCATGTTGATGTTGGGCCGCGCGTGCGGCCTCGATGTTGCTTTCAGCAAGGTCGTCGAGGCGGGCGGTCGTGACATTCTTCTCGTCAGGCGCTTCGATCGTACGAAGGCAGCCGGCGGGTACACCAGGGCTCGGATGATCAGCGCTCTCACGCTCCTTGGCACAGAGGACAGCCACCGAGGCAGGGATCGTTGGTCCTACGTACTGCTCGCTGAAGAGTTGCGGAGGATCTCAGCGGATCCGAAGACTGATGGTCAAGAACTGTTCCGCCGCATGGCCTTCAACGCGCTCATTTCGAACATTGATGATCATCCAAGGAACCATGCGATGTTGGCGCGCGGAAGGCACTGGCGACTGTCACCCGCTTACGACCTTACTCCTGCCACGCCGATCAGCATCGAACGACGAGATCTCGCGATGACAGTAGGCGATGATGGTCGCCGGGCGACAGCGGACAATCTGCTGTCGCAAAGCCCTCGCTTTCTGTTGGACCGAGATGACGCGAAAGGAATACTCGACGACATGGAAACCCGGGTGAAGGACACTTGGTACCACACCGCCCGAGCTCAGGGCGTGTCTGAGAAGGATTGTGAGCTTATCAGCGGTGCCTTTGCCTACCCCGGCTTCCGCTTAGAACCGCAGCCCGCTTGAGTTCGGCGAACGCGGCTGCCCCCGGCCGCCTGGAATATGCTTCGGGCTGTGAATTGCGATTTTCGCATATTTGCGAAGATTACGACCGGATGGGTTCGCCCCTATTGTGGGAGGGACGCATCGCCGGCGCTTCTCGCGATGCTAGTGCGACAATCGCGGTCCGCGGTTTGGATTGCAGTTTTCTCCCGGGAAGGTGCCTGAATCGAACTTATCCGGATCGCTCGGATCAAAGATCCCGTACTGCGCCATGAAATAACCGTAGGACTGGGCGATTCCGCCGGGATCGATACCTGGAATGCCATCAGGCGTGTCGTTCAGACCCGAGAACGAGCAAATGGAGACGCCGTTGCTGATCCTCGTGCCCGGTGGAGAGGGCACGTTGTGAGTGGGTGGCGGGCCGGTTATTTCGCCGGCAAATGCTGGTCCGGTCAGAAGACCGAGGCTCATTAGAAACGCAGTCGCACGAAGGAACTTCGTCATGGCGTTTTCCTATGTGAGATGTTTGAAGTGGGCGGCACTATCAAACTTCGGAATTACGGCAGGCGCCTCTGGAACCAGTCACTGCCGAGTACTTCCACTCGATGGTCTGTGATGTAAAAATTGCCATCGGACTGATTGCGCTCGCACGTGAACGCTCTGTTCAAGAAGCTCCTGACCTCGCCTTCGCTCGAAAAAAGGCTCGGGAAAGCATCGAGGAGCCACCCGTCCTCATTGCTCAATGCCGAGTTCTCAGCTTCGCAGCCACCGCGAGTGGGGAACGGAACATCCAGATTCTCGGCGTGATGCGCGACCGCGCCCGTGGCAAATGTAACTGCTGCAACCGCCGCTAATGTGATAAGCTTCTTCATGATTTCCTCCAGTTGCCCCGCGGCCCGGATGAGCTCCGGTGCCGCGATGAAGCCGCGGGCGAGGAATACGGGTTCGCTTCGGCCAGTACGATGATGATGTGCCGATCATCTCCTGATCATCTCCTGATCGTGAAGTGGGGGCGTGCGCTTCGATGCTGCAATTGAGGGATTTGGCGGTTCGGTCAGATTTTCGGGTGGGTTCCTTGTCGGTCAGCCCGTCGCGGCGACTCATTCAGGGCCCCTGCGGTGCCTCCAACCTCGAGCCCCTGATCATGCAGGTTTTCTTGTGCCTGCTTGCCTCGGAGGGGCGCGTCGTCACTCGTGACGATCTTTTCAACGAGTGCTGGGGAGGCGCCGTCGTAGGCGACGATAGTCTGAACCGGGCGATCAACAAGGTCCGCCGCGTCACGTGTGAAGTCGCCCCGGGCCAATTTGAAATCGAGACCATCCCGCGAACGGGCTACAGACTGACTGGTCCCGCCGCCCCGGTAGAGCCGCCAACGATCGCCGTGTTTCCGTTCGAGAACCTCAGCAGCGAGCCGGATCAAGACTATTTCGTTGAAGGAATGGCGGATGAGATCGTGGCAGTGCTTACGCGCATTCGCAGCCTGCTCGTTATTTCCAGTGAATCTTCCGCTGCGCTGAAGGGGACCGGCTGGGACGAACAGGAAGCGGCCAGCAGGATGGGGGTGCGGTACATCCTTGCGGGGAGCGTCAGACGGTCAGGGTCGACAGTGCGTATTGCGGTGAACCTCGTCGATACTCGCCGGCGCGTTCAGATCTGGGCAGAACGGTTCGACTATGAGCTGAAGGACGTCTTTGCGCTCCAGGATCGGATCGCGCTGGAGGTCGCGACCGCAATCGAGCCGAGCGTTCAGGAGGCAGAGGTCAAGAGGGCTTCGCGTCGCCCCTTCGAGGATCTCGGCTGTTACGACCTTTACCTGCGCGCCGCGCCTCTTCGAGCGACCTGCAGGAAAGCTGAAGTCATGCAGGCGCTTGAGCTTCTCGAGCGGGCGTTGGTGCTCGATCCGCATTTCGCTCCGGCTTTGGCGCAAGCGGCCGGATGCCATAGTCAGATCTACGAGAACGGGTGGGACAAAGAGCGCCAATGGCATAGAACGCAAGGGCTGGTACTTGCAGACCGCGCTCTAATGAATGGCGCGGAAGACGCATCGGTACTGGCGCAACTCGCGAACGCCCTGATGGACCTCGAGGCCGATGTTGCGCGAGCGATCGCGCTCGCCGATCGCGCGATTGCAATCAACCCGGGGCTCGCACGTGCCTGGTTCATCAGCGGCCTTGCACATCTGCTTGACCACGATGCCGAACTGGCGGTGCAGCACCTCCAGACAGCTGCCCGCCTCGATCCGATTTCGCCTTTGAACGATGTCATCCGTGCCCACATCGCCGTTGGCCGCTTCCTCGCGGGGGATAACAGCGGCGCTCTCAAGGGAATTCTTGGCACGGCACATCGGACCATCCGGATTCACCTGACCCTCGCGGCAATCTACGGCTACCTCGACATGCCGGAAGAATCGCGGGATGAGATCGCGCGATTCCAGAGCCGGTCGCCACTCTCGGCCGAGGACATAATCGCGAGCGGCATACCCCATCAGAAATCGAGGGAGATGCTACTCGAGGGCATCAAACGCGGGCGCGGACGCGTCCGGGTTCACTGAAATCCTTCAAGTGCCTAACGCGGCGAGCAGCGTCCGCGCAGCCATGTAGATCAGTATCAATGATCCCGGAGTCCATAGCGCTGCCCGAACATCGTGCGTCTGGCTTGTCAGGTAAGCCGCGAAGTGCGCGAGGCGCGTAACGACGTACCCGTAGAAGAGCCAGTGCGCGACGAGGAGAGGCGGCGCGGTAAGCACGAAAAGAAACCCGACTGCCAGGAAATACGGGATGCTCTCGAGATCGTTTTGCTGGATCCGGCGAATGCGTTCGACGCGTTCGTTAGGCTCGAGCTGCTGGGGATCTGGATGCGGATTAAGCAGGCTGCGCCGCCCGTCCTCGGGAGAGCGAAATCCTCCCTTTGTCCGCATCATTCGCCAGACCGTCAGCCATGCCACGGCCTGGGCCTTTAGAATCATGATCGACGCGGCCACCGCGTAGGTGACGAAGACAGGGTCCTGCAAGGTTAGCCGGTCGATATCAGCAGCCCCCCTCCTTAGTCGGCACCCGCAGGCGTCGACCGGCCCTGGCAACAGGGCCTCCCGAGCCGCCGTAAGGACCAGGCATTGTGAGATGCGCCATGACGGCGGTCGTCACACAGGTCATTAATGTCGGCAATGGGTCGTAAGCGGTCCAAAGCCCGCGAATCTCCGGTGGGTGAAAAGCGGGCGTCGGCACGTCAGACGGCGATTTTCTCGACGTGGCAGGTCTTGGCCACGTCCCTCATGCGAAGGTCACACGATACTCGTACTTCGCTCGGATAGGCTGGGCCATTCCAACTCACGCCCCCGATTATCGGATTACCGGCTCCATCGAGCTTGCGAAGCTGCAGGCTCTGGCGCCGCTCAAGTCCGCTTCTCAGCGTGCGCCGGCCGGCGAGCGCCACGCAGTGCGTTCCGCGAGGAGTGCAATTCGAGATATGCTGATCTCGCGCAAGTGCTCCATCGCGAAACGGATCACTTCCATCGTCGCCGTAAACGAGCAAGAGTGACGTCGGAACTGCGTCCGGGCCATTGCGCAGATCCACCCTGATCTGCGGCATAGCCGGGCCCCAGTGAGTGGTCGCCGCAATTGCGCCGTCAGCCAGCAGAACCGTCGTTGCCAAGCCCGTCGCGAGCCATGTCGATCGCATGTATTTCTCCGCCGAGCGGCGGCATTTTGGCTGACGAAGCTAATGTCTGCAACGGGTCGAGATCTGTCGCGGCAGATTTGCCTGGAAAGCGGGTGCTTGCCGTGTGTCGCCGAACCGCCGGCGTCGGTTGGATTGCGCATTTTTCTATCGCGCAGCCCGCAGCGAAGATGTGTGGCTCTTCGTCTCGTTGCGGTTGATGACGTCGTCACGATGTCACGGTTGGATGAAGACGCCCACAGAACAGCTCAGGGGGCATGCGCCAAAGCGCTAACCGCAAACGACGACGCCGCTATTTCGTTGGCGATCTCGCGATGACTGGTCGCACGAAACCCGGCGGAAGCTTTTCCCAATTGTAGCCCCTGGCGGCGAGATTCCGTCCGAATGCGTAGAGCTCTCTCATGTAAGCGGTGTCGAACTGTTGTTCGGGATGCTGCCTGAACGTCGACGGGATGTATGCGAGGTTGAACTCGACGTCGTCGCGCTCGGTCGTCGCGAAAATGCGGTAAAGGTCGCCGACGCCCTGCGTCGTCGTCAGCGACCCGATCGCTCGCGCGGCGATCGACATCGTCTTGCGGGGCACGTTTTCCCAAGGTGAATCGAGCCGGGCGTTGCGGATGACGTAAAGGACTCGGCGACGGGGCGCAGCCTGCCTCAGCAAGTCGGCGTTGACCGATGGGGGATAGACGAACACCTGCGCCATGGTGCCCCCGTCAGCGTGCATCTCCTGATGCTGGACGCCATCGATGGTGACGTCGATCATCACCGGTGGGAAGGCCCCGGGAATCGAGGCTGACGCCAGCAGAACGCTGCGAAACAGCTGCAAGGCACCAGGAGTCCTGCTGGCGGCAATGGCCGTCATGTTCCAGATCACGGGCTCGAGCGAGTCGAGGTTTGCGGTGCCGACCAGCAACATGCGGCCTTTCGCATATTCCGCCGCGATCGCATCGAGCAGCGGCTGGTCAGTGTTCTGCGCAATGATCTTGGCGAGCGGTGTGGTGTCCGCCATTGCCTCGCCCATCACTCCCTTGAGCATGCCCCGGGGTTTGAAAATGTCCTTCTGGGAAATGGTCGTATAGAATTTCTCCAGCGAGGCGTCGTAGCGGGGCCCGAGGAAAGCGAAGGGGGCAATCAGCGCACCGGTACTAACCCCGGTAACAACCTTGAATTCGGGACGGGTGCCCGATGCCGTCCACCCGTTCAGCAAACCCGCGCCGAAAGCGCCGTTATCGCCGCCGCCCGAGATCGCCAGATAATAAGCCGGCGCCAGTTCCGGTGGAGAGCCATGGGCGGCGAGCCAAGCCTTTTCCTTTGCAAGCGCGCTCAGCGCTTCAGCCTGGAAGGCGGTCGAGTCCCTGGCCACGAGAAACCGAACATTGCTGATGCCCATGTTCGCTTCGGCCATGGATGCCGGCGGCTCGGGCGCGAGGCGGTGTGGAGTTGCGCAAGCTGCGAGTGCCAACGCAGCGAGGGCGATTGTCAGGACGGAGGCTTTGCGGATGTTCATGAGCGACCTATGCAAGTTGCAAAGTCACTCATCCGACTGAACTGGGGGATTACGCCATCAGGTTCATCCCTAGTCTTCGAGTGGAAATCGGACCTAAGCCGCTACTGTCCGCTTTGGGTGGAAAGCCGGCATCGCGGCACTTAGGTTTGGCGCGAAGATGGAGGCGAAATGGACGAGGAACTTGAACGGCTGACTCGCTACGGGACCGTTCCGCAGGACGCGTACCGCGCCATGCGAGAGGCCATTGAGCGGGTTACCGAGCAGAGCGGTCGGCTTTATGAGGTAGGGCAGGAGGCGCACTACCAAGCGCTTGCGGCGGCGATGGCGTTGCGGGTTGCCGGGTACTCGATCGAAAAGAATAAGGCGGAGGCCTAATGGCCGCCGCCTAAAACGAATACCGCGCTAGGAATGGGTCGAAAGCTGCCGTGTTCGTTAGTGGCAGGACTGGGTGGAAAGTGGACACTAACCGGCGGCACGGCCAGATACCCGTGCCGCCGAAGTTGGTCGTGCTAGCCCCGGTACGCGTTGTTGCGCCCGATGCGCACGTTGGTGACCTGCCCGCGATAGTCGACGTTGCAACGGAAGCTCACGTCGCCGGTCGCGTAGCCGCGGTTCTGGTAGCCATACTGACCCGCGTAGCCTGAGCTCATCAGCCCGGACACACGAAGGCCGTTGTTGCGGCGCTGGACGTCGGTAATCGAAGTCACGCGCATCGCATTGTTGTAGCCCCGTTTGTAGCCGTTGTTGCCGTAGCCCTGGTTGTAGCGGTTGCCATACTGGGCTTGGGCCTGGGTCATGGCGGCGGAGGCGCACTGCGACACTGCTTGGCGGTCAGTCACATTGTAGCGGTTGCCAAGCAGCGAATTGACGATCTGGCTGACCGGATCCTGGGCATAGCCGGGCTGGCCCTGCTGAGCGTAGCCGTAGCCTGGCTGGCCCGGGTAAGGCTGCGGGACCTGCTGATATTGCTGCTGGTAGCCATAGGGGTAAGCGGTCTGGGCAGCGGCGGGGACCGCAAGGGCGCCTATCGCCGCGGCGGCGGTCAAATAATGGGTAGGAATTGTCATGGGATTTTCCTTGCTCTCACCTGGAAAACGCCGGTGAGTTCAGGAATAGAACGCGTGTTGTGTGAATAAGACGCATGAACCTAGAACAACGACGGCCGACTCGAACACCTACGCCTAAATTGCCATTATCGATGCACCTGGCGCTAATCACATTGGCAAACGAGGGGGCGGCGAGGTCACGGGCCTCGATCGGCGCAGCAAATACCGGATGGAACATTTACCTGCTCGAGACGCGGCCAACTATTAGGGTCGCAAAGATTGGATGCGCGACCGTTTTTATCGCACGCGGGTATTCCCAGGCCTTCGCCAACATTGAATCTGACGCCGTGCCAAACGGCGGTGTGCAGAACGATTGCTCTGGGACATTTCGAGGAAGCAGTTATTCGACCCGTCGCAAGACCCAAAGCCACTAGGCCGAAGGCAAGCGCCACTATTGCCGTGACAAACGTCAAACGCACTAAGGACTTTGGCGTCTCAGGCTCCACCGGTCCAGACTACCACGCGCCCTGGTGTCGGCAATGGATGGCCTTTTGATAACGCAGCTACCGACAATTCCCGATGCGGCTGGTCTAAGATGTTGATATTGTTGTGAGAGGGCTTCCCCTTGGCCCGATCGGAGCGGTCTAGCCTTCGCCCCCTGAGCCTAGGCCGCTTCGGTTTCATGCAAAATCAATTAATTACAGGCGCTTAGATTATTGCTACCCTGGCGCTATTCAAACGGTGTCCGGATGGTGGGTTGTGAGCGCATCGCGTATGTTCGAGATTCGCCTCCGTTGCGATGATTGCGGGAGCCCTACATTCCGCCTTACCGATGACCGCGAGGACATCCTGTCCTGCAATGGTTGCGGTCAAGACGTGGGCACGGTCGCCGAAATCAACGCGCAGATCAGTAAAGCTGGAAAGTCGCTCATGCCCGACAGACGGAACAGGCTCAGAGGAATGCCGAAGCGCCTTTGACTAAGTGTAGTTTCCGCAATCGTGTCGGAAGCTGCAATTCGTGCGAGCAGCGGTATCCAAAGTGGATATCCGCCGGTCAACTCGACCGGACGATCTGCAAAGTGTCCGCAAAGGCGACGCGACGCGCCGCTATTCACCAGGTGGGCGCAACCGACCTGCTCGCCCGTTCACTGCCGGAGCGTCAGCTAGGCTGGATAAGGCGTGCCGTTCGCATTGCGGCAATGACGCGCAATGCGGACAAATCTGTTCGTCCGACGGCTTAAACACGGCGATAGCAAAGTTCCTGGTCGGATAGTCAGGGCACTGCGGGTGGGAGTGCCACCGCGTTTGCCACACGCCCATCTTAATACCACGACGGAACTCGGACACGACTGTCCTCCAGGGTCGCTGTCGTTACAGCATCGACCCGATGAACCCGCGGTGAAGCCAAAGATGATCGGCGCTTGGAGTATCGAAAGTAATGGCAGGGATGGGGCGAAAGCTGACGTCTGGTTTGGGTGGAAAGCAGACACCGCGCATGGGTGGAAAGCGTGCATGGACCGGCTCAAACTACGTGGGTTAGGGGAGAATCCGCTCATGGCTTCGACGAAACCACCAGCACAGATGGGTGCAGAAGAGCGGCTAGCAATGCGGAGCGAATTCTCGCTCCGCAAAGCGCTGTTCGAAATTGCGATCGTCGCGATTGGTGTCCTCCTCGCCCTTGGCGTGGACGAAATTCGCCAAACCCGAAGCGACCGCGCGCTCGTGGGCGAAATCGACTCCTCGATGCGGGCGGAACTCGAGCAGAACCAGGTTCGGCTGGTCACCAAGTTAGCCATGCTCAATCACGCGTTCAGCGCGCTCGAGGCCGATCCTGCGGCGGGTCCCAGGCTAGTCGCGCAGCGGGCAAACTTTCAGATCGAGCTCGCGGACGCGGCATGGAGGATGGCTCAGGAGACCAGCGCGCTTCGGCTCATGGGCGCCAAAAAACGCGAGGCATTTGCGACCGTCTACGCTTCTCATGCCATCTATAACCGCATCCTCGCCGAGGAGATGAACCGTTGGGCGGAGCTAGCCGCATCCACGTCGAACGACCGGTCCGTTCTTATCTGGAAGGCGTACGCCCGACGTGTGGGTGGCGGCGCTTGCATCTCGCTCATGCGCATCGAGCGGATTCGGAACCCGGAGGTGCCGATCGCGAGGCTTCAACAGGGATGCGCCGATTACACTCCATCGGTCCCTCCTGAGGTCATTTACAGGAAGTTCGGCCTGCAAATGCCACGGACCCGCTGGAAGCCGGGCAGCGACTTCTAATGCCAGCAATGTCCTAAGCCGAAATTCTGACGCGAACGCGTTGGCGCGGATGTCCGCGCCCGTGCTTGTCAAACGGGAATGCCACTTTCCTTTAAACGTGCGAGCACGGCCATGCTGTTGATCTCGCTGATGTGCGGTGATCCTGACACATGCTCGATCACGAAGCGGTTATAGTCCGCGATGTTGCGAGCGACGACGTGCAGCATGAAGTCGACGTTTCCCATTAGAACGTAGACGCCGATCACCTGCTCATGGTCGCCAATCGACCGTTTGAATTCCTTGATGTTGGCCCGGCCATGCGGGCTGACTTTCAGGAACACGTACGCCTCCATCTCCCAGCCAAGCTTTGCCGGATCCAGCACTGCAACTTCGCGCCCAATGAACCCCTCTGATCGCAGCCGCTGCACCCGCCGCCAGCAAGGAGCGTGCGACATCCCGACTGCTGCGGCGAGCTGGGTCAGCGGCCTGGACGAGTCTTTCTGAAGCTCACGAAGAATCCTTCGATCTGCCGTGTCAATAATATTTCCCATTCTCGTCTTTCCTGGTCATTCTATGCGAATAATTCTGCGAACGGCGTTCACCAGCAACATCATTTCGGCCTGCACGGGATAAAATCGATTCCTCATCAAAGCGAGGGGAGATCGATGAACCGCAGCGTTGACGCTCGAAGCGATCAGACGTTTCTGTTCCGCGCCGTTGAAGCACCGCACGCATGTCGCTGACGCGCCGGGCGTTGATCGAGCAGATCGGAGCCATCGGCGGCGCAGGGGCCGCTTACATGGCGATGGAGGCCCTTGGGTTGGCGACACCCACGCCGGCCGGCGCCGAGAACTTCAGTCTTCCCCGCAGTGGAACCGGCAGGTCAGTCATAATCCTCGGCGCGGGGATCGCCGGACTCGTTGCCGGATACGAGCTTCGGCGCGCGGGCTATCACGTTACCATTCTCGAGGCTCGCGACAGAATTGGTGGTCGCGTCTGGACGATCCGTGGCGACGAGACGATCGTGCAGACCGGACGTCCGGACCAGCACGCGCAATTTGATGGTGGCCTCTATTTCAATGCGGGCGCGGCTCGGATCCCCTCCACCCACCGCGCCATACTCGGTTATGCTCGGCGTTTCGGCGTCCCGATGGAAGTCATGGTCAACGTCAACCGGTCGGCGGGCTGGGATTTCGGAGGTCAAGTCCATGCTGAAAGACGGATGGTCAACGATATGCGCGGGCGGATTGGCGAGCTCCTCGCCAAAGCCATCGATCAAGCGGCGCTCGATCAGCAGGTGCCCAAGGGCGAGCTCGAGGTAATTCGGCAGTTTCTCGGGCCCTATGCGGACCTTAACGCCAAGGGGGATTACCTTCCACAAGGCCGCTCGGGATATTCGCTCGAAGGCGGCGCCTACGCCCAAGCGCCGATTCCGCTGCCCCCTTTATCGTGGAGCGAGTTGCTTCCGGGCCCAGCCTCGAGCGCGCGAGGAAGCCTCGCGCTTCCGTACCTGTTCGAACACATCTGGGACATGCAAGCGACGATGCTTCAGCCGGTCGGGGGGATGGATCGGATCGCCCAGGCAATTTACGAACAGGTCAGGCCGGCGGTGCGGCTCAACGCTCCGGTAAGCGCCATTCAGCGTACCGCGCATGGCGTCCGAATTGTGCACGGTCCGGGCCATCAGGCCAGCGAGGCGGACTACTGCATTTGTACCCTGCCGATGCCCGTCCTGTCGCGCATTGCCGCCGATTTTTCGCCGGCGAAGAAACAAGCTCTGAAATCGGTGGAATATAGCATCAGTGTGAAGGTGGCATTCGAAAGCCCGCGGTTCTGGGAAACCCAGGACTCGATTTACGGGGGTCTCGCCTGGACCGATCGCCTGAATGAGAACCTGATGTACCCATCAGGCGGCTATAATGATGCGAACGGGGTACTCGTCGCCGCTTACTGCGGCGGTTGGACAAATCCGCAGAACCCCAAGGCATTTGCCGATCTCGCCCACGAGGAACGTTTCCGCATCTGCCGAGATTCCGTCGAAGCACTCCATCCCGGCAATTCGCGATTGCTCCGCAACCCCGTGACTGTCGCGTGGGGTCTGACGCCATGGTCGGAAGGGGTCGGCGCGAGATGGCCCGGCGGCCTCACCGGTCTCGGGTCACGGCCGCCGGCCTATGCTGAACTGCTGCGCCCCGAAGGGCCGATCGTGTTTGCCGGGGAGCATTTGAGCTATCAGCCGACCTGGCAGGAAGGGGCAGTGCTATCCGCTCACCGCGCGCTCGAGCTTGTCCACGCCATGGGGGCTCAAAAAGCCGGTGCTACTGCTCACAGCGTCGCAGCGTAGGAACGATGAGCCGCAGCGCTGATCTGCCTGCCATTCTCCGCCTCCTGCGCCGAGTCCGACGCCGAGGCTCCATGCCTCGCTCCCGACGTGTCCGCGCTAACGGGCACGAGCTGCAATGCTCTAATTGTGGAAGCTAGCGACGGCGCGCCCCAGCGGCGCTGAACGAAAGAGAATCCGCGCACGCGCGTGTTCGCACTTTATCAATGATTGTCCGCTAGCGGACACATCGGCGTGGCGGTGGCTTTGGACAGGGCAACACCGCTGATGAGATTTTTGAAAAAGAAGAGCGGCACGGAGGCTGCGCCGCCTCCGGGGAGCCCGGTCGACAGGCTGCACGCGATTGCGCAGCGCGGCAAGCTCGAGAGGGCGCATTATCCGCTTCGTGAAGTGCCAATAATAGTTGAAGGACAGCAGAAGGTCTTCTGGTCACCCCACGAAGTCGGGGAGGGCAGTGGCGGTGCCTGAGCGTCGAGCTCACGCGATTGGCCCGTTGGCGAGATTCTGACGGTTGAAGACCTGCCGCCGCCGAACACCCTTCGCTGGACCCCGCGACGCAAAGCCGAGGTGATTGCAGCGGTGCGCGGCGAGCTTCTCACGTTCGAGGAAGCTCGTCATCCTGACCTATCGCATCGATCGCGTCGTGCAGCATCCGCGCTATGACCGGGACTCTGGCCTGAACGACATCGAGTTCGTGCGTTTACACATGTAATCGATTTGATTACAAGCGTAATCGAATCGAGGGACTCGACTATGGAAATGCGGCTCAGCGAAGCGGAGTTCTGCGTCATCGAGGTGCTCTGGTCGGCTGGCCAGCCACTCACCGCGAGCGAGATCGCCGAGCGCGTGCCCGCCGATCGCGACTGGTCGTTCGCAACGGTGAAAAGCCTGCTCTCCAGGCTTCTCGCCAAGAACGCCGTCAAGCCGAGGAAGGACGGGCGCCGATTCCTTTACTCGCCCGCCATCGAGCGAGAACCCTATGTCGCCGCTGAATCACGTCGCTTCGTGAGGCGGCTTTTTGGCGGGAAATTGTCGCCGCTGTTCGCCCGGCTGGCCCAGGATGAAGCGCTCGACGAGGATGATCTTTCGCAGATCGAAGCCATGATCAGGGAGCTGCGCAAATGATCAACTGGCTCGGCGATACCCTGGTGGCGAGCTCGCTGCTCATGGCGCTCGTGCTGTTGATCCGCGGTCCCGTTCGGCGGCAGTTCGGAGCGACCGTCACCTATGGTTTATGGGTTATCCCAGCGCTCAGGCTGATGATGCCGCCCTTGATCACGACAGTCGAGCGACCTGCTCCGATCGACGGACCTCTTTTGCTTAATACGCTCCATTCGTCGCAGGCAGCGGTCACGCCGATCGCCGCGTCGAGCCTGTTGCAGCAGTCTCGCCCTTGGGAGCCTTGGGTGATTGCCGCGTGGCTCGCGGGCGCAGGGGCAATGCTTGCGTGGGGTCTCCTGGTGTATCGCTGGCAACGGGGCGAGCTCCTTCGGAACAGCGCCGAGTTCGCGCGACATGGCAAGATCCGGATCGTCCGAAGTGCGGCAGTCAGCGGACCCGTCGCCTTTGGCCTCCTCGATCGGGTGATCGCCCTTCCGATCGATTTTGAAGGCCGTTTCGATCCGTGCGAGCGCCGCCTGGCCCTCGATCATGAGCTTTCGCATCACCGTTACGGCGACCTCGCCGTCAGCCATATCGCCTTCGTCCTGCTTTGCCTCCAATGGTTCAATCCCCTCGCGTGGATGTCCCATTCCGCATTCCGGTTCGACCAGGAAGCGGCCTGCGATGCGCGCGTCCTCGATAAAGCGAGCAGCGAGGGTCGCGCCGCTTACGCGCGCGCAGTCGCGAAGGCGGCTTCGGGGCGGTCGCTGCTATTCGCCGGCGTCCTCGACCATCCACGCACATTGCACAGGAGACTGGCATCCATGCTCATCGCGCCAAGCGGCAATCGCCGGCTTGCCGGCAGAGCCATCATCGTGCTGGCGGCGATCGCCACCCTTCCACTGACCGCGAGCCGGGCGACGGAGTATGTCGATGTCCCCGCGGCGCGGGTGGTCACTCCTCAAGCCACCGGCGCAATATCAGTAGGAGCTGCGGCTTCGGCGACCCCGGGCTCGGCCGCCGCGTCGGCGCTCGGCTCGGCGTCCACGGTTGCGGATTCGACCTCCGGCGCCAAACTTCCTTATCCGGACCTTGGCGGTGTTACGCTTGGCAGGAACGACATTGCGTTCATGGCCGACGATAGCGTCCTTATTAATGGCAACAGGAAAAGCCTCGATCAGCTGAGCGCGTCCGAGCGATCGAGGCTTCGGCAGGTCATCCTCAAGTCGCAGCGAGACCTCGTCCGCGACCGGGATCGCCTGCCGGGCGAACTGGCGGAAGCCAGGCGAGAGGCAGACCGCGCCCGAAACGGCGAGCTGCGGCGCGAGCATATGCAGGACATAGCGGACATGCGGCGGGACCTCGCCGAACTGGATTTGCGCGCGAAGGACCTTCCCGGCGAGGGTGAGGGCCGGGCGGCGCGCAGGGCCGAAATCGTTCGCGACCTGCGGGATGCCGAAGCGACCGACATCACGGCGGAAGAGCGCGAGGCCATCGCGGAAGACAACCCCGCCAAGCGCCTGGCCGAGCTTCGTTCGGACGAGCAGCAGATGGCCCGGATGCTGGCGAGGCTCGATCTGATCGAACGGCGGTAAGAAGCCTGGCTGTTCTGATGCAAGGCCATTGGCCGCCTGGTGCGGGGGGCTCGTCCTGCGCGCTGGCGTGCGCCGCCAACTCAGTCTTCTTCGCAAACAGGCGCTGCGGCAACTCGCGGGTCCGACAGTTGCCCAGGTCCCCTACTGCACCAAGGAAGGGCGAATGGGTGGAAAGCTGACGTTTAGATCTTTTCCGTAGCTCCGTCAGACACGGTATCGGTACCGCGCGCTTGTTTATCGAACTCGTCGGCCATCGTTTTCAAAATGAGCCGTATCCGATCGTCAAACTGGCTTTTCGCGAGATGGCGGCAATGCTCGGCCTGTTGCCGAAGCTGATGTGGAGTTTGGTCCACAGAGTGCAAACTAATCTATGTTATAATGGTTCCGACTTCGCGTGTCTGGAACGGGTGGAGAGCGGACGCCGCGAGGCTTGATGTGCCTACAGGCAGTCCTCGCCTGACCACTAGGCTCCTACGGACAGGTTTCGGGCAACTTCCTCCAGCTGGCCAGCAACCGTGCCCCAGCCTTCGTGGAAGCCCATCTGCTCATGCCTCTCGCGGTCGGTCGCATCCTTGTGCAGCGCGACCGCCTTGTATGCAGTCTTGCCATCGCCCGCGCCCTTGAACGTGACGACGGCAGTGAATGGGAAAGCCTCGCAACCCTCGCCCATTTGATTGGGCCGGTAGCCCGGGCCGAGGGCGCTCGTCCAGGCAAGCTTCTCCGCCCGGATTACCTCGAGGACGCACCCGGGAATGCCGTGGCCGGTGTCGAACCCGTCCGGGCCCGTCATTCGGAACCGGAATATGCCCCCGGGCCTGAGGTCGAGCTCCACCTCTGTTACCTGGTACGGCCGTGGCGCGAACCAATGCTTGATGTGCTCGGGATTAGTATAAGCCTCCCAAACGAGATCGACTGGCGCGTTCAGTACCCGCTCGAGCACGAGATCGTGTTCACCGGCCATCATTCTTCTCCGTTGTTCTGCATGGTGGAAAGATAAGATTCAAAGCGGTCGAGCTGGGCTTCCCATTCGGTGCGACGGCGGGTCAGCCAGCTCTCCGCCTTGGCCAGCGCGCCGCCTTCAAGGCGCACGGTCCGCACACGGCCCTTCTTCTCGGACGCGACGAGGCCGCTGAGTTCCAATGCCTTCAAATGCTGCATCACGGCCGGGAGCGTGATCGGAAGGGGGGCGGCAAGTTCGCTCACGGAAGCCGGTCCACGGCTCAGGCGGGCGAGCATTCCCCGGCGCACGGGATCGGCTAGAGCGACGAAGGCGCGGTCCAAGTCTGAATAGTTAAGCATGTGCTTAAGTATCGTGCAAGGGGGCGCCGCGCAAGTTGGGTGGAATGCTGACATTCATTCGTCTAGCCAAGCCCGTTCGGACTGGAGAAGGAACCGACGAGCTCATGTACGCTAAGGACGTACCCCCCGGCACCGTCTTCTATCACGGAACCAAGGCCGATCTGAAGGTCGGCGACCTGCTCGGACCGGGCTTCGGAAGCAATTTTGTGGAGCGCGGGCTGAAGCACATATATTTTACCGCGACGCTCGAAGCGGCAACGTGGGGAGCCGAACTCGCCAAGGGCGAGGGACGTGGACGGATCTACACCGTAGAGCCGACCGGACCGTTCGATGACGATCCCAATCTCACGGACAAGAAATTCCCGGGCAACATGACCGCTTCCTACCGCTCACTCGCCCCGCTGAGAGTTACCGGTGAGGTCAAAAACTGGGTCGGCCATCCGCCTGAACGGCTCGAGGAAATGAGAAGCAATCTCGCGCGGCTGAACAAGGAAGGGAATGCCACGATTATTGAAGACTGAGATTGCGCTGTCCTCAATGGAGGGCGAGCTGACGCTACGCCAATCGCAGCTTTGGGTCGCCTTGAGGGTCGATCGTGCTTTTTACCGGACGACGAGGGTCATGTGTTCGAGCCCGCAAGCGGCACCACCTCTCGTTGAGATCCATTAGCCGGGTCGTCTTCTTTTCCGGAACGGCCGCGAAGTGCCCACCTGTTACGTGTGTATCTCGCCGACCGTCTTTCCATCGCGCAGAACATCGCACACCGGGCAGTCGTCACTATCGCGAGCGTCTTCCACCGCCTGTTTGTCACTTGTCGCGAGGACATGCTTTTTCTTGATGACCTTACCCCCGGGCTTGGTCAGTTTGTCGATCCTGTAGAGCTTCATCTTCCCCGCCCTCAAACTCGGTGCCCCACATGGACGAATTGGCCTCGTTCGGCAATGCGTTGTGCGGTCTGGTTGTCCTTTTTAGGAGGCTGCGCGTTTCGTCAAAGACCAATCGAGGCGCGCGTGCACGCACTGATCATCGAAGACGATTACCTCATCGCGCAGAGCCTGCGGGACATGCTCGAAACGTTCGGCTTCACCAAGTTCAGCTTTGCGCGGTCCGAGGATGCGGCTGTCATGGGCGCGAACCAGCCCGACATCGATCTAATTACCGCGGATGTCCGGCTGCTGCCTGGTGACGGCGTCAGCGCAGTCGAGGCGATCTGCACGGACCGCGACCTGCCCGTACTTTTCATCACAGGCTATCGTGATGAGCTGGAAGAGCGGAAGTCCGAGGCAGTGGTGATTCAAAAGCCAGTCAAAGAACAGGAGCTGCGCGAAGCTATCGGGAAGCTGCTGGGGGACCGCTTCAAGGCTGGCTAACGAAGAGCCCCCAATCCGAGACGAGTGCTACTGCGGCAACCCAAGCGGCGACGCTCTAGGCGGTGCGCGCAGGGGCCCAGCGGCGTAATTTGCGCCGGGGAACTCGCACCCCCGGGCCAAGCTCAGCAAGGCAGGCCTTAAAGCGAGTTCGCGTGGCCAGGTATCAGCCTCCCTGCTGCCGGGGGCGCTTCCTTTCATATGAGAACAGTTTGGAACGCATGCGCAACAAGAGCATTTTCGGCTCTGTCCCGCCGCCATGCGGTGTCGGGCGTCCAAGTGGGAAGGGACGACCTTCACGAGCTGCGGGCCGTCCCTTCTCAGGACAGCTCGGAACAGATCATCCCTTACTGCTGTTTTGCGCAAGTGCGCGCGTCCAGTCCCCCGACGCAGCACGGCAGCTAAGGGGCGACCCCTTCGTTGGAGTGATCGGGTCGCCCTTTTTTGGGCTTCACACATCCTAAATTCCCGTGATACCACAGTGCCTTACGGGGTTGGGTGGGACTTGTCCTGTGCACGAGTATCGACTGTTCTTCTACGATGGGGCTTTACGCCTCACGACAGCTCACGAGTTCCTGGCCGACAGCGATGAGCGGGCAATCCGCCTAGCAGTTGGTTGGCAGGAAGGCCGGAAGATGGAGTTGTGGCAACGCGGCCGAAAGCTCCGATGCTGGGGCTTTCCCGATTGTCCGCGCGATGACTGCGGCATGGCGTAGGACTTACGCAGAAACACGGCCAAT
>JBJMUN010000051.1:0-65501 GCA_045811185.1 Sphingomicrobium sp.
CGAGCGGCAGCATGCCGTGTTCGTCCGCCGCGCTCTGCACCTCGTTGGGCGCGAAACCGTAGAACCGCATCAGCCAGTCGGCCTGATAGATCCGATGCTCGCGCATTAGCGGCGCCCGCTTGAGCGGCAGGACCGCGCTAGCGTCCGGAATGGGTGAGAAAGCCGAATAATAGACGCGGCGCAGGCCGAAGCGCTGGTAAAGCGTGCTCGCCTTGCCGACGATGTCCGCATCGCTCGCGGCATCCGCACCGACGATCATCTGGGTCGACTGGCCCGCGGGGGCGAACTTCGGCGCCGACTTGAAGCGCTTGGAAGCGTCGCTTGCGTCCGTGATTGACGCTTTCATGTCGCGCATGGCGCCTTCGATCCGGGCAGCATCCTTTTCTGGCGCGAGATTCGTCAAACCCGTTTCGCTCGGAAGCTCGACATTGATCGAGACGCGGTCGGCATAGAGTCCCGCCCTGCGCACCAGTTCGGGGTCCGCGTCGGGGATCGTCTTTAGGTGGATGTAACCGCGAAAGTCGTGATCCTCCCGCAGGGCGCGCGCGACCTCGACGATTTGCTCCATCGTGTAGTTGGGCGAACGAATGATCCCGGACGAGAGGAACAGCCCCTCGATATAGTTGCGCTTGTAAAACGCGAGCGTCAGCCGGACGACCTCCTCCGCCGTGAACCGCGCTCGCCGCACGTTCGAGCTCTTGCGGTTAATGCAATAAGCGCAGTCGAAAATGCAGCTGTTGGTCAGCAGTATCTTCAGCAGGGAGATGCAGCGTCCGTCCGGCGCGTAAGCGTGGCAGATGCCTGTGCCTTCGCTCGACCCAACGCCCTTGCCGCCGCGGCTGTCGCGCGTCGATGTTCCTGACGAGGCGCAGGATGCATCGTACTTCGCGGCATCCGCAAGAATCGCGAGCTTCGCCTGCAGGTTGAGCTGAGCCATTTGTTCCTAGTATGTTCTATAACTTTCGATGTCTATACAGCCATTTAGCCGTAGCTGCGGGCGACGCTTGCCGCCGCCAACAGCCGCCCCTACGGTCGCGCGCCATGACCAAGCTCGTCCTTAAGCTCGCCGCCTCGCTTCTTCCGCTCCTTGCCGTTGCCGCCGCACCCCCGGCGGTCACGCCGATGACGCCCGACGTCGTCGCGAAATACGACCCGGTTCTGCCCGAAGCGGACTACATCAAGCGCACTGCGATGGTGCCGATGCGTGACGGCACGAAGCTCTACACCGTCATCGTCATGAAGAAGGGCACGACAAACGGGCCGATCCTGCTGTCGCGCACGCCCTATGACGCCAAGGGCAGCATGAACCGGACGCCGAGCCAGTCCGTCGTGGACATCCTGCCGATCATGTACAAGGAGTTCGTCAACGACGGCTACATCATCGTCCAGCAGGACATTCGCGGGCTCCACAACTCCGAAGGGCAGTTCGTGATGAACCGGCCGATCGTCGGGCCGCTCAACAACACCGGGATTGACGAGAGCACCGACGCCTACGACGCCATCGACTGGCTGGTGAAGAATGTGCCGGAGTCCAACGGCAGGGTCGGGACGATCGGCTCGTCCTATCTCGGGTTCCTGACGCTTGCGTCAGAGATAAATGCGCACCCGGCACTCAAGGCTGCGGTCCCGCAGAGCCCGATGGTCGACGGGTGGATGGGCGACGACTGGTTCCACAACGGCGCCTTCCGCACCGGCGGCCTCGATTTCGCTGTCTCGCAGAGTACCGGAAAGGCCGAAGGCAGCGGACTCGCGAAGGGCCCAGGCGACGATTACACGCGCTATCTCGAGGCGGGGTCAATGGCTGACTATGCGCGACGGCTCAACATCGAGAACTACCCCTTCGTTCAAAAGCTGTTCCAAAACCCGGCGTACACGGAATTCTGGTCGGGACAGGCCGTCGACAAGTGGATGGCCGCGCACCCGTTGACGGTTCCGACTCTCATCGAGGTGGGGCAATGGGACCAGGAGGACAGCTATGGGGGCCCGGCGGTCTATAAGGCGCTGAAGGAGAAATATGAAGGCAGCGGGCTGCTGCACCTTGCGATCGGTCCGTGGCGCCATTCGGGCGCCAATCACTATGGCTATGAGCTCGGGGACATCACGTTCACCGGCGACACCGCGCAGGAGTGGCGCCAGAAGTGGGTAAAGCCCTTCTTTGACCACTACCTTAAGGACGCGCCTGACCCGAAGACCCCGAACGTCCTGACTTACGCGACCGGCATCAACGAGTGGCAGACGAGCCCGCGCTGGCCGATGGGCACGCTGACGCCGCTCTATCTCGGGCCAAACGGAGCAGCGGGGTTCGATGCCCCTGCCGCCGGCCACGACGATTATGTTTCTGACCCGGCAAAGCCCGTTCCATACCTTCCGCGGCCGATCGGCGGCGGCCAGTGGAAAACCTGGCTCGTGACTGATCAGCGCTTCGTCGACGGCCGTCCCGACGTCATCAGCTACACGACCGCGCCGCTAACCAAGGGGGTGCACATCATGGGTGCTCCGCAGGTGGACCTTTACGCTGCGACCACCGGCACCGACAGCGACTGGGTCGTGAAGCTCATCGACGTCTACCCCAACGAGGAGCCCGAGGGCGCGGCGCAGGGCTCAAAGCAGGACATGTCCGGGTTCGAGCTGCCGATCGGAATCGAGATCTTCCGCGGCCGCTATGTCGACAGCTTCGCCAAGCCGCGCCCGCTGCGTTCGGGCAAGGTCGAGCATTACCGCTGGGGCCTGCCCAACGTGAACCACGTGTTCCTGCCGGGACACCGGATCATGGTTCAGATCCAGTCGAGCCTGTTCCCGGTCTACGACCGCAACCCGCAGACATTCGTGCCGAACATTTTCTATGCGAAGGCGGCCGATTACCGGAAGGCGACGCAGAGCGTCTATCGCGGCGGTGCTACCGCGACATCGGTGCTGCTGCCAATCGTTCCCTAGGCGCGCACTGTCTCCTCGACCTTGCGCTTGATGTGCTCGGTCGGGGGCCTGTGGATGGCGCGGTACCGGCCTTCGAGGATTGAATAGAGGCCGAAGACGAGGAGACCCGCCGCAACCGGAAACTGCAGTGGGCCTCGAAGTGCATCGAGCGCCTGCTCGAGCCCGCCTGCTTCGGCCGCACTATGATCGATCGCCGAACGGACGAGCAGCCAGGCGACCGTGAGGAAGATGATTCCGCGCGCGGCATAGCCAATCCGTCCGAGCCATTTCGCGATAGGGCGGTGCCCGCCCTCGTCCAGGTGCGCGAGAAATGAGCAGGTGCCCGCCTTGTAAAGCTGGACGATGCCCGCGCCGCCGAGCACGGCCGCTGCACCGCCGAGGAGAATCGCTCCCGCCGGCAGATGGAGTGCCCGCGCCGCATGCTCATGCGCGTCGCCTGCGTCCGAGTAACCCTGCAGCGTGATACGAAGCGCCTTGTAGGCGAGAAACAGGTAGATCGCGCCGCTGGTCGCCGCAGCCACGCGAAGGCGCAAGGCCCTCGCATGGCGGCGTCCGCTCTCCATGCCGAACAGCGCATCGCACGCTCGCCAGGATCCATAGCCGAACATGCCCGCGACCAGCAGCATCAGCAGCCAGCGGCCGAAGCCATGCTCCAGGTATTCCATCGCGCCCGTGAGATCCTCGGTGCGGCCCGTGCCGATCACCAACAAGGCAATAACAATGTACAGAAGGCCCCGCGTGACGAAGCCGAAGCGCGCCAGCCACTGGAACTTGCTTTCGCGTGCGAGATCGTCGGCGGACACGCTCAGGACAACGCGGCAGCCTGCTCCTTCGGTCCAGTTGCCATGCGCTTGCCGAGCACCAGCTTGAAGACGATGAAGGCGACGAGGCCGAACGTCGCGCTCGCGACGTGGATCAGCCAGAAGGTCGTCGTCGGAAGACTGGAATAGAGGCCGCCGACATAGCCGACCACTGCGTTCGCAATGAAGAAGGCGAAATAATAGAGACCGATCACCGTGGACGTGATCTGCCTGGGCGAAATCTTCGAGAAGAGAGCCAGGCTGATCGGCAGCGTGTGCGCGAATCCGATACTGTTGAACAACTCGAAGAGCATCGGCCACAGGAGACTGATCTTGCCGCCCGCGGGCTGCGTGAGCGCCGCCATGTAGAGGCACAAGCCGCCGACGATCGTGAATGCGCTGCCGATGATGATCTTGGTGATCTCGTCGGGTTCACGATGCTTGGTTCCCCACCATTTCCAGAAGGCCGCAACAGCAACCAGCATCGAGAAACTCACTGCCGCATCGACCGTGATCAGCCAGCTGCTCGTATGATTAAGCAGCGTCAGATCGAACTGCTGATCGCCCCAGACGAGATAGGCGTTGAAGATTTGCTGGTTGGTAAGAAGAGCGACGGCAAGCACCGGAATGAGGATGAGGAGATAAAGCACGCAAACCCAGTCCTGCCGCGTCAGCGGCTCGCGCAAGGCAGGCTCTTCACTGGGTGTTTTGAGCTCTTCGGACGGGAGGTAGCGGCGTCCCGACAGATAGATGAAGAGGCCGATCACCATGACGATGCCGGCGCAGCCGAAACCGTAATGCCAGCCCACTTTCTGCCCGAGCGTGCCCGAGACCAGCGGAGCAATGATCACGCTGACGTTGATGAAGATGTAAAAGATCTGGAACGCCATCGCCCGCCTGAGATCGTTTGGGCCGTAAAGGGCGCCGACTTGGGTCGCGATATTGCCCTTGAATGCGCCGACGCCCAGCAGGAGCGACAGGAGGGCGAGGAGGAACGCTGGCTCGATAGCCATGAGAAAGTGGCCGATCGCCATCAGTACACCGCCGGCGATCAGAGTCTTGTTCCGGCCCAGCCACTTGTCCGCAATGATGCCGCCAATGATCGGCGTGCCGTACACCAGCGACGTGTAGGTCCCGAAGATCGCGGACGCGAGGGGCTGGCCCGCAAGTCCGTGATAGACGTGCGTCTGCAGCCAGTTGAGGCCGACCACTTTTTCCATTCGGCCGGGCACGAGCAGGTAATTGACCATGTAAAGCACGAGCAGCGTCTGCATGGAGTAGTAAGAGAAGCGCTCGCATCCTTCCGTGAAGCCCAAGTAGCCCAGCCCCTTTGGATGGCCGAGGAAAGCGCGGTCGTGCCGGTTGACCTGCTCGAGGTCGGGTGTGGCGTCGGCGACGGTCATGGCAGGTTCCTAACGCTTCTGAAGCCAGTTCGGCTGTGCAACAAGGATTGGACGCGGGACGGCGCAATCACAAGCGCCCCCTGGACGTTGGCCGAATGCGAGATTGCGTTCGCGGTTAGCGGAGGTACGCTTGCCATGGGACGTTTCGGGGGGAAACGCATATGCGCACATTGAACTTCGCCGCCGCGGCCGCCGCAGCACTGGCGCTTGCCGCTCCTGCATTCGCCGGCCCCAGTGAAGACTTCCACGCACTGATGGATGACTATTGGTCGACCTATCTCAAGGACAATCCGATCGGTGCGACACAGGCTGGCGTATCGACATATGACCGGCAGCTTGGCACGTTCACGCTCGCCGAGTTCGACCGCCAGACAGCGGAGGCTGCAGCATTCCTGGCGCGCCTGAACCGCATCGACGCGGGCCGGCTGGTCGCGTCCGACCAGACCAATTACGCGATCCTGAAGCGCACCCTCTCGGACGCGGTCGAGGCAAACAGGTTCGGAGAGAGGCAAATGCTGTTCTCCTCCTCGGGCAGCCTGCACCAGTTCTTCCCGCAGCTCGGCGAGCAGCAGCCGTTCCACAGTTACGCCGACTACGACAATTATCTCGCGCGCATCGGCGAAGTCCCGGCCCAGTTGGGCAACATCGTCGAGATCAGCCGCAAGGCTGCTCGCGAAGGCTACGTCCAGCCCTGCGTCACTCTCGGCAACATGGAGACGTCGATCACAGGCGTCATTGCCGCAGATCCGGCAAAGTCCCGCTTCTACTCGCCGTTCGCCGGAACCAAGCCGGCGACCGTCACCGATGCGCAGTGGGAAGATCTCAAGAGCCGCGCAAAACAGTTGATCACGACAAGGATCAACCCTGCCTATCAGAATTGGGCGATTGTCTATCGCAAGGAGGTCGGGCCGAAGTGCCGGCAGTCGGTCTCGGTCTCCGCCTTGCCGCAGGGGCGGGAATATTATGCCTTCCTCGTCCGCCAGCAGACCACGACAAACCTCACGCCGGACCAGATCCACGCGCTCGGCCTCAGCGAGGTTGCACGCATCCGCGGCGAGATGGACGCCTTGGCGAGGAAGTCCGGCTATGCCTCACGCCAGGCAATGATCGCCGAGATGCGATCCAATCCGAAATATTACGCAAAAACGCCAAACGAGCTGATGTCCGCCGCGGCGCTGATGGCCAAGACGATCGACGGCAAGATGCCCACCCTGTTCACCAGACTGCCGCGACTACCCTACGGCGTTAAGGCGATCCCGGCAGAAGCGGCGGAGGGCAATACGACCGCTTACTATGTCCAGGGCAGCCCGGACGCTGGCGTTGCGGGTACCTACTTCGTCAACACTACCCATCTCGACCAGCGGCCGCTGTGGGAGCTTCCGGCACTCACCGTGCACGAGGCCGTTCCAGGCCATCACATGCAGATCGCAACCCAGCAGGAACTCGATATGCCTGCGTGGCGCAAGTACAACGCCTTCTTCACCTCGTTCGTCGAGGGCTGGGGCCTTTATTCCGAGCGCCTCGGGATCGAGCTCGGGATCTACGATACGCCCGAAAAGAACATGGGCCGGCTATCCTACGAGATGTGGCGCGCCTGCCGCCTGGTCGTCGACACCGGCATGCACTCCAAAGGCTGGACCAAGGCCCAGGCGGTTGCCTTCATGAAAGAGAACACCGCGCTCACCGACGCAAACATCGACGCCGAGGTGAACCGCTACATCACTACCCCCGGCCAGGCGCTCGCCTACAAGCTGGGTGAGCTCAGAATCCGCGAGCTACGCACCAAGGCCGAGAAGGAACTCGGGGCGAGGTTCGACCTCCGGCGCTTCCATGATGCCGTCATCGGCCAGGGCGCAGTTCCCCTCGATGCCCTTGAGGCGCAGATCAATGCGTGGATCGCGACGGAAAAGTCGAGGAGCTAGTCGGCCTCAGTCTTGAGGGGGCTGATTGTCCTCGGCCTGCTGGCGCGTCTGGGTCTTGGCTTCCTTGATCGACTGTATGAGGCAGCCGGTGTGCCCCCCCGGACCAACCGCGGAGCAACTTCCAGCGCCGGTGTCGCCGACCGTTGTCAGCACCTTCGACTTGTTCGCCCATGAGTTGCGCTGCTGAGGCGTGCCGCTCTGGCGCAGCTGGTCGGGAATCCGGTAGCGCATGCGTTCAGGGTAGCGCTTGCAGATCATGATCGCGTCGTCCGTGGAGCGCGGGCACGGGTCGGTGCCGTAGACGATGATCTCGCCCGACGTCTGCGCCTGGGCAAGCACCGGCGTCGGCACCGCCGCCATGCTGAATAGGACGCTCGCGACGCCCGCAGCGCTCATGACCAGGTTTTTCATCACGATGCCTTCCTTTTCACCCGATTCAGCGGCTGAACCAACTGCTGGTTCCTCAGATACGCTTCGAAAGTTCAATCGCCATCCTGCAACCGGCACGGATCGCCGCAGTCAATAAGGGATATCCTGCCGCCTGCGCAGCGCCCGCCTCGCGCGCGGTGTCCCTATGCTCAAGTTCCTCGGCCTGGAACTCGGCTATATCGCCGGCAAGCTCCGGATCGTCGTTCCCGAGCTGCCGGAGCTGCTCGGCATAATGCTTGTCGATCTCGGTCTCGACCGCATCCGTGCAGGCGAGCGCCGCTTTCTCCGACATCAGCGCGGTAGCGGCGCCAAGGGCAAAACCGGCGACATTCCACAACGGCTGGAGAGCGGTCGGCCGGACGCGCCGGCCGGTCATGAGCGCGTCGAACCGCTTCAGGTGTCGCTCCTCCTGCGCGGCCATGCGGGCGATCAGCTTTGACTCGGGACAGTTGCGGCGAAGCACGGCAAGCTGGCCGGCATAAATGCGGGTGGCGCCATATTCGCCAGCCTGATCGACGCGCAGCATCGAGGCACGGTCCGGACGGCGGTCACCGGGACGCCAGCGGCTCATGCGGGCCTGGCTCTAAGGCTGAGTATGAGGATCAGCGCCGCGCCGCCAAGCGACAGGATCGCGTTCCAGCCCGCCATCGAAATGCCGAGGAAGCGGAACTGGACCTCGTCGCAGCGCACCAGCGGCGCCTTGCTGATCTGCCTCAGCAGGTCTGCCGTCGTGAGACCCTTGCCGATAGCGGTGCATTGCGTGAAGCCTTCGAAAAGCTTGGCTTCGACACCGGCGTGGTAGACGCCGATCACCCCGGAAATCGCGATCGCGAAGGCCGCAAGGAGCGTCAGCGTTCGAGAACGGTTCGAGGCACCCGTGCCGATAAACGCGAGCGCTGCAAGAATGATCGCAAGAGCGTGCGGCCAGCGCTGCCAGTAGCACATCTCGCAGGGGTGCAGGCCGCCAAGATACTGGGAACCAAGTGCACCACCAAGGAGCGCCAGCGGGAGCAACAATGCGAGCAGGCGCGCTGCCGCCGAGGCTGACAGCCCGCCACTGCTGCGCTGCACAGCAACCGCTTGGGTCATCCCCTGCCCTCTAGCGCAGGCGCTTGGTCGGCTCGGCCGAGGCGATCTTCGCGGTCGAAGACAGCCGCTTGATCGTGTTTAGCGCATAGTAGAGCTGGAAGTCCTTGATGCCCTGCTTCTCCAGAGACGCAGGGGTCATCATGAACCGGGGATCCGGCGTGTCGTCGGCTTCCAGCAGCTTGTCCTCAACCTTGGACTGGGCGAGCAGGTGCCGGCGAAGGTCGGCTTCGCGGATTACCTTACGGTCCTTGTAGTCAGCGTCGCTGAGCTGCGGCACCGGGATGTCCGGATCGATTCCGCCCGCCTGAACCGAGCGGCCGGACGGCGTGTAGTAGCGCGCGGTTGTCAGGCGGAGCGCGGCCGACGGGCCAGTCTGGACAACCGTCTGCACCGATCCCTTGCCAAAGCTTTTCTCACCCAGGATCAGCGCGCGACGATGATCCTGCAGCGCCCCGGCGACGATCTCGGACGCAGATGCGGTTCCGGCATCGGTCAGGACAACGACCGGCAGGCCGTGGGCCATGTCGCCCGGACGTGCGTAATAGCGCTCGATATCATCCTTCGTCCGGCCACGCTGCGAGACGATCTCGCCGCTGTCGAGGAAGTCGTCCGCAACGTCGACCGCCTGGTCGAGCAACCCGCCCGGATTGGAACGCAGGTCGACGACATAGCCGAGCGGATGGCCGCCCGTTGCCTTGTCGATCGAGAGCAGCGCCGACTTGGTTTGGTCGGCGACGTTGCCGGTGAACGTATTGATGTTGATGTAGCCGACGCCGTCCTTGATCTCCCATTTCACCGGGTGAAGCTCAATACGCTCGCGGACCAGCGCGACGTCGAGCGGCTTGTCCCGGCCGGGCCGGATGATCGTCAGCTTGACGGTCGTTCCCGGATTTCCCTTCATCTTGGCGACGGCTTCATCGAGCGTCAGGTTGTTCAGGAACTCGCCGTTGATGTGCGTGATATAGTCGCCGGCCTTGATGCCTGCCCGCCATGCCGGCGTATCCTCGGTCGGCGCGATGACCTTCACCACACCGTCCTCCATCGAGACGGTCAGGCCAAGCCCGCCGTAATTCCCGTCGGTGGTCGCCTTCAGTTGGTCGAAGTCGTTGGCCTCGACATAGGAGCTGTGCGGATCAAGCGCAGACAGCATGCCGTCGATTGCGCCCTTGATCAGCGTGTGATCGTCGACCTGGTCGACGTAATTGGCCTTCACCCGCTCGTAGACGCTCATGAACTTCTCGAGCTCTTGGTAATTTGTCGTGTCCGCGGCAGCAAAGGAGCTGGCGGTCACGGGAACCAGGGCGAGCGCGCCAACGAGCGCGAGCGGCGGAAGAAGCTTGGTGTTGAATTTCATAACAGTCGCGTCCTGTAGCGGCGGGAAGCGTTTAGACTCCGGCATTTACCCGCCTTTGCCGGCGTTTGACAGGTTTTGAGATGAACCTGCGATGAGAGCAGGCGAGATTCGACGCCCATTCTGGGACAATTCGACCTGCAGCGGGCCAAGAGCCCTTCCGACCGGGTCGCCGAGGCTGACGCGGTCGCCCTGGCGGAGCGTCGAGCCGACATTGACGATGAGGCTCATCCAGCCGCCGCCATGATCGATGATCAGAACGCCGTCATAGTCGCGGAAAGGTCCTGCGAACTTGACGACGCCCGCTGCCGGCGCGGTCACCGCAGCTCCCCGGTAGGTGGCGAGCGTCAGCCCGCGCGAGCGAACGCCGCTATCGTTGACTGCGGCGAGGCCTTCGGCAACCGGCGCTTCAGTTGGCAGTTGGTAAGCGAAGGGCAGTCGCGGCGCATGACCCTCCGGTGCGAATGGGCTCGCCGGAGCGGCGTCCTCGCCCGCGAGCTTTGACGCCACGAGACGGATGGACTGGTTGTTGGCTTGCTGCCCACGCAGCCGTTCGACACTTTCGCCCGCCGCAATTGCAAGATCGCTAGCTCCGAGCGCCTGTCCGCCGGCGGCAAGCGCCCGCTGGAGGGCTTTCTGCTCGAGTTGCGCATAATTCCGACGCCGGTTCACCAGCGCCTCCCTGCTGCGGGTAAGCTCGGCGTGTGCAGCAATGGACGCCTGCTGCAGCCGTTGCCCTTCGGCCAGCTGCGCTGACAATGCGGCCGTACGCCTTCGGATCACGGGCAGCGTCGAATCAAGAAGCAGGCGCACCTCGACAAGCTCGTCGGTGCCGCCGCGATCGGCGAGCACGAGCAATGGCGGGCGCTGAGCCATCGTCGCCAGGCCAGCAAGAAGCGATGACGCCGGCTGCCGTTCGGTGGCAAGTTGCTGCTGGTGAGTCGCAACGTAAGCCGAGGCGAGCGCCAGCCGTGCATTGGCGGTGCTGATCCTTGCTTCCGCGGCCTCGATTGCCTGTGCAGCGGCCGCCTGTTCGGCATGGAGACGATCCGCGTTCGTGCGCGCTTGCAAGGCAGCCTTTTCGAGCTTCGCCGTCTCGGCGTCTGCGGTGGCTTGCTCGGCGAGCGCTGCCTTTAGGGCATCGTCGAGCGGGGCGCCCGCAGGCTGCGCGACGGCGCTTGCGACGAGCAGCGGACAGAGGAGAGATATGGCTGCGAGACGATGCACCCCTTATCCTTCGCGATGATAGGGGTGGTTCGCAAGGATGCTCGTTGCACGGAACAGCTGCTCGGCGAGCATCGATCGGACGAGCAGATGGGGCCAGGTCGCCGGTCCGAACGAAAGAAGAAGCTCGGCGCCGCGCCGCTGCTCCTCGTCGTGGCCGTCGGCGGCGCCGATCAGGAAGCGCGCCTCTCGCTTGCCGTCGTCACGCCAACGCTCGAGCTTTCGGGCCAGTTCTGTCGAGGGGAGTGCCGTCCCGCGCTCGTCGAGGACGATGCTGATGCTGTTCCCCGGGAGGTCGGGAATCTTACCGCCACGGTCAGGCAGCTCGGTGACTTTTGTCGGCCACGCAATACGATTGAGATAGCGGTCGACCAGCTCGGCCTCGGATGAGCGGCCGATCTTCCCGCGCGCAACGATGTGAAGCAGCACCTATTGCGCGGTAGCGACCGGCGCGCCAAACGGCCAGGCGAAAACCGACTTGAACCCGTCGTAGATCGCGCGCGCTGTCTCGGCGATCGTCCGCGGGCGGTCGGCGCCGCCTCGAGCGAAGATTGCGACTGCAACACGGCGGCCGTCGGGTAGGGTGATGAAGCCGACATCGTCGGTGAGGCCGTCGAGCGTGCCTGTCTTATGCTCCACCGGAGTTCCAAACGGCAGTAGTGCCTTCATCCGGTTCTTGCCGGTCTGACACTGGGCCATGAGGTCGAGCAAATAGTTCCGGCTTTCAGGCTTGATCAGCTCGGCCTTGTAGATGCGGCGCAGCAAATCGACCATCGCGACCGGCGTGCTGGAATCGCGGCGATCCCAGAGGTCGCGCTTGGAGCTCAGCAGCTGCGCGATGGAGCGGTCGACGCGAAGACCGGACACACCGTTGTCCTGAAGCCAGTCGTGGACCGCGTTGGGGCCGCCGAGGTTTTTCAAAAGCATGTCCGTCGCCCGATTATCGCTGTGGATCAGCATCCGCCTCATCAGGCTGCGCGCCGAAACACCGTTAATGGTGTCGTCGAGCGAGCGACGTCCGTGGTCCACCTGCGCAAGGTAGAGTGCAGCGATCGCGACCTTGACCGTGCTGGCCATTGGAAAAGGCGTGTTGCCCTTGATGCTGACCGTTTCGCCGGTGTTTAGGTCGAGCGCAGCAATGCCGACGTCCGCCGACTTGTTGGCGACGAGGGAGCTGAGCTGCTGCTCAAGGCTCGTCAGGCTCGGCGACGAGGCCGCGGCAGCAGGCTGCGCGGCAAACGCCAAGATCGACAAAAAGAACGCAATGACCCGCATATCCGCCCTTATCTGCGTGCAGCTGCGCTCACGCCAGAATCATCGCCAAACGCCCACATTCGTTCCAAATTGTAAAAATTCCTAACTTCGGGACGGAAAATGTGAACGATGACGTCGTCCGCATCGATCAGCACCCAGTCGGCAGTCGGGAGCCCTTCGATCCGGACGTTCCTTCCAAATCGCTCTTTGATCTTGTCGGCAAGCTTAACGGCCATGGAGGCGACCTGGCGGGTCGAGCGGCCCGAGGCAATCACCATATGGTCGGCGATGTTGGACTTGCCATGGAGCGGGATGGAAACGACCTCCTGCGCCTGATCGTCGTCGAGCGACTGAAGCACCAGCTTGTGGAGATCTTCAACGTCGACGGGAACGCGGCCGGCTTGGGCGGCGGCGTCTTCAACGGGATGTTCGGTCAAGTGGTCTCCTGGCGAACAATGGCAGCCCGAACCGCGCAATGCGCGAAGCGCAAGCTAAGGTTCGGCGATACCAGTGGGGGTCTTGCGCGCGAATGGCGGTTGCGGAGGTCGGATCGGGCGGCAGGCGAAGGAAAAAGATCGCCGGTGCACTCCACTCCGTCCATTTTCGGGCCTGGCTCGAAGGATGGACGAACCTTCGAAGCCAACTCATCGCGCGCGCCGCGTGAGCAGCTGAATCATAGCCGGGCCGGCGAATCACCGCAATCGGGACTTCCCGGGCTAAACCCCTCCAGTCGCGCCATAAGTGAAAATTTGGCAGGGTGTCGCTTCCAAGCAACCAGATGAACCGGTGTTCGGGGTGCCGGCGGCGCAATTTGCGCACCGTATCAACGGTGTAGCGCGTACCCGCGAGTCTCTCGAAGTCGCTTGCGCGGATGGGAGCGCCGCGGGCCATGCATCTCGCTGACGCGAAGCGAGCTTCAAAGGGCGCCATGTCTTTCGCGCCCTCCTTCAAGGGATTGCCCGGGGACACCAGCCACCAGACCTCGTCGAGGCCGAGCGCGCGCATCGCTTCGAGGCTGATGCGGCGATGAGCCCGATGCGCGGGGTTGAAGGATCCGCCGAGGAGGCCGATGCGCGCCATTCGCTCCCGCTAGCATGAGCAAACAACCGCGCCTAATGTCGTCGGCAGGGGGTGCCGATGGGCGATTTGGAAGCGTTCGGCGATGCTGTGACGGGCAGCCTGCTCGCGCGCGTGGCTGAGCCGCAGGCCGGTGAAGCCGACGGCCACACGCACGAGAAGAACTGCCTCAACTGCGGTACGCCACTGAACGGCCCTTATTGCTTTGCCTGCGGGCAAAAGGCGCATGTCCACCGCTCGGTACGAGCATTCCTGCAGGATTTCGTGCAGGGCCTTTTCAATTTCGAGGGCAAGATCTGGCGCACCCTGCCGATGCTCGCATGGTGTCCGGGCATCATGACTCGCCGCTATATCGCCGGTGAGCGTGCCCGCTTCATCTCGCCCGTCGCGCTGTACCTTTTCACGGTTTTTGCGATGTTCGCCGTTTTGAACCTCACTGGCGAATTGGCTTCTCCCAAGACCATGAAGCAAGGGCTTCAGACGGAGATTGCCGATAGTCAAAGAGAGCTCGCGAAGCTCGAGGTAAAACGAAAGATGGCACTGGCGGCTGGCCGGAAGGTCGACGACCTCGATCGAAGGATCGCCAAGCGGAAGGAAGACATTGGCGAGAGCCAAAAGGTGGTCGACGGCCGGGCCTTCGCCTCAGGCGAAATCGATGACCAGACGCCAGGCTGGATCCGTCCCTTCATCGAGAACGCCAGGGACAATCCGGAAGTCGTGTCCATGCGGGTTCAGGACTCCGCATCGAAATACAGCTGGATGCTGATCCCGATGTCGGTGCCGTTCATGTGGCTGCTGTTCCCGTTCCGCCGACGCTTCAACACCTACGACCATACAGTGTTCGTCACTTACTCGTTGTCGTTCATGATGATGCTGGTTGTGATCGGCGGCTTGCTAGTCGCGGGGGGCCTCACCAGCGTCGCGAGCCTGCTGTTCTTCGTGCCGCCATTTCACATGTACCGGCACCTCAAGCAGACCTACGAACTTGGGCGTTTCAGCGCGATCATGAGAACGATGGCACTGATGACGTTCGCATTCATTGCCGCGGCATTGTTCCTGGCCGCGACCGTGGCAATCGGGGCGATGTAGCTACCGGCGGCAAGGGTACTTCTTCTGGAGAACGCGGATCATGGCGTCCTTGAGGCTCATCCTCGCACGTTCTTCTGGTGGAATCGCTTCCAGCCCATCAATGAACTCGAAGCTGCCAAGCTGTGCGCGAGGTTTGGGCGAGCAATAAAGGATTGGCTTGCCTGCTTTTTCGGCGGCGATACGATCGTCGCCGATCGACTTGCCGACGGCAGTGGCTTCGGCCTTCAGGCGGCCGTAGTCGCTGTCGAACAAGGCCAGCGGCCCCTCACCCTTAAGCCGATTGGCGCGGTCGAGGAAGTTCTGGGCGGTTCCCGGTGGTGCGCCCAGAGCCGGTGGGGAAGCCGAAAATAGTGCGAAGGCAAGAAGGATCGTTTTGCGCATAGGAAAAGCCACTCCGCAGCTTAGTGCCCAAGAGTGGCCTTTCGGTTTGAACGAGTCGTGAACTAGGCCCCGGCGGCTGCCGGTCCGCCGACCGCACCCGCCTTCGGACGCTTGGCCTTCGGGATCGACGAGCCTGCCGCGGGGATTGCCGGGCCCTTGGTCCCGCCCCGATCAATCGGCTCGCCAGCGAGCACCTTCTGGATCTCGTCGCCAGACAGCGTTTCGTATTCGAGCAGCGCCTGTGCGAGCGACTCAAGCTGGTCACGATGCTCGTCGAGCAGATGCTTGGCCCGTTCGTAACCTTCCTCGACCACGCGGCGAATTTCCTTGTCGATCGCCTGCGCCGTCTCGTTGGACATCTGCCGCTGACGGTTGACCGAATAGCCGAGGAACACCTCTTCCTCTGGCTCTGCATACTGCAGCGGGCCGAGAGCGTCGGACATGCCCCAGCGCGTCACCATGTCGCGCGCGAGCTGGGTCGCGTACTGGATGTCCGAGGAAGCGCCCGAGGACACCTTGTTGTATCCGAAGATGACTTCCTCCGCGACACGCCCACCCATCGACACCGCAAGGTTCGCATACATCTTGTCGCGGTGATACGAGTAACTGTCGCGCTCAGGCAGGCGCATGACCATGCCAAGCGCACGGCCGCGCGGAATGATCGTCGCTTTGTGGATCGGGTCTGACGCCGGCTCGTGGAGAGCTACGATCGCGTGACCGGCCTCGTGGTAAGCGGTCATGCGCTTCTCGTCCTCGGTCATGACCATGGACTTGCGCTCGGTGCCCATTAGCACCTTGTCCTTGGCTTCCTCGAACTCCTGCATCGCGACCAGTCGCTTGCCCTTGCGCGCAGCAAGAAGCGCAGCCTCGTTCACGAGGTTGGCGAGGTCCGCGCCGGAGAAGCCTGGCGTTCCGCGCGCGATCACGCGCGCGTCGACATCGGGCGCCAGCGGCACCTTCTTCATGTGCACGCCGAGAATCTGCTCACGGCCGTCGATATCGGGACGCGGAACGACGACCTGGCGGTCGAAGCGGCCCGGGCGGAGAAGCGCCGGATCGAGCACGTCGGGACGGTTCGTCGCGGCGATGATGATGATTCCTTCGTTCGCCTCGAAGCCGTCCATCTCGACGAGCAGCTGGTTCAGCGTCTGCTCGCGTTCGTCATTGCCGTTGCCAAGACCAGCGCCGCGATGCCGGCCGACGGCGTCGATCTCGTCGATGAAAACAATGCAGGGCGCCGATTTCTTGGCCTGGTCGAACATGTCACGGACGCGGCTGGCGCCGACGCCGACGAACATTTCGACAAAGTCCGAGCCCGAGATGGTGAAGAAGGGAACGCCTGCCTCACCCGCGATGGCGCGGGCGAGAAGCGTTTTTCCGGTGCCCGGAGGCCCGACCAACAGCGCTCCCTTGGGGATCTTGCCCCCGAGGCGCGCGAACTTGCCAGGGTCTTTCAGATACTCGACGATCTCCTGAAGCTCCTCGCGAGCCTCGTCGATTCCGGCGACGTCGGCGAAGGTCACGCGACCCTGCTTCTCGGTCAGCATCCGGGCGCGGCTCTTGCCGAAGCCCATCGCTCCAGAACCGGCGTTCTTCTGCATCTGACGCATCACGAAGAAGCTGATGCCGAGGATGAGTAGGAACGGCAGAGAATTGTACAGCATGTAGAGCCAGATGCTCGACTGCTCTTCGGCCTTGACCTGGACCGCGACGCCCTTGCTGATCAGCTTGTCGGAGACGTTGGCGTCACCGGGCGCAACGGTGTGGAAATCCTCGCCGCTGGCGAGCTTGCCGGCGATGGCGCTGTTGCCGCTCGTGCCAGTGGCAATGGTCACCGTGCGGACATTGCCCTCGTCAACCTGGCGGACGAACTCGGAATAGGGAATGGCCTGGCCAGTCGCGGCGCGCGAGCCGCCATCGATCATCTGCACGAAGAGCACCAGCGCGAACAGCACGCCTGCCCAGATGAGCAGGCTCTTGGTCCAGGGGTTGCCGGGCTTCTTCTCTTTGTCATTCATCGCGACACATCCACGGGCGGAAAGCCCTTCGCCCTTAAAATAGGCACATCGGCCCCAATAACAATGCGACCTTAGGGCAAGGTGAACGCCTGTCCCGCAATTGGGCGGGATGTTCTAAGGGTTCGAGTCGTAGGTGCGTAAGCTGCAACCACACACCCGCTATCTCCTCGAAGCTACCCACTGGTCGACGCGTCGCTCCAACACCGGAAGCGGTTGCGAGCCTTCGGCGATGATCAGATCGTCAAATGCCTTTATGTCGAACTTCGCCGCAAGCGCGGCCGAGGCTTTCTGACGCAGTTCCATGATCTTCAGCATGCCGATCTTGTAGCCGGTCGCCTGACCGGGGAGAGTGATGTAACGGCGGATCTCCGAACGGGCGCTATCGGGGGACTGGCGGCCGGTCTTGATCATGTAATCGACAGCCTGGTTCTCCGTCCAACCCTTGGCGTGGATGCCGGTGTCCACAACGAGCCGCGCTGCACGGAACAGCTCGGCGTCGAGACGCATGAAATCGGCTGCGACATCCGGATAGGCGCCCATCTCCTTGCACAGCAGTTCCGAATAGAGAGCCCAGCCCTCGTTGAACGCGACATAGCCGCCCGCCTTGCGGAACTTGGGCGTGCCGGTCTGCCGCACCTGGATGTCGCCGGCCATGACGTGACCCGGAATGCCTTCGTGACACATCAGGTCGTATGTCGCAGCAGGGTCCTCGGTCTTGCCGAGAAGGTGTACGTAGACGCGACCGGGGCGCGTGCCGTCGGGGCTAGGCCCCGAGGCATGGGCAGCGCCGCCCGCCACTTCGCTGAATGACGGCTCTCGGACTACCTCGGCGCGATATTGAGGCAAGTTATAGAAGCGCTGCGGGAGCAGCGTGCGGTTGTGAGCAACCGCGTCGTTGGCGCGCTTGAGATAGTCCGCCCGAAGCGCATCGGTCCATGGCTGCGGCGGGAAACGCTTCTCACGGTCGGCATAGAATGCGTCCCGGTCCTTGAAGCCCGCCTGCCTCGCGAGCGCGTCCTGCTCGCCCTCGATGCGCTTCACTTCCCCGAGGCCGATGTTGTGGATCTGATCGGCGGTGAGGTCGAGCGTTGTGTTGAGCTTGAGCGCGGCGGCATAATATGCCTCGCCACCCGGAAGCGAGATGGCACCGACGCGTCCACTCGGTGCGGTGGGCAGCTCGCTCTGCGCCCACGCAATGACGCGGTTGTAAGCGGGCTTGAGGCCGAGGATCGACGTGCGCGCGTTTGCGAGAAGCGCGTTGGCGTCTGCCTGGCTGACCTTGCCGGCGGACTGGAGCTTGGCGATCTTCGCTTTGGCGTCAGCCCAGAGTGGAGAGTCCTTGCCGGCATCGAACGGCGCGCCGCTAACCAGCGTCCGGCTGCCGCTGATCACCCGCTCGATCTCGAACCTCGGCGCGTGGACGCCGGCGGCATCCGACAGCTTGCTCTGCGCAATCGCTTTGTCGAGCACTGCCGGGATCGCCTTCAGCCGCGCATTGTAGGCACGCATGTCTCCCGCATCGCTGACGGTGTGCGTGTTGATCATGAAATCCGGCAACTGCGAGTGCACGGAGTAGAGGAATGAATAGAAGGGCGGCGCGTAGCGACGGTATTTGTACTGGAGCTCGGCACGCTGCAGCTCGGTCTCCCAGATGTCGTAGTTGGTCTGACCGGACGGCGAGAGCTTGGAGCGGTCGAACTGCGCTTTCATCCGCGCGACGCTTGCACGACGTGCTTCGAGGCGCTGCAGCTGGCCGGCGTCGCTAATGTCGTCGAGCCGCTCTTCGCCTTCCTTGACACCGAGGCGGGTGGCGAGTTGCGGACGCAGCTTCAGGTCCTGAGCGAATTCGGCGTCGAGGAATGCAGTGAGGCGAGCATCTTCCGCATTTGCCGGTGTGGCCGGCGCTCCTATCGGTGCCGGAGCCTGGGCGACGACAATGTTTGGAACGGCCGCAATCGCCACGGCAACCAGCATCCAACGCAATCCACGCATGTTCGAGAATCCCTCCTAATCGGCGGGCAAACCTAGAGAGCCGAAATCCGCTCGTGAAGGCAGATTGTGCGATTTGAAGGGCAAGCTGGAAAGCGCTCATGTCCTATGCAATCCATGTGGGTTTCGGGAGAAAGTCCGTTGGCTCGTCCTCTTGTCGTTGCAGTCCTCCTTGCTTCAGCTGCCGCCTGCTCGCGATATCCGCAGGCCCCACGAGAGGCGCAGGGTCATACGCCGCCCGCATCCTACTTCGACAATCGTGCGCACGCGGATGCGTGGAGCGGTGGGGCGCGCAAGATCATCATCTCGACGCCCAAGGGACCGCACCAGGTCTGGATCAAGCGGACGGGCAACAACCCGAAGCTCAAGCTGCTGCTGCTCACCGGCGGGCCGGGACTTTCGCACGCCTATCTGGAAGTGATGGACAGCTTCCTCCCGCAGGAAGGCATCGAATATTACCATTACGACCAGCTCGAGACGGGGGAGAGCGACCGGCCCAACGATCCCGACCTGTGGACGCTTCCGCGCTACGTCGACGAAGTGGACCAGGTTCGCAAGGCGATCGGCGGCGACAAGAGCAACTTCTGCCTGCTCGGACATAGCTGGGGCGGTCTTCTGGCCATCGAATATGCGCTCACGCACCAGGACCAGATGAAGTGCCTGGTCATCTCCAACATGATGGCTTCGATCCCGGCCTATAACGCTTATGCGACCAAGGTTCTGGAGCCGCAGATGGACCAGGCGGTGCTGAAGCAGATCCTCTCGATGGAAAAGAGCGGAAAGACCGAGCAGCCGCAGTACATGGGACTACTCGTTCCCAACTGGTACCAGCTGCACATTCTGAGGCGCCCGGCATCGCAATGGCCCGAGCCGGTGCTGCGTGCCTCCGAGAGCATGAACCGCAAGTTCTACGTGACTATGCAGGGCCCTAGCGAGATGGGAGCAAGCGGTCGGCTTGTGAACTGGGATCGATTCAACGACCTCAAGCGCATTCAGCTGCCGACATTGGTCATCTCCGGCAAGTACGACACGATGGACCCGAACTATATGGCAACGATGGCCAGGCAGCTGCCGCATGGCGAACTTGCGGCGACGAACGGCGGGCATATGGCCATGTATGACGACCAGCCCACCTATTTCGCGAAGCTGACGGCGTTCCTCCGCAAGATGAATTGAAGCGCGTAAGGCGACGGCGGCAGCGAACCCGCGGAAGACGGATAACGGCACGCCTTGGTCGTGAGGTCGCCGGGCAAGTCGGGCGAACGGTGGCCATGCCGGCGAGCTTATCGGCTGCGGGAGGGTGCCGGCGAGAATTGCCACAGGTTGCCTCCCGCGCAGCGTACGCCCCGAATGGTGGCCGAACCGCCTTCTGACAGAGTGGCGACAAGGCGATCCAGCTCGTGACCGCGCAGCTCGTCGTCGCCTTCCGTGGCGAGCTTGCGGATGGCTCGCGACACGATGCGGCGGGTGATCTCGGCGGGAACGTCTGCCGCGAGGTACCCGATGGTTCCGTTCCGCTCGCGCACTGCCTGCTTCCATGTGAGACGAGTAGCCCATTCAAGCGCACTCTCGGCATCGGCAAGGTGGGCGGCCGAACGCGCGATCGCGGCGGGATCGAGCCACTCCGCGCCGTTCAACGCGCGGCGGATGCGGACGCGTTCAAAGCGGCTGTCCTCGTTGCTGGGGTCGGCAATGGCGGCAACGCCCCCGTCGGTGCAGACCTGCTCCAGCTCCGTGCGGCGCCAACTGAGAAGCGGCCGCGCCAGCCTCACCACCGTCCCCGCCGCAACGGAGCGTCGGCGCATGCCGGCGAGGCCCCGAACGCCGGCTCCCCGGTTTAGACGCATGAGGAAGGTCTCCGCCTGGTCGTCCGCATGGTGCCCCGTTGCAAGCGCGCCGAGCCCGCGCTCCTCCGCCCAATATCCAAGCAACCGGTAGCGCTCGCGGCGGGCGCGTTCCTGGACCGCCGTCGCGGGCTTCTCGCCCCAACGTACGGTGAGGACGCTGTGTGGTACGCCAAGCCTTTGGCACACGCCGGCGACCATGTCGGCTTCCTCGCGGCTCTCCGCGCGCAGACAGTGATCGACAGTCGCGGCTTCGACCTCACCCGGCCGCGCCGCCGCGGCAAGCAGCAGGAGCGAGAGACTGTCCGGTCCGCCGGAGACAGCAACTCCAAAGCGCGTTCCGGGCGTGATCAGATCGTCGAGATCGTTACGAAAGCGATCGAGAAGGCTTGGCTCCACGCGTCACCCTGAACTTGTTCCGCGGTCCGTTTACGAGAAGCTGGCCTCGGCCTCCAATATCGACTTCCTAAAACGAGTTGCGTGAGGCTCCCGCATCAGCTGCACTGTGCCTCGGCTTTGCCATCCGTTTCCAGCTTCTTGAGGTCCGGACGGATCTTGGCGCCGTACACCGCGTCCAATTCCGCATACGCCTTGCATGCCTGGGCCGGCTGCCCGAGCTTCATCAGGGCCTGGCCGAGATAGTAGAGGCTATCGGGCGCGCGTTCGCCGCCCGGATTTGTTCGATAATTGGCAAGTAGCGTGTTGGCGGCACCGCGGGCGTCGCCCTTGTCGAGCTGGGCACGACCGATGAGATTGTTCGCATAGCTCACGCGACGATGTTTGGGATAGGCCGAGGTGAACGCCTTCAGCTGGCTGATCGCCTGATCATATTGTCCCGCTTCCCACAAGCGAAAGCCCTGGGTGTAGGCATCCTCGCCCTCGTCGATTGCAGGCGCAGCGCTGGCGACCTCGGGGCCCCCGGTGGCAGGAGACGCGGCGCCGGATTTGGGCGACGCCGGCTTGGTCGTGGTCGGCTTCGTTGTCGTTGGCTTTGGCTTGGCAGGCGCCGCCGTCGGCGGCGGCGGCGCTTCAGCCGCTGGCTGCGGAGCGGCCGCAGCTTCGTTCATCCGCTGCTCGAGAGCAGAGATGCGCTGGTCCTGTTCATTCTTCAGTTGCGAAATCCCACCCTCGATCGTGCGCAGGCGGTTGCCGCTCTCCTCCGAAGCCCGGACGAGGTCGGCCATCTGCTTCTCGAGCGCGTCGAGACGCTGGTCGAGTGAAACGACCGAAGACTGGGTGGCGGCCGGGTCGTCGGCGAAGCCGGCCGTGTCGGCCGGCCGTCCCTTCGGGAAAACCTGCCGCTGCACCTGCTGCACCTGACGCTCGAGGCGATCGATGCGCTGCTCGGGCGACGGTGGCGCCTGGCGCTGAGCAGACGCGGTTTGAGGAACGAGCGCCAAAGCGGCGCTGGCCGCAAGGGCGGTGATCAGACGAAATTTCACGTAACTTTCCCCACGCTTCGGTTTCGAGGTCAATTGTGCACGAGCGCGGCTTGCGCGCCGATGAATCCCTATTCAGCCTTGTTGGTCGTCGGCGGCGGTCGCGGTCGGTCCCTGGGGCCCCGGAGCCTTCATGAGGTCGGCGGCAAGCAAGCTGACATTCGACACCGTCGTCGCTGCAGGGCCGACCGGAGGGGCGGCCGCGGTACCGACCGTGATTTTCAAGGCTTCCGGTTTGCCGGTCTTGAGGACCGGAGCCGTGGCGTTCTGCGGGACCGAATAGGTCTGTCCTGGCTGGAGCATGCCGGAATAGAGCGTAGCACCCCCCCTTTCGCTGACCTGTAGCCAGACGGCATCCGTTGCGGTGAGGACGACCGGACCGGCGGCAGGTGCAGTCGCGGCCGGGGCCGCGGGGCGAGGAGCAGGTGCGGCCGGCGCTTGCGCCACCTCGTTGGTGGCTGGTTCCTCCGGCTGCTGCTCGAGCGACCGGTTGTTGAGCCAGCTCATCAAGGCGATCAGAACCACGACTGCGCCGATTGCACCAATGACGAGCCCTCTGGGCATGGTGCGGCGGGGGTCGGCCGGTTCGAATATGTCGGCAGACGCGTTTGCAAAGCGTTGCCCGCCCATTTCCTCGCGCAGCTGGTTGCCGATCTCCGCGCGGTCGAGATCGACCGCCGAGGCATAGCTCTTGGCAAACCCGATCGTGTAGGTCGGCGCCGGCAGATTGTCCCAGTCGGCGGTCTCGATGCTTGCAAGATGGCGCTGCGGAATTCGCGTCTGCGCAGCGACATCTTCAAGTGTCAGCTTCTTCGCCTCGCGCGCGGCCCTCAGCCGCTCACCGACCGGCGGGAGTTCCGGCTCGATCGGTTCTTCATCCAGCGGCTCGGGTTCGGCGTCGCGCTTGGCCATGGACCCTGTTTGAGGGCTGGGGCGGCAGTGTCAACCGCAAGCTAGCCTGTGACGACGTTATGTCTTCGTGCCCACTCCGTCAGTGCCTTGCGCATGTCCCTCGGAGGCTTGGTCAGCAATTGGTCCATCCGGGTCCGGATCGCTCCGGCATCAAGTGAGCGGATCATCGCCTTGATGGGCCCGACGCCGGCCGGCGTGATGGAAAAATTCTCAACGCCAATGCCAATCAGTGCCAGCGCTTCCAGTGGCCGGCCAGCCATTTCGCCACAGACGCGAACAGGCACGTCAGCTGCCTGGGCTTGGTCGAGAACGCGCTTCAGGAAACGCAGAATGGCAGGGCTTAGCCAGTCGTAACGCTGGGCAAGGCGCGGGTCGGAGCGGTCGGCCGCGAACAGGAATTGCGTAAGGTCGTTGGTGCCGATCGAGAGAAAATCCACTCGCGGCAACAGCTGGTCGAGCATTTCTGCAAGGCTTGGCACTTCGAGCATGGCGCCAAACTCGATTTTCTTCGGCAGCTTGCGGTGACCCTTGCGCGCCCAGTCGACCTGTTCCTCGAACAGCGCGCGAGCCTCTTCATATTCCCACGGCTCGGAGATCATCGGGAACATCACCCGAAGCACCTTTCCGGCGGATGCCTCGACAAGGGCTCGCGCCTGCGCCTTCATCAGGGTCGTCCGATCGAGCGACAGACGAATTGCGCGCCAGCCCATCGACGGATTCTCCGCAGGCTCCTCGGCTTCGTCCGTGAGGTAGGGCAAAACCTTGTCGCCGCCGATATCGACGGTGCGGAACACCACGGGTCGTTCTTGCGCGGCCTCCAGCACTTTCGTGTAAAGCCGGAGCTGTCGGTCGCGGCCCGGGAGCGTGGCCGATACGAGGAACTGGAACTCCGTCCGGAAGAGGCCGATGCCGTCCGCGCCGGTCATCGGCAGGGCGGCCGCATCCTCGGCGAGGCCCGCGTTGACCATGACGCTGCAGGTGACGCCATCGAGCGTTTTCGCTGGCAGATTCTTGACCGCCGCGAACTCGGCCCGCCGCTTCTGACTGAGCGTCATCCGGTGCTCGAATCCCGATAGGAGCTGGCGGGTCGGCCGGACGATCACGCTACCATTGTCACCGTCAACGAGGATCGTCTCTCCCTCTTCGACACTGTGGCGGATGTCATGGAGACGCCCGATCACCGGCACTCCGATCGCCCGCGCGACGATGGTCATGTGCGACGTGAGCGAACCCTCTTCGAGAAGCACGGCTTTTAGCCGGCGGCGGTCATATTCGAGCAGCTCGGCGGGCCCCAGATTGCGCGCAATCAGGACGGCGTCGTGGGTGAGGCCAGTCTGCGCGGCCGTGCCCATACGACCGGACACAATGCGCAACAGTCGGTTTGAGAGGTCCTCGAGATCGTGCATCCGCTCCTGGAGCAGCGGATCATCGATCTCGCGCATGCGGGCCCGGGTGCGCTGCTGCACCCTCTCGATCGCCGCTTCGGCCGTAAGGCCGCTGTCGATCGCCGAATTGATCCGGCGCGACCAACCCTCGTCGTACGCAAACATGCGATAGGTCTCGAGAATTTCCTGATGCTCGCCGGCCGTGCCGAACTCCACCTCCTTGGCCATGCTGTCGATCTGCTCGCGCATCTTTCGGAATGCGGCGTATACGCGCTCGCGCTCGGCCTCGATGTCGTCGGCCACCGTATGCTCGACGACGATACGCGGTTCGTGGAAGACGGCGACGCCTTTGGCCATGCCTGCAACGAGCCTCAGGCCGGGCAGGCGTAAGGGACCTGCGCTGCGAAGCCGGCTGCGCCGTGCGCCGTCCACGAGCCGAGCGGCGGCAATCATCTCCGACAGCACCATTGCGACGGTCTGCAGAGCCTCGATCTCGACGTCCTCGTAGCGGCGCGGGTCGGCGTGCTGGACCGCAAGGACGCCAATCGGACTCTCGAGCCGAACGATCGGAACGCCAGCGAAGCTGTGGAAATGCTCTTCGCCGGTCTCCGGCTTGTACAGGAAGGCGGGATGCTCGGCCGCCTCCGCAAGATTGAGGACGCGGCCCTCTGCAGCGATCGTGCCCACGAGGCCCTCGCCCATGCGGAGGCGGGTCACGTGCACCGCCTCCTTGCGCAGTCCGTGCGTTGCGAACAGTTCGAGCTTGTTGTCGCGCAGCAGATAGATCGAGCAGACCTCGCTGCGCATCTTTTCGGCGATGAGGTCAACGACCTTGTCGAGCTTGCCCTGCGCGCTGCCGCGGGCACCCATTACGTCGTGCAGGCCCGTCAGGATCTCGCGAGCTGAGGTGGCGGCGGAGAGCTCCATGTCCATCGGCTATCAGATGGCGAGGCGCTTCGCCATCAGCGCGCGAAGGTTCAGCCCCTGCTCTCCAGCGCGGCCGCAGCCTCGTCGACCAGCTCCTGGATGATCGCTGCGACCGGTTCTTCGCGATTGACCATGCCGACCGACTGGCCCGCCATGACGGAACCAGACTCAACGTCGCCGTCAATGACTGCGCGACGAAGGGCGCCGGCCCAGTAATGCTCGATTTGAAGCTGTGCTTCGGCCATCTCGATTGCGCCTTCGTCCAGCTGCTGGGCGACTTCCCGCTGCTTGGCAGCGAAATTGACCATTTCCTGGTTTTTCAGGGCGCGAACCGGGATGACCGGCAGTCGCGGGTCGATCTGGACCGAGGGAATCGCGTCGCGCGCAGAAGCGCGAATGAATGCCCTTTTGAAGTTGGCGTGCGCGATGCTCTCGTGCGCGCAAACGAATCGTGTTCCGAGCTGGACCCCGACCGCCCCCATTTCGAGATAGGCGGCGATTGCCTCGCCGCGGCCAATGCCGCCTGCGACAAAGACGGGGGTGTCCTTGCTGACGATGGGCAGGATCTCCTGTGCCAGGACCGAGGTGGAGACAGGGCCGATATGCCCGCCGGCTTCCATACCCTCGATCACCAGCGCATCCGCGCCGGAACGCATCAGCTTCTTCGCCAGGGCAAGCGCGGGAGCAAAGCAGACGAGCCTCGCACCGCTGGCCTTGATCCGCTCGATCGCGCCGCCTGGCGGAAGGCCGCCCGCAAGCACGACATGCCCGACCCCGTGCTTCGCGCACGTGTCGATCAGGTCACTCAGCTGGGGGTGCATGGTAATGAGATTGACACCGAACGGCCGCGAGGTTCGGGCCTTGGTCTCGGCGATCTCGATGTCGAGCAGTTCCGGACTCATTGCGCCGCAGGCGATCACGCCGAAGCCGCCGGCGTTGGAGATGGCCGACACGAGGTTGCGCTCACTTACCCAGCTCATGGCGCCGCCCATGATCGCGACGTCGCAGCCGAGGAACTCGGTACCGCGATGCATCAGCTCCTTGAGGCGGGCGTGTCCAACGCTGGCGTGGACGGCACGCGGTTCGGCGATAAGACCTTCGCCGCTCATGCCGCTTCCTTGGCGTCGAGACCGAACGCGCTGTGAAGCACGCGGACGGCGAGTTCGGTATATTCTTCCGGTAGCAGCACGGACACTTTGATCTCCGAAGTCGAGATTGCGAGGATATTGATGCCGCGCTCCGCCAGTGTCTCGAACATCTGTGCGGCGATGCCGGCATTGGAGCGCATTCCGATCCCGACGGCGCTGACCTTCACGACATCGGTGTCGGTGATCAGATTCCCGAAGGCTATCGCGTCTTTTGATTTTTCCAGTTCAGCGACGGCGTGAGCCAGCGCTGCAGTGGGAACCGTGAATGTGAGATCGCTCGGCCCGCCTGTACCTGCGCCGCTCTGGACGATCATGTCGACGTTGATGTTCGCCCTTGCCAATGGCGCGAAGATTGCAGCGACGGTGCCCGGCTTGTCGGGCAGACCCGTTAGAGTCACCCTTGCCTCGTTCTTGTCATGTGCAATACCCGTGACGAGCTGCTTTTCCATGTTGAGCTCCTCGATTTTGTCGTCGGAGACGATCAGCGTCCCTGGCTTGTCCTCGAAGGACGAGAGAACCTGCAGCGCCATATTGTAGCGCATTGCGAGGCCGACCGAACGAGTCTGGAGGACCTTCGCGCCGACAGATGCAAGCTCGAGCATTTCCTCGTAGGTGATGGCGCCAAGTTTTTTTGCCTTGGGAACTATGCGCGGATCGGTCGTGAAGACGCCTTCGACATCCGTGTAGATGTCGCAGCGGTCCGCATTGACCGCGACGGCAAGAGCGACGGCGGACGTGTCGGAGCCGCCGCGGCCGAGCGTGGCAATGTCACCCTGTCCCGTGACGCCCTGGAAACCGGGGATTACCGCGATACCGCCTCTTGCAAACACACCTTCCAGGATGTCGCCGTCAATATGATCGATCAGCGCCGAGCTGTGGCCGGAGGCCCGGATCGGAAGCTGCCATCCCATGTAAGAGCGGGCATTGGCGCCCATGCCGCTCAGCGTAATGGCGAGGAGTCCGGAAGTGACCTGCTCACCGCTGGCAACCACAACGTCATATTCGCGCGGATCGTACAGCGGCGCAGCTTCCTTGCAGAGCTGGACGAGGCGGTCGGTCTCGCCGGCCATCGCGGAGACGACGACAGCGACATCGTTGCCGCGGTCGGCCTCCCGCTTCACGAGGCTTGCGACATGGCGGATGCGCTCGATGCCCGCCATCGAAGTGCCGCCGAATTTCATGACGATCCGCGCCATTGCGCGTGGGCTTTAGCTGCTGGAGTCGGTTGCGCAACCGCCGAGCCACTCCGGCAACCGGTCGGCGGCGATCAACCGATCGATGTCGATGCGGGGACGGACGACGGCCCAGCGGCCGCCGTCAACCAGCACCTCGGGAGTCAACGGCCTCGAATTGTAGGTGCTCGACATGGCGGCGGCATAGGCACCCGCCGTCCGGAAGACGACCAGGTCTCCCGCTTCGACCGCGTCCATATCGCGGCCCGTCGCGAACGTGTCGCCGGTCTCGCAAACGGGACCAACGACATTGGCGACCCGGTGGCTACCCTTCGGGCTGGCCGCCTCGATCCGGTGCCAGGCATCGTAGAGTGCCGGCCGCATGAGATCGTTCATCGCCGCGTCGACAATGACGAACGGATCCGTAGCTCCGGGTTTCACGCGGATGACCCGGGACAAGAGGACGCCGGCGTTACCGACAATGAGGCGCCCCGGTTCGAAGACCAGCCGTGCGTTCCACCCCCTGGTAATGCGCGCGACCATGGCGCCGTAAGCTGCAGGACTTGGCGGCTGTGGCTGGTCGGGATCGTAGGGCACGCCCAGGCCGCCACCGAGGTCGGCGACGTCGATTTGGTGCCCCGCGGCGCGCAGGTCGGCGATCAGTTCGCCAACGCGCGTGAAGGCACGTTCCAAGGGCGAGAGATCGGTGAGTTGGCTGCCGATGTGGACGGCGACACCCTGCAACTTGAGGCCAGGCAGCAGCGCGATGCGGGCATAGGCCTCCGCGGCATCGCCAATAGCGATGCCGAACTTGTTCTCGGCGGCTCCGGTCGTGATCTTAGCATGGCCGCCGGCTGCCACGTCCGGGTTGACGCGGAAACCGACGGGAGCGGTGCGTCCCATTCCCATCGCCACTCCAGACAGCATTTCGGCTTCGGAAAGCGATTCGAGATTGAACTGGAAGAGGCCGCCTTCGAGCGCGAGGCGCATTTCCTCCTCGGTCTTGCCGACACCGGAAAAGACGACGTCCAGCGCATTCACACCGGCGGCCCTGGCGCGGCGATATTCCCCGCCGGAAACGACGTCGGCGCCGAGGCCTGCCCTGGCCAGCGTTGCGATCACCGCCGAGTTGGGATTGGCTTTGACCGCATAGGCGATCAAGGGATCGTCGAGTGGCTCAAGCGCGGCCTGAAGCGCTTCAACATGGCGGCACATCGTGGCCGTCGAATAGACATAGACGGGCGTGCCGACGGCTGCCGCGATCTCGCTTAGCGGCACCTCCTCGCAATAGAGCTCGCCATTCCTGAGCTGAAAATGATCCATCGCATCAGCCCAACGCACAGCTCGCTTTCCCTTTGCAAGTGAAGAAGGCATGGAGGCCGCATGACGCGCACGAGCATCGTCGCCGACGAGGTCAAGCAATTCGCCAGCCATGCGGGCGACTGGTGGGACCCGAACGGATCGGAAGCGATGCTGCACAAGCTCAATCCGATTCGGCTCAAGTACATCCGCGACCAAATCGACCAGCATTGGCAATGCGACGAGTGCTCACGCCGCCCGCTCGAAGGCAAATCGGCCCTCGACGTCGGTTGCGGAGCCGGGTTGCTCGCGGAGCCGCTGAGCCGCCTCGGCGCCGCCGTGACCGGGCTCGATGCGTCCCCGGAACTGATTGCGGCCGCGCGAGAGCATGCACGAGCGATTGGCCTTGAGATCGATTATCGCGCCGGCGAGCTATTCGAGCTCGAAGGCCAGTTCGACCTCATCACCTGCATGGAGGTGGTCGAGCATGTCGCCGACCCCGCTGCCTTCGTCGCTGCGCTTGCAAAGCGGCTCGCCCCGGAAGGGCTCCTGATTCTGTCGACGCCCAATGCAACGCGTTGGTCCAAGCTGCTGACAATCACGATCAGCGAGGGCTTGGGGCGGATTCCCAAGGGCACTCACGATTTCGACAAGTTTGTCAGTCCCGAACGGATAAAGGCGTTGCTGAGCGACGCGGCTCTCAAGTGCCTCGATGTTGAAGGTATTGCCTGGTCGCCGACCCGCGGCTTGCATCTCAGCGAAGATCTGCGGCTGAACTATCTCGTTTCCGCGATCCACTCGTGATCATCGCGCGCGGCGCCGTGCGTCGCAGCAATCGCGAAGCTGCCGCCGATCGGGTCGGGAACTCAGCTTACCGCGTTAAAATCACGCCCGGCGCTTAACCGCCATTAACCATATGGCTCTGCGGCGCGTTCGGCCTAAGCCTTTGAAATCCTGATTCTTACGGCCGGGGGGCCAGACGTGCGCTCACTTTTCAACTTCTCCTCGCGAGACATCGCGATCGACCTCGGCACCGCCAACACGGTCGTTTACCTCCGGGGCCAAGGGATCGTCACAAGCGAGCCCTCGGTGGTCGCGATGGAAGTCGTCAACGGCGCGCGCAAGGTCCGCGCAGTCGGCGATGACGCCAAGCTGATGATGGGCAAAACGCCAGACAACATTCGAACCGTGCGGCCGCTCCGTGCCGGCGTCATTGCCGACATCGAGGTCGCGGAGGAGATGATCAAACATTTCATCCGCAAGGCGCATGGTGGTCCCAGCCGTTTCTCGCGCGGTCCTGAAGTCGTGATCTGCATCCCCTCGGGCGCCACCAACGTCGAGCGCCGCGCCATCAGGGACGCGGTGACGAACGCCGGGGCCGACCGCGTTTCGCTGATCGAGGAACCGATGGCCGCGGCAATTGGGGCAGGATTGCCCGTAGCAGAGCCAATCGGATCGATGGTCGTCGACATCGGCGGCGGGACGACGGAGGTCGGCGTCATCTCGTTGCAGGGGCTGGCGCTGTGCCGCTCGGCCCGCGTCGGCGGTGACAAGATGGACGAAGCGATCGTCTCCTATGTCCGCCGCAACTTCAACCTGCTGATCGGTGAAGGCACGGCCGAACGCGTCAAGTTCGAGATCGGCTCGGCGGTAAAGCCAGGCGACGGTAAGGGCCTCACGACCTTGGTACGCGGTCGCGATGTAGGCCGGGGCATGCCCGGCGAGATCGAACTCAACCAGGCCCAGGTCGCCGACGCGCTCAGCGAACCGGTCAACCAGATCGTCGAGGTGGTCCGCACCGCGCTCGAGCATACCCAGCCCGAGATCGCGGCGGACGTGATCGATCAGGGCATCACCATGACCGGCGGCGGCTCGCTGCTCCGCGAGTTCGCAACCGTCCTTCAGGATTCAACCGGTCTCCCGGTCAACGTCGCAGACGACCCGATGAGCTGCGTTGCGCTTGGCGCGGGACGGACGCTGGAAGACCAGGTCTATCGCGGAGCGCTGATCGCGGCGTGAGAAAAAAAGACTGCGGACTAACATAGGTTGGCGCAGGCGCGGCCGTTACTGTCACCCTCCCGACATGGATACCGTCGAGATGAAGGTTCGGCTCGGCAAAATCCTTGCAGAAGAAGAGCGTGACGGGCCCATCGACTGGAAAATTGTCGATCGCCTGTCGAATGACTTGCTCAGCGAGTTGCAGATGCCGGTCCCTCTGATTGTGGACGAGTATCTGCGAGGTTTTGACCGACGCCGTCAGGATATCGTTTTCGGACATGCCCAGCGCGTGCAGCTGCTACTCTACCTCAGGAGCAAGTCGCAGCCGCAGCTCTAGAAGTCGACTTTGTCGTAGTGGCCAGGCGGGACGATCACCTCCATCCGCTCGGCGAGGAGTGGACGGAAGCATGGCCGCGACTTCATTACCGCATACCAGTCCTTCGTCTGCTTGTGCCCGCGCCAGTCGAGCGCGCCGAGATAGTCGATGACACTAAGATGGGCCGCCGCCGTGAAGTCCGCGAGGCTCAAACCGGGTCCGGCGAGCCAGCGGCGATGGTCTAGAAGGTAGTCGACATAATCGAGATGCTCTGACGCTGTGCGCATCGCCTCCCGGAGAATGCGCGTATCCGGGCTCTCGCGGTTGACCAGCCGCTTCCTCATCCGCTCGTTCATCAGCGGCTCGACTGCCTCGCGGTAGAGCTTGACGTCGAACCACTCGGTCATCCGTCGGATCTCGGCGCGCAGCGCGGCATTGCCGTGGATCATCGGCATTCGATCGACCGTCTCGTCGAAATATTCGACAATGGGTTGCGAGCCGATGAGGGTGACGCCCTGGTCCGGCTCAACCATCACCGGTGTCTCCCCGGCAGGGTTCAGGTCGATGAACTCGTCGCGCTTCTCCCACGGGTTCTCACGCACCAGCTCATGGCCAACACCCTTTTCGGCGAGGACGAGCCTCACCTTGCGCGAAAACGGGCATAGCGGAAACTGGAAGAGCTGCCACATCGCGGGCAGCTTTAGCGGAGAGGAGCGACGCGTCTAGCGCTTGGGATAGGTTGGGTCGGGTAAATTCGCGATCGCGCGCTCGAGCGCCTTCTGAGCATGCCCGAGGTCGTTGATGACGATCGGAAGTGTCTGGTTCACGGTCTGCATGCCCTGCTGTACCATCGGGCCGACGCGGGCCATGTTCTGCTGAAAATGGCGGTCGAAATCCGGGTCGTTCCGGCGAGCCATTTCACGGACGGTAATGTTTCTCTCCTGCGGGGTTGCCTCGCGTCCCTCCATTGCCGCCTGAACCTCGCCGAGCCTGAGGTTGAGGAAAGCGTTGGACAATGCCTGCATGGCGTTGCCGAGCTTCTGTGCCGTGGCCGGATCGGCGAGTTCCGGCGGAAGTTGCGGCGAGGTTTTGGCAACTGCTGGTGTCGCAGCCAGGATGAGTGGCAGAAGGATCAGGCTCTTACGCATGGCGGTCACCACTTAAGTCGCTGAAATATCAGCTTAGCACCGGCTGCCGCGAAGATAAACTCACGCGGTTGGCTCCGGCTTCGTCGTCGTGCTTGGGTGGAGGGGCAAATGCTCGGTCGCGCGACCGAACCGTCAATCAGCGCATCGTGAGCCAGGCGAGGGCGACCAGGCCGGCAACGATACGGTACCATGCGAAAGGAGCGAAGCCGTGCCGCGAGATATATTGCACGAATGCTCTCACGACGACGATCGCAACGACGAAGCTGACGATGAAGCCGACGGCGACCGTGCCTAAGCCGACGCCGCTGGCGCCGGCCATCAGCGTCTCCCGGTGCTTGACCAGCTCCAGCGTCGTCGCGCCTAGCATCGTCGGAATGGCAAGGAAGAAGCTGAACTCGGCAGCCGTGCGGCGCTCCACTCCAAGGGACAGTCCGCCCATGATCGTTGCGCCTGAACGACTGACGCCAGGGACCATCGCCAGGCACTGGATGATGCCAACGCCGATCACAGTCTTCAACGGCATTTCGGCAACCCCGACGATATCGGTTCGCTTGACCATCTTCTCAATGAAGAGAATGGCGATGCCGCCAAGGACAAATGCGACCGCAACGACATAGGGACTACCAAGCAATGCCTCGATCTTGTTGATCAGAAGGAAGCCCAGGATGGCCGACGGCAGAAAGCCAATCAGGATGTTGCGCACGAACCGCCAGGAGACCGGATTCCGCTTGAGCATGCCTTCGAGCACTGCCCAAAACGTCCGCCAGTAAAGGACGACGATCGCCAGGATTGCGCCGAGCTGGATGATGACGTTGAACGCCGCCCATTTTTCCGCATCGAAGCCCAGCAGCTCCGTCGCCAGGATCAGGTGCCCAGTCGAGGAGACCGGGAGGAATTCGGTGACGCCCTCGACAATGCCGAGGATGATGGCGATCAGCAGGATTGGCATCGGCTAGGCGTCGAGGCTCAACTGGTCGCAGTCAAGTTAATCCGGCGGCCGGCGAACTTGCCGCCGCGATGGAAACGGCCGAGCCACTCGTAGCCGACCGCGGCGAGCGGTGTTGGTCTGATGCCGAAGGCGTCGAGGCCGGGCCGATCGCCCGAAGGCACGCTGCCGCGCTGGAGCATTAGCCACTGGTCGCGGGTAAGCGGTGCACCCGGAAGCCAGCCGAGTTTCGAGAGCAGGCTGCCGAACAGGTCCGGGAGCGGCGTCACTTCCGGCTTCTGTCCGGTGAGCTCGAGGATTGCCTGGTGAAGTTCGAGCATGCTCATCACCTGCGGCCCACCGATCTCGTAGGTCTCGCCGCCGAAGCGCTTCGGATCCAGTGCGGCCATGCCGATAGCCGTCCCGAGGTCACGGACGTAGACGGGCTGAAACTTGCTGTTCGCTGCGATGACTGGAAGAAACGGCAGGTTGGCCATCGCCGCGAAGCGGTTCGTGAGATCATCTTCCGGCCCGAATACCAGCGAAGGACGGATAATTGTCGCCCTGGGGTAGACCGTTCGGACGGCCTCTTCGCCCTCGGCTTTCGTGCGACTGTAGCCTGACTCTGATTCGGTGCTGACGCCGATGGCGGAAATGTGAACGAACGCCTCGGCGCCCACCTCGCGGGCAGCCTCCGCGACATTCCGGGCACCGTCGACATGGACGCTACGCATCTTGCCGCCGAACACGCCCGGCAAATTGATGACAGCGCTGGAGCCCTGGATCGCGCGGCGCACGCTATCGGCATTTGAAACGTCCGCTCGCGCGAAACCGAACTGCCCGACCTGCCCGAGCGGCTGGATGATATAGGCCTGCTTGGGATTGCGCTGGGCGACCCGCACCCGGACACCACTCTTCAGCAGGAATTCGCAGACGTAGCGACCGATGAATCCACCGCCGCCGAAGACGGTTACTAGCTCTTCCGACCGATCGATCATGGGCTGGCGCCCTAGCCTGTTGCTTCCTAGATTGACAAGGCGGGGCAGCGGCCCTTAAGCGCCGCCGCCTGCCAACAAGACAGCACCGTGCCCAGGTGGCGGAATTGGTAGACGCACCAGCTTCAGGTGCTGGCGCTCGCAAGGGCGTGGAGGTTCGAGTCCTCTCCTGGGCACCATCCTTTTCGCTGGCCGTGGAGACTCACACGCAGCCTACCGGGCCAGCGCACTTGCCTCTCAGCATCAGTCCCGCTTAGTGCGGGCCATGAAACGTCAGTTCAACGCCCACTCGGTCGTCGACCAGCTTGCGGCAATCTACGACGAGTCGGTTGCGAACCTACGCCACGCGCTCGCACGCTACGTCGACGATCGCACCCCACCGGATACACGGACGCGCAACAAGGGCGCGTTCGCTTACCCCCAGCTGCGGATCGACTATGGAGGCAAAGCTCCTGCTGCGGCTCCGGCGCGGGCATTCGCCCGTCTCAACCAGCCCGGCAGCTATGCAACGAGCATCGCGCGGCCTGAGCTGTTTCGCGACTATCTCGTCGACCAGCTCGAGCATCTCGGCCGCGATTATGACGTCACAATCTCCGTTGGACGCTCGGCAAGCGAGATTCCTTACGCCTACGTGATTGAGAACAGCGGAATCCAGATCGGCAACATCGGCACCGCAGAACTGTCGCGCTACTTTCCGTCAAACGAGCTCAGCCATCTCGGCGACGAGATTGCCGACGGCGTATGGATGCAAACTGCGGATTCGCCTCGGCCGCTGGCTCTCTTCGATGGACCGCGCACTGACTTCAGCCTGGCACGGCTGCGTCACTACACGGGCACGCCGCCGGAGGATTTCCAGCAGTTCGTCCTGTTCACCAACTATGCGCGCTACGTGGACGAGTTCGTAGGCGTCGCGATCGACACGCTGCGGCGGAAGGACTCGCGGTTCACCGCTCTTTCGGTCCCGGGTGGACTTTATGAACCCGGCGAGTTGACCGACGCCGAAGCACAGATCGCTGCGGGCCAGTGGCGCCGGCACCAAATGCCTGCCTACCACCTTATGGCGGACGACCGGACCGGCATCACGCTCGTCAACATTGGCGTCGGCCCTTCCAACGCGAAGACCATATGCGATCATGTCGCGGTGCTTCGTCCTGAAGTGTGGCTGATGATCGGTCATTGCGGCGGCCTTCGCCCGAGCCAGACGATCGGCGACTATGTCCTCGCCCACGCCTACCTTCGCGACGACCACGTGCTCGATGAAATGCTTCCGCCCGAAGTTCCTCTTCCGGCAATCGCCGAGGTGCAGAACGCCCTCTTCAATGCGACGACGACGATCACCGGCGAGGATGAGGACAGCGTGAAGCGCCGCCTGCGCACCGGTACCGTCGTCACCACCGACGATCGCAACTGGGAGTTGCGCTACGCGGCTTCTTCGCTCCGTTTCAACCAGAGCCGCGCCGTGGCGATCGACATGGAATCGGCAACCGTGGCTGCCCAGGGTTACCGCTTCCGAGTCCCGTACGGGACTCTGCTTTGCGTCTCCGACAAGCCGCTTCACGGAGAACTCAAGCTGCCAGGCCAGGCGAACGCTTTTTACGAGCGCGCCATCAGCCAGCATCTTCGAATCGGCATCGAATCGCTCAACCTGCTGCAGCGCGAAGGTGAAGGGCTCCACAGCCGCAAGCTCCGCAGCTTCGACGAACCGCCCCTGCGTTAGCTGCCGGCGCGGCTCCGGAAGCCGCGCAATCGCTACCTAGCGCGCAATGAACCGGATTCGGTTTGGCACCGGCGGCGTTCGTCCAGGCGCGATCCATGCGACCAGCGCATCGATATCGATGATGCCTTTGTCGGTGATGTCCGTGCCCGCAGTGAATGCGCTAAGTCCATCCCCGCCGGAAGCGAGATAGTTGTTCAGGCTGACGCGGTAATTCTCCGCGAGCGCGACCGCTTTCCCGTTTAGCTCCATGCCGCCGACGCGACTGCCGGCGGGCTTGGTCATATCGACCGCGTAATTGAACCCGACAGAGGGCGCGAGGGCAGCGGGCCTCGAAACCCCGTGCTTGAGGTCGGTCTTGTACTGCTGTTCGAGCGCCGCCTTCAGCTGAGCGCCGGTCAGCGTCATCACAACCAGGTTGTTGCCAAATGGCATGACGGAGAAAGCGTCGGCATATTTGATGTCACCCCCGGGAAGATCAACGCGAACGCCGGTGGCGTTGACTAGAGCCAGCTGCGCGCCGCCGTTGTCGGGCGACCGCGTTGCGGCAAGCATCGAATCTGCAATGAGGTCGGCGGCGGCGCCTTCGCTTTCCTGCGCATTCTTGGTCGCCGGCGCGGTCAGGTGGCCAATGATGCGGGTCGCAATGGGCGCGACTGCAGTCGCATAACGCTCGACTAGCGCCCTTTCGCTTGCATCCTCGCCGCGCTCGCCCTTGCCCACAACCAGATTTTGCGCGCTCTGCGAGAGCAGGCGGTGAGTTGCCGGGTCGAACTCGAGCCTCAGGTCTGTAACGAGATAGCCGTACTTGCCAGCGCTCGTAAGGAGGCGACCGGGCGCGAGTTGTGGCGACCCGCGACAGACATACGCCCAGTGCGTGTGGCCGGACACCACCGTGCTGATCGCAGGATCGAGCTTCGCAACGATAGGCAGGATCTCTCCGTACAGCCCCTCGCAGCCGTTGCCCGTCGTAAACTGTGGCAACTTGCCGCCCTGGTGAATGAGCAGGATGATCGTGTCGGCGCCCTGTGCCTTCAGCTGCGGCACCAGGGCATTGGCAGTCTCGGCTTCGTCCTTGAAGGTGAGGCCGCGTACACTCGAGGGCGTCACGAGATTAGCCGTTCCCTTCAGCGTCATCCCGATGATGCCGATCGTGATCGGTCCCGAGGGCGTCTCAAAGCGCTTCAGGCCGGTCGCCGGGAAGATCGTCGATCCATCTGCCTGAAAGACGTTTGCTGCGAGGTAGCGAAAACGAGCGCCGCCGAATGGTTCGACAGCGCACGGTGCCCGCCGCGTAAATTTGGCGCAGCCGCCCGCCTGCATGCGCCTCAGCTCGTCGCTGCCTCGATCAAACTCATGGTTTCCGACCGAATTGAACTCGAGCCCGAGCAGGTTCATCGCGTCGATCGTCGGCTCGTCGAGATAATTCGCCGAGATGAGCGGCGAAGCGCCGATCGTGTCGCCAGCCGAGACGGTGAAGGTATTGGGATGGCCTGAGCGAAGACCGGTGAGCGCAGCGGCTAGATGCGCGACGCCGCCCGTGACGATCTTGTGCCTGGTCCCGTCCGACTGTGTCACCTCCACCGGGTCGGGGACCTGCAGATTGCCATGGAAGTCGTTAAAGGCGAGGACCTGCACCTCGACGGTCGATTGAGCCACCGGTACAGTCGTCGGCGGAGCGACTTGTGTCGAACAGGCGGATAGCGCGACAGCCGCAATTGCAGCAGCAATGCGACGGATCATTTGGCGGGAAGCGCCTTCGGCTCGGCGAAGACGGCGTTGAGAAAGGCGGCGAGCCTTACTCCGCCTTGGCTCAAGCGCTGCTCCATGAGGGGCGTAAACTTGTAAACGTAGCTATAGGAGAGCTCGGGCAGCAGCGGCTGCTCATCCTTCAAATTCTCCACCTTCCTGGGCTTGGCAGGCGACGGATAGAGGGTATCACGCACTTCGGCGCTCTCACTGATCCAGTCCAGCGGATTGGCGTCCCACCATTTCACCACGTCCTGCGGGCTGATGTGCCGCTCGAGCTTGGCCGCAAGCTCGGTGAAGGAGAGCTGCTCCTCGTCGACCAATTGGGAATCCCAAACCGAGTGGAGGTTGGTCGGCTTTCCGAACCAGCTGACCTTCACATCATTGCCGCCCCGGTCGCAGCACTTGCCGACGTGCAATGGCTGGTGAAGGTCGCCGACCAAGTGGACGATGAATCGCAGCGCTAGCTGCTTGTCGGCAAGGCTGGCCTTTGGGTCCTGCAACGTCTTGCTGAACCGGTTCAGCGCCTCCAGCGCATCGCCTTCCGGCGGCGCATGGTCGTAGATGGTGCCGTTCAGCGTGACATAATGCCACGCCGCCGTCGTCTTCTGCCAGAAGGGCCCCGGTGCGGAGCGCATTTCGTCCGGCCAGTTCGCGGCCTCGTCGAGACTTTCGCCGGGTCCGAGGATTTGCTCGACGCGCGCACGAGCAAGGCCACTAAGCTGCGTGTCGGCGATTGCTGCGACAACGCGATGACCCGTCTTGCCCCACGCGGACGCAGGGCTCGGAAGCAGACTCGCCGCAGCGGCGGCAACAAACAACCATGGCTTCATCGCAAAACTACTCGAAGATTGAGACTGACTAGCGCATGCCCCGTGCAGCCGCTTAAGGACAAGAGCATGACAGATGAACAATTGCTCGGCCTTGCGCGCGCGGCTGCGGCGAAGGCCTACGCGCCTTATTCCAATTTCCTGGTTGGATGCGCAATCGAGTCCGTCGATGGCGATGTCGCTACCGGCGCGAATATGGAAAACGCCTGCTACCGACTCGGCCTTTGCGCGGAGCAAAGTGCACTTACGGCAGCGCAGCACCAGTTCGGTCTGGACAAGATCGCCCGTGTCGCGGTCGTCGGCGGCAGCAGCGAGATGATCTGCACGCCGTGCGGCGGGTGCCGGCAGGCGATCCTCGAAGCGGCACAGCTTGGCGGACGGGACGTCGAGATTTTGTGCGGCAACGGCGATGGTTCTGCGATCGAGCGTCACACTATCTCAAAATTGATTCCTTTCGGGTTCGGCCCTGCAAACCTGAGCGAGGGCGAACCCGCCTAACAGGCGATCAGGTGATGGTCCGCAACGCTGCTTGGCTTCGCCGGGATGGGTCCGGTCAGCCGGGGCCTAGACCAGCTTGATCTCGCGCAACCGCTCCTGGAGGTAATCGTCGGCGGTGATGGACGGCCACTTCGGCTGCTCACCCGGCGGCACCGTCTGCGGCAGCGCTTCAATCATGAAATCGGAGCGAAAATGCAGGAAGAACGGCATCGAGTACCGCGCGCGGCTCGCGCGCTCAGGCGCCGGGTTGACTACCCGGTGCGAGGTCGAGCGCAGTTTGCCGTTGGTCAGCCGCTGCAGCATGTCGCCAATGTTGATCACCAGCTCGCCAGGCTTGGGAGAAACGGGGATCCAGCGCCCGTCGATGGTGAGCAGCTCGAGACCGGCTTCCTCAGCGCCGAGCAGCAGCGTGATTGCATTGATATCCTCGTGCGCGCCGGCGCGGATGTGCTCGCCGGTGGGCTCCGTCTGCGGCGGATAATGAAGCGCACGCAGCACCGAATTGCCGTCGCGCACCGCATCTTCGAAATAATCCTCGTCGATCTTCAGGTACCGCGCGATCGCCTTGAGGACCTTGAGGCCTGACCGGTCGAATGTCGCGTAAAGCTCCTGGAACGTATCCTTGAAGCTCGGGACCTCTGACGGCCAGAGATTGTCCGGCATGTGGTCGCGGAACTTGTGCGCGGGTGGCAGGTCGCGACCGACATGCCAGAATTCCTTGAGGTCATGCGCCTTTTGGCCCTTGGCGGTCTCGATGCCGAAAGGCGTATAGCCACGCGCGCCGCCCCCGCCGGGGACAAGATATTTGCGCTTCACCTCCTCCGGCAGCGCGAAGAAGGCTTTTGCCTTGTCCTCGGCGCGATGGATCAGGTCGTCCGGAATGCCGTGGTCGGCGATGATCGCGAACCCGTATTCCTCGAAACTGCGTCCGAGCTTCTGTGCAAAACCCTCAGGATCGCGGTCGGCATCGTTGAGCGAAACGGACGCGATATTGTCAGCAGTGATCGTAGCCATCTTCTTATCTTAGCAAAGGAAATGCGCTCAGGGCAGCATCAGCGAGGCAAGTGCAGCGCTCATCAGGTTTGCGAGGCTGCCGGCGAGTAGCGCGCGGATACCGAGCTTCGCGATCACCGGCCGTTGATTGGGCGCGAGGCCGCCGGTCACCGCCATCTGGATGGCGATCGAGCTGAAGTTCGCAAAGCCGCACAGCGCGAAGGTCACGATCGCGCGGCTGCGGTCGCTGAGCACCGCCGCACCCATCTGCCCGAGGTCGATGAAGGCGACGAACTCGTTCAGCACGAGCTTGGTCCCGAACAGGCCTCCCGCCGTCATCGCTTCGCGCCATGGGACGCCGATCAGGAACATCACGGGCGCAAAGAAGTAGCCGATGATGCGCTGGAAGCTGAGATCCGGGATGCCAACCATGTTGCCGACTCCGCCGAGCAGCCCATTTGCGAGCGCGACGAGCGCGACGAATGCGAGCACCATCGCCCCGACGGCCACGGCGAGCTTCACACCGGTTTGTGCGCCCTGAGCGGCGGCCATGATGATGTTGGCGGGCTTCACGCCTTCCTCGAAAGTTTCCGCGACGTCTACCTTCGCGTCCTCGGCGGCGTCGGTGTCGGCGGGATCGTCGGGCATGATCATCTTGGCCATGAGAATTCCGCCCGGCGCGGACATGAAGGCGGCTGCCAGGAGGTACGGCAGGTAACGCTCGCCGAGGAGGCTCGCGTAGGCAGCGAGGATCGTGCCGGCGACGCCGGCCATGCCGACGCACATGACGGTGAAGAGGCGGGAGGGCGGAAGCGCAGCGAGGTACGGACGCACGACGAGCGGCGATTCGGACTGACCGACGAAGATGTTCGCGGCAGCCGAAAGCGATTCTACGCGGCTTATGCCCGTCACCCAGCCGATCGCGCCGCCGACCCAGCGCACGACGCGCTGCATGATGCCGAGATAATAGAGAATCGCGACGAGGCTCGCGAAGAAGATGATCACCGGTAGCGCCGCGATCGCAAAGGTGTGCGCGAGCGGGTTGCTCTCGCTTGGCCCGAACAGGAACTCTGTCCCTTTCGTCGCATAGCCAAGGAGGTTGCCAACCCCGTTCGACAGCGTCTGAATGCCGGCCCGGCCCCAGCTCGTGTAGAGCACGAGAAAGGCGATCACCGCCTGCAACGCAAAGGCGGCGCCGACCACGCGAAGCCGGATCGCCTTGCGATTGGTCGACAGCGCAAACGCGATACCCAGAATGACGAGGATCCCGGCAACGCCGAGCAGCTTTTGATTCACGTGCAGCCCCTCCCCCGGGCTCCCTACCAGACCATCCCCTGCGTAGCGGCTGCGGCAGCTTCGTCCAGCAATTCCAGCGCTTTCTCGGGAGTCGAGGCGACCAGTAGCTGGTTACGGCGCTGGTGGGACAGGAAGCCGCATTCGGTCGCATGATCCATGAACTCGATCATGCCGTCCCAAAAGCCGTCGACATTGAGCAGGCAGAAGGGCTTCGCGTGATAACCGAGCGCGTTCCAGCTCCACGCCTCGAACAGCTCATCAAGCGTTCCGATGCCGCCCGGAAGCGCAAGGAACGCATCGGCAAGGTCGGTCATCTTCGCCTTGCGCTCGTGCATCGTTTCAACGTGATAGAGGCGAGTGATGCCGGTATGCGCAACCTCCAGGTTCACGAGTGCGGTCGGGATAACCCCGTAAACTTCCCCGCCCCCGGCGAGCACGGAGTCGGCGATCAGACCCATGAGACCGAGCCGGCCACCGCCGTAGACGAGGTCAACTCCGCGGCTGACCATTGCCTCCGCGGTGGCCTTCGTTGCTTCGGCGAACTCCGGCCGGCTTCCCGGCGCAGACCCGCAATAGACTGCGAGGCGCTTCACACTGTTCACAGCCCCGCGAGCTCCCTGAGATTCGCTTCCGGACGCGCGCCGAAATGCGAGATGACCTCGGCCGCGGCGATCGAACCCGCTTCGAGGCAACCCTTGAGCGAACGCCCACGGCAACGGCCGGCAAGAAAGCCGGCGGCAAACTGGTCCCCAGCGCCCGTCGTGTCGACCACTCGTTCTACCGGCGCTGGGGCAATCGCGACCTGCTCGCCATTCTCGAAAGCGACGGCGCCGCGAGCCCCCCGAGTGATCACCACGGTGCGGACCGACTTGGAGAGTGCCGCAATGCAGTCCGCGAGATCCTCGCAGCCTGTCAGGTGCCGGACCTCGTCCTCGTTGCCGAACAGAAGGTCGGCAGTGCCCGCTTCGATCATGCCTCGCACGCCCTCACGCCGGTCGCCGATGCACAGGCTTTCTGACAAAGTGAATGCGACTGTTCGACTCGCGGAATGAGCGATTCGGGCCGCCTCGATCATCGCCGCGCGCGGCCGTTCCGGGCCCCACAGATAGCCTTCGAGAAAGGTAAAGCTTGCCGACCGGATCAGCTCCGCATCAAGCGCTGCCGGCGTGAGCTCGTGACTTGCCCCGGGACACGTATTCATCGTCCGCTGCGCGTCAGGCGTGACGAGGATCAGACACCGACCCGTAGGCGGAGGCGACTGCAGCGGCTGCGTCTCGAAGCGAACGCCAAGCGAAAGCATATCGTGCGCAAAGATGGCGCCGAGCTGGTCGTTTGCGACCTGGCCGACAAACGCTACATCGAGCCCGAGCGCCGCAGCGCCGGCCATGCTGTTCGCCGCCGAGCCGCCGCTGATTTCGCGCGCGGGCCCCATCGCCGCATAAAGCTCGTCGGCCTCCTCGCTAGAAAGCAGCTGCATGCCGCCCTTCGGCAGGCCATGCTGCTCGATGAACCGGTCATCGGCGGTCGCGATGACGTCGACGATCGCATCGCCGATCGCCACGATATCTAAACTGGAGGAAGTCACGGGGCCGCTCGCTAGCCGCCGCGCGGAGCGAAGGTCAACGCCGGTTGCGCGATGCTTCAAAGCCGCTACCCATCGCGGCCATGACTGATCAGCCGCGTTCCATCTCTCTTTCCCTCTTCGCTTTGTCGATCTTCTACGGCGGCATGGTGTGCATCGCCGGCGTGCTCGGGAACAAGCAGGTGGCTCTTGGTCCGCTCGCCGTGGAGTCCGGCATCTTCGCGTTCCTGCTGCTTGTCGTCACGTCGAGCTCGGTTGCCGAACTGCACGGGCGACCAGTCGCTAATCGGCTTGTGCTGTTCGGCTTCGTCCCGCTGATCATCTCGCTGCTGCTGAGCCTCGTCGTGCTGGCGCTCCCAGCGTCGCCGCAAATGGATCCGACGCGGTTGTCTGCGTTCGAAACGGTACTGGGTGGCACGCCCCGGATCTGGCTTGGCGGCATTCTCGCCTATGGTGTTTCGACCTTCCTCAACGTCACCATCTTCAGTCGCCTGAAGGCGCGCGAAGGCGCGGGGCTGCTATGGCTGCGCGCGGGTGTCGCGAGTGTACTGAGCCAGATCGTCGACACGCTGATCTTCATCACCGTTGCCTTCTACGGTGTTTTCCCGATTGGCGAGCTGCTGCTTGGCCAAATGCTCGCAAAAGTCGTGCTTTCAGCGGTATTTGTGCCACCGCTCGTCTACGCGTTTGTCGCGCTCGGGCGCCGCCTCGACAGGCCTGACGCCGATTAGGGCGTGGCATATCTGCAACGCTTCCAATGAATCGTTAACTGGGCGTCAGCGGCTGTAACATTGTCGCCTCAATTGGCTAATAGCCGCAATGGGGTTCCACTCAGATTCGTAACCGCTTGCGGGGGAGTTTCCGTGAAGAAATTCGTGCTGTTTTGCACGACGGCGATATTGCCGTCGGCTGTTTTCGCTCAATCCACCGGTACGGTCGCGACCGAAGGTCAGGCGATCGTGATCACCGGTGCCAAGACTCGCGGCATCTCCGGGGTCGTCATCCCTGACGTCCCAAAGACCCGTTCGGTTCTCACCAACGAAGTCCTGATGCGCCAGTCGGATGGCCAGTCGATTCTCCAGTCGATCAATCTCATCCCGGGCGTCAATTACACCAACACCGACCCGTACGGCTCGTCTGGCGGCAACCTCCGTATCCGTGGCTTCCCCGGGAACCGCGTCGCCTTCCTGTGGGACGGCCTGCCGCTGAACGACACCGGCAACTATGCAATCTTCGGCAACCAGCAGATGGACCAGGAGCTCATCGACCAGGTGTCGGTGAACCTCGGTACGACCGACGTCGACAGCCCGACACCGTCTGCAGCGGGTGGCGTTGTATCCTACCGCACGCGCCTGCCGAAGGATGACACCAGCCTGTTCGTCAAAGGCACGATCGGCAAGTTCGATTATCGCCGCGTCTTCGGCATGGTCGACAGCGGCAATCTCGGCCCGTGGGGCACCCGCGCGTTCATCGCGGCGTCCGACCAGGAGTACGACAAGTTCAAGGGCCCGGGCGACCTGCACAAGCGCCAGTACAACGCCCGCGTGTACCAGCCGCTGGGCAGCAATGGCGACTTCTTCTCCATTGCCTGGCACTTCAACAAGAACCGCAACAACAGCTACAACAGCGGTACCGCTGGCGATTACAGCACCGACCGTTTGTTCGACAACATCGCGGACTGCGCGCGCGCCGTGCCGACAGCCGGGCAGGTCGATAACGACAACGCTTCGACCACCACAGACACGACGGTCCCGGGCTTGGCGCCTTCGACCTGCACCAACTACTACAACCTGCGCATCAACCCCTCGAACACGGGCAACTGGCGTGGTTCGCTCAAGCTGACGGTGATGGACGGGCTGACGCTGACGGCGGACCCGGGTTATCAGTACACGCTCGCGAACGGCGGCGGCACGTTCACCGTAAACGAAAACGATGCGCGCCTGCGCGGCAACTCGACTGCAACTGGCGTCGATCTCAACGGCGACGGCGACGTCCGCGACACGGTACGACTTTATCAGCCGAGCAATACGCGCACCAAGCGCATCACCTTCCTGACCTCGCTGATCTGGGAGGCGAGCCGCCAGCACCGCTTCCGTGTCGCCTATACGTACGATCACGGCCATCATCGCCAGACCGGCGAGTTCGGCCTGCTCGAGGCGAATGGCGATCCGATCAACGTCTTCGGTGGCAAGTACGATCCGAACGCCCGGGTCGAGACCGCTGATGGTGCCACGCTCCAGAACCGCGACCGCCTTTCGATCGCGATGCTGAACCAGCTGTCGTTCGAATATTTCGGGCGCTTCATGGACGACCGACTGAAGGTCATCCTCGGCCTTAGGAAGCCGTGGTTCAAGCGGGACCTGGACCAGCATTGCTTTACGTCGAACGGCACCTTCACCTTCGGCGCGGCCAGTGCAGCGGCGGGCGGCGTAAGCGTCACTGCGGGCAACCCGTACTGCACCAGCCAGACGACACCGATCCTCCCGGGCGCGACGCCGACCGATCCGTTCGCCGGCGCCAAGCTTGCCATTCCGCTGTACTTCCTCCCGTTCGATCGCACCGTGAAGTACAGTCCGACCCTGCCGTCGGGCGGCGTCAGCTATGACTTCGGCGGTGGCCACAGCGTATACGCCAGCTACGGCAAGAACTTCTCGTCGCCATCGACGGACAACCTGTATCGGTCAGTGACGATCAACCCGAGCCCCGAGACCACCAACAACTTCGAAGGGGGCTATCGCTTCACTTCAGGCCGGGTGCAGGCGCAGCTCGCCGGCTATTGGGTCGACTACAAGAACCGGATCGTCACCGCGCAGGATCTGGATCCGGCGAGCCCGACCTTCGGTTCGACGCTCGACCGCAACGTTGGCGACGCCCGCGCGTACGGCTTCGACGGCCAGGCGTCCTGGCGTCCGACCTGGGTCCGCGGCCTCAGCCTGTACGGCTACCTGTCGTACATCGATTCGAAGCTGAAGCAGGACATTCTTGCCACTGCGGTCGCGACGGCGGCGGCGACCTCGCCTTGTCCGGCGGGAACTCCTGTCGGCACGCGTTGCACGATCGTTTCCGTTCACACGAAGGGTGCGGAGTTCGTCGAGACGCCGCGCTGGCAGTGGGGCGGCCGAGTCCAGCAGGATGTCGGACCGGTTTCGGTCGGCGCATCGTTCAAGCATGTCGGCAAGCGTTGGTCGACTGACGACAATGCCCAGAGCGGAGGATCCATCTTCCCGAATGGAGTCACGACCAATTCCGGCCTGCCTGTCGATCTGAATGGCCGGACCCACGCCTATAACCTCGTGGACCTCGACGCGCGGGTCTACCTGAAGGACTTCGGCCTTCCGGCGACGCTGCGGTTCAACCTGTCGAACCTCTTCGACAAATATTACTTCGGCAACATCACCACCGCCAGCAGCCCGAGCACGAGCGTACGTTACTCGGTTGGCGCTCCCCGCACCTTCCAGGCGGGTCTGGAGTTGAACTTCTAAGCTCTTCTACTTTCGAAAGCCGAGGCCGGGCGGAGCAATCCGTCCGGCCTCTTCTTTTGCGCAGCGCGCGATTGACGCTACGAGTGGCCCATGTCGCTCTTCAGTCTTGGTGATCTCAAGCCCGAGCTTGCTGCCGGCGCTTGGGCGGCGCCGTCGGCCGACCTCATCGGGAACGTCCGCCTTGGTGCGCGCGCGAGCGTCTGGTTCGGCGCCGTGATCCGCGCCGACAACACCGCCATCATCGTCGGCGAGGACAGCAACATCCAGGATGGTGCCGTTTGCCATTCTGACGAAGGATTTCCGCTGGCGATCGGCGCGCGCGTGACCGTCGGGCACCAGGCAATCCTTCATGGCTGCACGATTGCGGACGATTGCCTGATCGGCATGGGCGCGCGCATCCTCAACGGCGCCGTGATCGAGCCGGAATGCATCGTCGGCGCTGGAGCGCTGATCACCGAAGGAAAGACCTTCCCAAGCGGCAGCCTGATCGTCGGTGTACCGGCGCGCCTAGTGCGGCAAGTTGCCGATGATGAGCGTCGGATGCTGCGCGAGTCGGCGACGCATTATGCCGAAAAAGCGGCGCGCTACGCTGCGGACCTGCGCACCCAATAGCTCAGTAAACGCGCGCCTTTGGCTTGATGTACTCGATGTCCTTGGTCAGCGTGAACTCGTGCACCGGACGATAGTCGATCTTCACATCTGAGCCCGTGCCCGCCGACCCGTCGAACCAGCAGACGGTGTGCTTCATCCAGTTCTTGTCGTCGCGCTTGGGATAATCTTCCTGCATGTGCGCGCCGCGGCTTTCCTTGCGGTTCGCGGCACAGTGCATCGTGACGACGGCCTGGCTCAGAAGATTGTCAAGCTCGAGCGTCTCGACGAGATCGCTGTTCCAGATGAGGCTGCGGTCGCTGACGCGAATGTCGGCCATGCGCGCAAAGACCTTGTCGATTTTCGAGACGCCTTCGGCAAGCGTACGGTCCGTGCGAAACACGCCGCAGTCGGCCTGCATCGTTCGCTGCATCTCGAGGCGGATCTCTGAGGTCGGACTGCCGCCCTCGGCATGGCGGAATCGGTCGAGGCGGCCGAGCGCGAGGTCAGCGGAATCCTTCGGAAGCTCCTCCTGGATAGCTCCGGATTTCACCACCTCGGCCAAGCGCAGCCCCGCAGCGCGCCCGAAGACCACGAGATCGATGAGGCTGTTGGAGCCGAGACGGTTCGCGCCGTGGACGCTGACGCAGGCCGCTTCGCCAACCGCGAATAGGCCGGGCACGACAGCATCCGGATTGCCGTCCTTCAGCGTGACGACCTCGCCATGATAGTTTGTCGGAATTCCTCCCATGTTATAGTGGACCGTCGGCACCACGGGAATTGGCTGACGTGTGAGATCGACGCCCGCAAAGGTCTTCGCCGTCTCCGTGATTCCGGGAAGCCGCTCCGCCAGAATCTTCGGCTCGATATGGTCGAGGTGAAGAAAGATATGGTCCTTGTGCTCACCGACCCCGCGCCCCTCGCGAATCTCCATTGCCATCGAGCGTGAGACGACGTCGCGGCTGGCGAGGTCCTTCGCGCTCGGCGCGTAGCGCTCCATGAATCGCTCGCCGTTGGCATTCGTGAGGTAACCACCTTCGCCCCGCGCGCCTTCGGTGATGAGAACGCCTGCGCCATAGATGCCGGTCGGGTGGAACTGCACGAACTCCATGTCCTGGAGCGGGAGTCCCGCGCGCAGCACCATTGCGTTACCGTCGCCGGTGCAGGTGTGGGCCGAAGTCGCCGAGAAATAGACGCGACCATAGCCGCCCGTCGCAAGCACAACGGCCTGTGCGCGGAAACGGTGGATCGATCCGTCGTCGAGGCACAAAGCGATGACGCCGCGGCAGGCACCATTCTCCATGATGAGGTCGATCGCAAAATATTCCACGAAGAAGTCGGCATCGTACTTGAGGCTCTGCTGGTAGAGCGTGTGCAGCATCGCGTGGCCCGTACGGTCGGCAGCGGCGCAGGTTCGCTGCGCAGCCGGGCCCTCGCCCATGTTCTGCGTCATCCCGCCGAAGGCCCGCTGATAGATCTTGCCCTCAGCGGTCCTGCTGAACGGCATGCCGGCATGCTCGAGCTCGATGACTGCCGCTGGCGCCTCGCGGGTCAGATATTCGATCGCATCCTGGTCGCCGAGCCAGTCCGAACCTTTGACGGTGTCGTACATGTGCCATTGCCAGTGGTCCGGGCCCATGTTGCCGAGACTCGCGGCGATCCCGCCTTGAGCGGCGACCGTATGGCTGCGGGTCGGGAAGACCTTGGTGACGCACGCCGTCTTCAATCCGGCGCCCGCCGACCCCATGGTCGCGCGGAGGCCGGCACCACCGGCGCCCACGACGACGACATCATAGGTGTGATCGATGATCTGATAGGCGCTCACGCAACGGCTCCGAAGGCAATCCGGGCGAGGGCGAACAACGCGAGCGCGCCGCCGCCGACGGCGAGAAACAGCATGAGGGCGTTCCAGGCGAAGCGGCTGCCTTCCTCGTGGACGTAGTCGTCGATGACCACCTTCATGCCATCGAGCGCGTGCCGGAAGCCGACGATGATGAAGAGGGCCATGGGCACGGCGCCGCTCGGTGCGCGCAGCCACTCGATGACGGTCCGCTGATCAAGCTTTGGAAGCAGCAGCAACGATGCGATCAACCAGACGCCGAGCAGCAGCAGGGCAATGCTCGTGATGCGTTCCGTGATCCAATGCTCCCCGCCGTGCTGTGCCGAGCCGAGCCCGCGGACCTTGCCGATCGGGGTGGAGCTGTCGCCAAGGCTCATTTCGCAACTCCCAGGAAGTAGAACCAGACCAGAGCTGTCAGAAGCACCGCGCCGACGAACGTCAGGATCGCCGATGCCTTGTTGATCCCGAGCTCGAAGGCTGCGCCCGTGTCCATCACGAGATGCCGGATGCCGCTCAGGAGGTGCTGGAAGAAGCTCCAGGTGATTCCCACCAGCACGATCAGCCCGAGCGGGTGACGCGCTGCCCTGGTAAACGTCTCGTAGGCGTCCGGGCCGCTCGAAATCGCAAAAAGCCACCAGGTGAGGATCGCGAGGCCTCCGATCGATAGGGCGACACCGGTCGCACGGTGAAGGATCGAGGCGGCCATGTTGGGCCCCCATCGCCAGACGCTGAGGTGCGGCGACAGCGGGCGGGATCGGGAAGTTGCCATGGTGCCGCCGCTTAGGGCGCGCTCCCGTCGCAGGCAAGTTTCAGGAGGACTTCTCGCGTGGGCCTAACCCGCTCTTAACCATTCCGGGCCCATGAGCCTGATCCAACACGAGTGGGATAATCACGGAGAGCGGACGGATGGGTGCCGAGACTGGACAGCTGCAGCGGCTGACCGACCAGCAGGTCAACGCGCGACTTGCGGCCTATAATGGCGACGGATCGCTCGACCGCGACGTCAAGCTCTTGCGCGACAGCATTGCCGACATTTTCGCGGCCGAGATCGCCGCCCAGTTCGGAAGCGAGCGCGCTGAGCGTTTCGCGACGAGTTATGCCGGTAGCGTCGATGCGAAGTGGATCCAGGCTGTTGCCGAATATGGTCGCCAGATCTACGCCGAACGCACGCCTGTCCCGGCTTACATGGCCGCGCGAACGCAGGCCGCCGGCCGGATCATCGCGCGGAGCATCGAGCGCTTTTCTGGGGATGCCGAAAAGCTTGAGCAAATCCTCTGCGCGTTCCAGCGTTTGACGACATTCGAGACCGACATCATCCTCGCACAGGTGTCCCTGCTTGAAACGATCGAGGCTGCAGACGTGCGTGGGCGCGAGAACGACCATTTCGAGCGCCGCGTCGCGGAACTAGTTCGCGCAAGCACCGAGCAGTCGAAAGCGCTCACCGAACGCACTCGCTCGACGGCTGCGTCGGCACGCGGCATGCTCGGCAAGACGAGTGAAGTTGCCGCGGCCGCCGAGCAATCAGCCGTCGCCATGCGCGAAGCGGCCCAGACAGCTGCCGGACTGATCCGTGCAATCGAGGATGCTCGCGCCGAGGTCGAAGTTGCAGCAGGCGTCGCAACCCGTGCAGGGGACCAGGCAAGCCAGGCCGTGAAGGTGAGCCAGGCACTATCGGCCCATGTTGAAGCGATCGAATCGATCCTCAGCCTGATCCGCGACATTGCGGGCCAGACCAACCTCCTTGCGCTGAACGCCACGATCGAGGCGGCACGGGCGGGCGATGCTGGCCGCGGGTTCGCGGTCGTCGCGCAGGAAGTGAAGAGCCTCGCCAGCCAGACTGCTCGCGCAACTGACGACATCACAGCCAAGATCACCGCAATCCAGCAGGCAACCCGCCAGACCGTCGAAGCCAACGGCTCGATTCAGGGTACCGTCGAGGAAGTGCAAAGCTCTGCCGACCGCATTCGTGAGGCGATGGAGCTTCAGGCACAAACGGTTACCATGATCACCGCGGCGGTCGACGAGACTGCGCTTGCTGCTGACTCGATGAGCTCGACAATCGCCGCGATCCGCAGTGACACGGAAAACGTCGCGAAGGACATCGATCAGGTGGAGCAGGGGTTCGGTCGCTTCTCCGAGCAGATCTCCAGCTTCAAGGCGAGCGCCAACGCCTTCGTGAGCGGCGCCGCAGCTTAGACTTCTTCCCCCGCCGCCCTTGCAGCGGTAGGCGGGGGACATGAACATTCTGATCACCGGTGCGAGCCGTGGTATTGGCGCGGCCGCCTATACGCTTCTGAGGCAGCATGGCCACAACGTCGTTGGCCATTCCACGAAGGGCAGCGACACCCTCATCGCCGGCGACCTCACGAGCCCCGCGGCGCCCCGCGACATCTGGGACACGGCGATGGACGAGCTTGGAGGGCACATCGATGTGCTGGTGAACAATGCCGGCATCTATGAAGCCGTGTCCGACAATGCGCCAGATGACGAATGGCATAGCGCCTGGGCTCGAACACTGACGATCAACCTGCAGGCCGCGGCGGACCTCAGCCGCTTGGCCGTCTCCCATTTCCTCGACCGCGGGGGAGAGGGCCGCATCATCAACATCGCGAGCCGCGCGGCTTATCGCGGAGACAGTCCGCAGCACTGGCACTATGCAGCGTCGAAAGCAGGAATGGTCGGAATGACGAAGAGCATCGCCCGCGGTTATGCAAGCGAAGGCATCCTCTGCTTTGGAGTCGCGCCGGGCTTCACCGTGTCCGAGATGACGGCCGAATACCTGCAGGGCCGCGGCGGCGCTCAGATTCTCGCCGACATCCCGCTGGGCCGCGTCACGTCGACCGACGAGGTCGCCGAGGTGATCCGCTGGCTGGCGACCGAAGCGCCCGCTTCGGCCACGGGCAGCGTCGTCGACGTAAATGGGGCGAGCTATGTTCGCTGAGGCGCTCCTCGCCCCAGCGCTGCTGGTCGCCGCGCAAATTTCCATCCCGCTCGGCAAGGCGCCACGAATCATCGAGCAGCCGCGCGCGCCGATCGAGACTGCCGGTCCGCTCTGGGTCTCGCAATGCAACGGTTCCGACGACTGGAACAAGCCGGCGCCGCCGGTCCGGGTCCACGGCAATACCTATCTCGTCGGCACCTGCGGCATTTCCTCGATCCTGATCGTGGGCAGCGACGGCGACGTCCTCATCGATGGCGGGACGGAGGAGGATGCGGACCTCATTGCGAACAACATACGGCAGCTCGGCTTTCGGGTGCAGGACATCAAGTTCATCCTCCACAGCCACGAGCATTTCGATCATGTCGGCGGCATCTCGAAGCTGCAGCGACAGAGCGGCGCGACGCTCGTCGCGTCGGCGCCGGCAGCAAAGGTTTTCTCGAGCGGTGTCGCGAGCGCTGACGATCCCCAGGCGGGCATGAACAAGCCGTTCCCCGCCGCCAGCGTTGGCCGAGTGATCACCGACGGCGAAGAGGTCCGACTCGGCAATCTGATGGTGAAGGCCATCGCCACTCCGGGCCACACGCCGGGTGCCCTCAGCTGGCGCTGGGTGAGCTGCGACGGCGGGGTGTGCCGGACAATCGTCTACGCCGACAGCCTGACGCCGGTCAGCCGCGACGATTATCGCTTCAGCGACCATCCATCCTATCTCGCCGCCTATCGCTCCTCGATCGCCAAGATCGCTGCCAGCCCGTGCGAGATCCTGCTGACGCCGCACCCCTCGGCAAGCAGAATGTCGCAGCGTCTCGCGCTCGGTAAGCCAATATTCGATACGAATGCCTGCCGGGACTACGCAGCTTCATTGACGAAGCAACTCGATGAGCGCTTGGCCAAGGAAGCCGCCGCCAAGTGAGCTGGCGCGTCACGGTTCCCTGCACACGCGCCCAAGGCGAAGCGGTCGGCGCGATGGGGGAGCTTGCCGGATACGGCGACAACGCACCGGTTCTGGTTGCCGAGGAGTCCGATGAGAGCAGGCCCGACGAGTGGCTCGTCCACGCTTACTTCGATCATGAGCCGGAAAGCGTCGACATCGCGCTATTGAGCAATCTCGGAAGCGGTCCGCCGAGTATCGAGAAGCTCGGCGAAGCGGATTGGGTCAGGATGAGCCAGGCCGGTCTCGAACCGATCCGGGCCGGCCGCTTTACGGTCCATACGCCAACCTGGCCGCCCGAGCCCGAGCGCATCAATTTCGAGATCGACGCGGGCCTAGCTTTCGGGACGGGCCAGCACGCAACAACTGCCGGCTGCTTGGCTGCGCTGGACGGGCTCGAGCGCGACGGTGTCCGCTTCCGGAACATCGCGGACATCGGAACCGGTACCGGCCTGCTCGCCTTCGCGGCGCTTAAGCTCTGGCCCGAGGCAAAGTGCATCGCGACCGACATTGATTCCGTCGCGGTCGACGTGGCCCGGGAAAACGCGATTATCAATGGGATGGGGCTCGGTCATGGCACCGGCGAGCTTCTTCTCACGGTTGCCGACGGAATGGACTCGCCGATGCTGGCCGCACGCGCGAAGTTCGACCTGATCATCGCGAACATTCTTGCAGGCCCGTTGATAGAGCTTGCACCTGATTTCGTAAACGCCCTGGCGCCGGGCGGAACCGTCGTGCTCGCAGGCGTGCTCGACACGCAGGCCCAAGGGGTGGCGCAGGCATACGAGAGCCGCGGCCTCACTTTGGTCAGACGCGGCTCCGGCGAGTGGCCAGTGCTCACGCTGCAGCAGAGCTGAGGCCCCTCTCCTAACAGCCTTTCTTCTAATCGTTGTCGTGCGAGTGGGCGCTCGTGCGCGTGACGCCGGCCTGGGGATTACCGTTTCCTTCCCACCAGTAAGCCTTACGGACGCGATTACCGGTGACGCGCTCGTTCAGGGTCGCTGCATCGTAAAGCCGGCCGCCGAGCATTACTTCGTTCACTCTCTCCGTGTTCCGAATGTTCTCGACCGGATTGGCGTCGAGCACCACGAGATCGGCAAGCTTGCCGACCTCCAGCGAGCCGATGTCTCTCGAGAGCCCGAGCGTCCGCGCGGGGTTGATGGTGGCCGCCTGCAGAGCCTGCAGCGGAGTCCATCCACCCTTGACGAAGCTCCACATCTCCCAGTGTGCTCCAATACCGTCCTGCTGGCCGTGAGCGCCGATGCTGACCGAAACGCCGCGATCGGCAAGCTTGCGCGCCTCCCGCGCTGACCAGGTGTCGGCATAATCCTCTTCCGGCGCGATCACCCGGCGAGCATTGGCTGCCGCGAGCGTTCCCGGTGGAATGTGCGCCTTAAGGAGCGGCTGCTCCCACACGTTCGTGTGCGAGCGCCAGTACGGATCGCCGGCGGGCCCGCCGTAGGTGACGACGAGCGTCGGCGTGTAGTTTGTCTTCGTCTGCGACCACAGCTGGAGCACGTCCGAATAGAAGGTGCTTCCCGGGAGGTTGTGCTCGAGCGTCGCGTTGCCGTCCTGGATGAGCGAAATGTCCATGGTGAACAGGGAGCCGCCCTCAGGGACCACCAGCATGTTCTCGGCCTGGGCCGCCGCAACGACCATCTGGCGCTGCTCGCGCCGTGGCTGGTTGTAGTTCTTCACGCTCCAGGCGCCCTGCGCCTTCAGTCGCCGTACGTGTCCGAGCGCGTCGTCGAACTTGCCGATGTCCGCAAACACGCCCGCCGCCTTCGCGCCGTAAATCACTTCGCCGGTCGAGAAGATTCTCGGGGCAAGGACCAGTCCTGCTCGCTGCATCTCGGACGCCGCGAATACCTCGGAGGAGCTGTTCGAGGGATCGTGGATGGTGGTCGTGCCGAGGGCAAGGTTGACCATGGCCGACCAGTTCTGCTGAGGCACGAAGCCGTTGCCGTCCCCTTGCGGGCCATGTGCATGCGCATCGATAAAGCCGGGAACGATCGTCTTGCCGGAGACATCGACCGTCTTCGTTCCAGCGGGGATTATCACGCTTGCGCGTGGTCCAATTGCGCCGATCCGGTCGCCCTGCACCAGGATGGTCCCATCCTCGATCACGCCGCCGTCGGTCCCGTTCATGGTGACGATCCGCGCGCCGACCAGAGCGACGCTTCCCACGGGTTTCGAGGCGGCGATGGTGCGCGACAGCGAAACGCCGGACTGCGGCGGCTGGTAACCCTCGTTGTACGCGACCCGGGTGTCGGCAGTGTAAAGCGTCGGGCCGATGCTCCAGTGGACGCGCGCGCCCCCCGCTGAAAAATGCAGGAAGTCGCCGCCACCGACGCTGAGGCGCGTGGTTGGAAGCGAACCGTCCTTGAGTGCAACGCTTACCGCCTGTGCACCGGGCATCAGCGGCATGAGGAAGGCTTCGTAGTTCTGGCGGAAGGCGAGTGACCGCCCGTCGGGCGAGACCTGGAAGTCGCTGGCAAGGTCGCCGTTGGCGTGGACTCGCCGCGCCTCGCCGTTGAGGTCAGTGCTTATAAGCTCCAGCTTGTCATCGTCCGACTGCGTAGTCATGAACAGCCGCTCGTTGCTGGCGCCGAATTGCGGGTTGGATGCGCCGCGTTCGACAAGCTTGGGCGCACCGCCCGTCGCCGGGACCATGTAGACGCCAGGATCGCGACTCCACCGGTCGGAGGTCAGATCGCCGCCGCGCCCGGCCTCGAACACGATGGTGCGGCCATCCGGCGAGAAGCGCGGCTTGGAATAATGACCAGGCTCGCTGGTGATCGTGCGCGCGGCGCCGCCGTTCGCGCCGACCAGCTCAATGCGTCCGAGTTCTTGGTCGCTCCACTTCACGAAGGCGATCGAGCGTCCGTCCCTCGACCAGGCCGGATACGCCTCGAAGCTCCCGTCGTTCGTTCGCGTGAGCCGTCGCGCTTCTCCGCCGTTCGCGGACTTGAGCCATAGCTTTCCGAGGGACTCGAACACCACTTCTCGTCCATCGGGTGACATCTGCGCCCAGCGGACCATCTTCGTCTGGAAGGTCGCCGGCGCGACCTCGATTGCGGGATGGACGGAGTTCGCGACGACTCTGTCGTCATGCACGTGAAAGGGAATCTCCCGCGCCTGCCCGCCATTGACCGGTACGCGGCGGATCTTGCCGCCAGCCCAGAACACAACCTCCTTGCTGTCGGCAGTCCAGTCCATGTTCGGATAGACGCCGGTCACCGCCCAGGTCTCCTGCATGTCCTGGTCGAGCGCGTCGTAGATCTTGCGTTCGTTGCCGCTTGCGAGATCGCGGACGTAGAGTTTCGACTTCGCGCGCTCTCGGCGCACGAACGCGAGGTACTTCCCGTCCGGAGATGGCGTCGGCCGAACCGCGCCGCCGTTGCCCGCGGTGACGCGATGCGTTTCGCCGCTCTCGAGCTCGTAACGCTCGATTGCGAACAGCTCGGTGTTCGAATCCTGCGCATACTGGAAGATCGCACCTGGCGTGATGTTGCGGGTGAAATAGACGCTCTTGCCGTCCGCAGCGAAGGTCGGCTCGCCGAGTTCCTTCTGGTGTTTCTCGTTGACGCGCTTGACAAGCTGCACGCCGGACCCACCATCGACGCTATATAGCCAGACCTCCCCGGTGCCGAGCGAGCGGCCGGTGGTGAAATGCTTCTTGGCGACGATGTAGCGGCCGTCCGGACTCCAGCTCGGCTGATTAAGGAGGCGAAAATCCTCCTTCGTAAGCTGCTTCTTGCTCGATCCATCGGCGTTCATCAGCCAGATGTTGTCGCCGCCACCGCGATCGGAAACGAAGGCAATGCGCGATCCATCAGGGGACCAGCGCGGCTGCTGCTCATACGACAGGCCCTCCGCGATGCGGGTGGGCGTGCCGCCCGAGATCGGCATGACGTAGATATCCCCGAGCATGTCGAACGCCACTCGCGTCCCGTCGGGCGACACGTCGACGTTCATCCACGTACCTTCGGTTGTGTCGAGCGGCACCTTGTGCGTCGTCAGCCCGCGCGGATGCTCGACGTCCCACTTGGGCGCCTTCTCCGTTGCTGCTGCCGTGGGGGTAGCTGCTGCACCCTTGGGCAGCTCATGCCGGCTCGCAGCCTCGCTTGGAGACGGCTCCGGCTGCGGAGGGGGCGCCTGCTCCTGGGCGGAAACGATGGCGCTGCTGGCGAGCAGAACGGACGCAAGAACGAACCTCGAAGTCATGAAGATACCTGCTGCGGGTGAGCCGAGCTGCCAGCGCGCTCCGCGCCGGGCAAACCGGTTATGGAAGGACGTACCTCGTTGCCGCCTGCGTGGCGAAAGGTCAATTCGGCAGTGGACTAGGCTTCGGCCACGATCCGGGCCCATTCGGCTTCGCCGATGACACGAATGCCCAGCTCTTCCGCTTTCTTGAGCTTCGATCCGGCACCCGGTCCCGCAACGACGAGATCGGTTTTAGGGCTGACCGAGCCGGAAGCCCGCGCACCCAGCCGCTCGGCTTGAGCTTTGGCCTCGTCGCGGCTCATCGTCTCGAGGCTGCCGGTGAAAACGATCGTCTTGCCGGTCCATTCGGTCTGCTTTGCGTCACTGACGAAAGGCTTCGGTGTCACCTCTGATAGCAGGTCGTCGAGTGCGGCTTGATTGTGCTGCTCGTGAAAGAAGTCAACGACCGCCTCCGCTACGACGGGTCCGACTCCTTGGACTGACGACAGCTCCGCTTCACCACCTTCGGAGAGCGCCGCCCGGCGCAGCTCTTCGATGGTCCCGAAGCATTTGAGCAAGTCGCGCGCCGTGACGATGCCGATGTGGCGGATGCCCAGGCCGAATAGAAACCTTGGTCCGTCCGGTTCCCGCTTCGCCTCGATCGCACCGAGCAGATTGTCGACGGATTTTTCCTTCCAGCCCTCTCGACCGATGAGATCCGACCGGCGATTGCGAAGCCGGAAAATGTCAGCGGGCGACTGCAGCCATCCGAGTTCGATGAACTCGGCGATCGATTTCTCCCCGAGGCCTTCGATGTCGAGGGCGCCACGCGAGACGAAGTGGCGTAGCCGCTCGAACCGCTGCGCCGGACAAATCAGCCCGCCAGTGCACCGGACGTCGACCTCGCCCTCCTCGGCGACCGCCTCACTTCCGCATTCGGGGCAAACAGCAGGGAAGTGATACGTTGCCCTCGGCTCGTCACGCGTGAGGTTCTCCACCACCTGCGGGATCACGTCTCCCGCGCGCTGGATTCGCACTCGGTCGCCCGGACGGAGGCCGAGCCGAGCAATCTCGTCGCGGTTGTGCAGCGTGACGTTTGCGACGATCACTCCGCCGACGCCGACAGGCTTCAGTCGTCCGACGGGCGTCAGCTTGCCCGTCCGGCCGACCTGGATGTCGATCGCTTCTAGCGTCGTCTCGGCTTTCTCCGCAGGAAACTTGTGCGCGATCGCCCATCGCGGAGCGCGGCCGACCTGCCCGAGGCGCTCCTGCCAGTCGAGCCGGCCGACCTTGTACACCACACCGTCAATGTCGAACGGGAGATCGGCCCGCGCTCTCTCGATGGCGCGGAAATGGCCGAGCGCTTCCTCGACCGTCTCGCACCGTACCAACAGATCGCTGACGGGGATGCCGAGCGAAGCGATCCTCTTCATCGCCAGCAATTGCACGGAGGCAAGCGGCTCGCTGAGCTCGCCCCAGCCGTGGGCGAGGAAGCGCAGTGGCCGTGCAGCCGTAATGCTCGGATCCTTCTGCCGCAGCGAGCCGGCGGCTGCATTGCGCGGATTTGCGAAGATCTTGCCCCCCGCCGATTCCTGCCGTTCGTTGAGCGCTTCGAAGTCGGCCTTGGACATGTAAACCTCGCCGCGCACCTCGAGGATCTCGGGTCCACCGACGATCGATTGCGGAATATCGCCGATGGTCCTCACATTCGCCGTGACGTCTTCGCCGGTTGTTCCGTCACCGCGCGTTGCCGCAAGGACCAGCTCGCCGCGCTCATATCGCAGCGAACAACTCAATCCGTCGATCTTTGGCTCAGCGGTTAGCGCGACCGGCTGATCCGGCTCCAGGCTGAGGAACCGCCGGACCCGCGCAACGAACTCGAACACCTCGTCGTCGGAAAAGGCATTATCGAGGCTGAGCATCGGCCGCGAATGCGTAACCTTCGCAAGCCCGGTAGTGGGCGCCGCGCCAAGTCGCCTCGACGGCGAGTCAGCGCGCACGAGGCGGGGGAAACGAGCCTCGAGCTCGCGGTTCTCGCGCACGAGCGCGTCATAGTCGGCATCGGAGATCTCCGGCGCGTCCTGGTCATGGTAGAGCTTGTCGTGCCGCGCAATCTCTCTCGCCAGCCGCATCAGGCGGTTTGCGGCTTCGGCCTCGCTCAGCCCAGCGGCGTCACCCATGCGCTGCGAACAATTCCTCGAGAAGGTTGATGAAGCTGGTCCAGGAGCGATCTGCAGCAAGCGCGTTATAGGCAACGCCGTCGATCTGCAGGTCGCTTGCGTGGGGGTTGGTGAACCCGTGGCCAACATGGCCGTAGGCGTGGATCTGCCAGTCCGAACCGGCCTCGGTCAGCTCGTTGGCGAGCGCCGCCACCTTGTCCGGCGGCACCATGGGGTCATCCCAGCCATGAAACGCCACCACCTTTGCGCTGATCTTTTGCGCCGGGAGACCGGGCGTATCGAACAGCCCGTGGAAGCTCACGGCAGCGGCGACGTCCGCGCCGCTGCGCGCGAGGTCCAGCGCGCACATGCCACCGAAGCAATAACCGGCAACTACGATCTGGTTGCTCTCGACCTCGTCGAGGCCGCGCGCGAGTTCGAGCACGTCCTGCAGCCGGCGAAGCAGCGCGGCCCGGTCGCTCTTCAGGCGGTTCATCTCGCCGAACATCGTGTCGCGCGGCGCGCCGCGGAACGCCTTGCCAAAGAGATCGGCGACCAGGGAATTAAAGCCAAGCTCGACCAGCTGCCGGCCGAAGCCGACCTCCAGGTCTGAAACGCCCATTACCGTCGGGATCAGGATGACGGTTGGGCGGGATTGGCCGTCGCGGCGACCGACGAAGACGCTTTCCAGCTCCTCGCCCTCGAAACTGTGCGCGATCGCCCGATCCTTGCTCATGCCAACTCCCTTGCCAGTGCAGCCAGCTTGGCCACCGTGTTCATATTGCGCGCCGTTCCTGCCTCGGCGGCGGGAATCCGCAGGCGCGAGCGCCCGATACCCTTTTCGCCGTACGCGACATAGACCTCGCGAACGCCTGCTGCGATGCATTCGTCATCGGCCTTGCTGCGAGCCGTTTCGAGAAGGTCCTTTGGTGGCGCTTCGTTCATGAAGAAGGCCTGGACATTGTTGCCGCGGACCCCGCGGAACGGGTTTGCCCCTAGGACGGCTTCCATCTCGGCGGCGGTCCTCAACATCACACGAACGTCCTTGGCCATGTGCAATTGCAACTCTTTCTCGAGCATGCGCCGCAGTTTTTCCTCGCTCTTGTCGCTGGAGAAAATGAGGTTGCCGCTAGCGATGTAGGTGCGGGCATTTCGCAGTCCGAGACCTTCGGCAATGGTCTTCAGGTCGGCCATTTTTAACGTGCTCTTGCCGACGAGGTTCACACCGCGCAGCAGCGCGACATAAGCAGTCACGCTGCGTCGAGCAGACGGGAAGCCTGCGCCCTCGCTTCCTCGGTGACCGACGCGCCGGAAAGCATGCGAGCGATCTCCTCGCGCCGCTCCTCGTCACTGAGCCGACGGACGCTGGTGCGCGTGCCATCGGGCCCCTGGCTCTTCTCGATCCGGTAGTGCTGTGACGCACGTGCGGCAACTTGCGGCGAGTGGGTCACCACTAGCACCTGCGAGCGCTGCGCAAGCCGGGCGAGGCGCTCGCCGATCGCGCTGGCGACGGCGCCGCCGACACCGCGGTCGATCTCATCGAAGATCATCGTTGCTGCGCTGCCGGCTTCCGCCAATGCAACCTTGAGAGCGAGGATGAAGCGCGACAGTTCGCCGCCGGAGGCAATACGCGTCAGTGCGCCGAACGGCGATCCCGGATTCGTCGACACTTCGAATTCGATGCGGTCGATACCGGATGGGCCCGGCTCCGCAGCAATCATGGTCGTACGGAAGTGGGCAGCATCCAGTTTCAGCGGAGGAAGTTCGGATGCAACGGCCGCATCGAGCCGAGCTGCAGCCTCTTGTCGCCGGTTGCTGAGAGTGTCAGCAGCCGCCGAATAGGCTTCCCGGGCGGCGATGAGCTGCCGATCAAGCTCGGCAATGCGCTCGCCGCCTGCTTCGATCGCCGCGAGCTGTTCGCGCATCTGGAAACCGAGCGAGGCAAGCTCGTCGGGATCGACGCGATGTTTTCGGGCGAGGCCCCGAATGTCGAACAGCCTTGCCTCGACCTGCTCAAGCCGCGCCGGATCGAATGACATCGCGTCGGCTGCGCGTGCGATGCGGTCCTCGGCCTCGCTCGCCTCGATGAGCGCCCGGTCAAGGGCCAACAACGCTTCTGCGAGCAGCGGGTGATCCGCGGCGCCACGTTCGATCCGGCGTGCCGCCTGCCGGAGCTGCGCCAGCGCGCCATCAGGCCCGCCGAGCAGTTCATCGAGGCCGGTCAGCGATTCACCGGCCTTCACTCCGGCCTGCATGGCTGCGCGCTCCTCGGCGAGGCGCGTTTCCTCGCCCTCCTCGGGCGCCAGCTCCTCAATCTCGCGCGAGGCATGTTCCAGCCATTCGCGGTCCCGCTCGGCCGCAGCAGCGCCGCTCCGCGCTTCCAGCAGCGCCGCTTCGATTTTGGTGACCTCGCTCCAGGCGCGCTCGACGGGAGTGCAGTCGAGCTTGCCGAACGCGTCCAGCAATGCTCGGTGGCCCTTCGGGTTGAGAAGGCCCCGATCATCGTGCTGGCCGTGGATCTCCACTGCAAGGGCGCCGAGGTCGCGAAGGAGACCGGCCGGAACGCTGACACCTGCAACGAAGGCGCGGCTGCCGCCGTCGCTCTTCAGGGTCCGGCGCACGATGATCGGCTCCCCGGCATCTACCGCAATGCCCTGCTCGCCGAGCAGTGCGGCTGCCGGATGCCTGGGAGGTAGTTCAATCTCCGCGGAGACGGACGCTGCGTCCTGTCCAGCCCGGACCAGCCCGGAGTCGGCGCGCGCACCGAGAGCAAGCCCGAGGGCATCAAGCAGGATCGACTTGCCGGCGCCCGTTTCGCCCGTGAGCACGCCGAGACCCGGCTCGAATTCCAGTTCGAGACGTTCGACGAGCACGATATTATGGATGGCGAGCTGCCTCAGCATGCGAGGAACGCTCGCTTGGGCCTCACTTCCGGGAGGCCGTCCGCCGCTGGGCCTGCCGGTTTTCCTGCCCAAGCAGTTTCAGCGATTGCTTGTACCAGTAGGATTCCGGATAGTTGCGGCCGAGGACCGCACCCGCCTTCTGCGCTTCTTCCGGAACGCCGAGTGCGAGATAGCATTCGACCAGCCGCTCCAGGGCTTCGGGCGTGTGGCTGGTGGTCTGGAACTGATCAACAACCGCGCGGAAGCGATAGGTCGCGGCGAGCCACTGCCCGGAGCGCTGATAGAAACGGCCGACCTCCATCTCCTTGCCGGCGAGATGGTCCTTGATGAGGTCAAGCTTGATGCGGGCGTCGGAGGCGTAGCGCGTGTCCGGGTAGCGGCGGATCAGCTCTCCGAATGCGTCCGACGCCTGCTGCGTCGTCGTCTGGTCGCGGGTGACGTCGTCAATCTGCTGATAATAGCTCATCGCGATCAGGTACTGGGCATACGGCGCTTCCGTGTTCCCCGGATGGATGGTCACGAAGCGCTGCGCCGAGTTGATGGCGTCCGTATATTTCTTCGCGAGGTAGTAATTGAACGCGCTCATCAGCTGCGCGCGCCGGGCCCAGACAGAATAGGGGTGCTGGCGCTCGACCTCGTCGAACAGCTTGGCGGCCCGTTCGTAGTCGCCCCGGTCCATGGTGCGCTTGGCCGCGGTGTAGAGCGAGCTCACATCGCGAGCGACATAGGCCGTATCTGCCTTCTTGCCACCATGCGCACAGGCCGCGAGCGGGATCACCGCGGCGGCGGCGAACAGAAGGGAAACGGAACGCGTAAGCTTCAGCATGTGGACCTCATTAGCGTGGGCTCGGGAGGAGGCCAAGCAGGGCATGGACAGGGAAAGCTTGGCCTTCGCTGAACAGGTAGTCAGGCGGGCTGCGCCTCGGCTTCTTCCTTCTCGTCGGCCTTGAGGAAGCTGTCGGGCTGGACGCCCAACCAGACCAGGACCGGTGCGGAGATGTAGATCGATGAATAGGTGCCGATCACGACACCGAGGAAGATCGCGATCGCGAGGCCGAAGATGACTGCCGGACCGATCGCCATCAGCACGCCGAGCGCGATGAGAACGGTCAGCGAGGTAACGACCGTGCGCGCCAAAGTCTCGTTGAGCGAGAGGTTGAGCAGCGGCAGGACGGCCATCTTGCGGTATTTCCTGAGATTCTCGCGGATGCGGTCGTAGATGACGACGGTGTCGTTTAGCGAATAGCCGATGATCGTCAGAAACGCGGCGACCACGTTGAGGTCGACCTGGAGCCGTGTGAAGGCGAAAAAGCCGAGGGTCATCGCAATGTCGTGGGCAAGCGTGAGCAAAGCTCCGACACCGAACTGCCATTCGAAGCGGAGCCAGATGTAAACTGCAATTCCAAGCATCGCGAATGCAACCGCAAGGGCGCTGCCGTCGGCCAGCTCCTCGCTGACCTTGCCGGACACCGTATCGACCGAATCGACCTTGGCGCCCGGATAATCGGTGGCAATCAGCTGCTTCACGCGCGTAGCAGCGACGTTGGCGGCTGCGTCCCCGCCGGGCGGCCTTGGCAGGCGGATCTGAACCGTTCGAGGACTCCCGAATTCCTGAATGCTTGCTTCACCGAGCTGCAGCCCGTCGACCTGCGTGCGGAGCTTCTCGACATTCACCGGCTGCGCGAAGGTCACGCGGACAAGCTGGCCGCCGACGAAATCCACGCCGAGGTTCAGGCCCCGGTAGATGGTGAAGGAGATAGAGGCGATGGTGACCAGCAGCGACAGCACCAGCGCGATATTGCGCCAGCGCATGAAATCGATGTTCGTATGATCGGGTACAAGCTTCAGCAGCTTCATGGATGAGCAGCCTTAAATGTGGAGTTCGCGCGGACGCGAGCGGCGAATCCACAGCGCGACCAGCATGCGGGTGAAATAGACGGCGGTGAACACCGAGGTGACAACGCCGATCAGGAGCACGATCGCGAAGCCGCGGACCGGACCGGAGCCGAAATAGGCCATGATCGCCGCCGAGATGACGTGGGTGACGTTGGCGTCGAAAATGGCTCGAAACGCCTCGTGGTAGCCGGTCTCGACTGCGTCGAGCAGCCGGCGTCCCCGCCTGATCTCCTCGCGGATGCGCTCGTTAATTAGAACGTTGGCATCGACAGCAGCGCCGATCGTCAGCACGAACCCGGCGATCCCGGGGAGCGTCAGCGACGCGTTGAACATTGCCATGACGCCGAGGATCAGGAACGCGTTCACGATAAGCGCAACCGTCGCGTAGACCCCGAATCGGCCATAAGTGACGAGCATGAACAGGATGACGCCCAGCGTACCGATCACGCTGGCAATGACGCCCTTGTGGATCGAGTCCTTGCCGAGGTCCGGACCGATGCTGCGCTCTTCGATGACGTTGAGCTTTACCGGCAGCTTGCCCGAGGCAAGGCTGACTGCGAGGTCGTGGGCGCTCTGAACCGTGAAGTTGCCGCTGATCTGAGCACGCCCGCCAAGGATTGGCTCGTTGATGTTCGGCGCCGACAGGACCTTGTCGTCGAGAATGATCGCGAACGGCTTATTCACGTTCTCCTGGGTGACTCGGCCGAAGCGCCGCGCACCGGCCGTGTTGAACGTGATGTCGATGTCGGGCCGGCCGTCCTGATCGAAGCTCTGCTTGGCATCGGTCAGCTGATCGCCGGAGACCATCACGCGCCGTTTGACAGCAATGAAGCCGCTGCCGTCGGCCATGGGCAGCACCTGGCTCCCTGCCGGAGCACGACCGGCCTGGACCTCGGCCGGATTGGCCGACTGGTCGACGAGCTTGAACTCCAGCCGTGCTGTCTGGCCGATGAGTTTCTTGAGCTCGTCGGGATTCTCGACGCCCGGGACTTCAACGAGGACGCGATTGGCGCCTTCCGTCACGACGGTGATTTCCTTGGTTCCGCCCGGATCGATGCGGCGACGGACGACGTCGCGAGCGACGCTCATCGCGTCCTTGAGTGCCGCCGCCGACCCACTCGGCGTCGGCGTCAGGACAACACGCGTCGAATCTACGACCTGAACGTCCCAGTCGCGGTTGCCAGTGAGAGCGACCGGACGCGTCAGCGTCCGCATCCGCTCCACGGCGGCGTCGACCTGCGTCGGATTTCGGACCAGGAACGACAGGCGGCCGCCAGCGGTCGAAATATCTCCGATGTCGATGCGCGGATCGCGGCGAAGCTCTGTCGCGACCGAGTCCTCCATTGCCTGGAGCCGCTGTTTCTGGGCATCCTGCGCATCCGCCTCGAGCAGCAAATGGCTACCGCCCGCGAGGTCGAGACCGAGGCT
>JBJMUN010000052.1:0-22811 GCA_045811185.1 Sphingomicrobium sp.
CGCTTCTCTTTTGGAGATCCCCAGTGAAAATGACTTTGTATTTCGCGGTGAGCGCGTTTGCGCTTGCAGCCGTGCCCGCCCCTGCGGTTGCGCAGATACACATGCCCGGCATGACCATGCCAGTGCCGGCAAAGAAGCCCCCTTCGAAAAAGCTCGCCTCCAAGAAGAAGTCGTCAGCGAAGAAAACCGTTGGAGCGACGAAGCCGGCGGCTAAGAAGACCGCCTCGAAGAAGGCAGTCGCAAGAAATGCCCAGTCGAGCGCCAAAAGCATGACGATGCCCATGGACCACGGCTCGATGCAGATGTCGCAGCCTCCAGCCCAATCCGGCTCAGAGACGACAACGGATCACTCCCAAATGCAGCACCGCACAACGCCGATGCCCGCGCAGCGACAGGCTGGCAGCCATGGCTCAACGTCGATGCCCATGGATCATGGGCACGTGGACCACCGGCAAATGGGCCAAATGAATATGCCTATGAGTGGACACGCGGGCCACGAGGTGAACGTGACGGGCGCGCTCGGACGATATCCGATGGAGCGCGAGAGTTCCGGCACCGCTTGGCAGCCAGACACGACAGAACATCAGGGCCTGATGGAGATGTCCGGCGAATGGACCTTAATGGCGCACGGCGTCGTCAACTTCGTCTACGATCACCAATCCGGCCCCCGCGGGGACGACAAGGCATTTGCGTCGGGCATGCTGATGGGGATGGCCCAGCATCCCCTCGGCAACGGCGCGGTACAGTTCAAGGCGATGGTCAGCCCCGACCCTCTAATGGGTTCGAGCGGCTATCCGCTGCTCTTAGCCAGCGGGGAGACCGCGAATGGCAATGATCGCCTGATCGACCGCCAGCATCCGCACGACTTCTTCATGGAGCTGTCGGGATCGGTGTCTCAAAACATCGGCGCGAAAAGCAGCGTGTTCCTGTACGCGGGTCTGCCCGGCGAACCGGCGTTTGGCCCTCCCGCTTTCATGCACCGCGAAGCGATCATGGACTCGCCGGAAGCACCAATCAGTCACCATTGGCTGGATTCCACACACATTAGCTTTGGCGTGTTGACTGGTGGCATTGTGCTTGATCGGGTGAAACTCGAAGTCAGCCGCTTCAATGGGCGCGAGCCCGACCAGCGCCGCTGGAACATAGAGACGGGACCGCTGGACTCGACCGCCATTCGAGTGTCGTGGAATCCAACGCGAACACTTGCCGTCCAGGGGAGCTGGGGACATTTCGCTGACCCAGAACAGCTCGAGCCGGGCGTGGACCAGAAGAGGTGGTCGACGAGTGCTCTCTGGGCGAACGAGGTCGCGCCGGGATGGAAGCTTGCGGGAACGCTCGCTTGGGGTCGCAAGACTGCTCACGGTCACAGTGACGATGCTGCCGCTGCCGAGGCGTCACTCAAGCATGCGCAATGGACCATCTTTGGTCGGGGGGAGATGACGGAGAACCGCGAGCTCACAGATATAGAGCACGGACCGGCTTACGGCGTCGGTAAGGTGTCACTGGGAGCCGTCCACGACTTTCGCATTGCCGACCACTTGTCGCTCGGCGCGGGTGGTCTGTTCTCGGTAAACTTTGTGCCCGATGCGTTGGCGCCACTCTACGGCGGTCATAACCCGACGGGAGCGATGGGTTTCGTCCGAGTGAAGATCGATTGAGGGGGAACAGATGAGTCGAATACGAGGAGGAGTGGTTGCGGCGCTGCTAATGACGGCAGCGCCGCTTTCGGCCCACGAACCCGCGCCAAAGGCAACTCAAACCCACACGCTCTCCGCGTCAGAGATAGGTGCGGCGGCGACGGTAGATCAGTTCCACGCTGCGTTGGATCGAGGCGACACGCGAGCTGCATCTGCGTTTTTGGCCGAGAATGCGCTGATCTTCGAGAGCGGAGGGGTTGAGCGCACCAGAGCGGAGTATGCAGCACATCATCTACCTGCGGATGCCGAGTTCTCGCGCTCGGTCTCGTCCGTCGTGACTCGGCGCACCGGCAGCTCCATCGGCGCCTTGGCGTGGGTTGCGAGCGAGGGTCGGACAAGTGGAACGTACAAGGGCAAGCCGCTCGACCTGCAAACAACCGAAACAATGCTTCTCCGGCGCACATCTGACGGGTGGAAGATCGTCCACATCCACTGGTCGTCGGCGAAGCGATGAACACACAAGGGGAGGGGGCATGGACGTGCCCGTAAGCTCTGGGATCCGGGAAACCGGGGAAAACAGGGCGAGTGCGTGAAGCAACGGCTTGCTGGCGCGGTAGCCGTCGTAAGCTTTTGAAAAGTATCGGGAAATCCTGGATGCCCCGCGTGGATTCGAACCACGATTGACGGAGTCAGAGTCCGTAGTCTTACCATTAGACGACGGGGCAGCTTGGAAGGCGGCGAGATAGAAAGGGCAGTTCACCCTGTCAACGCCGCCTCGGACCCCTCCGCACTTGCCCAATCGCCTCAAATTGTGATTAAACCCGCGCCAAGTCAGCCGTCCGCTCTTGGACGGTGTAGGACAGAAACGGGCGAGTAATGGCGCAGGGAGTCGCCAGTGCGCCGGCGCTGCGGCAAGAATACAAGCCCCAGGGCAGGCCATCGAACCAGGGTGCACCCCACAAGCGGGAGCCGCACCGCCACACTTATGGCGCGATCGACCTTGGCACGAATAATTGCCGCTTGCTGATCGCGCGCCCGAACGAAGGCGGCTTCACGGTTATCGACGCGTTCTCGCGGATCGTCCGGCTCGGGGAGGGCCTGTCTCACACAGGCGAGCTCTCGCAGGACGCGATGGATCGCGCTGTGGGCGCGCTCGGAGTGTGTGCCGAGAAGCTCAGGCGCCGAAATGTGTCGCTGTCCCGCTCCGTGGCGACCGAAGCCTGCCGGCGGGCCAAGAACGGCGAGGACTTTGCCGAGCGCGTACGGCGCGAGACCGGCATTGTGCTGGACATCATCGAGCCGGCCGAGGAGGCGCGCCTTGCAGTCCTCGGATGCCACAAGCTGCTGGAGCCGGGCGACGGGCCAGCCCTGATCTTCGATATCGGCGGCGGATCGACCGAATTGGTCCTGATCGACCAGGAGGAGGGAACACCGCGGATCCGGGCATGGTGGAGCGCGCCGTGGGGGGTCGTCTCGCTGACCGAGAGCGAGGGCAGGGAAGCGCTCGAAGGTCCGGAGCGCCTCAAGGCCTACATGCGGATGCGCGAGCGAGCTCGCCGCGCCTTCGCCAATTTTACGACCATGCTCCCCGAAAGCCGCCAAGGCGTCCGCCTCCTCGGCACAAGCGGCACGGTGACGACCCTTGCAAGCGTTCATCTCGCACTGCCATCCTACGATCGCCGCGCCGTTGACGGGCTCCACGTGCCGATCGAGGCGATGCAGAAGATCAGCGGCATGATTGCCGGCATGGATTATGGCGAGCGCTCGGCATTGCCCTGCATCGGCAACGAACGCGCAGACCTGGTGGTCGCCGGCTGCGCGATCCTCGACGCAATCATTGAGATCTGGCCGGCCAGGAACCTCGGCATTGCCGATCGCGGAATCCGCGAGGGCATCCTGCGATCGTTGATGGCCCGAGACGGCTGGCAATTGTGAAGCGGATCAGGACCGCCAAGGGCCGCAAAGTTTCGTCAACGAGATGGCTCGAACGGCAACTCAACGATCCGTATGTGAAGCGCGCGAGGGCGGAGAACTACCGTAGCCGCGCGGCCTACAAGCTGATCGAGCTCGACGAACGGTTCGGGCTGCTGAAGGGCGTAAAAGCGGTAGTCGACCTCGGCATCGCGCCAGGCGGCTGGAGCCAGGTCGTCCGCCGCAAGTCGCCCCACGCCGGCATCGTCGGAATAGACCTCTTGCCGACCGACCCAATCGAGGGCGTGACCATCCTGCAGATGGACTTCATGGACGAGGCGGCGCCCGATCGGCTGAAGGAGGCGCTCGGCGCGCCAGCGGATCTCGTCATGTCGGACATGGCAGCAAACACCGTGGGTCACCCGCAAACGGACCATTTGCGAACGATGGCGCTGGTGGAGGCCGGACTGGAATTTGCGCGCGAAGTCCTGCGCCCTGGCGGCGCCTATGTCGCAAAGGTGCTCGCCGGTGGAGCGGACAACAACCTGGTTGCCGAGCTGAAACGCAGCTTTGCAACGGTGAAGCACGCCAAGCCGCCCGCGAGCCGGAAGGATTCGAGCGAATGGTATGTCATCGCCCAGGACTTCAAGGGCGCTTGACCCGGCTGCCGTCCTTCGAAGCGCCGTATGGAGACATCCAGTCGAGGTCCTTCACCGGGCCATTCGGATCATCGCCGGGCTCCCGCACCGCCGGAAGGATCGAGTTGGCGATGAGATTGCCGAGATATTTCATGCCACGCCGGTTCGAATAATTGCCGGCCATCGTCTCGACGACGAGATCGAGGTCCGGAGCGACGAACAGGAGTTGCCCGCCGGCGCCGCGTGCCGAGTAGATCCGGAGCTTGCGGTCCTTGTAGGGATAGTCCTCGATCCACCAATAATAGCCGTAATAGACGTTGCGCAGGTGGTATTGCGGCGAGATTGCAGCCTTCGCGTAGGCGGCATCGAGAATGCGCTGGCCGTTCCACTGCCCGCCGTTCAGCATCAGCTGTCCGAACTTCAGGAAATCGCGGGCCCGGATGGCGAAGCTTCCGCCTCCATAGGGGCGGCCATTGGTGTCGAGCGGCCAGGAATAATGCGTGATCTGCATGGGCCTGGCGACCAGGCCGTCGAAGATGCGCAGCGCGGATTCGTGCGTCGCCTCTTCCAGCATCGCGAGCGCGAGGTGCGGCTGCATGCTGCAATAGACGCTGTTCGTGCCCGGATCGGTCGCCATCGGGACCGACATGAAATAGTTGATGATGTTCGGTGGGCGCAGCTCGTCGCCGATATAATCCTCGTTGCCCGGCGCCTTTTCGTCCGTGTCGTCGCAATAGTGACCCGAGGACATTGTCAGCAGATCCTCGAGCGTCATTGCCCGCTTGCGCGGCTCTAGCCCGGCAGGGAAGCTGCCGCCGTTCATTACCTTGTAGACGCGACTGTCGAGCGCCAGCGGAGCTTTGGCGTGCAACGCGGCACCGATCGTGGTTCCCGTGATGCTCTTGCCGGCAGAGCGAAGGGTATGGAGCTGGTCGCGCGAGAAGCCGTGAAAATATTCCTCGAGGACGAGCCTTCCGTGGCGGGCAACGAGCAGCGCGTGGATCTCGGGCGCGTCGGGCTCATCCATTTTCATGTCGATGATCGACTGAACCAGGCGCTCCATCGCCACGCGATCGATCCGCTCGGACGCAAGAGTCGCCGTCTGCCAGCCATCGGCAAGGGCTGGCGGAGCGAGGTAGCGGTACGGAGTTGCGGGCCGTGGACGTGGGAAGGCAAGGCTTGCATCCCCGTCTCGCCTGAAGTCGTAGGTTCCACCCCGGCCCGCAAAGGTGAGCGAGAAACCGTCGAGATCCGGCTGGATCGTTCCGCTGCTGAGCACGCGCTCGCCTCGATTGGGACGCGACGCCACGAGCTTCAGCGCGTCGGCCTCGCGAACGAGTTTCCGGACGCCCTGCTGATTGCCGAGGTCGAACTCGGGATTGCGCAGAACCGCGTCGTACGACCCGTCCGCCGCTCGCCTCGCAAAGACATAGAATGAGAATTCGTCCTCGCCTGGATCGACCATGCCCGCCCAACGCCCTGCGCCGATCGATTTGAGGAGAACCGGCGACGCGGCGTAGCCGTTGGACAGTGGCGTCGGCGGACGGATCCAGTGCCCGCTGATGGCGCCGGTCTTTTCCAGACGCCCGACGAACCGGCCCTGGTCGCCGGCAAGGTCGAAGGAGATCTCATTGCCTTTCTGGCTGGCGGCTGCGTAGCGGCCCGCGATCTCGGCCTGAAGGCCGCCGCTTCGGCGGTCGATGACGAGCAGGCCGCGCACGTCCGGACCGAACCACTTCTTGGCAGCCCACAGGCCGCTGAGGTCCCGTAGCGCCGCCGCTTGCGGCTGGTCGGTTGCCGGTTGCTGTGCTTGCAAAGCGGCAGAAACCAGGACGAGGGTGCAAAGAGCCAATCGTGCCGGATGCATTGTCGCCTCCTCGGAAAAGTCGATCAGGTCGAACGGGGGACAGCAGCTGCGACCGGCTCGGGCGGGGCAGGTGGTGTTGGCGGTGTCGGTGGAGTTGGTGGCGTCGGTGGTGTCGGTGGCGTTGGTGATGTGGGCGGCGTCGGCGGCGTCGGCGGCGTTACACCGGTCGACGGATGCGAGCCGATAGTGGCGAGCTGCGCGCGATAGGCAGCGAGCTCGCGCTCATAGGATTGCCTGGCGCCCCGATAGGCCTGGAGGTCCCGTTCGTATCCTCGGCGAGCGTTGCCGTACTCGGCGACTTCGCCTTTGTAGCGCTCGGTCGCGGCCTCGTAGTCAGCGACTTCGCCGTGGTAGCGGGCCATTGCCGCAGCATAGCTGTCGGGCACTTCGAGGGCGGCGAAGCTGTGCCCGGCCGAAGGGCTGACTTTTGGCGCGGACGGGCTGGAGTAATGGCGAACGGGCTTCTCCGCCGGCGCCGGCAAGGCGTGCCGCTCCGGAACCACGGCGCTCCTGGCCGGCAACGCCGGCAGTGGCTGGTCGATCGTCGCAGTCGCCGCCCGCTCGACGGTCACGGCACCGATGACCGGTGTGGCGCTGGCGGTCACCACCGCGACCGTGGCGAGGAAGTTCCTGCCGGCGCTCCGCCGGCTCGTCTCGGCAAGAATGGCCCGTAGCCGTTGCTCGAGGTCGGTGCGGCCCGCCATGGCCATCGCGACATGCGAACGGTGGAACGCTCCGGCGCTGTCGAGGAGGTCACGCGCATAGCCTATGGCCGACGCTCCCCCCGTGAGAGCAAGGTCGTCGCATGCCTGCTCTTGCGCGAGCCGGAGCCGCCGCGCCGACAGCCAGACCAAGGGATGGAGCCAGTAGAAGGCGCAAAGGGTCTCGACGCCGAGTCTCGCGAGGCTGTCGTGGCGCGACACGTGCCCAAGCTCGTGGAGCAGCACGCTGCGCCACTTCTTGGCGGGCCAGTGGGCGGCTTCGCTCGGCAGAAGCACGCTCGGACTGAAGCTGCCCCAGGTCATCGGGACAATCGCCGAATCCGAAATTCGAACTGCAACGACCCTCCTGATGCCAAGGGACTCGCAAAGCGACTGCGTCAGCTCAAGCTTCGCGGGATCAGAGAGCGGCGCTCCGCCTTCCCAGAGCCTTGCGAGCAAGAGCCTCCCGACGACGATACGCGCGACAAGCAGCGCGACGATGCCGAGATAGAGCGTTGCCAGGGCCGCGGTTGCGTCGAACCCCGGAGCGGTTGCCCGGACGGTAGGCACCAGCGTCGGTCCAACCGCTGCAGGAGCCAAGGTTACCGCCTCGGCTGGCAGAACGGGCAGCGCCAGACGAGGGAACAGCAACGAGCAGAGCGGCAGCAAGGCGAGCGCGACGAAACCGGCCGCCCACACCGCATGGCGTTTCGCAGCGGAGCTTCCCCGGCGTTCAATGATCGTTGCAGCTCCCCAGGTCGCGAGCAGCAGCAACGTTGCGCGAACCGCGAGATCGAAGACGCCGTAGCTCATGGTTCCGACCTTCGCCTCGCCGCATCGTCAAGGAGGCGCGACAGTCGCTCATGCTCGTCCTTGGTCAGCGGCCCACCTTCGATCAGCGCGGCCACGACACTGCTGACCGAACCGTCGAAGAAGGTCCTGACGACATGGCTCAGCGCCGAGTTGCGGACCTCGGCTTTGGGAGCGCTCGGCATGTAGACGTAGCGCGGCCCGTCTTCCTCGTGCCGGACGTAACCCTTGTCCTCGAGATAGCGCAGCATCGCTCGAACGGAGGAGTAGGAGGGGGGCTGCGGCAAGGCTTCGAGGACTTCTGCCACCGTCGCGCGGCCAAGGGCGTAGAGCGCGTCCATGATCTGGCGCTCGCGCTTGCCGAGCGCGGCCGATGGGTCGGATTGCTGAACGAGACGCTTGCCCAAACCGGTTTCCTCGACTGGATGCTATCCGATTAGCATAGTGCTAATGCATTAGCAATAACGACTGCGGCTTCATGCAAGCCGTAAAAGCCGCTAGCAGGTAGGCAGCAGCAAGCCGGGGAAGGGGATCAACACTGGCCGACGCGAAACGCCGGAGCTTCCTTTCCAGGCTCGGGCCGGGGCTGGTTACCGGGGCGGCTGATGACGATCCGAGCGGCATCGGGACCTACAGCCAGGCCGGTGCGCAATTCGGCTACGGCTTGTCATGGAGCCTTCTTTTCAGCCTCCCCTTCATGACCGTCATCCAGGACGTGGCCGCGCAGATCGGAACCGTGACCGGCCGCGGCATCGCAGCAAACCTCCGGAGGCACTATCCTCGGCCGCTGTTGTGGTCGGCCGTATCGCTGTTGCTGATTGCCAACGTCATCAACCTCGGCGCCGATCTCACAGCAATGGGCGCGGTGATCGAGATGCTGATCGGCGGCGAAGTGGCGGTGTACACGGTCGGGGCCGGGCTGCTCTGCGTCTTGCTGGAGACCTTCCTCAGCTATCGCCGTTACGCTGCCGTCCTCAAGTTCGCGACGCTCAGCCTCTTTGCCTATGTTGCAGTGGTGCTCACGGTCGGCGTGCCGTGGGGACAGGCGATCGAGGCTCTTTTCGTCCCGCACATCGAGTGGACTGCAGCCTTCGCGACGGGTTTCGTGGCCATCCTCGGGACGACCATTAGCCCTTACCTTTTCTTCTGGCAGGCCGCCCAGGAAATCGAGGAAGCACGGCGCACTCATTCCAAGCCCCTTTATGTCGCTCCTCGCGAGGCCGGGCCGGAAATGGCGCGAATCCGTCAGGACACGCTGGTCGGGATGGTGTTCAGCAACCTTGTCGCGATATTCATCCTGTTCGCTGCAGCAGCGACCTTGCATGCGCACGGCATCACGACGATCAGCACGGCTTCGCAAGCCGCCGAGGCGTTGAGGCCGGTCGCCGGGCGTTTCGCATTCGCCCTCTTTGCACTGGGGATCATAGGCACCGGTCTCCTCGCCGTGCCGGTGCTTGCGGGATCCGCTGCCTACGCAGTTTCCGAGATGTTCGGGCGACCCGCCAGCCTCGACTCAAGGCCGGCGAAGGCGCGGCTCTTCTACGGCACGATCGCTGCGACGACGCTTGCCGGTGCAAGCCTTCAATATGTTGGGATCAATCCGGTCCGTGCGCTCTACTGGAGCGCCGTTATCAATGGAGTGCTGGCGGCCCCGCTGATGGCGCTGATGATGCTGATCGTCACCAATCCGCGGGCGATGGGCCATCTCACCCTGTCCTTGCGGGGCGTAATCCTCGGATGGGCAGCAACGGCCGTGATGACCGTCGCGACCTTGCTGTTCTTCGTTTCGCTCTTCTGACCGGCGTCAGCTCTTCTTGCGCGCCTTGGCGATCGCGTCCTTGAGCGTATCGTAGCCGACCGCCCCATTCATGACGCGGTCCCCGATGACGAACACCGGCGTCCCCGTCGCGCCGAGCTCTCCAGCGAGCTTCATGTTGCGCGCAAGTTCTGCCTCGATCTCCGGATTGGCCTGCGGCTCAGGGTCGATTCCCGCCGCCTGGGCAGCTTGCGAGTTGGAGTCGGGAGCAGGGCGGCCGACCGCCCACAGCGTGTCATGGAATTTCGCAAAGCGGCCGGCCTTGGAAGCCTCGAGCGAAAGCCTTGCAGCGGCGACGCTGTCGGGGCCGAGGATGGGCATCTCGCGATAGACGACCCTCAGGCCGCGGTCTTCCTTGATCAGCCGGTCGACAGCGGGGTTGCTAGCCTTGCAGTAGGGACAGGCGTAATCGAAGAATTCGACCAAAGTCACTTCCGGCTTCGCCGCGCCCTTCCAGGAGCTGCCGAACGGCGTCTCGAGAGCCGCCCGGTTGGCTTCGAGCACGGGCGCGAATTGCGCGTCCCTGAGGGCAGCCACTGCATCGGGAAGGATCTGAGGGTCGGCGAGCAGCCCCTGCCGGACGATCTTGCTTCCGAGTAGGGTCGGCGCGGCAAAAAAGAGCAACGCGGCAGTCACCGCCGAACCGATGATCCCGCCCACGAGGGCTGCGCCGAAGCCTCCTTGGCGCGCCGGCGCCACGTACGTATCGCTCACTCGGTCAGCTCTTTCTGATCCCTGTATCTCTTGTCTTTCTTAGCAAGTTCCGCGCGCGAAACCATCGCGATGTCCTGGGCGCGCAGGTAATCGGGCGTTCCAGGCGGAATGCCCTTCATCGCCGTCTGGGCGCTCGCATAGGCAAGCTTGGGATTGTTCTGGAGATTGCTGCGCTCGGCGGTGGCAAGCGCGGCACGCGCAGTGTCGCCTTCCTGGTCGTAGATAATGCCGAGCTGATACCAGGCGAACGGGTCCTCGTTGTCGCGGTTCACCGCTTCCTTCAGCACCCGCTTCGCCTCGGCATAATTCTTGGGGTCCTCGGTTGCGACGAGGGCATGTCCAAGCATCGCCGCAATGAGCGGCATCTTGCCCGAGCGATCGACAGCTTCGCGCAGCGGCGTAAGCGCGTCCCTCGGCTTGCCATCCTCGAGCATGATCTGACCCTTCAGCTCGAGGAAGAAGGGGTCGCGCGGGTCCTTGGCCAGCAGGGCGTCCGCCTCGAGATTCGCTTTATCGGGGTAGCCGCCCACATGGTAGGCATAGGCGCGCGCATAATGCCCCGGAATGCTCTGGTCGCTTTCCGGATATTTGATGATCGCTTGCTTGGGATCGACGAAGCCATAGAGCTTGGCCTTCACCCGCTCGAACCGTGCCTCGAGATCGGCGTCGACCGGCTTGTTCCAGGCCGGGTCGGACTTGAAGTTCTGCTCGAGCGCCTGGATTCGTTCCGACGACAGCGGGTGGGTGCGGTCGTAGCTGTCCTTGGCGTAGATCGCGAGACGATATTCCTGGTTTTGAAGCTTCGAGAAGAACTCGAGCATCCCCTTTCCGCTAACCCCGGCACCGTGAAGATATTTGACGGCAGAGGCATCCGCGGTCGCCTCCTGCGTACGGGTGAAGGCGAGGAAATTGCCGAGCGCCGCCTGTTGACCGGCCATCATCAGGCCCATGGCTGCGTCGCCAGCCCCGGCGGCGATCGCAAGCGCTCCCAGGATCATGGTCGCGACGGTGATGCCGGTCGCCGCCCTCGCGCCCTGCTCCAATCGGATCGAGTGACCGCCCGCGACGTGGCCCAGCTCATGCGCGATGACGCCCTGGAGCTGGTTCACGTTGTCGGCCGCCTGCAGCAGGCCCGACTGGATGTAGACGATCTGCCCGCGATCAACGAACGCGTTGATCTCGGGGTCATTGAGCAGGACGACCTCGACATTGTTGGGGTCGAGTCCCGCCGCTTTGATGAGCGGCCGCGATACGTCCCTGAACAGGAGCTCGGTTTCGCTGTCGCGAAGCACCGACGGACCACCCTCGGAGCCCTCCTGCGCGAATGCAGGCCGGACCGCGGTGGTGGCCAGGATTAGCGCCAGCATGAGCAGACGCACGAAGCGGGCGAGCGACTGTTGCATCGCCCGCCCGCTTAGCATCTCACCCGCTGAACGGGGCATGAAAAGCGCTTAACCGAATGTCCGCTGCCACCAGCCGCGGCGAGGCTCCCCGGCCGATTCGTCGGCCGTGTCGTTGTTCGCGGCAGGCACGGGGGTGGGCTCCGCCGGCGACGCTGTCTTGGGTTCTGCCGGTGCCGTTTCCCCTTCGAGGGGCGCCGCCTCCGCCTTTTTTGAGCGCCGCTTGCGAGCAGGCTTTGCCGCGGGCGTCGCCTCCTCCGATGTTTCCGCGGGCGGAGCATCGGCGGGAGCCGGTTCCGGAACGGTCACCTCCGCTTCCGGTGCGGCCTTCTTGCGCCGCGAGCGCTTGGCAGGAGCGGGCTTTGGTTCCTCGGCCGCTTCGGTCTCGGCGATCGGCGGCTCATCCTCGATCGGACGCTCGATCATCGGCGAGCTGTCCGGCTCGACCACCGATTCGGCGCCCTCGGCAGCGGCGGTGCCACGCCCGCGGCGGCGGCGCCGCCGACGGCCACCTTCGCGTGGCTCTTCGCTTCCCGCTTCCGGTGCAGCTTCCTCGGCAGCTTCGGCGATCGGCTCTTCGTCCACTTCAGTAGCGACGGTCTCGCCCGACTCGCCGGGCCCAGCGGCGTCGGCCTCGCCGCCTTCGCGACGAGCACGCCCCCGTCCGCCGCGCCGGCGCCGGCGACGCCGGCGGCCCTGCCGGTCGTCGTCGGACTGCGCTTCGCGCCCTTCGGCTTCCGCTTCTTCTTCCTCGGTCTCTTCCTCGATCGCCTCGATTTCGAGCTCTTCCTCGTCCTCTTCGACGAGAGCGACCTGCACCTTCGGCGCGGCGACAGGCCGCGGCCCCGAGCTGTCGACGGTCATCCGCGCACCTTCGAAGCTTTCGTCGACGAGAACCTCGATCATGACGCCGTAGCGCTGCTCGATGTCGGCAAGCTCCGCTCGTTTTTTGTTGAGCACGTAGATCGCGGCTTCCTTGCCGGCGCGCAGGCAAATGCGCTCGCCGCGGCCGCGTGCAGCTTCATCCTCGAGAATACGCAGCGCCGAGAGGCCTGCTGATGCAGCCGTTCGCATCAGGCCCGTGCCCTCGCAGTGCGGGCACGGCTTGGTCGAGGCCTCGAGCACGCCGGTACGCAGGCGCTGCCGGCTCATCTCCATCAGGCCGAAGCTCGAAATGCGGCCGACCTGGATGCGTGCGCGGTCGTTCTTCAGCGCCTCCTTCATCGCCTTCTCGACCTTCCGGACATGGCTGTTCTGCTCCATGTCGATGAAATCGATGACGATGAGGCCCGCCATGTCGCGAAGGCGAAGCTGGCGTGCGATCTCCTGCGCCGCCTCGAGGTTCGTGTTGTAGGCGGTCTGCTCGATATTGTGCTCGCGCGTCGAGCGACCCGAGTTGATGTCGATCGAGACCAGCGCCTCGGTCGGGTTGATGACGAGATAGCCGCCGGACTTCAGCTGAACGATCGGCTGATACATCGCGCTAAGCTGGTCCTCGACGCCGGAGCGCTGGAACAACGGCGTCGTGTCCGTGTGAAGCTTCACTCGCCGGACGTGGCTCGGCATCAGCAGCTTCATGAAGCCCTTTGCCGCCTTGTAGCCTTCCTCGCCCTCGACGACGACTTCCTCGATCTCGCGGTGATAGAGGTCGCGGATTGCTCGCTTGATGAGATCGCTGTCGCGATAGATTAGCGCCGGCGCCGTGCTCGACAGTGTCCGCTCGCGGATCTCGTCCCAGAGGCGGGCAAGATAGTCGAAGTCGCGCTTGATTTCGGTCTTGGTCCGCGAGAGGCCGGCGGTTCGCACGATGAGCCCCATGGTCGACGGGAGCTTCAGGTCCGTCATGATCGACTTCAGTCGCTTGCGGTCCGCCCCGTTCGAAATCTTGCGCGAGATGCCGCCGCCGTGGCTCGTATTCGGCATCAGCACGCAATAGCGGCCGGCGAGCGACAGATAGGTCGTCAGCGCCGCGCCCTTGTTGCCACGCTCTTCCTTGACGACCTGGACAAGAAGCACCTGGCGGCGCTGGATGACGTCCTGGATCTTGTAGCGACGGCGCAGAGCCTGGCGCTTTTTCCTCAGTTCGTCGGCCGCGGACTCGTCGACGGGTGAACGGTTCGATCCGGTGCCCGCTTCGTGCGTTTCATCGTCGCCGTTGTCACCGTTGTCGGCGTTCTCGGCGGCTTCCTCTTCGTCGCTTTCAAAAGTCTCGTACGATTCCTCGGCATCATACTCGGCCGCACGCAGCCGTTCTTCCTCGGCGGCATGCTCGGCCTCCTCGCGCAGCAGCGCATCGCGATCGGCCTTGGGGATCTGGTAATAGTCGGGGTGGATTTCGCTGAAGGCGAGGAAGCCGTGGCGGTTTCCGCCATAATCGACGAACGCCGCCTGGAGCGAGGGTTCTACCCTGGTGACCTTGGCAAGATAGATATTGCCTTTGAGCTGCTTGTGCTCGGCGGATTCGAAGTCAAACTCTTCGATCCGGTTTCCCTTGACGACCGCGACCCGGGTCTCTTCCGGGTGGCGCGCATCGATCAGCATGCGCATTGACATTGAATATTCTCCGAGCGCGCGTGGGCAGCGGATATGCGCTGCGGCGCGCGATTGTGATGGCCTTCGTATCGGCGAAGGCAGGATTAGGGGTTAGCGCCTCTGCTCGATTTGCCATCCCGCAGCTTTGTGCAGGGAACGCGCCTGCCGCACCTTTCGGGAGCGGACGATGGGCGTTCTGTGGCATCATTCGAGCGTCAACCTCGTCGAGCCGCGGTCAATCGCACCGGCCGGGCCAAGAACTCTCCGGCGGGTGCCGGGGATCGCTTTTCCGGTTAGCATCACCCCTTGTTCGCCGCAACCGCTCCAGCAGTAAGATTAGCTGGCTTTCGGCGCCTCAATTTCGCATTAACTGAATTTGAGTGATACAAGCGTTTGGGTTCAATGACTTGGCCGGTGTCGATGAGTAGGGGCGTAGGAATACGTGGCGCGATTGCCGGCGTCGCAGTGACTGCGCTCGCCGCGGCGGCCATCGCCTTCCTGCTCGTCGGCCGGGGAAGCGACGCCTCGGCCAAATCGAGCCTGACCGTGAGCCTGCCGCCTGCGGCAACGGACCGCGTCTACGGCTCGCCTGTCGCGCATGGCCGCCCGATCATCGTCATTGATGCCGGCCATGGCGGACGCGATCCCGGCGCCAGCAGCGTTTCGGGCCAGGTGCGTGAAAAGGCGCTGACGCTGGTCCTCGCGCAGGCGCTTCGCGACGAGCTGGTCAAACGGGGCCGGGTGCGGGTGGCAATGACTCGCGATGATGACAGCTATCTCACTCTTGAGGACCGGGCGGCTGTCGCGCGGCGTCTCAATGGCGCGATGTTCGTGTCGATCCACGTCGACAGCGCTGCCAATCCCCTGGCCCGCGGCGCCAGCGTTTATTCCCTGTCGGATGTAGCCTCCGACGCCGAGGCCGCACGGCTCGCCGCACGCGAAAATGCGGACGCGGATGGCGGCTCGCGCCGCGGCGCTGTGGACACGATGCTGGCCGATCTCGCCATGCGTTCACAAATGAGCGCTTCGGCGGACCTTGCGTCCCGTCTCGTCAACAAGGCCGCAGGCCGTGTCGAGCTTCGTCCCAACCCGCACCGCTTCGCCGCCTTCCACGTCCTTCGCCGTGCGGACACGCCGGCAATCCTGTTCGAGGCCGGCTACCTCAGCAATGCCGACGACGAGCTCATGCTGCGCGAGCCGCAGCAGCGCGCGAGGATGGTGCTCGCGCTAGCGCAGGCGATTGAAGCCGACGTCGCGGCCCACGCCCGGCATTAACTGACTTTCCGCGCTTCACCCGAAAGGCTAGACGCTTCGACCGAATGAAGTTCGAGCGACTGAACGTCCCCGAGTGGCCGCTGCCAGATCTCGTCGCCTTCAATGAGAGGGTGCACGGGATCGTCGATCCATGGTGGGCGCGCAAATGGGTGCGCTGGATGGCCTGGGCGGCAGCGGGGCTGTTCGCCCTGTTCGCCGCGATGTGGATCTATTTCGCCAGCGGCTTGCCGTCGTCGGAAAAGCTGCTCGCCTACCAGCCTGACCTGCCTACGAATGTCCGCGGCTATGATGGGACCCCCGTCCAGACGTTCGCGCGCGAGCGCCGGGTGCAGCTATCGTTTGACGAATATCCGCCGCTCGTGATTCATGCCTTCATCTCGGCCGAGGACAAGGATTTCTTCTCGCACCACGGCATCGACGTCCCGGGCCTGATCGGTGCCGTCGCCGACTATACGATAAAGAGCGTCGTGGGCGGCGGTCGCGCAAAGGGCGGCTCGACCATCACCCAGCAGGTTGCGAAATATCTGCTCAAGGACTCGAGCTACAACGTCGGCCGGAAGGCGCGCGAAGCGATCCTCGCCTTCCGCCTCGAATCGACGCTCAGCAAGCAGCAGATCCTCGAGCTCTATCTCAATTCGATATTCCTCGGCCGCAATGCCTATGGCGTGCAGGCCGCCTCGCGCGCCTATTTCGACAAGGACGTCGGTGAGCTGACGCTTCCGGAGGCGGCATATCTCGCCGTCCTGCCCAAGGCGCCTGCGAACTACGATCCGGTCCGCGCAACCCAGAAGGCGCTCGACCGGCGCAATTACGTGCTGCGTGAAATGTATCGCAATGGATACATCACCGAGGACCAGTGGAAGACCGCCGCCACGACCTCGCTCGGTACGATCCGCTACGGCAGCAGCGAGAAATTCCGCCAGCAGGGCGGCTACTTCATGGAGGAAGTGCGCCGCGAGCTGATCAAGCGTTTCGGGGAAAATTCGAAGGACGGCGCGAACAGCCTGTACGCCGGCGGCCTGTGGGTACGAAGCTCGATGGATCCGGTGGTACAGGATGCCGCTGCCGAGGCTCTGCGCGACGGCCTCACGCGTTTCGACGGTGGGCGTGGCTGGCGGGACACCGGCCTTAGCGTCGACCTTGGCAAGGACTGGGCCGGCAAGCTCGACCGAGTGCCGGTCGGCACCGGCTATCCGGACTGGCTTAAGGCGGCGGTACTGTCGACCGGCAACAGCCAGGCAACGATCGGCTTCACCAACGGATCGACCGGCACCCTTTCAGCGAGCGATGCGGCAATGCCCAAGCGTGGGGTCGGCGGGCGGGCCTTCGACTTCCTGAAGCCCGGCATGGTCATTCTCGTCAAGCAAATCGCGGGCAGCAGCTACGCGCTTCGATCCGTGCCCGAAGTCTCGGGCGGCATGCTCGCCGAGGAAGTCCACACCGGCCGCGTTCTCGCCATGCAGGGCGGTTTCGACGTGATCGGATCGAGCTACAATCGCGCGACCCAGGCGCTGAGGCAGCCCGGATCGGCGTTCAAGCCGATCGTCTACGTGACTGCGCTAATGAACGGATTCACGCCCGCGACCATCGAGCTCGACGCACCGTTTTGCGTCTGGCAGGGCGCCGGACTCGGCCAGAAGTGCTTCGTCAACTTCGACCGGCGCTCGGCCGGGCCGCACACGCTTCGCTGGGGGGTCGAGCAGTCGCGCAACCTCATGACGGTGCGTGCCGCATCGACGGTCGGCATGCCCAAGATCACCGACACGGCGCGCAAGCTCGGAGTTGGCGATTATGGCAACTATCTGTCGTTTGCTCTTGGCGCCGGCGAGACCACCGTGCTTCGGCTTGTCAACGCCTATGCCGTCCTTGCGAACCAGGGCCGCTCGGTAAAGCCGACGACAATCGACTATGTCGAGGATCGCGGCGGCAAGATCATTTACCGGACCGACAACCGCTGCGCCCTCATGGGCAATTGCAACGCGCCCGATTGGGACGGAAAGGCGATGCCGCGCCCGCCGAGCCGCACGCGCCAGCTGCTCGATCCGATGGCGGCGTTCCAGATGGTCCACATCATGGAGGGTGTGATCCAGCGCGGCACCGCGACAGTCCTTCGCGACCTCGACCGGCCGTTGTTCGGCAAGACCGGGACCACCAACGGGCCGACCAACGTGTGGTTCGTCGGCGGGACGCCCGACATCGTCGCCGGCGTCTATCTTGGCTACGACCAGCCGCGCTCGCTTGGCGGCTACGCACAGGGCGGTCGCATATCGGCGCCGATCTGGAAGCAATGGGCCCAGACGGCGCTCAAGAACCAGCCGAGGACGCCGTTCGTCGCACCTCCCGGGATTCGCTGGGTGAGGATCGACCGCGCGAGCGGCAAGCCGGTCTATGGCGTGTTCCCGACGACGGAAGACCCCAAATCATCAGTGATCTGGGAGGCGTTCCAGCCGCAGACGGAGCAGCAGCGCGGCTTCCGCAGCTCGATCGGCGACCCCTACAACAGCGCGCAGCGGCAGGCAGCTCTGCAGGCCTGGCAGCAGCAGCAATTGCAGCTGCAACAGCAGCAAGAGCAGCAGCGCCAGACCGGCAATCGGCGAGCGACGGCTCCGCAGCAGCAACCGGCATCCGCGCCGCCAGCCGCTGGCTTGCCAACCGTGAACGCGCTTTAATAGAGCCGGCACACACCTTACAGTCGAGAGAGCTTGAACAATGCGCGCCGAAGCGCAGTCCCATATCGACCAGATCACTGCCGCGACAACGCTGCTGCGCCGGTTCCTTGACTGGGACCGCGCTCTGAAGCGGCTTGAGGACCTCAACGCGAGGGTCGAGGACCCGACGCTGTGGGACGATCCCAAGGCTGCGCAGGAGGTCATGCGGGAGCGTCGCCGCCTGGAGGAAGCGATCGGCGCGACGCGCACGCTTGAGCGCGAGCTTGCCGACACCTCAGAGCTGATTGAGCTGGCCGAGAGCGAAGGTGACGTTGCGCTGGTGGAAGACGGCATCCGGAGCCTCGCCGAGCTTGCCGACCGCGCCGACCGTGACAAGGTTGCCGCGCTTCTCGCAGGTGAGGCTGATGCGAACAATGCCTACGTCGAAATCAACGCCGGCGCCGGTGGCACCGAAAGCCAGGACTGGGCCGAGATGCTCCAGCGCATGTACACGCGCTGGGCTGAGCGCCATGGCTTCAAGGTCGAGATGATCGACTACCACTCGGGCGAACAGGCAGGGATCAAGTCTGCGACCGTGCTGATCAAGGGCGAGAACGCCTATGGCAATCTGAAGGTCGAAAGCGGCGTCCACCGCCTCGTGCGGATCAGCCCCTACGATGCGAACGCTCGCCGGCACACCAGCTTCTCGAGTGTCTGGGTCTATCCTGAAGTCGACGACGACATCGACGTGCAGGTCGAGGAGAAGGACCTGAGGATCGATACGTACCGCTCTTCGGGCGCGGGCGGGCAGCACGTCAACACGACGGACAGCGCCGTGCGCATTACGCATATTCCGACCGGCATCGTCGTCGCTTGCCAGAACGAGCGTTCGCAGCACAAGAATCGGGCGTCGGCGATGAAGCAGCTAAAAGCGCGGCTCTACGAGGCAGAGCTTCAGAAGCGAGAGGCAGAGGCCAATGCCGCCAATGCCGCCAAGACCGACATCGGCTGGGGCCACCAGATCCGCTCCTACGTGCTGCAGCCGTACCAGCTCGTGAAGGACTTGCGCACCGGCGTCACCTCGACCAGCCCGAGCGACGTCCTCGACGGCGACCTCGACCGCTTCATGGCTGCCGCCCTGTCGCAGCGCGTGACCGGCGAGACGGTCGAGGTCGAGGATGTGGAATAGGGCAGCAATCCTCGCGGCGACCCTCGCCGTCGCTGCCTGCCGTGCGCAGCCTTCTGAACCGCGTTTCCCAACCGCTCACCGCGACGTCGCGCCGATTGTCGGCAGCACATTCTCTACCGAGGACGCCCGCGACCGCTCCGGCGAGGCCGAGGAGGTGATGGAGCTTGCCGGGGTGAAGCCCGGCATGTCGGTCGCCGACGTCGGGGCCGGCGAAGGCTACTACACGGTTCGGCTTGCGCGCGTCGTCGGCTTGAAGGGCCGGGTGCTTGGTGAGGATATCGTTCCTGAAGTCCGTGATGAGCTCAGCGACCGGATCCAGCGCGAGCGGCTCGACAATGTCGCGGTGAAGCTCGGGACCGCAGACAACCCGATGCTTCCGACCGCCTCATTCGACCGCATCTTCCTGGTCCACATGTATCACGAGGTTACGAGCCCCTACGCCTTCCTCTGGCACCTTCGCGACGGCGTGAAGCCGGACGGTCTGGTTGTCGTGGTCGACGCCAACCGGCCGGTGAAGCAGCACGGCATGCCTCCCGCCGAGCTCAAGTGCGAGTTCAAGGCCCTCGGCCTCGAGCCTGTGAAATTCAGCGTCCTCACGGGCGGCGATGTTTACCTGATGGCTTTCCGCCCTGCCGCTCCGCGACCGGCTCCCGACAGGATCCAGCCCTGCAAGGCATGAGAAATCCTGGAAAGAAGGCGTGACGCCAGTCCCACTTGGACGCTGCGTGCGCGCCGTTTAGGGTATCCACGCACATGCGACAGTATCTCGACCTCATGCAGCTGATTCTCGACCGCGGAATCGAGCAGCAGGACCGCACCGGCACCGGCACCTTGTCGTGGTTCGGGGCCCAGATGCGGTTTGATCTCTCCGACGGCTTTCCGCTGCTGACGACCAAGAAACTGCATTTGAGGTCGATCATCGTCGAGCTTCTATGGTTCCTTCGCGGCGACACGAACGTCCGCTGGCTCAACGAGCGAAGGGTGAGCATCTGGGACGAATGGGCCGACGACAGCGGCGACTTGGGACCCGTCTACGGCAAGCAGTGGCGGAACTGGGAAACAGCGGACGGCGGCCACGTCGACCAGATCGCAAATCTCGTCGAGCTCATCCGCAAGGACCCGTATTCAAGGCGACAGATCGTCACCGCCTGGAACCCGGGGGAGATCGGCAAAATGGCGCTCGCTCCCTGCCATTGCCTGTTCCAGACCCAGGTTGCAGCCGGCCGGCTCAATCTTCAGCTTTATCAACGCAGCGCCGACGTCTTCCTCGGCGTTCCCTTCAACATCGCTTCCTACGCGCTCCTGACGCACATGCTGGCGCGGGAATGCGGGATCGAGCCCGGGGTGTTCGTCTGGACGGGCGGCGACTGCCACCTTTACTCGAACCATCTCGAACAGGCGCGGCTGCAGCTTGCCCGCGAGACCAGATCATTGCCGCAGCTGGTGATCAAGGACCGTGGACAGGGCATCTTCGACTATGAGCCCGAAGACTTCGTTTTCGAGAATTACGATCCTCACCCGCACATCCCTGCTCCGGTCGCCGTCTGACGGCTTGCCGACACTTATCCACGCTGTCGATGGAGCCGTTCCGGACTCGCAGCGTTAGTTCCTGCCGTCAGACGAGGAGGATACCAATGATCCAGAAAGTAACGACTGTCGTGCTCATCGGTACGGCGCTGGCGCTTGCCGCGTGCAACACCGTGCGCGGTGCCGCGAAGGACGTGAACTCGGTCGCCAACTGCACCGAAAACGCGATCAACGGCACCCAGAAGTGTTAAGCTGCTAGACAATTTGCAGCTGTTAGCCATGATCGTTCCGTATGCACAATGGGAGGAGCAATCATGGTTCGTAAGGTAGTAACGGTGTTGTTCATCGGTGGCGCGCTGACAGTCGCCGCCTGCAATACCGTTCGTGGCGCTGCCGCTGACGTCAACTCGGCTGCGACCTGCACCGAGAACGCCATGCACGGCGGACGCTGCTAGCAAGCAGCGGAACGCCGCTAAGAAAGAACCCCGCCGGATCGCTCCGGCGGGGTTTTTCTTTGGCCTATCGCCAGGGCTTTAATCCTGGAGATAATCTCCGGCATCGGCATCGAGGCCATGACCGCTCGGAACGACCTCGCCGAGCGGATCGTCGCCCGTGCCGGTATCCTCACGGGGTGTGCGCGCGAGCTCCGCGGCACGCAGCTCCTCCGCCGAATCCGGCGCGATGAGCGCTTCCTGCATGCGGCGCTGGGCCGCGCGAAGGGCCGTGTCGCGCGACGAAGCAGCGACACGCAGGCGGTTCATGCCCGCGCCGGTGCCGGCCGGGATGAGACGCCCGACGATCACGTTCTCCTTGAGACCCTGGAGGTTGTCGACCTTGCCCTGGACGGCGGCCTCGGTGAGGACGCGCGTGGTTTCCTGAAAGGATGCGGCGGAGATGAAGCTGCGGGTCTGCAGGCTCGCCTTGGTGATGCCGAGCAGCACCGGCTTGCCTTCGGCCTTCTTCTGCTTCTTCTCGAGGCGCGAGTTGATCTCGTCCATCTCCTCACGGTCGACCTGCTCGCCCGGCAGCAACGTGGTGTCGCCGCTGTCGGTGATCTCGACCTTCTGCAGCATCTGGCGAACGATCACTTCGATGTGCTTGTCGTTGATCTTCACGCCCTGCAGTCGATAGACTTCCTGGATCTCGCTCACGAGATATTCGGCGAGCGCCACCACCCCGAGGACCTCGAGGATGTCGTGCGGATCGGGCGAACCGCCGACGAGATTGTCGCCGCGCTTCACGTGGTCGCCTTCTTGGACCTCGATCATCTTCGACTTCGGGACCAGATACTCGACCGGTTCCGAACCGTCGTCGGGGATGATCGCGATCTTCCGCTTGGCCTTATAGTCGCGCATGAAGGTGACCTTTCCGGAGACCTTCGCGATGATCGCATTCTCCTTCGGTTTGCGGGCCTCGAACAGCTCGGCGACGCGCGGCAGACCGCCGGTGATGTCGCGCGTCCGCGCGGCTTCCCGCGGCATGCGCGCCAGCACTTCGCCGGCCTCGACCGTCTGCCCATCCTCGACCGCGACGATCGCTCCGGCGGCGAGGCGATAGACGCCCGCCTCCTTCGCACCCTTGCCGGTGAGGGTTAGGCGTGGGTGGAGCGACTCCTTCTTCGATTTGGCCGCATCGTCAGTGACCACGCGCTGCGTGATTCCGGTCGATTCGTCGACCACTTCGGTCATCGTCCGGTTCTCGATCAGGTCCTGGTACTTCACCGTACCGGCCTTCTCGGTGATCACCGGACTGAACGACGGATCCCACTCGGCGATACGGTCGCCGCGGCTGACGATATGGCCGCTCTCGCACAGCAAGTGCGCGCCGTACGGTACGCGATGCGTCGAAAGCTCGCGCCCGTCCATGTCGAGGATCGCGATCTCGCCCGATCGGGAGAGCGACAGGTGCCGCCCGCGCGGGTCGATGATCGTCGGCATCTCACGAAACTCGATGGTGCCGTCGACCGGAGATTCCAGGTTCGACTGCTCGTTGAGCTGCGCCGCGCCGCCGATGTGGAAAGTCCGCATCGTCAGCTGCGTGCCGGGCTCGCCGATCGACTGGGCGGCAATAACTCCGACCGCCTCGCCGATGTTCACCGGAGTCCCGCGCGCGAGGTCGCGGCCGTAGCATTTGGCGCAGACGCCCT
>JBJMUN010000053.1:0-8518 GCA_045811185.1 Sphingomicrobium sp.
TTTACGTGGAGCTGCTTGAAAGCGGTCGAACGTCGCTCACCTATTCCGCAGAGGCAATCTCACGTGAACGGCACGGCGATGCCGAGACGCGCGTTGCGTGGGGGCGCTTCAAGTTCGTCGCGCTCGACGAGAATGACAGGCCGCGCGAAGTCGCGGGACAAGAGGAAAGCAATGGCTGAATCCTACGACCTCATCGTGCTCGGTTCGGGACCGGGCGGCTATGTGGCTGCGATCCGCGCTGCCCAGCTCGGGCTGAAGACGGCGATCGTCGAGCGCGAGCTTCTGGGCGGCATCTGCCTCAACTGGGGCTGCATTCCGACCAAGGCGCTGCTGCGTACGGCCGAGGTCTTCCACTACATGCAGCACGCGGACGCTTACGGCCTCAGCAACGAAAAGCCGTCGTTCGACATCGGCAAGGTCGTCCAGCGCAGCCGCGGCGTCGCCAAGCAGCTCAATCAGGGCGTCACTCACCTGATGAAGAAGAACAAGATCACCGTGCTGATGGGCGAGGGGAAACTTGCCGGCAAGGGCAAGCTCAGCGTCGCCGGCGCCGACGGCAAGACGACCGAGCTCGCCGCCAAGCACATCATCGTCGCGACCGGCGCACGGGCGCGTGACCTCCCGTTCGCCAAGGCGGACGGCAAGAAGATCTGGACGTACCGCCACGCGATGACGCCGGCCGAGATGCCGACCGAGCTGCTGGTCATCGGCTCGGGCGCGATCGGGATCGAGTTCGCGAGCTTCTACGCCGACCTCGGCGCGAAGGTGACGGTCGTCGAAATGCTCGACCGCCTCGTTCCGGTCGAGGATTCGGAAGTGAGCGCCCAGCTCGCCAAGAGCCTGCAGAAGCAGGGACTGACCATCCTCACTTCGGCCGGGGTGGAGAGCCTGGCACCCGACGCGAAAGGCGTCGCTGCGAAGATCAAGACCAGTGACGGGAAAATCAGCGAGCAGCGCTTCAGCCACTGCATCGTTGCCGTCGGCATCGTTCCGAACACCGAGAACATCGGGCTCGAAGCGCTTAGCGTGAAGACCACCAAGGGACATATCGACACCGACCCGATGTGCCGAACCAACGTGCCCGGTATCTGGGCGATCGGCGACGTAACCGCGCCGCCTTGGCTCGCGCACAAGGCCAGTCACGAGGGCGTCACTGCCGCCGAGGCGATCGCGAAGGAGCTGGGCAACAAGGACGTGCACCCGCATGCGACGGACCCGAAGAACATCCCGGGTTGCACCTACTGCCGGCCGCAGGTCGCGAGCGTCGGCCTGACCGAGGCCGCGGCGAAGGAGAAGGGCTACGAGGTGAAGGTCGGCAAGTTCCCGGCGATCGGCAACGGCAAGGCCATTGCGCTTGGGGAAGTCGAAGGGTTCGTGAAGACCGTGTTCGATGCCAAGACGGGTGAGCTTCTCGGCGCGCACATGATCGGCGCCGAGGTCACCGAGCTGATCCAGGGCTATACGATCGGCAAGACCGCGGAGCTGGTCGAGACCGATTTCATCCAGACCGTCTTCCCGCACCCGACGCTCAGCGAGATGATGCACGAGAGCGTACTCGCCGCGTTCGGGCGGGTTATTCACATTTAGCGATCATCTGCCATCATCCCCCGATGGCTCGCGTGACAGAGCTTCGGGTTCGGGGCGACTGGCAACTCATAAGGTTCGTCTACCTGCCCGCCGCGGCGGTCGGACTGGTGCCGTTCGAGCCCTGCGCCCTTTGCATATTCTGTTGCTGGTGGGGTCATCACATCGAAGAGTGGGCCCGTCGAAAGCCCCTGCTTCGCATCACCGATGACGGGCTGCGATATGAAGATGGCGGCAAGCCCGTCCGGTACCAATGGCGCGACATCACCGGCATCGCACTGCACAGGCGCAACACCATTCCGCTGTGGCGCACGAACGGCAGCCTCGAGATCGGAACGCCGCGCTTCTGGCTCGCGATCAGCGTGCGTCAACACGGCGATCAGGTGCGCACGATCTGCGTTTGGCCGCGGCAGGTCGTCGGTGGCCTTTTCTCGCTGATGCGCTTTGCCCGCGAATTGCAGCGCAGCCTCATTGCGGTCGCGGACCGAGGCGAGGTCCCGTTGCTGTTTTCGCGCAAAACGACGGCAGCCTGAGCATCGCCGCTCACCCGCCATCGTGCGGGGGGCTGTCCTACAGGCAAGCTATTGTGCCAATGACGTCGCATGTATTGGCACCGGGGCCTCGTTTCGACTGGAGCCGACGACGGCTCCGACCTCGTCAGCTTCGACGCCGCATGAGCGCGCACACCACCAGTACGCGAACCCTCGTCATCGCGCTTCTCGCGAACCTTGGGATCGCGGTGTCCAAGTTCGTCGCGGCCGCCATCACGGGCTCGTCGGCAATGCTGACCGAAGGCGTTCACAGCGTCGTCGATTCCACCAACCAGCTGCTCTTGATGTGGGGCCGCCGTGCGGCGAAGCGACCGGCCGACAGGCGCCACCCGTTCGGATATGGCCGTGAGCTTTACTTCTGGAGCTTCGTCGTCGCCGTGCTGGTCTTCTCGCTCGGCGCGGGCGTCTCGGTTTACGAAGGCATCATCCACATCTTGGAGCCTGAGCCCGCGGTCTCGCCGGTGATTGCTTATGGCGTCCTGCTCGTCGCCTTCCTTCTCGAAGGCTGGTCGACGCTAGAGGCGTTCCAGGATTTCCGGAAAGCCAAGGGGACGCTCAGCTGGTTCCAGGCCGTCCGGCGCTCCAAGGACCCTCCCGCCTTCATCGTCCTTCTCGAAAACGGCGCGGCCATGGCGGGCATCATCGCTGCCGCAATCGGCCTGTCCCTGTCGCAGCTGACGGGAGATCCGTTCTACGACGGCGCTGCATCGGTCGTTATCGGCGTGATCCTCGGTTTTACCGCAATGCTGCTTGCCTATGAGTCGAAGGCCCTGCTGATCGGCGAAGCGGCGGATCCCGAGCTGGTCGCGGCCCTTCACGAAATGGTGCAGGCGAGGAAGGGAGTTACGGCAGTCGGGCAGGTGCTGACGGTGCACAGCGCGCCGGACCAGATCACCGCCATGCTGTCCGTCGATTTCGACGACGACATCACCGCACGGGACGTCGAGGCGCTGGTGTGGGGCATCGAGCTCGAAGCGGCACAACGCTTTCCGATGGTTCGCCGGCTCTACCTCAGGCCGCGAAGTCCGGTAGACGCCGATCCGGCTTAGGCATGTCTACCCTTGATCGAGGGAAGGTCCGCCAAGGCTTCGAAGCAGCGGTGAACATGGGCGCCGTCGAAATCGAGGACTGGCTCGAAACCGAGCAAAGTCGAGCCGTCGGCTGGAAAGGACCGGACGCAAGAGCGGGGGAGAGTATCGGCCACGCGAGCGGCCGGCGGATCGTGGCGATACTTCGCAAGAACAGGACCGAGCTTACGACCGCCGACTATGAGCACATGCGCAAGGTCGTCGGCTTCATTCGGCGGCACTCGGCGCAGCGTCCGGTGAACATCTATACGTCGCGCTGGCGCTATAGCCTGATGAACTGGGGACACGACCCGGGGCGGGAAGAGACCTCAGCAATTCCCCGATTTGCGGAGCCGCCAGGCGGCACATCGCAAGCAGTGCGGCGCCTGCGCAAAGCGCGCCCAGCAGCGCGGGATATGGCTGGTCGATGAAGTAGAGGTAGGTGAGGTGCGAAAGGAGCGATGCCGCCTGCACAAGGCGCACCGCCATCAAACTGCCGCGATCCCTGGAGGAGAGGTAGAGCGCGAGCGTCAGCACGTCGCCGAGGAAATAATAGCGCTCGAGCATCTTCGGCAGGAAGAAAGGCAGGGCCGTGCCTGCCATCGCGCCGAGAAGAAGGAGAAAATGCGGATCGCGCCATGCCCGGGCTGCCATCACCGCAATCGCAACAGCGACGGCGGTCGCGGCAGCATAGCCAAGCCAGAACCACTGCCTCGCAGCCTGCTCGGCAAAGAGGGTGCCGAGCATCCAGGGATTGGCGAGCTGGCCGGGGATCTGGTCGAGCTTCGCCTGCTCGAGATAGACGGTAAGGAGCTTCAGCATTGGCCAGCCGGCAAGCCAGGCCGGCACGAGCGACGCGAGGAACATGAGCGCGGGGATCGTCCACTGCCACAGCGGTGCGCGCCGCCCGATCATCGCACCGATGACGACGGGTGCAATGAACGCCGCCTGCGCCTTGAAGGAAATGGCAACGCCGCACCAGACCAGTGCCCGCACCGCCTGGGCTCGCATCATTGCAGCAAGCGCGAACATGCAGGAGCCTGCCCAGAATGCGTCGCACTGGGCGAGCAGGGTGTCGTTGATCGCAACGCTTGGGAGGACCAGCACAAACAATGCGGCGCGCCGGTTTGCCCCCGCTGCGCGGAGCACGCCGGCAAGCGCGAACGTCAGGAAGATCGTGCCCGCAACCGAGATCAGCTTGATGATCGAGATCGGCGCGAGGATGCCGTGCGCCAGCGATCCAGCCGCGAGCAGGTAAAGATAGGCCGGCTCGTAATTGCTGAAGGGATGCCCAAAGGCGCCGATCGGGCCGTAGTGGACGATGTGGTTCAGCCACGGCTCGAGATAGATTCCAAGGTCGGGAGGCCGCTTGGCCCAGTAGATGGCGCGCGCGAACAGCGCGAGCGACAGGATGATTGTCACCTCGACGCGCGAAGGACCCGTCTGCTGGTCCTCGGCTGAAATGCCGATTTCGCCGGACGCGAACTCTGCCATGGCGCGGCATCATGGCGGCGTGCGATTAAGATAAGGTTCGCTTCGGGAACGAAGCTCACGCAGTGGCGCTTACCGGCGCGCTATTTTCAGCGAGAGGAGCAGTCGTGAAGGGCTATTGCGGCAATATCGAAAGGGAAACCGTCGAGAACGAAGACTTCCGGCGCGTGCTCTACACTGGGAAAAACCTTCAGCTTGTCGTCATGACCCTTCAGCCGGGCGACGAGATCGGCGAGGAGGTACACGAGGACCGCGACCAGTTCTTCAGGATCGAGGAAGGCTCCGGGATCGTCGATATCGATGGCGTCCCGAACCATGTCGAGGACGATTTTGCAGTGATCGTACCGGCCGGCGCACGGCACAACGTCCGCAATAACGGCAGCGCGCCGCTACGCCTCTACACGATCTACGGTCCGCCGGAGCATCTCGACGGCATCGTACAGTCCACGAAAGCGGAAGCCGATCGACGTCATCCGCAAGAGGAGTGGGACGGCAAGACGACCGAATAGTTGCCAACAAAGCAGCGAGGCTGCACCGTCGGACAATGGCGCAGTCGATGCACGACGTTTCGGATACTCGGAACCAGTCGATACTGATCAACATCAACGGTGAGCTAAAGCCGCGTGGCGAAGCGGTCGTGTCCGTTTTTGATTCAGGCTTCATGCTTGGCGACGGGGTATGGGAAGGGTTGCGGCTCCACGGCGGAAAGCTCGGCTTCCTGGACCGGCACCTCGACCGGCTGTTCGAGGGCGCCAAGGCCATCGCGATGGACGTGGGCGTCAGCCGCGACGAGTTGGCGAGGCGATTGTACGAGACCATCGATGCCAACGCGATGGGCGAGGGTGTGCACGTTCGGCTGATGGTCACGCGCGGCGTCCGCTCGACGCCTTACCAGGACCCGCGGGTCGTGGTGACCCCGGCAACCATCGTCATCATAGCCGAGTATAAGGAGCCCGATCCGGCGGTGTACGAGCGCGGGCTGAAGCTGTTCACGGTCCATGTCCGCCGCGGCGATCCCGCGGTCCAGGACCAGAAGATCAACTCTCACTCGAAGCTGAACTGCATCCTCGCATCCGTTCAGGCGACGCAGGCGGGCGCCGACGAGGCGCTGATGCTTGACCCGCACGGATTTGTCGCAACCTGCAATTCCACGCATTTCTTCATCGTCCGCAAGGGCGAGGTGTGGACCTCGAGCGGGAAATACTGCCTTGGCGGAATTACGCGCGGCCTGGCGCTGGAGGTTGCACGCGAAGCGGGGATCCCGGCAATCGAGAAGGACTTCTCCCTGACCGACGTCTACGGTGCGGACGAAGCCTTCGTGACGGGCACCTTCGCGGGGATCGTTCCGGTTCGCGAGATCGACGGCCGGAGCCTGGCCTGCCGCGGTCCGATGGTCGAGCGGCTCCAGCGGCTCTATGCCGAGCGCGTGGAGCGCGATGCAAGGGAACAGCAGCGTCCATGACCCGGATCGCCATGTGGTCGGGGCCGCGCAACCTCTCCACGGCGATGATGCGGAGCTTTAGCAGCCGGTCCGACACGTTCGTGTCGGACGAGCCATTCTACGGCTGCTTTCTGAGCACCAGCGGCGCCGACCACCCGATGCGCGAAGAAGTCATGGCAGCGATGGACTGCGACTGGCCCAGCGTGATGGAGATGCTGCGCGGAAAAACGCCCGATGGATCGCCCGTCTGGTACCAGAAGCACATGTGGCATCACATGGTGGGACCGATTGGATACGAGGATTTCACGGGCTTCACCCATGCTTTCCTGATCCGCGAGCCCGAGCGAATGATCGCCTCCTACCTCCGCAAGCGCGAGAGTGCGCGCTTCGAGGATTTCGGTCTGGAGCGGCAGGCGGAGTTCTTCGATCGCGAGGCTGACCGACTGGGCCATGCTCCCGCCGTGATCGACGCGCACGATGTGCTTCTCAACCCTCAAAGCGTCCTCTCGCAGCTCTGCGAGAAATTGAGTATCCCGTGGGACAGGGCGATGCTGAGCTGGCCGCCTGGCGGGCGCGAGACGGACGGCCCATGGGCAACCCATTGGTATGCGGCAGTCGAGGCCAGCACCGGCTTCGGTCCGCCCGAAACGGATACCGTCGAATTACCGGCGGATGCCCGGCGGGTCGCCGACCGATGCCGCCCTTATTACGAGCGGCTGGCAGCGCACCGGATCAGCCCCTGACGGGCCGCCTGATCCCGCCCTCGATGATCGCGACGCCTTCCTTGGCCCAATCCTTGTCGATGTCGACCCCTGCCTCGGCCCATTCCGCCCGGGTCCAGCACTGAACCGTCTCGATGCGGCTGCCGGTCACCGGCTCGACATACATGCAATATTCGGCGTCAGGACCCGCAGCGGGAGCAGGCATGACACCGGGCGAAGAGCTATCGGACGGGACGGGCTGGGTCGCCATTAGCGCGCTGAGGGCGCCGAACAACGCTGGGTGTGCCATGTCGTTTCTCCTCGAATGGCAAGAGTGATGCCGCTCGTCCTTTTACTGTTCGGCCCGACCTCAAGCGACACTATTTCGACAAAAGCGCGATCCTCGTCGCCTAGCGCCGCTCGTACGTTCCGATCAGCTCGCCCTCGGCAATGGCGTGCTTCCTTGCTTCGTTCTCGACATCGACGACCCTCGAATCGGCACCAAGAGCAAGGCGCTCGGCATCGAGCGCAAACAGCTTGAAGTGATAGTGATGCTCGCCGTGCCCCTTGGGTGGGCAGGGTCCGCCATAGCCCGGGTTGCCGAAGTCATTGGACACCTCCGTGCCGATGCGAAGGCCACCGCCGATAGAGCGCGTCGAAGCGGGAATATTGAAGACGCCCCAATGGCGGAACGTGCCGCTCGGTGCATCGGGATCGTCGATCACGAACGCGAAGCTCTTCGTACCCGCCGGAGGTTCGCCCCAGCTTATGCGGGGCGACTGGTTCGCGCCGTCGCACGTGAACTGGGCGGGAATCGGCTGGCCGTCGCGAAAGGCATCGCTGGCAACGCTGATCTTGGAGATGGTGGAATTGTCCATTGCCGTTGCTCCGTTCGCCTGTTTGGCGGGTTGACCGTGCTCCCCGCAGCTTGCCAACCCGAACATCGCCAACGCTGCGGGAAGGCACAGCAGGTCGCGTCGATGCATCGAAAGCCTCCATGGGAAGCGCATCTCAAACGGATGGCCGCTAGCTCGCGTTCCCTTCCGTCCCGGACGCGGTTGACCCTTCACCACGTCCCCGCTATGTGCCCGCCCGTCCGAGCGACAGGGTTTCATCGCTAGCGCCGGACAAGAGCTGAACATTGCTCATAACGTGAAGCCCGGATGGCCAGAGGTCATCAGGTCTTCACGCTTTTGCTTTGGGCAAAGTAACCGCCGGGGCTTCCGGCAATGAAAGGTGAAGGGCTTCATGCCAACGATTAACCAGCTGATCCGCAAGGGTCGCGAACCGCAGAAGGCCAAGTCGAAGGTCCCTGCGATGGAGCAGAACCCGCAGAAGCGCGGAGTCTGCACCCGAGTCTATACGACGACCCCGAAGAAGCCGAACTCGGCGCTGCGCAAGGTGGCCAAGGTCCGCCTGACCAACCAGCGCGAAGTCATCAGCTACATCCCGGGCGAGGGCCACAACCTGCAGGAGCACAGCGTCGTGCTGATCCGCGGCGGCCGTGTGCGCGACCTTCCGGGCGTCCGCTATCACGTGCTTCGCGGCGTTCTCGACACCCAGGGCGTCAAGGATCGCAAGCAGAGCCGCTCCAAGTACGGCGCCAAGCGCCCCAAATAATCACGAGAGTAAGCCCCGGACGGGTTCCGGATCAGGCTGAAGAGAAAGGAAAGATCCAATGTC
>JBJMUN010000054.1:0-37985 GCA_045811185.1 Sphingomicrobium sp.
TGATCGAGATCGCCGGCTCGGGCTCCCAGATCTGCATGGACACCAGGAGCCTGCTCGCCCTGCAGTCGAGCAAGGACCCGGCGGTCGCCATGTCGGGCCAGGTCGGAAGCCAGGTCAAGATGGTCGTCGGCACCAACTGGCTGATCGCCAACGTTCGCACGATGAAGGCCGACGAGAGCGGCGAGGTCGTCGCCAACGTCGACTTCCTCGGCGAGGGCAGTCGCGACGCGACGGGCCACATGAGCAACTTCCGCCGCGGCGTCACTCGTTACCCCGTGCCGGGCTGCGAGGTCCATGCCGTCAGCACCGAGGATTTGCGCGCCGTGTTCGCCGCGAGCGACGAGGCGCATATCGAGATCGGGACGGTCTATCCGACCGACGACATTCGGGGCGCGCTCTATGTGGATCCGATGCTCGGCAAGCACTTTGCCGTGCTGGGATCGACCGGTACCGGCAAATCGACCTCGGTCTCGCTGATCCTGCACCGCATCTCGCAGCTGTCGCCCGAGGGTCATATCGTGATGATCGACCCGCACGGCGAATATTCGGCCGCGTTCAAGGGCTGCGGCGAGCTGTTCAACGTCGACAACCTCCAGCTGCCCTACTGGCTGATGAACTTCGAAGAGCATTGCGAAGTGATGCTGACGACCCATGATTCCGAGCGCCAGCGCGACGCCGACATCCTTGCCAAATGCCTGCTTGCCGCGCGCACCAAGGGCAAGGACATGAGCCAGTTCGGCAAGGTCACGGTCGACAGCCCGATCCCCTATCTGCTCGCCGACCTCAACACGATCCTCGTCAACGAGATGGGCAAGCTCGAGCGCGCCGGCGACACGCTTCCCTATCAGCGGCTCAAGACCAAGCTCGACGAGCTTCGCGCCGACCCGCGCTACACCTTCATGTTCTCGGGCATGCTGGTGTCGGACTCGATGGCCGGCTTCATCGCCAAGCTGTTCCGCCTGCCAAGCCAAGGCCGTCCCATCTCGATCGTCGACGTCTCGGGTGTCCCGTCGGAAGTCACGAGCGTGGTGGTATCCGTGCTCGCGCGCATGGTGTTTGATTATGCGATCTGGTCGCGGACCGAGGCGCAGCGTCCGCTGCTGCTGGTCTGCGAAGAGGCACACCGCTACGTTCCGAAGGACGAGAATTCGGGCGCGCAGGCGGTCCGCAAGATCCTCGAGCGTATCGCCAAGGAAGGCCGCAAGTACGGCGTGTCATTGGGGCTTATCACGCAGCGCCCGTCAGATCTTGCCGAAGGCGTGCTCTCGCAATGCGGTACCATCATCTCGATGCGCCTGAACAACGACCGCGACCAGGCCTGCGTCCGGGCCGCCATGCCTGAAGGCGCGCGCGGTTTCCTCGACGCCATTCCGGCGCTTCGGAACCGCGAATGCATTGTTTGCGGCGAAGGCGTCGCAATTCCGATCCGCGTCCGCTTCGACGACCTCGAGCCGGAAAAGCGTCCGGCCTCGTCCGATCCGAGCTTTGCCCGCATGTGGCGCGAGACCGGCGACGAGGAAGGCATCATCAGCCGGACGATCAAGCGCTGGCGCGGCCACGGCCGCTAATCGGCTTTTCGCAAGAGCCTACAGCCAAATCCTGATGGCCCACCTAGCCAGCTTCCCTATGCCCGACGAGAGTTAGCCATCGGGAATTGTGGGGATGCGGAGGACCAGGTTCTGCCGCGCCAGCGCGCTCGCGGCACTGCCGCTGCTGGACGGTGATCGAAAATGACTAGTGGGCTAACCAGAAGCGACAGCGCATTCGAGTGGATCAGGGAAGCGGTCGTCATTGGCATAGTCGCGATCCTGATCGGCGCTGCCGTCTATTCTGCGCTGGGGTTTGCCTGGACGTTCAAGATCGCGGTCGAGTCCTCACACAAGCTGAGACACACGTTCGGCGGCAATTCCTAGACCGACGCAAGCGCCTCGTCAGCGATCGACGTCGGTCCTTGCCGCTGATAACCGCCGCGCCCCGTCGCTCCCGCTTTGACCGTCGATATAGACGCTCATCGCCAGCGAACCGATGCCCATTCCAATGAGGACGCTGGCGATCGCCGTCATCATGCGGCTTTTGGATTGGCTGGAGGTCCCTTTGAACAGCGCGTTGATGAGGTTGATATTCGCTGCCATCGAAACCAGTGCCGCGATCGCAAACTCGACGACCGCGAGCCAAACGACGGCCGGCGCATTGCGAAGCAACGACCCGATGAGCGTGACCGTCAGACCGGCCCCGCCGAGGCTGAATGCAGCCAGCTGGTCGAACATCTTTGATTGCAGCTCGTAGGGAAGATCGGGCGATATCCCTTGTTCTTTTCTCTCCTCCACTCCTACCCCCATTGCTAAGCGCTTGTCGCAATTGCGAAAATGCTAGGAAATCATCGCCGAGAAAGCGGCCAGGCGCAACGGGTCGAGCAACCTGGGGCGACGGCGAAAGGAGCAAGGCGCGTCGTATCCCCAAACTGAGTTCTTCAGCCGGCAACTTCCCCGCATTCAGTTCCGCGCGATCACAATAGGCAGAGGGTTTTCAGCCTTGTTTCAATCCAATGCCCAGGAGCGCCTTCAGCCGCGCCTTAACCGCATCTGCAAGATGCGTGTCGACGATCGGCGAGCTGACGAACCTGACGCCGAGCGGATTTACGGGCGTGCCGCCCTTCAGCACTTCGTAGTGAAGGTGCGGGCCCGTCGAGAGGCCCGACGAGCCGACGTAGCCGATGAGCTGGCCGCGGCGGACCATGCTTCCCGGCGCTGCGACGATCTCGCTCATGTGGCTGTATGTCGTCGTCAGCCCGGCGCCGTGCCAGATCCGGACCTGCCGCCCGTAGCCGCCGGACCAGCCCGCCGCCGCGACTTGCCCGTCGGCGGCTGCGACGATCGGACTTCCCCAGCTTGCACCGAAGTCGATGCCCGCGTGGAAACGGGTAAAGTGCAAGATCGGGTGGTAGCGATAGCCGAAGTAGGAGGTGATGTGCCCAGCCACCGGCCAGGTCATTCCGTCGCTGACGGGCGCGGGCTTGCCGACGTTTGCAGCGTCGATCCACTCGCTCCGGCCGTTGGCAGTCCATCGGACGAGCTGCACGTCGGAGTTCGCGACCCGATCGAGACCAGCGTAAAGCAATTCGCGGTTGCTCCCGAGCACCATGTCGAAGCTGTCGGTCGCACCGACGTCGCCGACATCGATTTCGGTCGCCAGCGCGGCGAGATATTGAGCGGCGACCTGTGGCGATGCTCCGGCCGCGCGCAACGACCAATAGAGGCCGTCGCCGACGTGGCCGCGGATTCGCAATGGGCCGGTGGGCGCGCCGATAGGCCTTGGCGCTGCCACAGCCGCCGCCGCAACCACTTTTCGCCGCGGTACGAAATCGACAGGTTCGACTGCATCCGTAGGTGCCATCGCCATGCCGCTCGCGCCGCCCCCCAAAAGCGGAGATACGCCAAGTGCCCGCCACTGAGGCTGTTCGTCGACCGAGCGGTAGCCAGGCCGCGGCAGGGACGCCCAGGCAACACCGCTGCATAACAGGGCGAGCACGCCCGCGCTCTTCCATCCCGGCCGCAGCCAGGCAGCTGCAAACGACTGGCGCATTGGGTGCGAAGGGCTCCGTGACATCGACACGGAGCCGTGATCGCGGATCAAGGTTAATACCGGCCTAAATTGGCGGCGAAAGGAACCTTGCGCCCGGCGAAAGCGCTGCCACATTCACCAATGATGGCGCGCCGTTCAGACGCTCCGGTCCGGGCGATCCTGGGACCTACCAATACCGGCAAGACCTACTTGGCGATCGAGCGGATGTGTGGGCACAGCTCGGGCGTCATTGGCTTCCCGCTCCGGTTGCTGGCCCGCGAGGTCTACGACCGAGTCGTCTCGATGAAAGGCGAAAAGCAGGTTGCACTGCTGACGGGCGAAGAACGCATCGTTCCGCCGACAGCCCGATATTTCTTGTGCACCGCGGAAAGCATGCCGGTTCCCGGCGGCGACGGCCACCATGAGGACGAGCACCAGCGGGACTTTGCGTTCGCCGCTATCGACGAGGCACAGCTGGGTATCGATCCCGAACGAGGGCACGTCTTCACCGACCGAATGCTCCGCGCCCGCGGCCGCGAGGAGACATTGATTCTGGGCTCCGAGACGTTGAAGCCGATCATCCGCGAACTCCTGCCCGAGGCCGAGATCGTCAGTCGGCCCCGTTTTTCTACGTTGCGCTATGCAGGGAACGTCAAGCTCTCGCGTCTGCCGCCGCGCTCCGCCGTGGTCGCCTTCTCGGCCGAGCAGGTCTACGCGCTTGCCGAGATGCTGCGCCGCTTCAAGGGCGGCGCGGCCGTCGTTATGGGCGCCCTCTCACCCGCCACGCGCAACGCGCAGGTTGCAATGTTCCAGCGCGGCGAGGTCGATTATCTCGTTGCGACCGACGCGATCGGCATGGGTCTCAACATGGACGTGACCCATGTCGCGTTCGCGGGCCTCGACAAGTTCGACGGTCGCCGCGACCGCCGCCTTACCATTTCGGAAATGGCGCAGATCGCCGGCCGCGCCGGCCGTCATCAAAAGGACGGTACCTTCGGAACCCTCGGCCTCACCGAGGAGAGCGGAGGTTTCAGCGAGGAGGAGATCGACGCGATCGAGGAGCACCGATTTCGTCCGCTCGACTCCGTCTACTGGCGCAACGCGGACCTCGACTTCAGCGACGTGCGGATGCTCATCCGCAGTCTCGAGGCGAAGAGCGACGACCCGATACTACGCCCGGCGCCGCAAGCCATCGATCTTGCCGTCTTGAAACTCATCGCGGAAGACCCCGCCATCGTGTCGAAGCGCGACGATCAGGCGCGGCGGTTGTGGGCCGTCTGCGGCCTCCCCGACTTCCGCAAGGTCGGGCCGATGCATCATGCGCGCATGATCCGGCGCGTTTACAGCTACATCGCCGAAGGCGGTCACGTGCCGCACGAATGGTTCGCCGCCGAGGTCGGGCGCCTGAACAACATGAGCGGCGACATCGAGGCGCTCGCCGACCGTCTCGCCGGTATTCGCAGCTGGGCCTATATCGCCCACCGTCGGGACTGGCTGAAGGAGCCGGCTAAATGGGCCGAGCGCACCCGCGAAGTCGAGGCGCGGCTCTCCGACGCCCTGCACGAACGGCTGACCCAGCGCTTCGTCGACCGCCGGACTGCCGTGCTGGTGCGCGACATTGGTGCGCGCGGCGCCGACGCACTTCCGGTCACCGTTGCCGCCGACGGTGAGGTCAGCGTCGGTCCCGAGCCGATCGGCCATTTGAGCGGCTTCGACTTCCGGGTCGACCCCAATGCGCGCCTTGCGGACAAGCGCCTTCTGCTCGCGGCAGCCGAGCGACGTCTGGGCGACGAGCTCGACCGCCGGGCCCGGGCGCTGGTCGAGGCCGAGGATCATGCATTCCAGCTTACCGTCGAAGACAATGGCTTGCTCGCCGTCGCGTGGGAGGGCCACGTCCTCGCTCGCCTGGCGCCCGGCCGCTCGCTGCTCGAGCCCGCGCTTCGGACGGCGCGCGCGCTCGACCGCTTGTCGGCCCCGACCCGCGCAGCGCTGCGCGAACGCCTTGAGCGCTGGCTCGAGGCACAAATCGGCAGGCATCTCAGCCCGCTCCAGCAGCTCGCAATGGCCGCCACGGACCCGGCGAGCTCGCCCGGCGTGCGCGCTCTTGTCGCCATGCTCGCCGACGCCGGCGGAGTAGTGCCACGCAAGTCAGCGCTGAGCGCAATCGCGCATCTCGAGCATGCCGATCGGCAGACGCTGCATCGGCTTCGAGTTCGGCTCGGGCCCCTCGACGTCTTCGTACCACTGCTGCTCAAGCCTGCGGCCCAGCATTGGCGTGCCGCACTTCTCGCGGTGAAGCAGAACCAGGGGATGCCGTCGCTTCCGCCCCCGGGCGCCGCCACGCTCATTTCCGACGCCGATCCGCGCGGAGCGTCTCTCGCCTACCGCCGTCTCGGTCCAAGCTGGATCCGAATCGATCTCGCGGACCGGCTCGCCAGTCATGCGCACAAGGTGCGTTCGGCCGGCGGCGATGACCCCGTTGACCGCGAGCTCGCGACCTCCGTTGGCCTTGGCGAGGATGCGATTGCACGGCTGATGAACGAGATCGGCTTTACCAAGGCGGGCGAGGCATGGCGCTGGCGCGGTCGCCGTGGTTCTCCCCCGGATCGCAGAACGCATCCGTCCAATGCGTTTGCAGAGCTGGAGAAACTCCGCCGCAAGTGAGGATCGATCGCTTCCTGTTCTTCATCCGGCTCGTGAAAAGCCGGACGCTCGCCCAAAGCGTGATCGACAAGGGGTACGTGCGAATTGACGGCAAGCGGATCGAGAAACCTTCCGAGGAAGTCGGGGTCGGCAGCGTCGTTGCGCTTCCGCTTCGCGGTGAGGTGCGGATCCTGCGCGTGCTCAGCCTGCCGACGCGCCGGGGCCCCGCGCCCGAAGCGCGGGCCTGTTATGAGGAGCTGGGAATTGACGAGCGGAGACCCGCGACCTAGCGAGGCGCCCAGAGGGAGCGAACACCAATGACCTATGTCGTTACCGACGCCTGCATTCGCTGCAAATACATGGACTGCGTCGAGGTCTGCCCGGTGGACTGCTTCTATGAGGGCGAGAACATGCTCGTCATCAACCCGAACGAGTGCATCGACTGCGGCGTTTGCGAGCCGGAATGCCCGGCGGAAGCAATCCTTCCCGACACCGAAAGCGGCCTTGAGAAATGGCTTGAGGTCAACGCCAATTTCTCGGCGGAATGGCCGAACATCACGCGCAAGAAAGACAGTCCAGCCGACGCCGATGAGCACAAGGGCGAAGAGGGAAAGTACGACAAATATTTCAGCGCGGAGCCCGGCAGCGGCGACTAAGGCCCGGACCGTTCGCAACGGCGCCGGAACTTTCTCTACCGCTCATCGTCATGACGCTCATTGGAAGATAACAGGGGAAAAGTGGTGCGCCGTTTCGCCAGCCTTGCGCTTGCCGCTTGCTGCCTGAGCTCGCCTGCGCTCGCGCAGGACCCGCCCGCGGCGGGACAGTTACCGAGTCCGGCGGACGTTAATTCGCGCGATACGCTGACCATTGCCGGCGGTCTTGGCATTACCGCCGATTACGAAGGCTCGGACGACTATCGCCTCATTCCCGCGGCAGCGATCCGTGGCCGCTATCACGGCATCGCGTTCACGACGCGCGGCGCTTACCTCTACGTCGATGTGATCCCGCGCGGCAGCGCCAAGGTCGATTTCGAGTTCGGCCCGGCGATTGGCGCCCGCTTCAACAAGCGCCGCCATATCCATGACGACATCGTTGAGCTGCTACCAAAGACCAAGACGGCGATCGAGGCGGGCGGCTTCGCAGGAATTGGCATCAACGGCCTTACCAACCCCTATGACCGGCTCGGCTTCCGGGTCGACATCCTCCACGACATCGGCAACGCGCACGAATCAACCATCATCAGCCCCAACGTCGAATTCTCCACTCCTGTGTCGCGCTCGACCTACGTCGGACTTAATGCCGGGATGGAGTTCGTCAGCAACAGGTATGCGGATTATTATTATTCGATCACGCCCGCCGCCTCGCTTGCGAGCGGACTTGCGGCATTCGATGCCGACGGCGGGATGAAGAACTGGAAAGTCGGGCTGCTGGTCAACCAGTCGCTGACTGGCGACCTCCTCCACGGTTTCTCGATTTTCGGCACCGGTCAATATTCGCATTTGCTAGGCGACTTCAAACGCTCGCCGATCGTGTCCGATCGCGGCAGCGCCGGCCAGTGGCTTGCCGCGGCTGGACTTGCCTACACCTGGTGATCTTAGCCGCGTATCCGCCGCTGGTGGTAGCGTGCCCGGGCGATGATCACGCCGATCGTCATGATCGCGCCAATGATCAGCAGCACAGTCCATAAACGCTCGTGGACGGGGTCGGTAAGGCTGCCGATCAGCGCAATCACCAGGCACGCGAGCGCACCACAGCGCCACGGCCGGTAGACCCGCCGAAGCTCGGCGAGATAGTCACGCCGCTGCCCGGGATCAGAAAGACCGGGCCTTGTCATGTCCGCTTCATCAGTTCCTTGACGATGAGGTCGGCAGCAGCTTCAGCACTGAGCGCCGTCGTATCGATGCGGATTTCCGGCGATTCCGGCGCCTCGTACGGGCTGTCGATGCCGGTGAAGTTCTTGAGCTCACCGGCGCGCGCCTTGGCATAGAGACCCTTGGCGTCACGCTTCTCGGCTTCGGCGAGCGGCGTGTCGATGAACACTTCGATGAATTCGCCCTCCGGCAGCATCGTGCGCACCATCTCCCGCTCGGCCCGGAATGGCGAGATGAAGGCGGTGAGCACAATAAGGCCAGCATCCGCCATCAGCCGAGCGACCTCACCCACCCGGCGTATGTTCTCGATCCGGTCCGCCTCAGTGAATCCGAGGTCGCGGTTGAGGCCATGCCGGACATTGTCGCCGTCGAGCAGAAACGTATGCCGTCCGAACGCAGCAAGCTTCTTCTCGACGAGATTGGCGATAGTCGACTTGCCCGCTCCGGACAGGCCGGTGAACCACAGCACGGCTGGCCGCTGACCCTTGAGTGCGGCATGGGTCTCGCGGCTGACGTCGAGATGCTGGCGATGGATGTTCAATGACCGCCGAAGCGCGAAGTGCAGCATCCCGCACGCCACCGTCGCATTGGTCAGCTTGTCGATCAGGATGAAGCCGCCGAGCACACGGTTGGGACTCGAGTTCGCGACCGCATAGGGCTCGAACACGATCTCGCGGTCCGTCGCGATCTCGGCGACGCCGATGCCGTTGAGGCCGATGGTTTTGGCAGCGAGATGGTCGAGCGTGTTGACGTTGATCTCGTACTTCGGCTCGTGGACGCTCGCCGTGACTATCTGCGTGCCGATCTTCAGCCAGTAGCCGCGCCCCGCGATCAGCTCGTGTTCGTCCATCCAGACGAGGGTGGCTTCGAACTGGTCGGCAACCTCCGGCGGATCGGCAGCCGCGGCGATCACATCGCCGCGCGAGCAGTCGACCTCGTCGGCGAGCGTCACGGTCACGGATTGACCGGCGATCGCCTGCACAAGATCACCGCTGGGGCCGACGATGCGGTCGATCCGCGTCACTCGTCCGGATGGCAGAATCCGAACCTCCTCGCCGCTCGTCATTGTGCCCGATGCGATCTGTCCCGCAAAGCCGCGAAAGTCCTGATTGGGGCGGTTCACCCACTGCACGGGCATTCGCAGCCGCTTTGCCACGTCTGAATCCGCGTCGAGCGTCACCGTGTCGAGATGATCGAGCAGGCTTGGGCCCTCGTGCCAGGGCATCGCTGGGCTCGGTCCGGCAACATTGTCGCCGCGCACTGCCGAAACGGGTATCGCCACGACGCCCGAAACGCCGATCCTGTCGGCGAATGAACGAAATTCTGCGGCAATGGTGCCGAAGGCGTCCTGGTCGTAATCGACCAGGTCCATCTTGTTTACCGCCAGCACGAAGTGCCGGACTCCCACAAGGTGCGCGAGAAACGCGTGCCGCCGCGTCTGCGTCAGCACGCCTTTTCGCGCATCCACTAGCAGCACCGCGACATCGGCAGTCGATGCGCCGGTCACCATATTGCGCGTGTACTGCTCGTGGCCCGGCGTATCGGCGATGATGAACTTGCGCTTTTCGCTCGTGAAATAACGATAGGCGACATCTATCGTGATGCCTTGCTCGCGCTCGGCGGAAAGGCCGTCCACCAGCAGCGCGAAGTCGATCGCGTCGCCTTGCGTCCCGTGCTTCCTGCTGTCCGCTTCCAGCGCCGCGAGCTGGTCGTCGAACAGCGCTTTGGTTTCATACAGCAGGCGCCCGATCAGGGTCGACTTGCCATCATCGACGCTGCCGCACGTGATGAAGCGCAGAAGCTCCTTGCGCTCCTGGTCGGCGAGCCAGGACCTGACATCCGCAGGGCGGTTCAAAAGTAACCCTCCTGCTTCTTCTTCTCCATCGACGCGCTGCCGGCGTCGCGGTCGATCGCGCGGCCCTGGCGCTCGCTCGTCGTGCTCGCGAGCATTTCCGCGATGATCTCCTCGATACTTGCTGCCACGCTCTCGACCGCCCCAGAAAGCGGGTAGCAGCCGAGCGTGCGGAAGCGCACCGTACGGCTCACCACCTCCTCGCCGGGCTCCAACCGCATGCGTTCATCGTCGACCATCAGCACGAGGCCGTCACGCTCTACCGTCGGCCGCTCAGCGGCGAAGTAGAGCGGCACCACCTCGACCCCTTCGCGCAGCACATATTGCCACACGTCGAGCTCGGTCCAGTTGGACAAGGGGAAGACGCGCATGCTCTCACCCTTGCTCTTCCGGACGTTGTAGAGCGACCACAGCTCGGGCCGCTGCCGCTTTGGGTCCCAGCGATGGTTGCGGTCACGGAAACTGAACACGCGCTCCTTCGCGCGGCTTTTCTCCTCGTCACGCCGAGCGCCGCCGAACGCTGCATCGAAGCCATACTTGTCGAGAGCCTGCCGCAACCCTTCCGTTTTCCACATGTCAGTGTGAAGCGGACCATGATCGAACGGGTTAATGCCGCGGTCGAGCGCCTCGGGATTGCGATAGACGATGAGCTCGATGGCGGGGTCTTGGGCAACCTTGTCGCGCACCGCATACATGTCCCGGAACTTCCACGTCGTGTCGACGTGCAGCAGCGGAAAGGGCAGGGGACCCGGCAAAAATGCCTTCTTCGCGAGGTGAAGCATCACCGCGCTGTCCTTCCCCATCGAATAGAGCATCACTGGCCGTGCCGCTTCTGCGATCGTTTCGCGCAGGATGAAGATGCTTTCCGCCTCGAGCCGGTCGAGGTGCGTCAGTTGGCTGGTCATTGCCGCGCGGTTTGCCCGCTAACTTTCATCTTGTCACTTGCGGTGCTGCGGTGATGACCTAGGCTGCCTGCGACCCGCAGGGGAGACGAGACCATGGCCAGACGCGTGTACGTGTTGTTCGCTGCCGCAATGAGCGTCCTTGGCATTCCCGCTCTGGCGCAGAAGACGCCGCCTGCCCAGCCCCGGGGACCCGAGCCCGTGACGCGAAACGCCTATGCGGCAACGGTGGAGACCAACTTCGCCCGGATGGACACGAACCACGACGGAATCGTCACGAAGGCCGAACTCGGCGCCGAGCAGCAACATAACGTTGATCTCGTGAAATCGCGGCTGACCCAGCAAATGCTCGCCAAGTTCAAGCAGCTCGACACCAACAAGGACGGCCAGCTGAGTTTCCAGGAGTTCGCCGCGGCGACGCCGGCGGTCAAGGTGGCCGAGACGACCGACCAGACGCTTCAGTCGCTCGACTCCAATCATGACGGCAAGGTCACGCTCGCCGAGTTCCGGGCGATTCAGCTGGCGAAATTCGACAGGGCCGACGCCAACCACGACGGGACCGTGACGCCCGCCGAAGCGCAGGCCACCCAACAGAAATAGGGCCGGGCCGCTGGCGCAACGAGCACTCGGGTCCTAAGAGCGACTCTTCCCTGGGGAGCCGCCCTGAGCAGCTGAGATCGGCGTGAACGCCGGGACCCATAGAACCTGACCCGGCTCATACCGGCGTAGGGAGAAGGAGAGTCGAATGGCCGACGTCCCGGCAAGCACAGAATTGAAAGTTACGACCGGCCCGATCCGCGGCAGCCGCAAGATCTACGTTGGCGATCGCCGCGTCGCGATGCGCGCAGTCGACCTCGAGCGAACCTCCGGCGAAGCGCCGGTCGTCCTCTACGACACGAGCGGCCCATACACTGATCCGGAGCGGCGCATCGACATCATGGCCGGCCTGTCCGAGCTTCGCCGCGAGTGGATCCGGGGTCGCGGCGACGTCGAGGAAGTCGCCCAGCGCGAAGTCCGCCCGGAGGACAACGGCCAGCTCGGCCCCGACCGGAGCGGCGGCGTTCAGCCTTTTCCAAACGTCCGCAAGCGCGTCCTCCGCGGCCGGCCTGGCGCCAACGTCACCCAGATGCATTATGCGAGGCGCGGCATCGTCACGCCCGAGATGGAATATGTCGCCATCCGTGAGAATCTTGGCCGCGAAGCCGCATTGGACGCTCAGCGCGACGGTCAGGACTTCGGCGCCGCCATCCCCGACTTCGTCACGGCCGAGTTCGTCCGCGACGAGATCGCCCGCGGCCGCGCGATCATCCCCAGCAACATCAACCACCCGGAATCGGAGCCGATGGCGATCGGCCGCAACTTCCTGGTCAAGATCAACGCCAACATCGGCAACAGCGCAGTTGCCTCCGACGTCGCTTCCGAAGTCGACAAGATGGTGTGGGCGATCCGCTGGGGCGCCGACACGGTCATGGACCTCTCGACGGGCCGCAACATCCACGACACGCGCGAATGGATCGTCCGCAACTCGCCCGTGCCGATCGGGACCGTTCCCATCTACCAGGCACTCGAGAAGGTCGGCGGCATCGCCGAGGACCTGACCTGGGAGATTTACCGCGACACGCTCATTGAACAGGCCGAGCAGGGCGTCGACTATTTCACCATCCACGCTGGCGTGCGCCTGCCTTACGTCCCGCTGACCGCCAAGCGGGTCACCGGAATCGTCAGCCGCGGTGGTTCGATCATGGCCAAATGGTGCCTCGCCCATCACCGCGAGAGCTTCCTTTACGAGCGCTTCGATGAGATCTGCGAGATCATGAAGGCCTATGACATCGCCTTCAGCCTCGGTGATGGCCTGCGCCCCGGAAGCACTGCCGACGCCAATGACGAAGCCCAATTCGCGGAACTCTACACGCTCGGCGAGCTCACCAAGAAGGCCTGGGAGCACGACTGTCAGGTGATGATCGAGGGTCCGGGCCACGTGCCAATGCACAAGATCAAGGAGAATATGGACAAGCAGCTAGAAAGCTGCGGCGAAGCGCCCTTTTACACGCTGGGGCCACTGACCACCGACGTTGCGCCGGGTTACGACCACATTACCTCGGCGATCGGCGCCGCCATGATCGGCTGGTTCGGTACGGCGATGCTCTGCTACGTCACGCCCAAGGAGCATCTCGGTCTTCCGGACCGCGACGACGTGAAGGTCGGCGTCGTCACATACAAGCTCGCCGCCCATGCGGCCGACCTCGCCAAGGGCCACCCTGCTGCCCGACTCCACGACGACGCCTTGAGCCGGGCCCGCTTCGAGTTTCGCTGGCGCGACCAGTTCAACCTGTCGCTCGACCCTGACACTGCCGAGGCCTTCCACGACCAGACGCTTCCGGCAGAAGGCGCCAAGACGGCCCATTTCTGCTCGATGTGCGGGCCGAAATTCTGCTCGATGAAGATCACGCAGGAGGTCCGGGACTTTGCGCGATTGCAGGAGCAGAACGCCGCCTCAACCGACGCGGATTCCGGAATGGCCGAAATGAGCAAGCGCTTCCACGACGAAGGCGGCGAGCTGTACGTGCCCGCGGCGGAGTAATCGGCATCAGCGGTTCGCCAGCACCTCGACGAGCTTGCACCGGTCTTGGCGAAACCGCACCGCCAAGCATTGCTGGGAGGTTCAGGTGAGAGGCGCTAAAGCCGAACGAGCGCGCTGCGCCCCCATTTGTCCGGAGTTTCCACGATGAAAGTTACCCGTCTCGTCATCGCCCTAGCCTGTCTGGCGACCAGCGGAGCCGCCGCCGCCCAAAGTGGCACGGACGCGCGCTGCATCCTCCTCAGCAACGTCTTCGCCAAGCAGTCGAAGGACGCCAACGCCCAGAAGACAGCCGAAGCATCCTTCTATTTCTATCTCGGCCGCATCAGCAATCAGACGACCGCGCCGCAGATGAAGACGCTGTTCGACCAGCAGTCGAAGACGATCACCGACGCGAATGCGGGCGGCCTCATGGGCGAGTGCGCCAAGGGCGTTCAGACGAAGATGCAGCTGATACAGAGCCTCGCCGGCCAGCCGCAACCTGCGGCGAAGCCGCAGCAGCCAAAGCCGGCGCAGCCTCAGGGCCGTTAGCGCATCGACGCAGCGCACGCTGAAACAGTTGGAACGGTGGAGTGGAGCGGGAGCATGCGCAGGCCCGGCTCCGGTCGCTTGCCGCAACCAGGCCAGTGACTGCGCAGCACATCGCCGGGTCGGGCCTGCGTACGAGCCCATGGCGGGGACATCATTTATCCTCCGGCTCACAAAAAGAATGCCGCGGGAAGTCGGATGTTGGTCCCCAGAGGAACACGACTTCACAGCAGTATCGGCAGACACTGTGCCGACGTCGGTGAAGCTCGTGGCGCGGATCTGAGCTCGGCCAAGCAACTCGCCTGCTGCCGAAGAGCCCCCGGCCGCGACTCAAATTAAGGAAAATTTTTTTGAGCGCCCGCACCCGCAACGGCTGATCGATCCGTGGTATAAACGCGCCGTCAGCATCAACTGGCGAGTCGGTTCGCGGTGCTCGCTGCCGGACATGTCGCCCGGAGGCGCAACGCGCCGCGCTGGTCCTCCGGAGACATCGCATGTCAGAACAGAATGTACGGGCCGTCCGCGGTCTCTATGATGCGTTTAATCGCGGCGATCTCGAAACCCTTCAACGGGGATTCAGTCACAACCTGTTGTGGAACGAGGCGGAGAACTCGCTCTATGCCGCAGGCAATCCCTATCGCAGCTTCGAGGCGGTGCGGGACAATGTATTTACGCCGACCAACCGCGACTTCGACCAGTTCCGCTGCGACCTCGAGCAACTGATCGATGCCGGCGACTACGTGATCAGCACGGGCCGCTATCGTGGGAAGTGCAAGGCCACCGGCAATTCGCTGTCCGCGCAATTCTGCCATGTAATGCACGTCAACCAGGCCGGGATGATCGACGGCCTCCAGGAATATGCCGACACGCTGACCGAAGCCCAGGTCACCGGCCGCGTGCAGCAGGTCGCGGAGATGAAGATCCCTCAACCGGTGATGTGAGGGACGGATAGCTCGGGCCTCGCGCCGGGCATCAAGGCCCGAGTGCCCAGTTATGTGCCGCTAGATAAGTGTTAATTTCTGGGTTACTCTACCGACGAGGCGGACGAGCCGTCCGCGTAAGGTGTCAGTATGCGTGAGGTCCCAATGCAGGGGAGGCGGCGCATGGCTTCGCAGGGCAGGAATCGAGCGCCTGAAGACGACGCATTTCTCGAGCTGCCACGAAAGATGAACCACATCGGGAGCTCGGCGCCCTGCATCGACGCGAGCGAAGCCGACGGTATCGTCTGGCTGACGGCCGAGGTCCCCGGCATCCCGGAGACCGAAATCGACATAAGCCTGAGCGGCGACGTCCTGACCATCACGATCGACAAGCAGAACCGCAACGCCGGGAAGCGCGTCTTTTTCTCGGAGCGATCCTACGGGCAATTCGAGCGCTCGATCCAACTGCCCTTCGCACCGGACCCCGACACCGTCGAAGCGACGATAGCGCATGGCCTGCTGACGATCAGCTTCCCGCGCATCGCCAGCGACCGTACGCACCACATTCCGGTAAGCGAAGGACGCGCGCAGCCGGTGAAAAAGACGGTCGATCCCGAAGATGTCGTAACCGAGTGGCCTGACCCCGCGCCACGCACTCCCGAGCCGCTGACCGTCGAGGCAACTGCTACAAGGCTCGTCTGACGACGAGGCGCTGGTTTCCGCCTTAGGGCGGACGTCCAAGCCCTTTCATCGCCAAAGCTCCGGAATTGCTGCCGTCTCCCGTCGAAAAGACGGGTCATATGTCTATTATCCGTGGCCGGACTGGGCATTGGGGCGGATAAGGCGCATCTTAGTTTTGGAGGACCGATTGCCTGCGCGTCGCTTCGTACTGATCCTCGCCTCCGCCCTGATGCTCTCAGGCGTTTTCGGCGATGTTGTGGGTGCACAGGCGCCGAAGATCGGGAAGCCGAGGCCGGCACCAGCGACGCCGCCGAACGTCCCGCCGCTCCCGCCCGCCGTCATCGACAATTCGCTTTCCGTTGGCGGTCAGGACGTGAAGGCGCGCAAGATCGAAACACGCCTCAGCGTCGACGTAATGCTGAACGGCAATGGTCCCTATCGCTTCATTGTCGACAGTGGTGCCGACACGTCGGCGGTCGGCGTGCGCATCGCACAAAATCTGCGTCTGCCGCTCAGTACGCCCGCCATCCTCAACGGGATGACGGCCCGCAGCCTCGTCGACCGCGTGAAGGTCGACGCTCTGACCGTTGGCCCGACGACCGTCAGGAACCTCGAGATGCCAGCACTCAATGAGTATGACCTCGGCGGCGACGGCATGATCGGGATTGACGCGCTCGTTGAGCAACGTTTGCTGATGGATTTCGAGAAGAAGCTGATCAAGGTTGAAGACGCGCGTCGTCCGGAGAAATTCTCTGCCGACGACATCGTCATCATCGCCAGGCGCCAGCGCGGCCAGCTGATCCTCACCCACGTTCGCGCTGCAGGCTTGCCGCTCGATGCCGTCATTGACACCGGGACCGAGATTTCCATCGGCAACATCCCGCTTCGCGACAAGCTCATGCGTAACAATCGCGACAAGTTCGTGACAATCCCGGTGACCGGCGTCACCGGCGTAACCGTCGAGCTGCAACTGGCGGTCATCGGCCAGCTCGAACTCGGCTCGGTCGAACTTCAAAACGTGCCGATCGCCTTTGCCGACGTGCCGCCATTCAAGCTGTTCGGTCTTTCGAACGAGCCAGCGCTGCTGCTCGGAACGGACATCTTGGAAACATTCCGGCGCGTTTCGCTCGATTTTCGAGCGCGCAAGGTTCGCTTCCAGCTTCGCAAATGCGACGCCGGGATCACCATCAACACGTCCCCAGATACGATGACGCGCCTCTCCTCGAGGGGTGGCGCGGAGGTGTGCGGGAGATGAGAAGGCGTAGGCCGCCACCCAGCAAGCCGAGCGGCGGCTCCTGAACTCAGCAGTTGCAGTTCTTGCACGTGCACGGATTGCAGCGGCAGCCGCCCTTGGTGCAGCTGCAGGTGAGGGTGCTTTCGTTCGTGACGGTGTTTTCCATTGTCATTCTCCTTGTTGTCCAACAGCGGACAAAGGGCTTATGGCCTCCGTACCATGGTACGGAATCAAGCAAAAAATGAGGACACGATCGGCGGGCTCGCCAAGGCCGCCGGCGTAGGGGTCGAAACCGTCCGCTACTACCAGCGGCGGGGCCTGCTGCCAGAGCCGCCGCGACCGGCGGGCGAGGTTCGACGCTATGGCAAGGAGGACGTGAAGCGTCTGCGCTTCATCCGCTCCGCTCAAGGTGCCGGCTTCACGCTGAACGAGATTGCCGAGCTGCTCCAACTCAGCGCCTCTGACGATCGCGCCCGCGCGCACGAGCTGGCGACAGCGCGAGTCGCAGCGCTGGACGCAAAGATCGAAGAGCTGCGCGAAGCGCGCGACGCGCTTGCGGGCCTCGCCATCGCCTGCGCAAGGAAGCGCAGCGGTCAGTGCCCGATCCTCGGAGCATTCGATCGGAGCTAGACCCCTGACCCCCAGGCCTTCGCCTGGATTTCCCGCCACATCGCCAAGCTCATCCGCAAAAGGCAGTAAATCCATTCACTTGGTCAAGAATGGCGCGCACTGCGCAAAGATTGTCGCGAAGTGCAAAACATCGGCCGGCCGAGCGATCTAGTTAACCCCTACATCGGCCGGTTTGCCCCTTTTCTTCCGGCCGGGGGAGGGAACAAGCGTATCGTGGCGGAGATCTGCTGCCTTGCAGGTCTTCGCCATCTGTTTTTTCTCTCACGATTGCAGCGACTCGTCAGCGCTGCGAGCAGCTCCCCGATCTTGTCGCCGCTCGCTCAGCTCGCGCCGGCAGGAGCCTCTCGTTCTTCGTTACAACCATTTGTTCACGATTCGACGAGCACAACGCCTCGAGGGGTAAGACTCGCCATGGCACAAGCTGCAAACGTCAAGCCGGAACGCCGCCGCGCCGAGCGTACCGCGCTTCGCCTCACCGCAATGATGCGTGACGGCACCCGGAGCCGCGTCAATGCGCGCGTCATCGACATGTCGACCCAGGGTTGCAGAATCGAGTGCACCACGACTGTCGAGGACGACAGTTGGGTGTGGCTCAGCATTGCCGGGCTTGAAACGCAGTTCTGCCGGGTAGTCTGGCACTGTCAGGAATTCATCGGCCTGCAGTTTGAAAAGCCCCTTTCCGAAGCGGTGTTCAACAAGCTGCTCGCGGATCAAAGCCGTCTTCCGGATTCGGCGATCAAGGAATTGCGAAGCATCGCCACACGCACCCATCGCCTCGCCCGGTCGGCGGAGGAGGACCAGATCGCTGTTCTTGCCGATCTGTCGCGCAAGTGCGCAGTCGACGCTGTTGTCGAAGGCCTCCGTCTCGGCGAGCGCGCGAAGAGCCGTTAGACCTGCAATTTGTCCAAGGCGGCCCTCAGGCCGCCTTCGCCTCGCCGTTGAGGATGGGAGCAATTCCGCCGGCGGCTTCGATACGCTCGGCGAGCGTGCCGCGCGGCAGCTCCTCGTCGAAGGCCCAGGCGAGCACCGCCTCGAGTTGCTTGATGGTGGCGTCGTCGCATAGGCCGTCGAACGCCAGCTTGACGACAGGCTTCATCGGCGAACGAAGCTGGATCTTGAGGCCCTGCGCTTCGACCAGGCGCAAATATTCCTCCGGCGCCTCCTCGGCGTCGAGGGCGAAGTCGTAGGCGGCGCCGAGCCCCTCATAGAGTGCGGCATTGGCGCGCAGCTTGGCCATTCGCGCTTCGTCGGCCTTGGCGCGTACGTCGGTGAGTTTGTCCTGCAAGGTTCCCTCCGATGCTCTGGTGGGTTGCTCTTTCTTCGCTGGCTTTTCTAGAACCGTCTCTTCCTCGGCGACGAGTTCCGGCTCAGCTTCCTCGACCTTTTCCGCGACGGCTTCTTCGGGCACCGCCTCTTCCTCGGTCGGCTCGTCGCCTACGCTCTCGGCGTCTGCTTCCGTCTCGTCGGTCACGGGCATTACAGGCTCGACCTGAACTGGCTGGCTTCCATAAAATCCGGTTAGCCCGGCAAGACTGTCCAGTAGCTTGGAGAAGCCGGGTCCGGACTTCCCACTTCGGGTCGCGGGCCCCTCGCCCTCAGCCTGTGGCTCGTCCGCGGATTCATCGATCTCCTGGACGACTGACGTTTCGGAAGGAGCTTCCTCCGGGGACTGATTGAGCTCGATGATATTCTCTTCCAGGTCGACGGTCTCGTCCGGTACCGGCTCCGCCGCGACGGGCTCCTCGCCCATCTCGACTACCGGTTCTTCGAATTCCTCGACTTCCGGCGCTTTCCTCGATCTTGCGGGCTTCTCCGCTTTGGAAGACGCCGCCTCGACGCTCACCAAGGCATAGACATAATCGACCCAGGCGCCGCCCGCGCTCAACGGTAGCAAGGTCACCCAGCAGTGCGCCGGCCCGTCACCACTGTCGAATTCATCTTCGAAAGCGAGAAAGTCGCGGCTGATCGCGACGATCGGCAGCTTTTTGGCAATGCAGGAGAGGACCGAAGGCGAGTCGGCGTCCATGATCCGTTCCGGCCAGTCGCCGCCATCCCGAAGCGCCTCACCCATGTGCCTGATCTCGGCGTCATGGCCGCCGCTGATCAATTCCATGAGGATCGACTGAGGCCCGGCGTCGGAGAGCTCGAGCGGGTCGAGATCGTGGAGCGGCGGGAATTCCTTCTCGCCGCGAATCGACAGCCAGTAATTGAGTACGCTCGCATGGCGGCGCCGCTCGCTTGCATCGATCGTCTTGAATGCTGTCAGCAACGTCTCGGCCGACGGCAGGTCGGCCGCTTTGGTGCCAGTAACGGGCGCCCCCATCTTTGCGTGCCCCTCCGCTTGAGCAAATACTTGGGCACATCTCTTGCGCCCAGGGTGCTTAGAAAGGGTTAAGATCAGGGTCGCCAAAACGAGAACGGCGCCCAGTGGCCCGGGCGCCGTCCTCGTTTTCGTCCTGCCTTGATCCTAGGCGAACTCGCGCTCGTCCATCATGGCGTCGGGGAGACCGGCATCCATGTCGACCGGCTCGGCGACGCCTGCGGCGACGTCACGCTCGCGCTTGTCGAAGAAGGCGGCGCGTCTGAGGCGGTTTCGAAGGGATACGGACGGGTTGTTCGCGCTCGGCCCCCGATAAGCGCGCTGCACCCAAGTTTCTCCCGGCATGCGGTCGTCGTCCGGGTCCATGTTCGAGCGAGGGGGATCGGCGGCCTGCCCATTGCCCCATGCGAAGGCCGACGGCTCGGGAGCGACGATCGGAGGCTGCAGTTCGTGGAGCTCGGACTCATGCCGAGTTTGTTCCGCAACAGCCGCATTGCCCGGTTCTTCGTACGTCGGCTCCTCGTCGAGCCACTCCTCTTCATGGGCCCGACGACGCCTGTTGATGGCGACCGCAGCACCTCCGAGGGCGAGAAGTGCGAGGGCGCCGCCCGCGGCGATCGGAACCATATTGTCGGAACTGCCAGGCTTCGTGCTTGCCGGCGCTGGGCTGGCATTCGTCTCGGCAACGGGCGCAACGGGTGCAACGGGCGCAACGTCCGATGGGGAGGCCCCCGGCCGGGCGGCAGTAGAGGCGGAAAGGCTTGGCGCAGGCGCTGCAGCCGCCGCTCCGTGGGTTCTTGCTGCGGCGGAACGGGTCGATTTTGCGGGATTGACCGTCGATGTCCGCGTGCTGCGCTTCACCGTCGTCGTTTTCGTGCTCGCTGCCGGTTCCGTCGCCAGGACCGCGCTGTCCGGCGGTGCGGTCGAGGTTGAGTCCGTCACTGGCGGCGCCTCAGCTGCCGGAGCAGGCTCCGCTGCTGTCGGAGGCGCGGTATCGGTGGGGACCGGTTGCGCCTGTTGAGCAAGAGCCGTGGTTGATGTGAGCGCCAGGGCCGCGGCAATCGCGGGGAGGGCGCCGGTTCGCGTATAATGGGTAATTTTCCTCATGACGACAACAACCGTCCCGCGAGCGCTAGGTTCTCGCGATAACGCCAAACCGCGCCTGTGAGCGGACAAAGTGTGATTCGTTAAGTGGCTGGTTTGACGCTGATAACGATCATTTAGGGAACTATTGTTCCACGTCTTCAGAGACTTGCGATATGCATCATTTGATCAGCGCCCTAAAACGGGGGGTCAATGAAACATTTCCTCATGTTCTACGAAGGCGCTCCTGACTATCTCGAGCGACGGCCGCAGTTCCGGTCGGCGCATCTTCGCCATGCCTGGGCTGCGCAGGCGCGCGGCGAGCTCGTGTTAGCGGGGGCGCTTGCCGACCCCGTCGACGGCGCAGTCCTCATGTTTAAGGGCGAGGACGCTTCGGCCGCGGAAGCGTTTGCCCGCGCCGACCCTTATGTGATCAATGGACTCGTCCAGCGATGGCACGTTCGCGAGTGGACGACCGTTGTCGGTGAGTTCGCGGCGACCCCCGTTCGGCTGGAGTAGCGGCGCGGAACCGACGTCGGGCGACGATCATTCGGCACTCGCCATCACTTTTCGAGGGAGAATGGCCATGTCGAGCGCACGGACCACCACCGACCACGATCAGATCCGCAAATGGGTCGAAGGCCATGGCGGCCATCCTGCGGTCGTGGCAGCGACCGAGGGCGGCAGCCGGGGCGGGGGAGTGTTGCGGATCGATTTCGACGAACCCGGGGGAAACGACGATGACAGGCTGAGACGGATCGGCTGGGATGAATTCTTCGAGATCTTCGACGTGAATGATCTCGCATTCCTTCACGGCGAGGGCGAGAGCCGCTTCAGCAAATTTGTCTCGAAGGAAACGGCGGCGGGCTAACGGCGGCATCAAGATGGGGCGCCTCCGGACAGGCGCCCCTCATCCTCGCTCGAGCTGTGTCACGGGGAATTTGCCGTCCACCCATGCCCGGCGAATGGCCGGAACGTGAACTGAACCTATTTCAAGGCTTTCACAGCAGAGAGTGTCTTCGAGACGTGCTCGCTGAAGTTGAGATCGTCATGGACCATGACGATCTTTCCGTTCTTGCCAATCACGTAGGAAGTGCGGGTGGTGATCCCGGGGTGCGCGGCCCAGGCGACATCGTAGGCTTTCTGCGTGTCGGGTGTCGCGGTTGCGACGGGGAACGCGCTTCGGCACTCCTTGACCGAGAAGTCCTTCAGCGTCCCGATATTGTCGGCCGACATGCCGATTACCTGCGCACCCGCCTTCTTGAATTCGCCGATCGACTCGCTGAACGCGTGGGCCTCGGCAGTGCAGCCGCTGGTGAACGCCTTCGGGAAGAAATAGAGCACGACCGGGCCCCTCTTCAGTTGGTCCGCCAAGTGGAGCTTGAACTCCTTGCCGCCAACTGCGCCGGTAGTCGTGAAGTCCGGCGCCTTGTCGCCGACCTTGAGTGCAGCCGTTGCCGGAGTGATGGCGAGCGTCGAAGCAACTAGAGCAAACAGCAACTTGCGCATGGCAGTCTCCCAGGGTTCAGTTGAGCCGTTGGGTGCGGTGATTACCGCTGTCGGTTCAAAAGCGCGAGGGTCTGTTCGTCAGGCGCGCCGTAGAATGCCTCGATGGCCTCTTCGAACGGCCCTTCCGGTTCAACGAGATCGAACAATGTGAGGCTCGATTGAAACTTCATGGCATCGACCGGGCCGAAGATCGCCTCGGCTGTCCGCCGTTCCGCCCACGGGATTACCGCTTCGACGACCTCGCGAAGATGCTCCCCGAGCAAAGGATGAGAGAGAAAGGCCCGAGCCTCGTCGAGCGAGGCTATGCCGTAAAATTTCGCAGTGGGGCTGCGGCCGAGCTCGGCGAGTTGGGGGAAGATGAACCACATCCAGTGGCTCTGCTTGCGACCCGCTTTCAGCTCCGCGAGAGCAGTGTCGAAAATTCCTTGCTGGGCTTCGACGAAGCGCTCGAGAAAGTAGAGGTCGCTCACACCGCCATCATGACCCTGCGGCCGCCAGCGGAAAAGAGCGGCTCGCGCCTATTGCCGCGGCGCGAGCAGCCCTGTCACGATGTACAGGAAAATCATCACCGGACCGGTCAGCAACGTTAGGGCAATCAGGCCCAGGCGAACAATGGTGGAGTCGACGCCGGTGTAGTCGGAGAGGCCGGCGGCGACGCCCATGACCTTGGCGTCGCCGCGGTTGATCAGGAAACGTCCGTTCATTTCGGTTTCCTTCGAACTCGGTGGCTTCACGCAATCGGCAGCGAGGTAGCGGCCGAAACGAGGAGCAGCGCAGAAACGAAAGCACCGGCGAAGATCGTGGCGGTTTCGCGGATGGAAGTGACAGTGAACATTGTAAAACCCCTTTTCTTACTCTCGCTGGACCCGACCACCGGGCCCATGCCAGAGTAAATGCATGGGGCGTGCCAAACTGGAAAAGTCGTTATTTTTCAGTCATTGAACTTTGCAGATGGTGACATTCACCAGCCATAGCTGCCGCTAAATGGGAAAAATTCCCAACGTGGGTGGCGAAAATACCGGAGGCCGGTGTTCGAAAACGGACAGGCGCTACACCTGTAGCGTTCGATTCCGGTCAGCTCGAGGTGAAGTCGCCGCCGTCGGGGTGCAGCACCTGCCCGATCATGTAGCTGGAGTCCTCGCACGCCAGGAACAGGAAACTCGGCGCCACCTCATTGGGCTGACCGGGTCGACCGATGGGCGTGTCCTTTCCGAACTCCGGAATGTCCTCCGGTTTCTGGCCGCCGAACGGGTTGAGCGGCGTCCATATCGGTCCCGGGGCGACCGCGTTGACGCGGATCCCCTGCTTGATGAGGTTTTTTGAAAGCGACCGCGTGAAGGCGGTGATCGCCCCCTTGGTCGCGCTGTAATCGAGCAACTGCGGCGAGCCCTTGTACATCGTGACCGACGTGCAGTTGATGATTGCCGAACCTTTCTTGAGATGCGGCAGGGCGGCCTGCGTCAGGAAGAACATGCCGAAGATGTTGGTCTGAAAGGTGCGCTTCAGCTGATCCTCGCTGATGTCGCGAATGTTCTCGTCCGGATGCTGCTCACCGGCATTATTGACGAGGATGTCGAGGCTTCCGAGCTGATCCACGGTCTTCCTGACGGCCTCCTCGCAGAAGCCCTTGTCCCCGACGTCGCCGGCGATGGCGATCGCCCGCCGGCCCTCACCCTCGATGATCTTTTTGGTCTCCGCCGCGTCGTCATGCTCGCACAGGTAAATGATTGCGACGTCCGCGCCCTCGCGCGCGAACAAGGCAGCGACTGCGCGGCCGATGCCGCTGTCCGCGCCCGTGATCAGCGCGACCTTGCCCTTCAGACGCTCGGAGCCCTTGTACCTCGGCTTCCAATCGGGCTTCGGCTTGAGCTCGCTTTCGTGGCCAGGCAGCTGGTCTTCATGGACCATCGGCTCCATCACGTCCGACATGGCGACTACTCCTTGGGCGCGACGCCAAGGCCCTCGCGCCCGAATTCCTCGATCGTAGCCTGGTTCTGAGCGTCATTGTCGGGTGCCTTCTCGGCAGGCGTCTTGCCGATCGCGCCGGGTTTGTCGGTCAGGCGTTGACCATCGGCGGGATCCTCCGACATCGAATTGTTCTGGTTCTGAGTTAGCGGCTGATCGGAACGGTGGCTGTTGTCCTTGCCCATGAATCTTTCTCCTTGGGCCTTCAAACCGCTGCGAGAACGGGCGGTTCCGGCGGCACTAGCCCCTACTGGCACCGACGCGCAGCGGCTTCTCCGGCCTCACGTCAGCCCGGTCGTCGGAACGAGAGGCGCGACAACGTGCGACCAGCGTCGGATAGTCGAAATTGCTGTTGGTCTCGAGCGCCCCCGCAGTTGCAGCAGAGCATTCGGCAACGCTCTCGTAACGCGTCTGAAGGGTGGCCACGGGCGTGCAGGCACTTCCACCGTCCGCGCAGCCGAGGATGGCGATGACGAAATAACCCGGTCCCATTTGAAAATCCCCGATAAGTTGCTGAAACAACCGCCGATTTTCGCCGGAGTTCCCTAGAACTTTTTGCCGTCCTGTTTGCTCCGCGCGACCTGCGTCCTTAAGTTGGCGGCCGATGGCAGCGGCAGCAGAAACCTTGCAGAATAGACCCAGCGCAGGCTTTGCAGCGCTTTGGCGGTTCCTGCCGATGCTCTGGCCGAAGGGCGAGGCCGGGCTGAAGACGCGCGTCATCGTGGCCGTAGTGCTGGTACTCGCCGGCAAGGCGGTCACCTTGCTTGGTCCGTACGCGCTGAAGCTCGCCGTGGATCGCATGAGCGCAAACGCCGCGTTCGCTCTCGTTGCGGGGCTCGTGATGGCCTACGCTGCGGCAAGATTGGGCGGCGTTCTGTTCGACAATCTGCGAAACGCGATTTTCGAAAAGGTCGGGCAGGACGCGGCTCGGCGTCTGGCCGGCAAGGTCTTCCGCCACATTCACGAGCTGTCCCTCCGGTTCCACCTCGAGCGCCGCACGGGGTCCCTGACGAAGGTCGTCGAGCGGGGAACGAAGAGCATCGACATGATGCTCTATTTCATCCTGTTCAACATCGCGCCGACGGTCATCGAGCTGACCGCCATATGCATCATCTTTTTTGTGAAGTTCGGTGCCGGACTGGTCGTCGCGACGCTGGCTATCGTCGCCGTCTATATTGCCTTCACCCGGTGGGTGACGGATTGGCGCACTCAGATCCAGCGCGACATGAACGAGGTCGACAACAAGGCGATCGGCCGGGCCGTCGATTCATTGCTGAACTACGAAACGGTCAAATATTTCGGCGCCGAGGACCGCGAGGCTCGGCGCTACGAAGAGGCGGTCGGCGCTTTTGCCCGCGCTTCGGTCCGCAACGAGGTCTCGCTCGCCTGGCTCAACGTCGGGCAGGCGTTGATCACGAACGTGATGATGGCGGGCGCAATGGTCTTCACCGTCTGGGGTTGGAGCCGAGGGCGGTTCACGCCGGGTGACGTCGTATGGATCAACGGGCTGCTGCTGCAGCTGTTCAGGCCGCTCGACATGCTCGGTTGGGTCTATCGTTCCATCCGCCAGGGCCTCATCGACATGGAAGCGATGTGGAATCTGCTCGACACTCCCGCCGAGGTGACCGACAAGCGAGCTGCTCCGGCGCTTTGCGTCGAGCGCGGCACCATTCGGTTCGACAATGTCCGCTTCGGCTACGATCCCGGTCGCGAGATTCTGCAGGGCCTCGACCTCGAGATTCCAGCGGGCACCAGCTGTGCCATCGTCGGACCATCGGGGGCTGGCAAGTCGACCATCGCACGGCTGCTCTATCGTTTCTACGATCCTTCCTCGGGCCGCATCCTGATCGATGGACAGGACATTGCCGAAGTCAGCCAGAGGAGCTTGCGGGCAGTGATCGGCATCGTCCCACAGGATACCGTGCTGTTCAACGACACGATCGGATACAATATCGGCTACGGCCGCAGCGAGGCTTCGCAGGAGGAGATCGAAGCGGCAGCGCAAGGCGCAGCCATCGACACCTTCATCGCCGCGCTTCCCGATCATTATCAATCGATGGTGGGCGAACGCGGATTAAAGCTTTCGGGCGGCGAGAAGCAGCGAGTCGCCATCGCGCGCACGTTGCTGAAGAACCCGCCGATCCTCGTCCTCGACGAGGCGACGAGCGCGCTCGACAGCCGAACTGAACAGGCGATCCAGGAAACGCTGGACCGGGTCTCGAAAAGCCGAACGACGATCATGATCGCGCATCGGCTGTCGACCATCGTTAATGCCGACCAGATCGTCGTCCTCGACCAAGGCCGCGTCTCCGAGCGCGGCACGCACGAGGAACTGCTCGATCTAGGCGGCCTCTATGCCGAGCTTTGGCAGCGGCAGGTGGAAGCTCAGCTCGCGGAAGAGATTGCGCAAGCTGCGGAGTAACGCCAAGGCTCGGACGCAATCGCGACGCTTGGGTCGCCAGCAAGAGTGACAATGACCGACCCGCACGACTTCCTCAAACGCGTCTTCGGCTTCGATCACTTCCGCGGTGTGCAGGAGGAGGTGGTGAACCGGGTGCTCGCCGGACGCCATACGCTAGCAGTGATGCCGACGGGTGCAGGAAAGTCGCTGTGCTACCAGCTACCCGCGGTTGCGCGGGCCGGCACTGCAGTGGTGATCTCGCCGCTGATCGCCCTGATGCACGACCAGATCCGAAGCGCTAATGCGATCGGTCTGCGCGCGGCCTCCTTGACGTCGGCAGATGCCGATCGCGAGCAGACTGTCCAACGGTTCAAGGCCGGCGAACTGGACCTCCTCTACGTCGCACCCGAACGCGCGACTGGCGAGGCATTCCGCCGCCTCTTGAACCGGGTGGACCTTGCATTGATCGCAATCGACGAAGCCCATTGTGTCAGCGAATGGGGGCATGATTTTCGCCCCGACTATCGACAACTGAAGGCGCTGCTTGACGACCATGCCGAAGTGCCGCGCCTCGCGCTCACCGCCACCGCGGACGAGCGCACCCGCGCGGACATCCTGGCGCAACTTGGCATTCGTGAAGACGGGCTGGTGATTGCCGGCTTTGACCGGCCCAACATCCGCTACAATATTCGCCCGCGCGACGGCCTTACGATGCAGCTCAAGATGCTGCTTGCGCAGCAGCCGGGGCCGGGGATCGTCTACGCACCGAGCCGCGACAAAGCGGAGCGGATAGCCGAGCAAATTGCTGCGGACGGCCGGAGCGCTGCCGCTTACCACGCCGGCCTCGATCCGCAGGTCCGAGCGAGAAATCAGGCGGCGTTCGTCGGGTCCGAGGACATGGTGATTGCCGCGACGATCGCCTTTGGCATGGGCATCGACAAGCCCGACGTCCGGTTCGTGGCGCACGCGTCGATCCCCAAATCGATCGAGGCTTATTACCAGGAAACGGGCCGCGCCGGCCGCGACGGCGATCCCGCCGAGGCATGGCTGTTCTGGGGCGCCGAAGATTTCGCGCGCGCCCGTCAGCGCATCGAAGTGGAAGTGGAACCAGATCGACGAGCCGCAGAACGCGAGCGACTGAATGCTCTGGCGGAGCTGATCGAGACCCCGACCTGCCGCCGTGCGATCCTGCTGCGACATTTTGGCGAGGACCCGCCAGTGCGTTGCGGCAATTGCGACAACTGCCTTGAGCCCCCGGCAACAATCGATGCAACGGAAGTTGCCCGAAAACTATTGTCAGCGGCGTTCAGAACCGAGATGCGCTTTGGCGTCGGCCATCTCGCCGAGGTGCTTGCGGGAAACGACAATGAAAAGGTGCGCAGCTTCGGCCATCATCGGTTGTCGGTGTTCGGCATTGCCAGCGCTCAAGAGCTTGCGCTGGTACGGCCCGTTGCACGCGCTCTGATTGCTCGAGATGCACTGCGCGCGGATGCCTATGGCGGCCTCAGCTTCGGCCCCGGTGCCAGGCCAATCCTGAAAGGCGAGCAGCGGCTTTCAATTACCGCCCCGCAGCCGCGCAGACGCGCGGCACGCAAAAGGTTCGACGGTCCGGCAGATCCGCTTTTCGACGCTCTCCGCGAAGCCCGCCGCAAGCTTGCGGCCGAAAACGGTGTTCCACCTTACGTCATCTTCCACGACTCGACGCTGCGGGAGATTGCCGCGAGAAAACCGCACAGTCTCAGCGAGTTGAGCGAGGTTCAGGGGGTCGGTGCAGTCAAACTCGAGCGTTACGGCGAAGCCATGCTCGACGCCCTTTCGACAAACGGCTGATGTTCAGGCTTGCGTAACGCGCGACTCGGTTGAAGAGGCGCCAGAGCTGCAAAGCATCATTTGAGGGACGCAATGATCCGCACGATTTTGTTCGCGACGGCCGCAATCGCCGTTGTCGCCGCGCCTGCCGGCGCCGCAACCAAGAAAGCCGCAACCAAGAACAGCGCGACGGCGGTGCTGCCGCCGTCGAACCCGTTCGCGAAACCAAGCACGCTGGCGCTGCAGACGCCGGACTTCTCGAAGATCAAGGACAGCGACTATCTGCCTGCCCTACTCGCCGGCATGGCGCAGCAGAAACGCGAAGTGACCGCGATCGCCAATCAGAAGGCGGCGCCCTCGTTCGGCAATACCGTCGTGGCGATGGAGCGCTCCGGAGCGCTGCTCGAGCGCGCCGGCCTGGCATTCAGCGCGGTGAACGGGGCGAACACCAACGACACGCTTCAGGCGACCGACACGAAGACGGCGCCGCTTTTCGCAGCGCACAGCGACTTCATCTTCCTGAATGCCAAGCTGTTTCAGCGCTTCAAATATCTGCACGAGCACCAGGCGGAGCTGAACCTCAATCCCGAGCAGGCGAAGCTGCTTGACGTTTACTACAAGCAGTTCGTGCATGCCGGTGCCGAGCTCCCGTCCGCAAAGCAGACCGAGCTCAAGGCGATCAACAAGCGCCTAAGCACACTGCAGACGCAGTTCGGCCAGAAGCTCCTTGCTGCGGCCAAGGCGAGCGCGCTCCACGTGGCGGACGCCTCCGAGCTCGCGGGCCTCTCGCAGCAGCAGGTCGCAGCCGCCCAGGAAGCCGCGAAGGATCGCAAGCTCACGGGCTATCTCTTGCCGATGCAGAACACGACACAGCAGCCGGCGCTGTCGTCGTTGACCAGTCACGACACCCGCCAGAAGCTGTTCGACGCGAGCCTTAACCGGGCCGAGCACGGCGATGCGAACGACACCCGGGGAATCGTCAGCGAGATCGCGCAGCTGCGGGCGAAGAAAGCAGGCCTGTTCGGGGCGGCGAACTTTGCCGACTACACGCTCTACGACCAGATGGCGAAGGACCGCGCGACGGCGGTCGGATTTCTCGATCGGCTCGCTCCGGCGGTGGCTGCGAAGGAGCGCAAGGAATGGTCCGACATCGTCGCGCTTGCAAAGTCGCAGGGCGCGAACTTCCAGCCGACCGCGGCGGACTGGAACTTCTACGCCGAGCAGATCCGTAAGCAGCGCTACGCGCTCAACAATGACGATTTGAAACCCTATTTCGAGTTCAACAAGGTGCTGACGGAGGGCGTCTTTTACGCCGCCAACCAGCTTTACGGGATCAGCTTCAAGGAGCGTAAGGACATCCCGACCTGGAACCCCGACATGCGCGTGTTCCAGGTTTACGACAAGGACGGGAGCGAGCTGGCGATCTTCATGATCGACCCGTGGAAGCGCGACAACAAGAATGGTGGCGCGTGGATGTCGAACCTGGTCAACCAGTCGGCGCTGCGCGGCACCAAGCCGGTCGTGTTCAACGTCGAGAACTTCACCAAGCCAGCGCCGGGTCAGCCCGCGCTGATCAGCTGGGACGACGTGACGACCATGTTCCACGAGTTCGGGCATGCGCTGCATGGCATGTTCGCCTCGCAAACCTACCCGACCCTGTCCGGCACGAGCGTCGCGCGCGACTTCGTCGAGTTCCCGTCGCAGTTCAACGAGAATTGGGCGCTCGATCCCAAGATCCTGCCCCACTACGCAGTTCACTATCAGACCGGCCAAGCGATCCCGCAGGATCTCGTCCAGAAGATTCTCGCGGCGCGCACGTTCAATCAGGGCTATGAGGTCGGTGAGGCACTGGAAGCGGCGCGCCTGGACCTCGACTGGCACTCGCTGCCTGCCGATGCGTCTAGGCAGGATGTCGACAAGTTCGAGGCGGACGCGCTCGCCAAGGGCGGGTTCGACACCAAGGACGTGCCGCCCCGCTATCGCTCCAGCTATTTCCTGCACATCTGGAGCAATGGCTATTCGGCGAGCTATTATGCCTATGCATGGACTCGCATGCTCGGCCAGGACGCGTTTGCAACGTTCGAGAAAAACGGCGGGCTGACGCGTGCCAATGGCCAGCGCTTCCGCGACATGGTCCTGTCGCGAGGCAACACGCTCGACCTTGCAGAAATGTACCGGAAGTGGGCCGGTCACGATCCGCAAATCCAGCCCTATCTCGACTATTACGGGCTGACCGGCGGCACCGACGGGGCCGCCAAGTAGGAAGAAAGCCATGATACGCCAGCTCGACGACAAGGTGATGGTAAGCGGTCAGGTCTTGCCGCATGAAGTCGCCGGGCTGGCGGAGCGGGGCGTTACCGTGCTCGTGAACAACCGGCCCGATGGCGAGGAGCCGGGGCAGCCCTTCTCCGGCGAGATCGAAGAGGCCGCCGCCGCCGCAGGAATTGCATATCACTTCGTCCCGATCATGCGCGGCATCGGCCCTGCTGACGTCGAGTGCATGCAGGAGGCGCTTCGTGCAGCCGAAGGCGGCAAGATGCTGGCATTTTGCCGATCGGGAACACGCTCGGCGCTGGCAGCTGCACTGGCGAAGCGCGAGCAAGGCGCTTCGGCCGACGATGTCGAGCGCTGCCTCAGGGACGCGGGCTTCGACCCGGGCCCCATCGCACACCTGCTCTAGCTACCAGGGAAAGACGTCGCCGGCCGCAATTTCGTCCGGCCGCGCCGCTCTCCCAAGCATCCTGTTCCGGTGCGGGAAGCGCCCGAACCGCGCAATGATGTCGTGGTGTTTTCTCGCGTAGCCAAGCTGGTAGTCATCGCCGAGCTCGCTGAACAACAGCAATGACCGGTTCTGGTCGGCGAGATTCTCGCTGTGCTGGAAGGGCATGTACAGAATCCCGCGTTCGCGACCCTCAAGGTCCTTGTCAAAATCCTTGTCGACAGCGGCCCTCGCGACCGCGAGCGCCAGATGGTCGGTCGCGAATTGTTCGGCATCGCCGCGGAACATGTTGCGCGGGAACTGATCGAAGAGAACCACCGCGGCGAGCGCAGCCAGCGGATCGGTGAGAAAGGCTTCAACGGGAAGCTGCCGCTTCTCGGTCCACAGCTTCAGGAATTGCTGCTTGATCCGATGATCTAGCCCTGCGTCGCTTTTCCACCATTGCTCCGGCCGCAGCCCGAACCAGAATCTGAGAACGTCCGAGCGCCAGTCGCTCACGCGGCCGTGCCGCCGACGGTGAGACCGTCGATGAGCAGAGTCGGCTGCCCAACACCTGCCGGGACGCTCTGCCCGCCCTTGCCGCAGATGCCGACGCCTTCGTCGAGCGCCAGATCATTGCCGATGCCCTTGACGCGGGTGAGCACCGTCGGGCCATCGCCGATCAGCGTCGCGCCCTTGATCGGCTCGGCGATCTTTCCGCCGCGGATGCGATAGGCCTCCGTGCAGGAAAAGACGAATTTGCCGCTCGTAATGTCGACCTGTCCGCCGCCGAAGCTCTTGGCGTAAATGCCGTCCTTCACCCGCTCGATGAGCTCGCCGGGCTGGTCCTTTCCAGGCAGCATGAAGGTGTTGGTCATGCGCGGCATGGGCGCGTGGGCGAAGCTCTCGCGACGTCCATTGCCGGTCGCCTCCATGCCCATCAACCGGGCGTTCAGTCGATCCTGCAGATAACCCTTGAGAATGCCGTCCTCGATCAGGCAGGTGCGGCGCGTCGGCGTCCCTTCGTCGTCGATCGTCAGTGACCCTCGGCGCTGGTCCATCGCTCCATCATCGACGATTGTCACACCGGGGCTACCGACCCGCTCGCCGATACGGCCGGAGAAGGCCGACGTCCCCTTGCGGTTGAAGTCACCTTCGAGCCCGTGGCCGATCGCCTCGTGGAGCAGCACGCCGGCCCAGCCCGAGCCCATCACGACAGGCATTTCGCCAGCCGGCGCTGCAACGGAATCCAGGTTCACCAGCGCCTGTGCAAGAGCAATGTCGATTGCCCGGCTCCACTGCGCTTCATCAAACAGCTTGTCGTAGAGGTAGCGACCGCCCAGCCCGTGATAGCCGGTCTCGCGACGCCCGTTCTGTTCTGCGACGATCTGAACGCCAAGGCGGACCAGCGGACGAACATCTGAGGCGACAAACCCGTCAGCGCGGACGATGTCGATGACGCTCCAGCTCGAAGCGAGGCTGACGCTGACCTGGCAGACGCGCGGATCGCGAGTTCTGGCCGCGGCATCGATTCGCTGGCAGAGGGCGACCTTGTCGGCGAACGGTATAAGGCTCAGCGGATCGTCGGCTCCGTACATTGCCTGGTTGGTTCGCGCCGGCGGCGGCGCAGCCTCGCCTTTGCGCGGGTCGAGCAGCTTGAGCGTCGCCGCGGCACGCTCGATCGCCGCCTCGCTGATCTCGTTCGCGTGGGCAAATGCGGTCGTCTCGCCCGACACTCCGCGAAGACCGAAACCCGAGGTGGAATGATAGTCGGCGGTCTTCAGCCGGCCATCGTCAAAGCCGAATGCCTCGCTCGCGCTATACTGCAGGTAGAGCTCGCCATCGTCATGAGCCGCGAGGTGGCGAGACGCCAGCCGCTTGGCGTTATCGGGATCGAGCTCGCGATAGAGGAACCGGCGTGGATCGGGCGCGGTCATGCCGCGTGCTGGTCCGCGGGTCCCCCCTCAAGGACGAAGCGGCGGTCGCAGTAGCCGCATTCGACGAAACCCGCTTCCTCGTCGATCCTCAGGAACACGCGCGGATGACCGAGAGCGGCCGAAATCTCTCCCGAGCCGTCACATGCGACTTGAAGGCTCGAGACTCGGATGATTTCGGGCGGGGGCTGGGCTGGCATTGGCCGGAGGTAGCAACGCCTCCGCTCCGCTTCAACTCGGACGAGGCTGATCAGGGATATTGGACCGTGACGTCGAACGTTCCGACGTAAGTCCCCTCCGCTTGGTTGGCACCCACGTTGAGAGTGCCGCCGACGCGGAATGTGAAGCTTTGCGCCTTCGCGAGCGTGCGCTTGCTTTGGCCCTGAATCGTGAAGTTGTTCACCGTGACGGTCTCGGTGCCACCGACTCGAGTCAACGTGCTCGGCTTGTTCGGAAGCTTGATATTGACGACCGACGAGCTCTGCGCGGCGCCGGCGAATTCCGCCGAGTGCGGATTGCCTCCGGCGAGCACCACGCCGCCAGTCGAGCTGATCGCGTCGGCGTTCGGCTCGAGAACGGCCGTGCCCGCGGTCGTCACCGCAACTACGCCAAAGTCCATGTCCTTGGTCTTGGTGACCGTTACGGGTCGGATCACCAGCGCATTGCCATTGATGAGGGCGTTCGAGGCAGCGTGCAGCATCGTCGCCGGCGCACAAAGCGCCAGCGCCGCGACCGACCACGGGATCACGCGACGTCCACCAATCATGGAGTTTGACGTAGAGGGTTAACGTCAAGGTGCTTCTAGCGATCAGGGTAAACGGCGCATTTACCACGGGCGCGCTTGTCGCCCGACGAGGGCGCTCTTATGCCGCGCAGGCATGGAAGAGCCCGCGATCTGCATCGAATCCCTGTCGAAGACCTATGCGGGTGGCAAGCGCGCGCTGAACGAAGTGAGTTTCGATGTCCCGCGCGGCGAGATTTTCGGGCTGCTCGGTCCGAACGGTGCCGGCAAGTCGACGTTGATCAACATCCTTGCGGGTCTCGTCGTGAAGACGAGCGGCAAGGTGTCCATCTGGGGCTTCGACATCGATGAACACCCGCGCAATTCAAAGCGCTCGATCGGCGTCGTTCCACAGGAAATCATCTTCGATCCCTTCTTCACGCCGCGCGAGACGCTGGAGATCCAGGCAGGGCTGTATGGAATTAGGCGGGCCGATCGTCGTAGCGATGAGCTGCTTTCGGCAATGCACCTTACCGACAAGGCCAATGCTTATTCGCGCACTCTTTCGGGCGGCATGAAGCGGCGGCTGCTCGTGGCGAAGGCGATGGTTCATTCGCCGCCCATCCTGGTGCTCGACGAACCAACGGCAGGCGTTGACGTCGAACTTCGCCGGCAGCTGTGGGACTACGTGCGCGCGCTAAATGCGAAAGGCGTCACGATCGTGCTCACGACGCACTATCTAGAAGAAGCCGAGGAGCTCTGCGACCGCATCGCCATCATCAATCACGGGCGGGTGATTGCGAATGAGCCGACGCGCGAGCTGGTGTCCAAAGCGCAGGAAAAAGCCGTGGTCGTCACGTTCGATCGCGACATCGCGCAGGTGCCGACCAACGACTGCTTCGAGAATATCGCCTTGGTCGATCAGCGAACGCTCGAGATCACTTATCGCAAGGACAAGGTGAACGCCGGGGAGGTTCTCACTGCGCTTACGGCCAATGGCCTTGGCATCGTCGACGTTTCAACACGTGACCCGGACCTCGAGGACGTTTTCCTGAGCCTCACATCCGCAACGCAGGAAGCCGCGTGAAGCTCACGGCCGACGTCCTCATCGTCGGCTCCGGCGCGGCCGGGCTCACTGCGGCGCTCAACCTTGCGGAAACCCATAAGGTCGCCGTGATTGCCAAGGGAGCACTCGGCGAGGGGGCCACCAGCTGGGCGCAAGGCGGCATTGCGGCGGTGCTCGAAGAGGGCGACAGCTTCGACGCCCATGTCAACGACACGATGATCGCCGGCGCCGGCCTCAACGACCTCAGGGTCGTCGAACATGTCGTCGAAGCGGCACCAAGGGCGATAAGGCACCTCGTCGACCTCGGCGTGCCGTTCGCGCAGGAAGGGAACGCGCTTCACCTGACGCGCGAGGGCGGGCATAGCCACCGTCGGATCGTTCATGTCGCGGACGCGACGGGATATGCGGTACAGCAGGCGCTTGAGACGGCTGCCGCAAAGCATCCGAACATCAGGCTCGTGCCGGACATGGTTGCAATCGACCTCGTGACGGGTCGGCACGCGACGCATTTCTCGACCAGCGGCGCAGTGCATGGCCTCTATGCCTACAACCGGAAGAAAAAGCGTGTGGAGACCCTCACAGGCAGGGCGACCATCCTCGCAACCGGCGGTGCCGGGCGTGCATACCTTTATTCGACGGCGCCTCGAGGAGCGACCGGCGACGGGATCGCCATGGCCTGGCGCGCGGGTTGCCGAGTCTCGAACATGGAGTTCATGCAATTCCACCCGACGTGCCTCTACAATCTTCAGGTCAAGAACTTCCTGATCACCGAAGCGGTGCGTGGGGAGGGTGGGCAACTGAAGCTTCCGCCGGGCGTGAAGGGCGGCGGCACGCGCTTCATGCCGCGCCTTGACGAGCGCGCGGAGCTTGCTCCGCGCGACGTCGTTGCGCGCGCCATCGACCACGAGATCAAGCGGCTCGGCCTCGACTACGTCCATCTCGACATTTCGCACCGCGACGAGGATTTCGTCCGCGCGCACTTCCCGAACATCTACGAAAAGCTGCTGGGCCTCGGCATCGACATCACCAAGGAGCCGATCCCTGTGGTGCCAGCGCAGCACTACACCTGCGGGGGGGTGGTGGTGGATTCCAATGGCTGCACGGATGCGCTCGGGCTGTATGCTGCAGGAGAAGTTACCCAATCGGGCCTGCATGGCGCGAACCGCCTTGCCTCGAACAGCCTTCTCGAGTGCCTTGTCTTCGGCGAAGCGGCCGCAAAGCACATTGCCGGCAATTGGGACGCGTTGCCCGATGTACCCGAGATCCGGGGGTGGGACGAAAGCCGCGTCACCGACAGCGACGAAGAAGTCGTCATTGCCCAGACTTGGGGTGAAATTCGACGTTTCATGTGGAATTATGTCGGGATCGTCCGCACCACCAAGCGGCTCGAGCGCGCGAGGCACCGCGTCGACATGCTGCGGCAGGAAGTGAAGGAATATTATGCGCACTTCCGCGTGACGCCGGACCTGATCGAACTGCGAAACCTGGTCGAGGTCGCCGACCTGATCATACGAAGCGCGCTCTCTCGGCACGAGAGCCGCGGACTGCATTACACGCTCGACTATCCCGACTTGCTTCCGGGAGCGAGAGACACGGTGCTGGTGCCCTAGCGAAAGAGGCCGACGATGCCGATCGAACTCAGGATTCTCGCGCTGGGAGCGCTTCTGCTCCTGGTCCACATCTTCGCAGCTGTACGGTTCAAGACGCGGCAGTATGGAACCAAATGGAACGTCGGGCCTCGCGACGAGGCCATGCCTCCGCTCGATCCCGTCGCCGGCCGGCTGGCGCGCGCCCAGGCCAATTTCCAGGAGACGTTCCCAATTGCGATCGTGGCGCTGGCCGGCGTAGTCGTCGCGGGGCGCACCAGTGCGATAACGGCGCTCGGCGGCTGGATCTGGCTCGGTGCGCGGATCGTCTACCTGCCGCTTTATGCGGCCGGAATTCCGGTTGTCCGGACAATGGCGTTCATGATCAGCATCGCAGGCCTCGCCCTCATCCTGTGGCCGCTGCTGAAAGGCTGAACGTCAACGCTGTCGAGCACTCGCTAGTCTCGACTGAACTGGAGCAGGTCGCCGGGCTGGCAGCCGAGCACCTCGCATATCGCCTGGAGCGTCGAGAATCGGATCGCACGCGCCTTTCCGGTCTTCAGGATCGACAGGTTTGCGATCGTGATGTCGATCCGCGCGGCGAGTTCCGTCAGGGTCATCCGCCGATCGTGCAGCAACTCATCAAGCCGGACGATGATGGCCATCAGATCGTGCCCTCGAGGTCTTCGCGCATCAGCGTGCCCTCGGCGAAGACGCGCGCGAGCACGAAGGTCAGGATGACGGCGAGAAAGCCGTTGACCGAGAATCCGGCGTCGAGGTGCAACGGGAACGCCTTGGACGAAATCGACTTGCCAATCGCGCCGATGATGATGCTCAAGAACTGAAGCGCGAGGAGCGCCCAGGCGATGGCGTTCAGACGATAGGCGTTGGCAGCGACAAAAGGATCGCCGCGGCTGACAGTTTCGACCATGCGAAGCAGCCGAGTCAGGATGACGTGGTTGAGCGGGACGCCAAGCAACCCGATGCAGGCAATCGCGCGCAGGCCGGTCATGATCTCTGTCGCATCCATCCCCGCAGGAACGTCAATGGCACGCATGAACCATCGCTCGTTCACGAACGTGAAGGCGACGAGGCCGAGGATCGCCGCGCCGTAGAGCCAATTGAGCACGATCAAGATGCGAAGGATCACGTAGGCAATCGGAAGGGCCGCGGATTGGTGGTTGGACATCGGGTACCACTCCAGTGAGTTTTATTGAATATCGATATCATACATATCGCTATTCGAAAAGATCTTTGGAGCGGGTTGCTACGATCGGCTCCCGCGGACTTGCGACGATTTGGATCGATCAGCCGTCGGAACCGAATCGCCATTCGACCGATTCCTTCGCCGGAGCGGGCGCAATGAGGTTGGTGCATGTGTTCAAGACCAGATCTTTCGCCTTCGCCGCACATGAATCTGCGGCGCTCGTCGGCACTGCCGATGCCACTTCGTCCTTTGCAGCAGCGAAAATCATTACTGAACCTCAGCCCGG
>JBJMUN010000055.1:0-4025 GCA_045811185.1 Sphingomicrobium sp.
ATCGATCCAGGCCGCTTGCGGGCTGACTGCTTTCAACGCCGGGTGCGGCTTGGCCAGCGCGACGGCGGCAGCGAAGCCCGGATAGGACACGCCCCACATCCCGACCTTACCCGAATTGTTGGGCACGTTCTTCACCAGCCAGTCGATCGCGTCATAGGCGTCGGTGCTCTCGTCGGTCCCGGTGTGATTGAGCGGGCCCACAATCGGCCGGTTCATCACGAACGCGCCGTCGCTGTTGTGGAGGCCGCGAATGTCCTGCTGGACGATGATATAGCCGTCGTTGACGAACTCCTTGTACATGATCGGCAGGATGTCGACGACTGACTGACTGGGAGTGCGGTTTGTACTGCCCTTCGCATCATAGGGAGTGCGCGACAGCAGGATCGGGCCGTTGCGCGTACCCTTCTTCATTATGATGACGGTGTAGAGCTTGGTGCCGTCGCGCATCGGCACCATCGCGACGCGCTTCACATAATCGGCTTCGGCGAGGACGGGATCATATTTTGCAACGACGTCGGGCGTCATCGGTGTGACCCGCGCCGGAGGCGGCGCGGACGCGAGCGCGAGGAGGGGAAGGAGTGAGGCGGCGGATCGAATTAGGGCGCGTATCATGGTCCTGCGATAGCAATCCCCTAGCGCGCCGCAAGCGGGCGCCAGAAGCTGACTTCGGCGGCCTTCTCCTTGATGCCGGCCTCGCCTTCGCGGCCGAAAGAATTTTGATGGCGAGTTTCAGGTCCCTTCGTTCGTTTTTGGCAATTTCGAACCCGAGCATCAGATCGTCCGACCGCCGCAACCTTCGTCTTCGCCATGGTCTTCTGGCGACGAGCTCGAGGTGATGTGGCGCACTTAGTACGCGGCACCGCTGAAGGCCGGCGCATCGCCCACCGAAATGCCCAAGAAATATTGGCGCAACATGCCGCAGACTTCGCTCGTTCAGCCGCTGATCGCCAGTGCTAGTAGCCGGGAGCTGGACATGATCGACGCCTCCGTCGTGAAGGAAGGACTGAAGCACGCGCTCGAAGCCGAACGCGCGATCGAGCCTGGCGGCAATTCGCGCGCCGCATGGGAAGCGCTGCTGAAGGATGCACGCAAGTGCACGCGCTGTGATCTCTACAAGCATGCGACGCAGACCGTTTTCGGCGAGGGCCCGCTCGATGCCTCGATCATGTTCGTTGGCGAGCAGCCAGGTGACCAGGAGGATATTGCCGGGCGTCCCTTTGTCGGACCGGCCGGCCAATTGTTCGACACGGCGCTTGAAAAGGCAGGAATCGACCGCTCCACCGTCTACGTCACGAATGCAGTGAAGCACTTCAAGTTCGTTCCGCGCGGCAAGAAGCGCATCCACAGCAAGCCCGCCGCCGGCGAGATTGAGGCATGCCGCTGGTGGATCGGCCACGAGCGCGAGCTGATCCGGCCCCCGGTCACCGTGGCGCTCGGCGCCACCGCGGCGCACAGCCTGTTCGGCAAGGCGATGGCGATCGGCAAGAATCGCGGGGCGCCGCTGGCGCTCCCCGACGGCAGCGAATGCTGGATCACCGTCCATCCAAGCTTTCTCCTGCGCATCCCCGAGGAGGACCGCCGGCGCGAGGAGCGAGCACTGTTCGTGCGCGACCTCAAGCGGATCAGGGAGCGCGCAGCCGAAATCGCTGCCTAGAAGCGATAGCCGACCGTCGCCTTCACCGTCCGCGGCGCGCCAGGCGAGATATTGTTGTCAGCGTTCGCCGCCGGGAAGTAATGCGCTCCGAACAAGTTCTCGAAATTCACCTGCGCTTCGACGCCCCATGGCAGCCGATAATAAAGCGCCGCGTCGATGCGCGCGTAGCCGGGCAGCTTCACCTGGTTGCTGATCGTCGCATAGGACTTCGACCTGGCGATCACGCCAACTCCAGCGCCGATTTGCTTGGTGAAGTCATAGCGATTCCACAAGGAAAAGCTGTGGCGCGGCACCAGCGGGACTTCCCGACCGGCCGGCGCCGCTGTGGTGGTCTCGGTGATCTCGGCCTTCTGGTAGCTGTAGCCGCCGGCGATCAGCCAGCGGCTGGAGACGCTTCGCTCGAGGCCGAGCTCGATCCCGCGGCTGCGCTGCGCTCCAGTGAGCACGGTCAGATGGGAGATCGGGTCCGTGGCGCGGGTGTTGGTGCGATCAAGCTTATAGACGGCGGCCGTCGCCAGGAGCCCGCCGGGCAACTGCAGCTTTGCGCCAAACTCGTAGTTGTCGAACCGCTCCGGCTTTAGGCCCTCGGTGATGTCGGTGAGGCTGCTGAACTGGTCGCCGGATTGCGGCAGGTAGGATCGGCTGTAGCTCGCATAGATCGAGAGGTTCTCGGCCGGTTTAAACACCAGTCCCACGCGCGGGGACCAAAGGTGATCCGTGCGGCCGAATTGTCCGCCACCGGTCGCGCGCAAGTCGTCTACATCAATCTTGAGGCTATCGTAGCGAATGCCGAGGACGATCTCGATCCAGTTTGCCGGACGAAGCTGTTCCTGCGCGTAAATCGCTGCAACATTCGCGTGAACGCGGTTGTCGGCGTCGCTTGCTGCCGGTTCGAAGACTACGTTCGCGTTGAGCGTGGGCTCGCTGAGCGGCACGAAGTTCTGACCCACGAAACGGCCAGTCAGCCGCTTGTTGCGCGACTTTTCCTGGCCAAACTCGAAGCCGACGAGCAGCGTCTGGTCGATCCCGGCGAGCTTGTTTTCCCAAACGAGGTCCGTCTGGCTGAACAGGTTCCGGCGGTCGTTGCGATTGTTATATGCGCCGAGCACGACGATGCCTGATGCCGCGCTGCTGTTCGCGAAGATGTTCTGGTAGAACTTGTTGTAGTCGCCCACCATCGTTCGGTTCTTGAGCGTCATCCCCTCGGCGAAGCGATGCTCGATTGCGACCGTCGCGATGTTGACGTCGGCCTTTGCGAAACTGTCGTCAGGATCGCCGAAGAAATCGCGCGTGAACCCGCGCAGCGGCTCGCCTGCGAGCGACGGCACGCCGCGGTCCGCAGTGCGGCGATCATGAAAATATTCGTAGCTGAAGTCGATGCGGGTATCAGGTCCGAGCAGCAGCGCCGCGGTCGGATTGATCCCGTATCGTTTCAGATCGACATGATGGCGGAAGCTGTCGCTATTCTCGTAAAGGCCATTGAGGCGGATTGCGGCGGCGCTCGTGAGCGGCTGGTCGAGATCGGCGCTGAAACGTCGGGCGCCCCACCCGTCCGCTGACGCAATTCCGCTACGCGCAACGCTGAGACTTGGCCGCTTCAGCACTCGGTTAACGATGCCGCCGCCGCCGCCGCGACCGAAGATCATGGCGTTGGGGCCTTTGAGCACCTCCACCCGGTCGACGTTGTAGAAATCGCGGAAGTACTGCACGTCGTCGCGCATGCCGTCGACGAAGAAGTCGGCGGTGCTCGAGTTGCCACGCAGAACGATGGTGTCGCGATTGCCCTCGCCCGAATTGTAAGAGGCTCCTGGCACGAACAGGAGCATCTCTCCGACCGAGCGAATTTGCTGATCAGCGATCTGCTGGCTCGACACGATTGTCAGGGCCTGCGGGACGTTTCGGACGTCGGTGGCGGTCTTGGTCGCGGTCGTCGTGACTCTCACGCCATAGGGTATTCGTTCGCCGGTGATGACGATGTCCGGCCCGGCGCCGGTGCCAGCATCGGCCGCGGCATCCTTCGCAGCCTCAGTCGCCAGAGCGGGAGCCGCGGCGCAGACGAGTGCTGCAAAGAGCGGAAATGCATGCAGGCGGTCCATTCGTTCCCCTTTGGACTTCTTGGGGACCGAGTAATGTTATTGAAAGTCATTCGCAATAGCAGAAATCGATTCTGCGGGATCTATTCTGCCGCGAGCAGCGTCTCCGCACCTCCAAGATCGACTGACACGAGACGGCTGACGCCCTTCTCGATCATGGTCACTCCATAGAGCCGGTCCATCCGGCTCATCGTCAGGGCATTGTGGGTGACGTTGAGGTAGCGTGTGTGCGTCTCTTGCGTCATCTTGTGCAGCAGCTCGCAGAAGCGCTCGACGTT
>JBJMUN010000056.1:0-50469 GCA_045811185.1 Sphingomicrobium sp.
TTGCCTTCGCCGAATTCGCTTTCCAGCTTGTCCCACGCGGCTTCGCGGCGGGCGCGGTCGCGGCTGAGCATCGCTTCGCCGTCGGCGTTCTCGACGCGGTCGACGTAGACTTCGACTTCGTCGCCGACGCTGAGGCCGTGCGGCTGGCCGGGCATCGCGAATTCGCGGAGGGCGACGCGGCCCTCGCTCTTGAGGCCGACGTCGATGACGGCCATGTCATTCTCGATCCCCGTGACAGTGCCCTTCACCACCTTGCCTTCGAATGCCTCGTTCTCGCCGCCGAGGCTCTCGTTGAGGAGGGCCGCGAAATCGTCGCGGGACGGGAATGTCGTGGTTGCCATAGAATTGTTGTCTCTCGTCGTTTCAAATTCGCTTGCCGCGCCCAGCCACCATGGCGAGGCTCCCGCATGCGGACCTGGTTCAATGCGTTGCCGCGGTGGCACCATGCCAAAGCGACGTCCTTGGGCGGTCTTCCAAAGCAAACAGCCGTCCAATGCGAAAAAGCGCGTTCCGGTGCGGGCATTGGACCCAAAGCACCGTACGCGCTCGCCAAAGGGACGGGCTGTCCAGAGGGGATAACCGCCGGCCGGACGCGTGCGCCATTAGCTTACGGAGCCGCTCGGGGCAAGGTGCCGAGCAGCTCGGGCAGTCTCGGCGCGGCCAGGTACTGGTTACGCAAATCCACGTACGCGAACATCCGTATTTGACGTTCCAGGGGCAATCAAAATCCCCGCCGCAACGGCGGACCAGCCGTTTGCAAGTAACGGGAGCGAATGCCCGCCACACCGCGAGCTGCAGCCTCAGTTGGAGAACGCGGCGTCAGTCGAGAGAGGGGCGGCACACCCGTGCCGCCCCTTCCTTGGCTTCATCCAGAGAAATCAGATCCGGCTGGGCAAAGCCAGGTGCCAGTCTCCGCGTCCGGCACTCTCAGGGGTCGAGTGCCGTGGGAGAGACGCCGACGTCGCCAAGTTTTGGCTGCTGAAGCGAATTACGCGCTAGCCGTGATCGCCCGTATGCCCAGATAAGCGCGCACTGCCGAATGCACTGTCGGCAGGCAGCGATCCTCGCCGAATCTGGCGAATAGACCGAAACGCTTCAGCTTGTCCTTCACGGGGTCCTTGAGCTCGGCAAAGCACAGCTCAATCCCGCGCGCAGCGAGTATTTCGTCGAGTTCGACGAGAGCGTCCGCGGAAGTCACGTCGATGCTCGTGATCGGCTCGGCTGCGACGACGACGCGCTGTACTGGCGTCGGCGATGCTGCAACCGCATCGAGCACCCGCTCGGTGAAAAGTTCGGCGTTGGCGAAGAACAACGGAGCGTCCCAGCGGAACAGGACCAATCCCGGTATCCGCTTGGCCTGCGGATAGCGGGTGATGTCGTGAAACCCCTCGACCCCGTCGGGATCCCCGAGCACCGCCCAGTGCGGCCGCCAGCCGTCCCACAGGAACTCTATCACGGCGAGCAGGATGGCAATTCCGATCCCCGGGATCGCGCCGAACACGGCAACGCCCGCGGTGCACACGATCGACAGCCAGAACTCCCAGTTCTGGATGCGGTAGATGCGTCCAAGGTCGGCGAACTCGAAGAGGCCAATCGCCGCGGCGATGACTACCGCCGCGAGCGCCGCATAAGGCAGGTCCTTGAACAGTGCGGGCAAGGCGACGATCACCAGCCCGACAATCAGCGCGCCGACGACCCCCGTCATCTGCGTCTTCGCGCCAGCTGCTTCGGCAACCGGGGTTCGCGACGAACTGCTGCTGATCGCGAAGCCCTGGAAGAAGCCTGCGGCGAGGTTTGCGGCGCCAAGCCCGATCATTTCCTGGTTTGGGTCGACGCGCGTGCCGGTGCGCGCGGCGAATGTCCGCGACAGCACGCTGGTATCGGCGAAGGCAACGATCGCAACCGCAAGACCGCCCGTCAGCACCGGGACAAGATCTGCAGGTTGAAGCCACGGAAGCGCGAATGCGGGGAGCCCCTGCGGCACCGCGCCGAGCACCTTGACGCCGTACTTTTGCGATAGGTCGAACCAGGCCGCGGCCGCGGTCGCGGCAATGACGGCGACGAGGATTGCGCCCATTCTCTTGTGCGCTTTCAGGACCAGGATCACGGCGAGGGTCGCGACGCCCAGGATCGTGCCGGCTAAATTCGCCTGGCCTTCCGCGACGGCCTTCCCGATCCCCCAGAGGTCCCGCAGCGGCCCTGTGCTTTCGATCTTGAAACCGAAGAGCTTGGGTAACTGGCTGATCAGGACCGCGAGCGCGATCCCGTTCATGTAGCCGTAGCGGATCGGCTTGGAGAGCAGCTCGGTGACGAAGCCCAGCCGGAGGATACCTCCCAGAATGCAGACGCAGCCGGCGACGAGTGCCATTGCCGCGGCGATGGCGACCGCCCGGTCCGGATCACCTGCCGACAGCGGCAGCACGACGCCAAGGATGATCGGAGCAAGAGACGAGTCCGGCCCGAGCACAAGGATGCGGCTCGGCCCGAACACGGCATAGGCAAGCAGCGGGATGATGGTTGCGTAAAGGCCGTTGATCGCCGGCACGCCCGACGCAACCGCATAAGCGATCCCGACCGGAACCAGCATGGTCGAAAGCACGATCCCGGCCGTGATGTCGTTGCGGAGCCACGACAGCTGGTAATCGCGCAAGGCCTGCACGCCCGGCAGGAAATCCAGCCAGCTCTTCGCGTGCGCGACCCGGGCGTCAGGCGGGACGGCGCTAACCTGTCCGGCGATGTTCGTCGGCACAGGACGCTCCGCGGAGGTCAGTAGACCTCATGTACGGCCTTGACCTTATCAAGCTTCACCTTGTCGTCGTAGCGATGCTTGTCGGACCGCTTCCCGAGATCGATCTTGTCGCGCTTGATCCTCTTGTACGGGATGAGCGACAGGATGTGCTTGATGCCATTCAGCCGGGCGCGCTTCTTGTCGTCGCTTCGCAGCACGTACCACGGCGCAGCCGGACGGCTCGTGGCTTCGAACATCGCGTCCCGTGCTCGCGAGTAATCGTACCAGTGTGAATAGGATTTGACGTCCATCGGGCTGAGTTTCCACTGCCGTAGCGGATCATCGATCCGCTGCCGGAAACGCCGGTCCTGCTCCTTCTTCCCCACCTCCAGCCACAGTTTGATGAGGAGGATGCCGGACTCGACCAGCCAGTGTTCGAACTTCGGGACGTTCTCCAGAAAGCGCTCGACCTCTTTTTCATCGGTATAGCCAAGAACGCGCTCGACCCCTGCGCGATTGTACCAGCTACGATCGAAGATCACGACCTCGCCGCCTGCGGGAAAATGTTCGATGTAGCGTTGGAGATAGAGCTTCGTTTTATCACGCTCGGTTGGCGCGCCGAGCGCCACAACGCGAAACGTCCGGGGGCTCACCCGTTCCGTCAACCGCTTGATGAGGCCGCCCTTCCCGGCGGTATCGCGCCCTTCGCAGACGATGACGACGCGTGCACCGGTTTCGCGCACCCAATCCTGCAGATAGCAGAGCTCGACCTGCAGCTTCTGCATCTGCTTCTCATAGTCGTTGCGGGAAAGCTTCTCGGGCTTCGCCTTGTCGAAGGCGCGCGGCCCGGGTGCCCGTTCCATTTTCTGGCGCCGCGGTGCCGGCTTCTCGCCGCGAGCTTCTTTCGGTTCCGGCAAGCTGAATGACTGGGGCGTATCGAGGTTCATGACGCCACCTCCGATCAGCCATTGTCACAACCATAGACGAGTTGCTGCGGGTATAGGGGGTTCTGCTGATAACAGGCGCGAGCTCGCCGGAAGATCACCGGCATGGATACCGGCGAAAGACGCCCTCGTGTCATTGAAGACGTCTTTGCTCCTGACCATTCCGCGGAGGCCGCTTCGGGCCGCACTGGCAATGGCCCATGAAGATAGGGCGCCAGCTTGTGACCGGTCAGCAGTCACAGCAATGAACGCGAATGGCGGTAGGCCTGCATCAGCCGCCCGTGAAAACGGGCCGGTGGCGTTGCCCCCAGCGCACCGGCCCGCTTCAGCGTGGCCAGCGCTCCGGGGGTGGGGAGGGATCGGAGCCGCGAGCCAGGAAAAAACATGTAAACGAACTCACTCAGTCTTTCACTTAAGTGGATTGTTGCAATTGTAGAAAAACGCACGGGACTCGACTTTTCGATTACTACCGAACGGTAATTTGTTTGCGATCACCAACTCACTTAGTCTGCACCTCGAGGGGGGAAGCAGCCTGGTGAAGCGGGACGGCGAAAAGTCGGTTGCACCATCCTTCGAAGAGGTTCGCGTCTGGCTGCTGGTTGTCGCGCTGGCCGCAATTTGTCTCGCCTTTCTCGGCTTCGCGCTATCGGACAGCGTAACCGCGTCCGCCCAGCTGGTTTCGCGCACAGCCGTCCCGCAACACTGATCGACAGCCTTGCAGCGCGGGACCATGCCGCCCATCTCGCCGCCGATGATCCCGCTCTCCGTCCTCGACCTCTCTCCGATCACCGAAGGCAGCGATCCCGGCGCTTCTCTTCGCAACTCGGGCGAGCTCGCGTGTCACGCGGAGCGCCTCGGATACAAGAGGTTCTGGATGGCCGAGCACCATTCGATGCCGGGCATCGCAAGCGCCGCGACCGCGGTGGCGCTGGCCTTCGTCGGCTCGCAGACTTCAACCATCCGTATCGGCGCCGGGGGGATCATGCTGCCCAATCACGCGCCGCTGATCATCGCCGAGCAGTTCGGGACGCTCGACGCGCTCTTCCCCGGCCGGGTTGACCTCGGCCTCGGCCGAGCACCCGGGACCGACCAGGCCGCGGCCTATGCGATGCGCCGGAATCTTGCGTCCGACGCGGATCAGTTCCCGCGGGATGTCGCAGAGCTGATAGGTTATTTCCGCGGTGAGAACGGACGGGTGCGCGCAATCCCGGGCGAGGGAATGAAGATCCCGGTCTGGATCCTTGGCTCCAGCCTGTTCGGCGCGCAGCTCGCGGCGATGCTCGGCCTTCCTTACGCCTTCGCATCTCACTTCGCCCCGCAGATGATGATGGAAGCGATCGAGCTCTACCGGCACCGGTTCGAGCCCTCGGACCAGCTCGACAGGCCGTATGTCATGCTGGGTTTCAATGCCATTGTCGCGGACACCGACGCCGAGGCAGAGCTGCTCGCGACTTCCCTCCAGCAGGCGTTTGTCTCCTTGCGCAGGGGCAATCCAATCCAGCTTCCCCGCCCGAAGCCGGGCTATGCTGATGAGCTGCCGCTCGAAGCGCGGGCAGTCTTGCGCTCGGTGTTGTCGGCTTCGGCAATCGGCAGCCCCGAAACGGCGCAGCGGAAGGTCGAGGAATTCGTCCGCTCGACCAAAGCCGACGAGCTGATGGTCACCGCGCAGGTTTACGACCACGAGGCGCGGCTTCGGTCATTCGAGCTGTTGATCGACGCCGTGACGCAAAAGGAGACCGCGGCGATCAGCTGAAAACTGACCGCCGCGGCATTGTCACGGACCTTTGATCGTTAGAGCCCGCGCTCCGGAGCCGGCGGAGGCGGCGGCGGCGGAGGCGGTGGCGCCGGGCAGACGGAAGTCACAGGGATCACCGTTCCGTCCGGGCAAGTCTGCGTCGCCGGCGGAGGCGGCGGCGGTGGTGGTGGAGGCGGCGGCGGCGGTGCCGGCGGCGTCAGGTTGTAGACGAAGCTCGCGAGGAAGCTGTGCGATACGAAACGGCCCTTGAGGTCGAACGGGCTCACGCCCGTGCAGGCCGTCTCGCAGAAGGTACCAAAGTCCAGCTTTGCCGTGCGGAAGTAGCGGTACTTGATGCCGACATCGATGTTGCGCGAAATCGGAGCGCGAACCTCCGCCAGCGCCTGGAATGCCATGGCACTGTCGGAGCTGTCGAAATCGAGCGCGTTGGTGGTCGGCGCAAGGCCGGCATTATACTTGGCATGTGTGCCGCCGATGCCGACTCCGAGCGAACCGTTGAGGCTGTCCTCGGGACCAAGATCGACAAGCGCGTTGATCATGCCGGAGGTGAACGTCCCCTTTCCGGTCGAGGTGTAATGGAGCGGCTGGGTCGGCTGGAGCAGTGCGTTCAGCACCGCCTGGGAAAGAGTGACGTCCTTCAGCTGCGAATGCTTGAAGCCGAGCTCCGCCTCGACCCGGAACATCCCGAAGTCGTAGCCGAAGAGACCGTCGAGATCATACCCGACGTTGTGTCGAAGGCGCATCGCATCGCTGATCGAAGCGGTCGAATTGACGAACTTGAGGTCAAAGCTCTTGGGCTTCAGGATGCCGAAGTCGACGCCGGCATAGGCCGAACCGTCGCGCGCAAGCGCTGGCGTGGCCAGGGCAGTGGAAAGCAGCGCGGCAGCAAATACAAGCTTGCGCATTCTTTGAGATCCCCTCTGATAGTTTTGGACTGTGTTGAACGGCTGCGCGGATGCTTAAGGAAAGCCCTGCGCGGCGCAAGCCAAGGAGCGTTGCAGCAAAGCCGCACTCGCAAACGAAGTGAAACGGGTGGCTAGGCAAATTCCTATTGCAACTAGGGAACAAATAGGGAACATGGCGGAAGGGAGTCGCTCATGTTGCTTATCGATCCTGCCATGTTGGTCGCGCTCGCAGCGCTCATCAGCAGCCTGTCGGCATTCGTCTGGGCAGTACGGCGCAAGCCGTGAGAGATCACCAGCGGCGGCCAGCCTTCCTCGGGCTCGGAGCGCTGGTTTCGGGAGACGCGCGAAGGGCCGAGGCGTCGGTGCCGCTCATCGACAGGAAGCTGCGGACCGCCTCGGCCGAAATGGCGCGGCCGAACAGCCAACCCTGCGCTTCCGAGCAGCCGAAATCCTGCAGCGCATTGCGGATCTGTTCGGATTCGACCCCCTCGGCGGTAATCGGCACGTCGAGATTGTGGCCGAGGCCCGCGATCGTGCTGACAATCGCCGCCGTCTGCTCGCTCTTCACGATCGTGGTGATGAAGCTCTTGTCGATCTTGATGTGGTCGAGCGGCAGGTGGTTGACCTGCGCGAGGCTTGCATAGCCCGTTCCAAAGTCATCGAGCGATATGCTGACGCCGACATTCTTGAGGCTCCGGATGATCGTCAGCACCTGCTCGCGATCCTCGAGCAGCGAGCCTTCGGTGATCTCGATCTCGAGCCGGTTGGCCGGGAACCCGGCAAGCGCCAGTAGCTTGAGAATCTGCTCCGCAAGTCCGGCATCACGGAACTGAACGGGCGAGATGTTGACGGCGAGCTTGAGATGGCCGGGCCAGTCCTTCGCTTCCTTCAGCGCCTGTTCGAGTACGCTGAGCGTCAGCGGCCCGATCAGCCCGGTGCGCTCGGCACTGTCGATGAATGCCTCGGCCTCGATCAGGCCGCGCGTCGGTGACCGCCAGCGGGCGAGCGCTTCGAAGCCGATGATCTGCCGACTGCTGAGGTCGACCAGCGGCTGGAAGAACGGCACGAATTCACTCGTCTTGATGCCGCGGCGGATGTCTTCCTCGAGCTTCAGCCGCTCGGTGAGCTCGCGCTCCAGTTCCTCGTCGAACCAGGCATAGGCGTTCCGGCCGCCGCGCTTGGCAGAGTAAAGGGCAACGTCGCTGCGGCGCAGGACCGCTTCCTCGTCGTTGCCCTTCGGCAGCCGCGCGAGGCCGATCGAACCGGTGATGGTCAGCTGGGATCCCTCTGCGAACAGAGGCGTCGCAAGCGCAGTGCGCACCTTGTCTGCAACGGCCTCGGCAGCCTTGTCGTCGATTCCCGGCAGGAGCACGGCAAACTCGTCGCCGCCCGTTCTCGCGCAGCAAGCTTCCGGCGGCGCGGCCTTCTGCAGGGTCTCCGCAACCTGCAGCAGCACCTTGTCGCCGGCAAGATGGCCGTGAAGATCGTTGAGGCGCTTGAAGTGATCGAGGTCGAGCACGAGCAAGACCCCTCCCTCCCCGCTCTCCAGCGTTTCGCCGAGCGAGCGCATCAGTTCGCGGCGGTTTGCAAGGCCGGTGCCGGGGTCGGTGTTGGCATTGCGCTGCGCGAGGCGCTCTGCAGATTCATAGGCGTCAAGGGCGTCGCGCAGATCCTTCGACCGGCGCCAGCCGAACAGGATGATGGCGATGTTGAGCAGGAAAGCGACCTTCAGGGTGCTTGCCGAATCGGGGAGCGGTGCGGCGGAGAGCGCCGCAGGAACCACCTGGCTGCCGAGTGCAACGAACAGCAGCAACGCCGCAATCGTCGCGCAGGTCGTAATGATATGGCTGCCCGCCAGCCGAACCGTCTTGCTCCGAGCCTTTCGCAATGCACCTGTCCACTTCTTTTCACCGGCAGTCATTGCACGAAGAAGTGAAAATTATCTTAGGCTTGGCTGTTGTGCGGTCAGCTTGTCAGCAGCAAAAAAGGAGGCGCGACATGGACCAATTCGCAGGCAGTTGCCTGTGCGGGAACGTCCGGATCGTCGCGTCTGGAGATCCTTGCCGGGTCGGCATTTGCCATTGCCTCGACTGCCGCAAGCATCATGGCGCCCTCTTTTTCGCTGCGGCCGTGTTCCCGGCGGAAGCGGTCGCCATCGAAGGTGAGACGCGCGACTATGCCGGGCGGTTTTTCTGTCCGCGCTGCGGCTCGTCCATTTTCGCCCGCAGCGCGGACGAGATCGAGGTCCACTTGGGCGTACTCGATGACACCCACCCACTTGTGCCGACTTACGAATGCTGGGTCGCTCGTCGCGAAAGCTGGCTCCCACCCTTTCCGCTCACCAGGCGGTACGACCATGACCGTGCGCCCGAGGCTCGCTCCGAAGAATAGCCGTCAGCAATGCGCTCCGAGGCGCTCCTCCGCGAGCCGGAGCGCCTCGGCGATCGCGTCGTCGGGGGAGAGGTCGCTCGTGTCCAGCACGAGCGCGTCGGCGGCAGGTTTGAGCGGCGCGACTTCGCGGCCCGAATCCCTCGCGTCTCGTGCGCGAATGTCGGCAAGCACCTCTTCATAATGAGCGGCCATGCCGCGGCCCTGCAGCTCTTTTAGTCGGCGCTCCGCTCGAACTTGCGGCGATGCGGTCACGAACAGCTTCACGTCCGCATCGGGCGCGATGACGGTCCCGATGTCGCGGCCGTCGAGCACCGCGCCGCCGTCCTGGCCTGCAAAGTCCTGCTGGCGCTCTAGCAAGGCCGCGCGCACCGAGGGATAGGCAGATATCATCGAGGCGATCTTGGAGACCGGCTCGCTCCGGAGCTCGGGATCGGCGGCGTCGACGCCGAGTTGATCACAGGCTCTCAGCGCCTCGAACTCGCTGGCCGGATCGCCGCCCCATCGCCATAGGTTGAGCGCCACCGCCCTGTAGAGGAGCCCGGTGTCCATGTGCGGAAGTTTGAAGTGCCTGGCGAGAGCACGCGCCACCGTTCCCTTGCCGCTTGCGGCTGGGCCGTCGACGGCAATGACGGCGCTCTTCCCTTTCCGCTCGCTCAATCCCAAATCCTCGGCCGGAGGCGGCTGCTTTGACAGGGGCATATGCCTATGGCAAGGCGCGCCGCCGAACGCCGCCTGGCTGCTGCCGAGCGTGGCAATATTCGAATTGGAGAGTTTCAGATGGTGAAGCCCGAATGGGGCACCAAGCGCACTTGCCCCAAGTGCTCGACCCGCTTCTACGACCTCGGTGCTGAAGAGCCCGTGCACTGCATCAATTGCGGGACCGAATGGGTTCCCGAGCCCGTACTGAAGTCGAAGCAGCCGCTCGCCTTTGAGGCTGCCGCACCGGCACAGAAGGAAGTCGCGCAGGACGACGAGCTCGCCGCAGAAGATCTGGCGATCGACGAGGACGCGGAAGTCAGCGCGGACGAGGAAGTCGATCTCGAGACCGGCGATGACGATCTCGGCGTCGAGACGGCCGGCGAGGACGACGATAGCTAGTTCGTAAAGGCTGGGGAAAGCCCGGCTGCGATATTCCCCCTTTTCCAGCGGGGGAAAGTTCGCCTAAGGGCAATAAGGACGTGGGGCCGTAGCTCAGCTGGGAGAGCGTCGCAATGGCATTGCGAAGGTCAGGGGTTCGATCCCCCTCGGCTCCACCATTCCACCACTAGATCAGCGCTTCATCCGCTTTCCCGGCGATGCCCTCAGGGCGGTGTTGCGGATGCAATTCTCATAGCCGATCCAATCGACCCGGTACCCTCCGCGCCCGGCGTTCCGATTGCAGAGCTGCACGCGCCAGCGCGGCGGCTTGTATTTCTCTACGTAGCTTAGCGCTCGCTTCATGGCCGCTCGCTGCTTGGACATGCAGCGCTGCTGCCATTGGCAGTTGACCCCGATATTGAGCGCAATGGGATCATGAAGCATCGGGCGCCGCTCGGCGCCCGCTGATGCCGGCAGCACGATCAGCGCCGCCCCAGCCCCCAAGATCCATTTCATGTCCACGTCAAACGATACAGCCGCCCAATGGTGCCGCAAGCGGGTTCCAGCGCGTGCGGACAAAAAAACGGCGGCGCCCGGGGGCACCGCCGCTTTCCCGTCAGGCGGAAGAGCGCATCAGTCCGACGGAAGGTGATTGGAAACGTTGTTGAACGTCGTGTTCAGCTTGTTGCCGATGCCCTGCATCGCACCGATCGCGGCAACGGCGATGAGCGCAGCGATCAGACCATATTCGATCGCGGTAGCGCCCTCTTCATTCTTAAGCAGCTTTACGAACTTCGCCATTTCGGGTCTCCCACATGGCATAGCTAATCGGGAAATAGCTCCCACACCTGCGCAACCCCGAACCCGGCGCGGGCTGCGCGGGAATCTGCGCTCGCGTGGTTGACGAACGGTTAAATTTCGAGAGGGCGGACATGAACTTTCGTTAACGCCGTTCGGGTGGCGATCATGTACCTGGGAAAACAGGTATATAATTGCGGTTCAGCGGTCGTCGACGAGGTCCTCGAGGTCCTTGGCAAGCTCGCGAAGCTGCTTCGTTGCATCGCTCCATTCGGGCGGCAGCGGGCTCTTCAGTTCCGACCGGTCCTGCGGCGCCGGGCGGCGGAACTCGGCGGGAAGCAGGGGGCCGCGTTGATGATCGATCGCAAGAGCGCCGGTCATGAAGTTGCGCCAGATATCGGCCGGCACCGTCCCGCCGCTGATTTTCCCGAGCGACTTGTTGTCGTCCCGTCCGACCCACACGCCGACGACGAGATTGCCTGCGAAACCGATGAAAAGGGCGTCGCGATTTTCCTGGGTCGTGCCCGTCTTTCCGAAAGTCGGCACCAAGAGCGCTGCACGGCGGCCGGTACCGTTATTCGCAGCCGCGAACAGAAGGTCGAGCATCGGTGCCCAGTCACGCTGCCGGTCCAACGCGCCATCGGAGCGGAAGAAGGCCTTGAGCCCCTCGACCTGCTGCTCCTCCGGAAGGCCGCGGGGGACAACCGGATAACGGCCACTGGCGACAGCCGCATAAGCGGACGTCAGTTCGAGCAGGCTGACGCCGGCGGTGCCGAGGGCGAGGCTTGGCTTGTCGGGCAACGGTGTCGTGATGCCGAGATCGCGAGCGGCGCGGATCACGTTCGCCCGGCCGACTTCCTGGCTGAGCCGGACCGTGGCGGCATTGCTCGACCGCGCAAAGGCCTCGCGAAGCGTCACCGGCCCCCGATAAACGCCGTCGCTGTTTACCGGTGTCCAGCCGTCGATCGTGATCGGCTTGTCGTCAATGATGCTGTCGGGAGTCCAGCCGGCGCGGAGCGCGGCCAGATAAACAAACAGCTTGAAAGCGGACCCCGGCTGCCGCCGCGCCTGCGTGACACGGTTGAACGGCGAGTCGGCGTAATTCCTGCCGCCGACCAGCGCAACGACGCGGCCATCCGGCCGCATGGCCACCAAAGCCGCCTGTGCCTCGCCGATCGGAGCGCGGCTGATGGCTCGAACCGCAAGACGCTGGAGATCCCGGTCAAGGGTCGTCCGAACCTTCACGAGGCCGAAGTCGGATTCGAAGGCAGCGGCGGCCGAGGGCGCCACCCAGTCAGCGAAATAGGTTCCGGCCGGGAGCTTCGTTTCCTGTTCGACGGGCCGTGCGAGCACGGCCGAATGCGCGCGCGCGGCGCTGATTGCACCCGTGTCGGCCATCGCCTTGAGGACGAGCTGGCTGCGCTTTTGAGCCGCAGCGAGATGCTGCGTTGGCGCAAGCCGCGAGGGTGCCTGCACCATCCCGGCGAGCATTGCCGACTGGGCAAGCGTCAGCCGCTCGGGATCGCGATGAAAATAATGATGCGCGGCAGCTCGCAGGCCGTAGACGCCGTCGCCGAAATAGACGCTCGACAAGTAGCGCGAGAGAATATCCGGCTTGGTCAGCCACGCCTCCAGCCAGAAGGCAATGATCACCTCCTGCGCCTTGCGCTTGATGGTGCGGTCACCGGAGAGGAAGCTGGTCTTGGCAAGCTGCTGGGTGATGGTGCTGCCACCCTGGCGAACGCCTCCTCCGCGCACGTCAGCAAGCAATGCTCGACCGATAGCGCGCGGGTCGATTCCCCAGTGACTATAGAAGCGGCGGTCCTCGATCGCGACGAACGCGGCCGGGGTGACCGGATTGAGCTTCGTCACGTCGACGGGCGATTCCTTGATCGCGCCTCTCAAGGCGATGGGCCGTCCATCCTCGCTCAGCAGGAGCAGTGCCGGGTCCTGAAGCGGCTCGAGTGCTCGAGACAATGGCGCCGTGATCACCAGCCACAGGGTCGTGACGAACATCAGCCCGGCGACCGAATAAAGCACAAGCGGCCATCGGCGGCGGCGAGGCGGCTCCGGCGGCTGGTCCGGCGCTCCGCAAAGCGGTTCGGCAGCGAGCGGATCGGCGAGCTCCTCGATCGGCTGACCATCCCGAGTCCAGATTGCGTCCCGTTCCGCCACGTTCAATTCCACTCGCCGGACTTACCCTACTGCATTACCCAAGTAATACAGTCCTGGCGATATATCCAGATGCTTGCTGAACCGCCCATTGCAGCTAAACGGACTGCCATGCGGCGACTGCTGGCCCTGCTGCTGATCCCGGTGCTTGCGATAGTGCCAGCTGCGTGCCGCCAGCAGCCACAAGGCGCGATCAAGGCAATCGTTGTCGGCGGCGAGCCGAAGGTCCGCGATCCTTCGCTCGGTACGCTTCCGGTGGAAGACGCCGTACTGCTTCAGAACATCGCCGAGGGACTCGTCCGCTTCGATGCGAGCGGCAATATCGTCCCCGGCCTTGCCGAACGCTGGAACGTCAGCGACGACGGTCTCAGCTATATCTTCCGTCTGGCTTCCGCCCAATGGCCTGACGGGACGAAGATCACGGCCCAGCAGGTCGCCAAAGCCCTGAAGCGGCAGCTTGCAACGCGAAGCCGCAATCCGCTCAAGGACACGTTGGGAGCCGTCGAGGATGTGGTCGCGATGACCGACCGGGTCATCGAGATCCAGCTCATCGCGCCGCGGCCGAGCCTCCTGACTTTGCTCGCGCAGCCGGAATTCTCGATCCTGCGCGACAATCAGGGAACGGGTCCATTCAGAGCCTCGCCGACGGGCGGCCCGGGAGGCGAAGTGAAGCTGACCCGCGAGATCCTTGGCAATGACGAAGAGCCCGTCAGGCGCGACGAGGTGCTCCTTGCGAGCGGCGATGCCGCGGGCGCAATCAGGGCCTTCGCAGCGAGCAAGACCGATCTCGTCATCGGCGGCACGTTCGCGGACCTTCCTATGGTGCAGGGTGTAAGACTGCCGCGACGGGCGCTGCGTTTCGATCCTGCATCCGGGCTGTTCGGCCTGGTCCCGACCCATGCCGGCGGAGGAATTGATGATCCGGACGTGCGCAGGCTCCTCAGCCAGGCGCTCGACCGCGGGAATTTCGTGGCTGCGCTTTCCGTTCCCGGCCTCGCCGCACGCGCGACGTTGCTCGAGCCCGGTCTCGACGGGGTTCCAGTGCCAGTTGCTCCGGCGTGGTTCGCGACGCCGCTTGGTGACCGGCTGGCCGCGCTTCAGGTCGATTCCAACCGGATCTTCGGCAAGGACAAGCCGAGGATTCGGGTTGCGCTGCCCGAGGGCCCCGGTGCGGACCTCCTGTTGAGGGAGCTTGTGCGCGACTGGGGAGCCATCGGGCTCAACGTGGAGCGCGCCCAAACGACCGAAGAAGCCGATTTCGTTCTCATCGATGAAGTTGCGCCGTCGACGACGGCTGCGTGGTTCGTCCGTCGCTTCCGGTGCGAAGCTGCGACAGTTTGCGACGCGGCGGCGGATGAGTTGATGGACGCGGCGAGGCTGACCCCGGTTCCTGCTCAGCGCGTCGCGCTCCTCATGCAGGCGGCCGGGAGGATCGATGATGCGCAGCTGTTCATCCCGATCACGGCGCCGGTTCGCTGGTCGCTGGTGTCCGACCGCATCCAGGGCTTCGCCGGGAACCGTTACGCCCGTCACACGCTCACGGACCTGGAACAACAGCCAGGCAGGGACTGATGGACATACCGGACCACGAGCGGCTCCCATTTCCGAGGTTCGGAACGGATCCGCGGTCGGTCCGCCAGCGCGTGGAGGCCATGGAGAAGGTCCTCGAGCGAATGATCGTCATTCCCGGCATCAACAAGCCGGTTGGCCTCGACGTGATCCTCGACCTCATTCCCGGCGTCGGCGACGTCGCCGCTGCCGCGCTCGGCGCATATATCGTCTGGGAAGCGAAGAACGTCGGCATGTCCAAGTGGCAGATGAGCCGGATGGCCGGCAATGTCGGGTTCGATTTCTTGCTTGGGCTCATTCCCTGGGTAGGAGCGATCCCCGACTTCTTCTTCCGGTCCAACACGCGCAACCTCAGGATGATCAAGCGTCACCTAGACCAGCATCATGCGGCGGGTGCGACGATCGAGGCTGAGGCCAAGCGCGGCCGCTAGCGATGCGGGATCCACTCATGCTCGCCATCCACAGTGTCGGCGATTGGGCGGCCATAACGGTCGGTGCTGGGGCGATAGCGAAATCGTTGCACGATGAGCCTGCAGGTCAAGGCGTCGAGCTCGGGAACGCCGCTTGATTGCGTGACCGTGCATCGGCTCACGAAACCCGTCGGCTCGACCCGGAAAGACAGTCCGACAATTCCGCCAATGCCCGCTTCCCGCAACCGGCGCGGGTAGTCGCGCGGCGTGATCTCGCCCGCGATCTGCACAAGCTCCGTGCCGCCGCCGCCGCCGCCATATCCATAGCCCCCCGCACCACCGCCCGCGCCGGCCCCTGCCGCCGGACCCTGCCCCGTACCGCCGCCGGAGGGCGCGAGCGTCGGCTTAACCGCGATCACCGGCGCGACCGAAGGCGGTGCGTGCGCAGGTCTTGGACCCGGCGAGCCGCCGAGCTCGTCGGGCTTCGACTTTGGCGCTGCGGCCTGCTTGCGTTCGGTCTTGCGTGGTCGTTCGGGGGCGGGCGGCGGCTGCGGCGGCGGTGAGGGCTTCACGAGCGTGATCTCGATCAGCCGCTGAACAGCTTCTGCCGAACGAGATACGTCGACCCGAAAACCGCTCAGCAGGATGAACGCCAGCGCGCCTTGAACAAGTGCGACCGCGGCGAACGCAGTGACGCGCTCCCGCGGCCGAACGATGCTACGCTGATTGGCGTAAGCGGGCATGTCCGCGCCCGCTCAGCCGCTTAACGATAGTAGCAGCGCCGATTGGCACTGAGGCTGCGGTCGACCGCGCCGCCGGCAACTACACCGCCGACCGCGCCTGCTGCTGCTCCGAGCAGTCCGCCGCCAAGCACCTTGCTTCCGACGACGGCCCCGGCAACGCCGCCAACGACCTTGCCCGTCGCCGCAGAGGAATGGCGGCAATACTTGCGCGCATAGTGCGTACGGCCATGGTACGTGTGGTGGTGCGCATAATAGGTCGAGTGAGCATCGGCTGGCGCCATGATGGGCACGCCGCTCGTCACAACCAGCGCCGCCGCGCTCATGATCTTGGTGAAACTCTTCATCGTACCAGTCTTTCTCTCGTTTTTCCGTTTCGCGATTCTAACGACATTTTGTGACGCATGTTTCCCCGTTGGCGCCGGTAACGACAGGCCGTGCGGGGACAGAGACGTCCCGATTCCGGGTAATTCGTCGTTTAACGTTCGCGCCGCTGACGGTGACCGGCTCGGCGAGAGGGGGAAAGCATGCGCGAACAGGCGATCGGCTCCGCTACAATGCCGAACAACAATGCAGTAACCTCGCAAGCAATCGCCCGCCGGCGTGCCTAGCGCATTGCATATCCGACCCGGCGCCCGTCCACATTGCCCTTTCCGGCGTAACGACACACGAGGTAATCAGTGCGCGGGGTAGAAGCGAGCGCGCAGCCGACGCGTGTCGTCGTCGGCCAGATCATCTGCGTATAGTGACCGACATCTTGCCAGTCGCCCGTGCGGCTCACGGCAGGGAAGATCCCGGGAGCGAACCAGCGCTTCTCGGACGACCAGCCGCCGATCATCGTTTCGAGGCTGAAAACGCCGTGCGAGCCCATCCACAGATTTTCGCCCGTTCCTGGCCGCGCCTTGCGATCCGAATGCCGAAAGCGGCCGCTCATCGCCATCTGCTGCGCGTAAGCAGCGGCCGCGCTTCCAAGCGCATTGTCCCAGGCGAGCGGCGGCAAGCCTGCGCTCGTCCGCTCATGATTATGGGCAGCAAGGATTCGCTGTGGAAATTGGGCGGCGAATGACTGCGCCCCGGCATGGGCCGGCAGAGCCGCGGAAAGCAGCGCCAAGGCACATCGGATACGCAACAATCCCTCCCCGGGTTACCCCTGCACACAAAGCTAGTCAGCAGCGGCGCACCTGCCAGCGACAGCAGCAGACGTCGCCGACGCCCGGACTCGTTTGGTCGTAAATCGGGAGGTGCAAACAGCTGCTTAACGCCGCGACTTCAGTCGCCGCTGATTGCCGGGTCGATTTCTTCGGGATGATCGATGATGGGGAGGATCGGCTTGCCGACGTCGCCCTGGCCGACAGTCCGGCCGGCCATCTCGAGCATTCGCTCGAGCGGAACACGCGCTTTCTCCATGACCTCGTCGCTAAGCTCGATCCTCGGCTCAAGATCACGAAGCGCCACGTACAGCTTCTCGAGCGTGTTCAGGGCCATGTAGGGGCACATGTTGCAGTTGCAGTTCCCGTCACCGCCTGGGACGCCGATGAAGGTCTTGTGCGGTGCCGCTTTGTGCATCTGGTGGATGATGTGTGGCTCGGTCGCGACGAGGATCGTGTCCGCCGGACTGCTGAGCGCGAAATCGAGGATCGCCTTCGTCGAGCCGACGAGGTCGGCATGGTCGACGATGTGCGGCGGACATTCGGGATGCGCCGCAACCGGCGCATCCGGATGCTCGGCTTTGAGCTTCAACAGCTCGGTCTCGCTGAAGGCTTGGTGGACGATGCAGATGCCGGGCCACAGCAGCATCTCGCGGCCGGTCTTGCGGGCGAGATACCCGCCGAGGTGCCGATCCGGGCCGAAGATGATCTTCTGGTCCTTCGGGATCTGGTCGAGGATGATGCCTGCCGACGAGCTGGTGACAATGATGTCGCTGAGCGCTTTTACCGCAGCCGAGCAGTTGATGTAGGTCAGCGCGATATGATCCGGGTGCGCCTTGCGGAATGCCGCGAACTGGTCGGGCGGGCAGCTGTCCTCGAGGCTGCAGCCGGCATCCATGTCGGGCAGGATCACCGTCTTCTGAGGGCTGAGGATCTTCGCGGTCTCGGCCATGAAGCGGACACCGCAGAAGGCGATGACGTCGGCGTCGGTCTCTGCCGCCCTGCGCGAAAGGTCGAGGCTGTCGCCGACAAAGTCGGCGAGGTCCTGGATTTCCGGCTTCTGATAGTAATGGGCAAGGATCACGGCGTTGCGCTCGCGCTTCAGCCGTCCGATCTCCGCGAGCAGGTCCAATCCTTTGAGACTATTCGTCTGAACCGTCATTTCCGCCCCTCGGCAGCGCGCCTGCGCTCCGCTTCCTTGATGGCCTCCTCATATGGGGTCGAAAGGTCGAGATAAGAAGGCTCGTCAGTGCCCTCGGTCGGGAAGCGCGCGACCACCTTCGCGTCCTTGAAGCCCGCAGCAACGAGCGGCATCGCGAAACTGCGCTCGATGGCTGCCCGCGCGGCCTGGTGGGCTAGCCGCATCTGCACCGGCCCCTGAGCCTGCTTTCGAAGGTCGGCGACGGCCTTCGCGCGATTGGCGGAATCGAGCTGCTGATTGGCGTTCGTCAACGTCGAGAGGACCCCACCCTCGCCATATTCCTGCGCGCTTCGAAGATCGACTTCGGGGCCGGCGATCTCGATCTCCGGAAGCTGCACCTTGAGCGTCTTGGTGGCACCATCCCACGCGACGTCCTTCGGCTCCAGCTTCGAGAGGTCCAGCTCGTAACGAACGTCGCCAGGCAGGATCAGCGTGCGTTTGGCCGAGAAGCCGAACTGGCTCGTGCTCGACGTGGTCACCGACACATAGCGGGCGACGAATGCTATCAGCCGGTTCTGCGCGCGCATCGACTCAAGGCTCGCAGTTGCAATCGTCTTCGGGCTCGGACCTCCCAGGATGCGGCCGACGAGGCCCGTCGAGATGCCGACGAGGACGCCGAGAACCAGCGCGACGGCAACCATCGCGAGCACCAGCGGCTTGTTCAAACGGCTTTCCATGCGTCCTGCTGCTGTTGAACGACGCCGCGCCTTTCAAGGTCCACGAGGTGCGCGAGGACCGAGCCGCCGGCCGCCGCAATCAGTCGTGGATCGAGGCCGGGATAGGCATTGGCCACGATGTCGGGGATCGTCCGGGGCTTTTCGCCAACGAGCCCCAGGATCTGCCTCTCCCGCTGCATGCGGTGACCGGCAAGGTGGCGTACATACTGCCGTGGCTTGGCCACCGGCGGTCCGTGCGCGGGATAATAGACGCGGTCGTCGCGCTGCCTGAGCTTGTCGAGGCTCGCCATGTAGGCCGCCATATCGCCATCGGGGGGCACGACTACGGTCGTCGACCACCCCATCACGTGGTCACCGCTGAACAGCGCGCCACGGTAAGAGAAGCAGAGGTGGTTGGACGTGTGACCGGGGGTACTGACGGCGGTCACGAGCTCGCCATCGATATCGATGCTTTCCCCATCCAAAAGGACCCGGTCCGGCGCGTAATCGCCATCGAACGACGCGTCGGCTCGCGGGCCAACCGTCTCCAGCGCAAGGGGTGCGCAGCCGATGACAGGCGCTCCCGTACGCTCGGCGAGCGTACGCGCAGCGGGACTGTGGTCGCGATGCGTGTGCGTGCACATGATTGCAGCCACGGCCCGTCCGCCGATCGCCACTTCGAGTGCGTCGATGTGGTCGGGCAGGTCGGGCCCGGGATCAATCACTGCGAGCCGGGCTTGCCCGATCAGATAGGTCTGCGTCCCGTAATGAGTGAACGCCGAAGGGTTATGTGCGAGCACACGGGCAATACCCGTCTCCAGCTGCTCGAGTTTTCTATAAGGCGGGTCCACGTGCGCGCCTGTGCCACGGCCCGCGCGCGCTTGCTAGCAGCGAAGGTCGTACTGGCCCATGCTGCCGCCGCCCGCCTGGATCTCGACCTTGCTGTGAGCAACACCTTCGCAAACACCATCGGGAACCCGGAGCGTTGTCGTCTGACCAGGCTTCAGCGGCGGCAGATCGAGCTCTGCACGCTGCGTCCCGCGACGAAGGAAGCGCATCTGAACGCCTCTGGGCAATGCCTCGTCCGCGCGCAAAACGATCAGCGTGCTCGGCTCGATGCTGTCGCACTCGACTGGCCGATCGCGATCGCCTGCTGTCGCGCAGCGAATAGTGAGGCGCGGCGCCGGCCCCGCCAGAGCGCTCGCAGAAGCCGCTGCGGTCCTTTGCACTTCGCCGGCCGCGCTCGTCGGCGCGAGCACGCTCGGAGGCGCGACATTCGTGGAGCTGGGCAGTGGCGGCAGCGACGCATAATCGCGCGAGATGGCATTACCGGTGCTGACGTTCGGCGAGCGGGCGACTTCAGGGCCCGCGGGCGCTTTCGGGGCTGCCGCTTTCAGCCGCGCGATTTCCGCGCTCACTGCAGCAATGATCTGGTTCTTCGCTTCTTGCGGCATCGAACTCGTCGCGGTCTTCACTGCAGCGTCGTTCAGCGTGAGGATCCACTCGGCATCGCTCTGGCCTTCGGTCCCGCACATCCGGACCTTCCTCGGCTGAGGTTTGCCGTCCTCGCCAGGAACCTCGATCGTGGTCTCGAACTTGTGCACGCTGCAATTCTCAAGGAGCGACTTGAGCGCAGCCGAGGGCCCGCTTGCCTCGGGCGAAACCTGAGCGTTGTTCTGCGCGGACGCATTCGCTGCCGCTGCCAGAAACAGGCCGGCAAGGAAGTAAGATCTGCCCCTCATCGTGCGACTGTCGCCCTGCCCGCGTGAACCCGTCTTGAACCGCTAGGCGGCGGCGACGGCGGCTGGAGCCAATCCGAGCTGCCGATCAAGTCGCCGCCCGAAGGCTGCCGGATAGACGCGCGAGAAGAGCGCATCCATGCTGCTGTTCCAGCTGAACTGGAGCGCATGTGCCCGCGCTGCCTCGCGTGTCTTGTCGTGATCGGTGTTCCACACCGACAGGATGTTCGCCGCCATCGCCCTGGAGTCGCCGACCGGGCCCAGCCTTCCCATCTCGTCGGTCACCCGGTCGAGCATGGCGCCGGCAGCAACGCCCACCACGGGAAGACCTGAAGCCTGCGCCTCGATGATCGACACTCCGAACGTCTCGTCGGCCATGCCCGACGCGTAGATATCCGCGCTGGCCAGCCAGCGCGCGAGCTCCGCGCGGTTCTTCACGTAGCCGGGCATCACGATCCTCTCGTCGCCGATGGCCGCTATCTCGGACTTGAGCGGTCCCTCGCCAAGCAGGACGAGCTTTGCACCAAGGCCCGCGGGCAAGTGGCGGAAGGCATCGACAACCAGGTCCGGCTTCTTCTCGCCGTCCAGCCGACCGACGTAGATCAGCAGTGGCTGCGTCTCGGCAAGGCCGAGTTTCGCGCGTAGACGCGCGTCCCGGCGATCGGCGCCGAACTCACCGACTTCGACGCCGAGCGGGACCACCTCGATCGGATCGATGCCAAGGGACCTGAGCTTCGCGGCACCGCCGTTCTCGCTGAGCGCGAAGACGCTGTCGAAGCGGCGGTAGAGGGTGCCGCAATAGGAATAGCAGATGCGGCTGAGCAGTCCCGCAAGGGGCTTGGTAATGAACTTCGACAGCGGCCGGTCGACGTATACCGTCGGAAAATCTGTCATGTAGGCCGCAACAAGGGCCACGTCGGGGTGTCGGCGGCGGTGGCCGATGGCAGCCCAGGGCAGGTTGTACGCGTCCTGGCACTCGATGAGATCGGGCTGGAACTGCTCCAGGGCCGCGCGGACTGCGCGGTTCCGCAGCATCAGGCGGTAATGCGGGCTCCCCGGGACTTTCGGTGAGGCCACCGTGACCGTGATCGCGCGGTCCTTTGCGATCACTTCATCGCGTACCCCGGGGATGATCATCAAATGGCTGTGCGGCGTCTGTTCGAGGATGTGACGGCGCTTGTGCAGGAGATAGGTCCGAACGCCTCCACCCACGTCGGACCAGCTCTGCGTCAGGTCGCAGAACAGCTTGGCGCCGCCGCGGCGGGCCAATTCAGGATCGTGCCGGCTCACCGGCTTGCCCAACAAAGGAGCAATGCCAAAGTGCCATCGACCGCGGACAGCGCGCGTTTTTGTCGGAAAAATTTACGCAAGCGCTCGTTGTCCTCCCCTGTCGTCGACATAAAACGGCGAAAATGCGCCATTTCTTCAATTTGGCACGCCGATTGCTACATATATTGCGTCCACTTGGTTCCACGCCACGAAGGGGCGGTGCAGCGGTTCTCTGGTCCAGCTGCTCCGCCCCTTCTCCTTTTAGGCGTCGGCTCCCAGCATCTGCTGCAGTTCGCCGCTCTCGAACATCTCCATCATGATGTCCGAGCCGCCGACAAATTCGCCCTTCACGTACAGCTGCGGGATTGTCGGCCAATCCGAATATTCCTTGATACCGTTGCGGATCTCCGGGTCCTGGAGCACGTCGACGGTCTCGTATTGAGCGCCGAGGCGATCAAGGATCGCGATTGCACGGCTCGAAAAGCCGCACTGAGGGAACAATGCAGTCCCCTTCATGAACAGGACGATCTCGTTCTTGCCGACGATGTCGGCGATGCGGCTCTGGGCGTCACTCACTTAATTGTTCTCCGGTTGCGGCACCGCGGTTTCCAGCTGCAGTGCATGAAGCTCACCCCCGACACGTCCCCCAAGCGCCGCGTAGACAGTCTGATGCTGCCTGATGCGGCTCATTCCTTCAAAGCTGCGGCTGACGACGCGCGCCGCGTAATGGTCTCCGTCGCCGGCAAGATCGCGAATGGTCACCTCGGCGTCGGGAAGCGAGGCCTTGATCAACCGCTCGATTTCGCTGGCAGGCATCGGCATTAGTGGTTCGTGCTCTCTATGATCTGCCGCCGGGCCTCGATTTCCTTGTTGCGGAGCGCTTCGGCAATCCTGTCCTCGTCACACTCGACGCCGGCAGCCGTGAGGTCACCCAGAACCTTGCGGATGACGTCGTTCTCGCCCGCTTCCTCGAAGTCGGAGCGCACGACGTCCTTCGCGTAGGATTCGGTCTCGACTTCGGAAAGACCCATCTGACGTGCAGCCCATTCGCCGAGCAGCCGGTTGCGCCGGGCAGTGATGCGGAACTTCATCTCCTCGTCGTGCGCGAACTTCGATTCGAACGCGCGTTCGCGGTCGTCAAACTGGGTCATCGGTTTCCCTTGTGCATTTGGCGCCGAGATAGGAGGAGCCGGCGCCCGAAGCAACGCTAGCGAGCGCCTAGCGCCGCCACCGGACGAGAAGCAGGACGCCGAGGACCGCGCCAGTATCCGCAATCCAGTCAAGTATATCGCTATCACGGTGGAACATCGGGACAGCCTGGGCGACCTCGATCAGTGCCCCGAACAGGGACAGGCCTGCGAGCAGCCTCAAAAACCCGGCGCGCGGATAGGCAAAGTTGCCGAGCGCGGCGAGCGAGGCGAAGGCAATGACGTGCTGGACCTTGTCGCTCGGTCCGCCGGGCACCTCGGGAGGATGCGGCAGGATCGCCATGACGAAGGCCGAGATGGCCGCCAGCCAGAAGACGGTACGGGCCGCAGCGCCTCCGCGCCAATCAATCAGTCGCATCATGCCGCGTTAAGGACAGTCGTTGAGGCCGTCGAGCCGCTCTCCGTGACCGGAGGGGGTGCGCTGCCCATAAGCGAAGCATCTGCCCCCGAGCCATGTTCGTTAGTCGAAGGAAATCACGAGCTTGCCGATTGCCTTGCGGTCGCGAAGCGCTGCAATGGCTTCGCCGGCGCGCTCGAGGGGATAGGTCGGCCCGATCTTCGGCGAGATCGTGCCTTCCTCCCACCATCGGAACAGCTGCTGGACATGCGCGGCATTCGCCTCCGGGTCGCGGGCCGCAAAAGCCCCCCAGAAGACGCCGCACACGTCGCAGCTCTTGAGCAACGTGAGGTTGAGCGGCAGCCTGGCGATGCCGGCCGGGAAACCGACCACGAGGAATCGCCCCTCCCAGGCAATGCTGCGGAGCGCGGGCTCAGTGTAATCGCCGCCGACAGGATCGAGGATGACATCGGCCCCGGCGGGGCCGACGGCGTCCTTGAAGAATGCCGCGAGCGCCTTCTGCCCGTCCTTGTCGAAGGGCCCTAATGGATACACCACTGCGTCGTCCGCGCCCGCGGCACGCGCGGCCCGAGCCTTGTCCTCGGACGAAACCGCGGCGATCACGCGAGCGCCGAGCGCCTTGCCGATCTCGACCGCGGCAATCCCGACGCCGCCGGCTGCGCCAAGCACCAATAGCGTCTGCCCCGGCTTCAACCGGCCGCGGTCGGCGAGCGCGTGGATCCCTGTCGCGTAAGTGAGGAGCAGTGCAGAACCTTGTTCGAACGAGCGTTCAGCGGGAAGCGGAATGGCCGACTTCGCCGGAATGACGATCTTCTCGGCAAGCCCGCCAAAGCCGGTTGCCGCAATAAGCCGATCGCCCGGCGACCAGTCGGTGACCCCGTCGCCGATGCCGATGACTTCGCCCGCGAACTCGCCCCCCGGTGCGAACGGGCGCGGCGGCTTCAGTTGATATCTGTCGTCGATGATCAGCACGTCGGGGAAGTTGATCGCGCAAGCCCGTATGCGAACCAGCAGGTCGCGCGGACCGGGCACCGGATCCGGCACGTCGTCGAGACGCAATGTCTCAGGGCCGCCGGGCTCGTGGGACAAAAGCGCCTTCATCGACTCACCATCCGGCGTGGCGAAGATAGTAGCTGACGTGCATGTAGAGCAGCAGGAGCACGGCGAGGAGCGTCGCGGTCAGCGCCGTCTCCTTTGCGTGCCGCCAGGTCACTCCTCGTAGCTCGCCGTGGTCTTCCCGCGCACTTCCTCGCGAGTGACGCCCGGCGCCAGCTCCACCAGCCGGAACGGGCTCATGTGCGTCGAGCGCTGGAACACGGCGAGGTCCGTGATGATCATGTCGATCACATTCTTGCCGGTGAGCGGAAGCGTGCATTCCGGGATGAACTTCGGGGTGCCGTCCCTGGAGACATGCTCCATCACGACGATGATCTTCTTGACCCCGGCAACGAGGTCCATCGCGCCCCCCATGCCCTTGATCATCTTGCCCGGCACCATCCAGTTCGCAAGGTCGCCGTTCTCACTGACCTCCATGGCGCCCAGCACTGCAAGGTCGATATGCCCGCCGCGGATCATCGCGAAACTCTGGGCGCTGTCGAAGAAGCTCGTTTGCGGCAGCTGGCTGATCGTCTGCTTGCCGGCATTGATTAGGTCGGCGTCGACCTCGTCGTCGTAGGGGAACGGGCCGATTCCGAGCATGCCGTTCTCGCTTTGCAGGGTGACGGTCATCCCCTTTGGCACGTGGTTCGCCACCAGTGTTGGAATGCCGATGCCGAGGTTCACGTAAAAGCCGTCCTGCAGCTCCTTGGCCGCCCGCGCCGCCATCTGGTCGCGCGTCCAGCCCTTGGCCATCACGTCCTGCTCGCTCATTTCTTCGATCCCTTGATCATGTCGGCCGGCAGCGGGAACTCCGGCTTTTCCTCCTGCCACAGGATGGAGGCGACAAGCCATCGGCCGTCGACCTTCACCAGCTGGAAGCTGTTGATCCCGCGCTCGTGGAAGCTGCCGTTCGCTGTCCGGCCGTCGTACGACGACCAGGCGCTGGCAAGATTGCCCCAGACCTCGACCCGCCGGCCAAGCTCCCGCTCGGTAAAGCCTTCCCTTTCGAGGATGGCGCTATTGCGGGCGATATAGTCCTCGACGGTGCCGCCACGGACGCCCTTCGGGCCGATCGCCTTCATCGTCGCGCCCGGCGCGAACATGGAACGCATGCGCTCGAAGTCGCGCTTCTGCCCCGGCGGTCCAGAGATGACCTCGTAGATACCCCGGATCGCCCGATCGATTCCTGCGAGGTCCGCGCTGCTCGCAGCCACGCTTGCAGCGGCGAGAAGGATGGCGCTGATCACGCTGCCTCGCGCTGGCGGACCGTGCGGAACTCGATCTTCTTGTCGTACGGAGCGCCGAGAATCAGCCGCTTCACGTAGATCGAAGGAAGATGGATGCAGTCGGGATCGAGGCTGCCGACCGGCACGATCTCCTCGACCTCCGCGACGCAGACCTTCCCGCAAGTCGCCGCGGGCAGATTGAAATTGCGCGCGGTCTTTCGGAACAGAAGGTTGCCGCTCTCGTCCGCCTTCCAGCCCTTGATGATGCTGAGGTCGGCGCGGATGCCGCGCTCGAGGATATATTCCTCGCCGTCGAACTCCTTGACCTCCTTGCCTTCTGCGACCTGAGTGCCGACACCCGTCCTGGTGTAGAAGCCGGGAATTCCGGCGCCTCCGGCCCGCATCCGCTCGGCGAGCGTACCTTGCGGGCAGAATTCGACCTCCAGCTCTTTTGCGAGATATTGCCGCTCGAACTCCTTGTTTTCGCCGACGTAGGAGGAGATCATCTTCTTCAACTTCCGTGTGCGCAGCAGCTTGACGAGCCCCTCATTGTCGATGCCGGCGTTGTTGGACGCGATCGTGAGGTCCTTGACCCCGCTCGCCTGGATGGCTTCGATCAACCGCTCGGGAATGCCGCACAGGCCGAAGCCCCCCGCAGCAATGATCATGCCGTCGAACAGCAGCCCGTCGAGCGCGGCCTCTGCATTGGGATGGATTTTCTGCACGTCGCCCCTCCTGAGGCTCAGCTACGCAAAGTTGAACCGACTTTCAACTTCGCCAGCATGCGGATCCGCGTCGCATTAGATGCGTCGCCAACAGCGTCAAGCGAGGGGATTGTGTAGTCAGCTCTTCAGCTTCGCGAGCACGCCCTGGAGTTGCATGGCGTTGCTCATGTCCCCTTCGACCTTGAGCTTGCCCATCATGAACGCGGTCATGCCGTCGAGCTGGCCCGCCGCCATCTGCTGCCAGTCGTCCCAGCCGACCTTGATCGTCGTGTCGGCCGCATTCGCGTCGGAAGCAATGTCGCTGACCTGATTGGAAGTCCCGTCCAGAAGGACTGCTCCCTGCTCACCGCCGAAGTCGATCTTGACGCGTTTGCCCGGAACCCACGCCTGGCCTTGCTGCATCCGTTCCACGAGTTCCTGCTTGGTCATCGCTTGCTTTCTCCTTTGTCAGTAGCGGTAGCCTCGTGTTGCGGGTGAAACAAGCGAAGCCTATTTGGCCCGCATGGGATACGAAACCGACCTCAAGCTCTTCATCGACGGTGTCTGGAAAAGCGCCGACGCCGGCCACACCGTGGTCAACCCCGTCGACGCCAGCCCGATCGCCGACGTCCCCTATGCGACGCAGGCCGACCTCGACGAGGCGCTCGCGGCGAGCGCGCGTGCCTGGCCCGAGTGGCGCGACACGGACGTCGAGAAGCGCGGTGCGATCCTGCACAAGGCGGCAGCACTGCTGCGCGAGCGCGCCGACATCGTTGCCCGGACGATGACGCAGGAACAGGGCAAGCCGCTCACCGAGTCCAGGCTCGAAGTGCTTGCCTCGGCCCAGCTGTTCGACTGGTATGCAGAGGACGCCAAGCGCGACTATGGCCGAACGCTCGTCCGTCCGGCTGGCCAGCTCAGCCGCGTGATCCGCCAGCCAGTCGGCCCGACTGCGACCTTCACGCCGTGGAACTTCCCGATCTACCTATTGGCCAAGAAGGTCAGCGCGGCACTTGCGGCCGGCTGCACCGTCATCTCGCGCCCGCCGCATGAGACGCCGGGCGTCGCAACCGAGCTGTTCCGCGCGCTCGCCGACGCGGGCATTCCTGCCGGTGTCGCCCAGCTCGTTCACGGCGACGCCGACTTCATCAGCCGCACCCTCATCGCCAGCCGCACCATCCGCAAAGTCAGCTTCACCGGTTCGACGAACGTCGGCAAGCACCTGATGAAGCTCTGCGCAGACAGCATGACACGGGTGACAATGGAGCTCGGCGGCCATGCGCCGGTGTTGATCTTCGACGATTGCGATCTCGAAAAGACGCTCGACATGGTCGTGCCGCAGAAATTCCGGAATGCCGGGCAGGTCTGCGTCTCGCCGACGCGCTTCTACGTTCAGCGTGGCATTTACGATGCCTTCGTGAAGGGGTTCGCCGAGCGCATCCAGAAGGTGAAGGTCGGCAACGGCCTCGAGGAAGGCACCAAGATGGGGCCGCTCGCCAACTCGCGACGTCCGGACGCCATCGAAAGCCTGGTTCAGGATGCGAAGGCAAAGGGTGCCCGCCTGCTCGCGGGCGGCGAACGCGGCGGCAGCGGCTTCTTCTTCCAACCGACTCTTCTCGCCGACGTCCCCGACGAGGCTCGGATCATGAACGACGAGCCGTTCGGCCCGGTTGCCGTCTCACGCTCCTTCGACACGTTCGAGGAGGTGATCGAACAGGCCAACCGTTTGCCCTATGGCCTTGCCGCGTTCGCCTTTACCGAGAACGGCCGGCGCGCAAACCTCATCGGCGACCTCGTCGAAAGCGGCATGGTCGGCATCAACACATTCGCGATCAGTCTTGCCGATGCGCCGTTCGGCGGCGTGAAGGATTCAGGGTTCGGCTCCGAGGGTGGCAAGGAAGGGCTCGAGAGCTACCAGGTCGTCAAGGCCATCCACCAGGCCTGATCAGCAGCTCGACAGCATCGCTCCGACGAACGCCACGGCCGCTGCGCCATTGATCACGAGCAGCGCAGCCGAGGCCATGTCCTTCGCCGCGCCGATCTCCGGATCGTGTCCCGGGTGAAGCCGGTCAAGCGAGGCCTCGAGCGCGCCGTTCAGCAGCTCAGCTGCAAGACCGAGCACGAGCAGGAGCGCAACGACCAGCGCCCACGCGAGACCCGGCTGCGCCCAGGCTAATCCGGCGATCGCGAGAGCCGACAGCAGGAGGTGCGTCCGCAAGGCGCGCTCGCGCCGGAACCCTTCGCCGAGCCCCCGCAGGCTGTCAGCGGCGCGGCGATGCAGTGGCCGTCTCTCGTTGCTTCTCACCGCATCTGCTTAATGGCGAGCGCCCCGTTGAGCCAGCGACGGCACTGACTTGCGGGCAGTGCAGAAAGTCGGCATCGGCCATCCATGACGACACGCACCGGCGGCCGGGTCCTCGTCGACCAGCTCAAGATCCAGGGTTGTGATCGCATCTTCACCGTGCCGGGAGAAAGCTTCCTCGCCGTTCTCGACGCGCTCCACGACGCGCCGCAGATCGAGACAATCGTCTGCCGGCAGGAGGGCGGCGTCGCTTACATGGCGGATGCCGATGGCAAGATGACCGGCCGGCCGGGCGTCGCCTTCGTCACTCGTGGCCCGGGCGCGACTAATGCAAGCGGCGGCGTTCACGTCGCCTTCCAGGATTCGACGCCGATGATCCTTTTCATCGGCGACGTCGCGCGCGGCGACCGCGACCGCGAGGGCTTCCAGGAGATCGATTTCCCCGCGTTTTTCGGTCCCATCGCCAAATGGTCGGCGCGTATCGAGGACGCTCGGCGCATTCCCGAATACATCGCGCGGGCCTGGCGCGTCGCGACTGCCGGGCGCCCCGGCCCGGTGGTCCTTGCACTTCCCGAGGACATGCTCCGCGACGAGGTCGAAACGCCCGATCGCCCGTCGATCCCGCCGCTCGCCGAGGAGCCGGACCCCGGCGCGATCCAGGCGATGTTCGAGCTGCTCAAGGAAGCCGCATCCCCTGTTGCGATCGTCGGCGGAGCCGACTGGAGCCCGCGCGCATCTCATCACTTCGCGAACTTCGCCTTCCGCTACGGAATTCCGGTCGCTGCGGCCTTCCGCCGGCAGGACGCGATCTGCAACAGCTGTCAGGTCTATGCCGGCCAGCTCGGCTACGGTCCCAACCCGAAGCTGCAAAAGCGAATTCGCGACGCGGACCTGATTCTCGCCATCGGCCCGCGCCTCGGCGAAGCGACCACCGACGGCTACACGCTCATCACGCCCGACCATCCCGGCCAGACTCTCGTTCACGTCCATCCCGATCCCAACGAGCTCGGCCGCGTCTATCATGCCGACCTGCCGATCTGCGCTGACATGGGCGAGTTCGCCGAGATGCTGGACGAATGGATCGATCCCGACCTCGTCCGCTTTTCCTGCGGTGACGATGCGCACCAGGAATGGCTCGAATGGTCCGAGCCGAAGCCGCGCGACGGCGTAAAGCTCGACCTCGGCCCGTGCGTCGCTGCGATGCGCGACAGGCTTCCGGAGAATACGATCATCTGCAACGGCGCCGGCAACTTCTCGGGCTGGTGGCACCGTTACTGGCGCTATGGCCCGATGCCGACCCAGCTCGCGCCGACGAGCGGCACGATGGGCTACGGCCTTCCCGCCGCGGTCGCCGCCGCCCTTCGCTTCAAGGACAGGCCCGTCGTGTGCGTCGCCGGCGACGGCGATTTCCTGATGAACGGCCAGGAGCTGGCGACGGCCGCGCAATATGGCGCCGACCTGCTGGTCGTGCTGGTCGACAATGGCAGTTACGGCACCATCCGAATGCACCAGGAACGAGAATATCCGGAACGGATTTCGGGAACCGCGCTGAAGAACCCCGATTTCTCGGCACTCGCCCGGGCCTACGGCGGATGGGCAGGGATGATCGAGAAGACCGAAGATTTCGCGCCAGCGCTCGATGAAGCACTGAAGCGCACGGGCATCCGCCTGCTTCACTGCAGGACCGACGTCGAGCAGATCAGCAACGCAACGACGATCTCGCAATTGCGCGAGAAAGCGACAAGAAAGTAGCCGGACTTCAAGGGGGACGAGTTGCGTAGATCAGTCCTTGCGATTGCCTTCGCGGCGCTCTGCGTCGCATCGAGCTCGGCGGTTGCGCAGCAAGCGACGCAAACGGCAGGAAAGCCAGCGCAGGCTGCAGCACAATCCGTGATCCTGGCCATCAACGGGACCCCCGCCGAGCGCGCCTCGCTCGTACGCTCCGCTTTCTCGACTAAGGCACTGCAGAACGAGGGTAGCGACACCCGCCTCAAATGGCTGAACAAGCTTGCCGCCGACTCGCATGGGCTGGCTGTCCTCTCGTCAATGCCTCAGGGCGAGCGGATGGTCGAAGCGATCGTCAAGACCGACACGGGCGGGAAGTTCGGGAAGCTCGTGCTGTTCACCAGCAAGACCGAGCCCGGCAAAATCTCCGACCTTTTCCTTCTGCCTGCGCGCGACCCGGCGAAGGTCAAGGTTGAAGCGTGGCCGAAGAACAAGCTCACGCTCCCTCAGATTGCCGCGGAGATCGACAAGCGTGCGCGAATCCTCGCCAGCGAAGACTCCTTTGCGGGGGCCGTCCTCGTCGCCAAGGGCAACAGGATCGTCCTGAAACGTGCCTACGGCCTCGCCGACCAGGAATGGCGCATCCCGAACCGCACCGACACTGCCTTCCACATCGCCTCGATCGGCAAGATGTTCACGGCCGCCGCGATCGTGAAGCTCGCGGCGGAGGGCAAGCTCTCGGTCGACGACACCCTTGCCAAATGGGTGCCCGAATATCCACACCCCGAGGCAGCCCAGATCACGCTGAAGCAGCTGCTCACCCATAGCGCCGGGATCGGCGATTGGGACGGGCGCACCGACAGACGTGAGAAGAGTGGCGCGGAGGCTGCGCAGACGATGACGGCGGCGCTGCAGTTCAAGCCGGGCGCACATTTCAGCTACAGCAACGCCGGTTACGTCCTGCTCCAGGCGGTGATCGAAAAGGCGACTGGGAAGACCTTTGCCGAGGCGCTCGACGAGCTGGTGTTCAAGCCGTCGGGAATGACGCGCACCGGACCTTGGCCGGTCACCGCGATCGTGCCCAACCGCGCAACCGGCTACCTCCACAGGGAAGACGATCCCCTCGGCCTCGGGCCCCGTTTCTCGAACGAGCAATTCCTCGGTTACGGCGGGGACGGCTCGGGCGGCGAATATTCGACCGCCGACGACATGTTCCGGTTCCTGTCTGCAGTCAGCAGCGGCAAGCTCCTCGGAAAGGCCGGAACCAGGGCGATCCTGACCCCCCGCATTGATTTCGAGGGCGCGCCACGACCGTCGAAATATGGCTATGGCATGGATCTCACCACGTGCGGCGGGCATCCGCTGTTCGGCCATGAAGGCGGCGGCGAGCATAGCGGCGTCTCGTCACTCGCCTACCGCACGCTCGACGGCGACTGGACGATCGTCGTCCTCTCCAACTACGATCCGCCGGCCGCTGGAGACCTCACCTTCGCGATCTGCGAATTCGTTGCCGGCCGCTGATCGAGTTCCTCGATCAGGCTTCGGATGGGCCCGCCGTGGTTTGCGACCAGGCGGATATGCTGCTTCGACAGGGCAATCTCATCGAGCACGCGCTCGACGCCGCCTGGGACCAGGTTCCTCTTCACACGCCAGCCCACGAATCGCCTCCCGCACTTGAGCCTTCGGTAAAGTCCGCGACTGGTGCTCAATTGCTGAAGGATCGGGCCGAAACGGAGCGGTCTGCCGGCTAGAGCCCGAATGGATAGGTTTCTTCCTCGTGCCGCGCGCCCGGCCGTTGTTCCCCCGGGAGCGGGGTCACTGCGCTCGTCTCGTCGAACCAGACCCAGCCATCGAACTGTCTGGAGAGGATCGCGTGACTGTAATGGCTCCATCGCTCCGTCTCGGGGCGGTAGATGACGCCGATGAATCGCTCGAGCCGAGGCTCCATCAGCGCTTGACGGATGTCGCGCCCAACTTCGCCCTCGCGAAGGTCGAGAAGGAAGCGTGGCACGCCGCTGTCGTGGCTCGCACGTTCATGGCTTTCCGGCAGTGACGGCCGCACCTTCTTGATCTTCATCGGCTCGTCCCAGTCGTCGGCCGCGGCGACCGTGCCCTCGTGCGTGCCGAATCCGATCAGTCGCGCCCGAGCGTCAAACCTCTCCTTCACCAGCTGCCCGATGTTGAGCTCCTCGCGGTGCATTCCCATGTCGGTGAAAGCGGCGTTCCCGATGTGGCTGTTGTGCGCCCACACGATCGCCTTCGAGTTGGGCTTTGCATCGAGGATCATGCTCAGGGTCTCGAACATGTGCGTGTCGCGCAAATTCCAGCTCTCCGCCGAGCCATGGTACATCACGCGGTAATAAGCCTCCGCATCCTTCACGAGCTTTGCATTGGCCGCGGCGTCGAGCCATTCGTCGCACTCCGGCGCATAGCAGTCGATCTGCTTTTGCAGCAGGTCCTTGAGCATCTGGACCACGCCGACCTCGCATCGGGCAAAGCCTTCGATTAGCGCATTGCGGCCGTAGAGCTGCGGCTCGTCGGCCCAGGGCTCGAGGCAGCCGTACCGACCGTGCGCAAGGCGGGCGAGCTCGGGATCCTCGCGTTCGAGAAAGTCGATGACGGCCTGCATTGAACCTGAGAGATTGTAGAGGTCGAGGCCGTAAAAGCCGGCCATCCGCTCGTACGGCCGCTGCTCGTTGTGCTGGCGCATCCAACGAATGAAGCCGTCGAACTCGCGGTTGCGCCACATCCACGTCGGGAAACGCTCGAACGCCTTGAGCTCGCCCTCGCGCCATGGCCGGTGCCGCACGTATCGGTCGATGGTCGCCGCGTCGGGCCAGTCGGCTTCCACCGCCACGATGTTGAAACCATGCCGCTCGATCAGTCGCCGCGAGATCGCCGCTCGAGCACGGTAGAACTCGCTCGTGCCGTGACTCGCCTCTCCGAGCAGAACCACGCGGGAGTCGCTGAAGCGATCGAACAGTGCTGCGAATGCCGGATCATCGATGTCGGAAAAGGGCTCGGCGGCCTTTGCAATCAGTTCCGGCAAAACATCGAGGTCAGTGTCAAACATCGCTCCACCCTTCTTCGCCGATCAGCGGAACGAAGCGGACGCCGCCAAGGTCCGACTCCACCAGCGATCCGTCCTTGCGCTTGACGATCTTGACGAGCTTCTGAACCCAGCCTGGCTCGCCGAGTGGCATTACGATCCGGCCATCGGCCGCAAGCTCGCTGATCAGCGACCTCGGCACATGGCTCCCGCTCGCGGCGGCAAGAATGACATCGTAGGGTGCCTCGCGCGGCCAGCCCTTCGTGCCGTCACCCTCGACAATTGCGACATTGTCGTACCCGAGCCGCCGCAGCCGCTCGCTCGCGACGGTCACGAGGTCGTGTTGCCGCTCGATGCCGACGACACGCGCTGCGACGCGGCTGATGACGGCGGCGGCGTAGCCCGAGCCCGCGCCGACCTCGAGCACCTTGTCGCCTCGCGTGATTGCCGCTGCCTGCATCATGAGCGCAACGATATAGGGCTGGGAAATCGTCTGCCCTGCCTCGATCGGCAGCGGATGATCGCCGTACGCGAGATGCGCATATTCGTCCGAGATGAATGCCTCCCGAGGAACTGCCCGGAAGGCGTCGAGAATGTCCGGCTCAGTGATCCCGCGGCGCCTCAGTTGCCGCTCGACCATCGCCTCGCGCTCGGATGCGAAGTCTGTCATGGACCGACCTTTGAAGGTAAACCAACGGACGAGAGAGCGCGTTCCCATGGGCGTTAGCGACACTGTCTTCGCGGGCTCGATCCCGGCGATCTACGACCGTTATATGGTGCCGCTCCTATTCCGACCCTATGCGGAAGTGGCGGCCGAGCGTGCCCAGAGCCTCGAGCCCCGGCGCATTCTTGAAACGGCAGCCGGCACCGGGGTCCTTACCGAGGCTCTTCACGCGGCTCTTCCCGCAGCCGAAATCATTGCGACCGACCTCAATCCGCCAATGCTGACCGAGGCGGCACGCCGCGTGGCGGCGCCGAACGTTCGCTTTCAGCAGGCCGATGCCCTGGCGCTGCCGTTCGAGGACGGCAGTTTCGATCTCGTCGTCTGCCAGTTCGGGGTGATGTTCTTCCCGGACAAGGTCCGCGGCAATGCCGAAGCGAGGCGCGTGCTCCGTGATGGCGGAGGCTTCCTGCTCATCATTTGGTCCACGATTGAGAAGAACCTCGCGACGAAGGTCGTCGGCGAGGCGCTTGCCGAACTGTTCCCCGACGAGCCGGCTGCGTTCTACGAGCGGCTGCCCTTCCGCTATCATGACAGGTCGATCATCGAGAATGACTTGCGGTCGGCCGGGTTCGACCAGATCGACATCGACACCATCGAGCTCAGCAGTCGTGCTGCCTCGGCGCGCGACGCCGCCATCGCTCTCACCCAAGGGACGCCGATGCGAACCGAGATCGAGAGCCGCGGGCCCAATGCGCTGCAGGAGGCAACGGACGCCGCTGAGCGCGCTCTCCTTCAGTACGAAGGGCCGGACGGCTTCGCGGCGCCGATGTCGGCGCACATCGTCACGGCAATCAAATAAGCCCGGCGAGCGGGCTCGAAGGATCGGCATACCGCCGCTTCTGCATCCGCCCGGAGAGATAAGCGAGGCGCCCTGCCTCGACCGCGGCCTTCATTGCCCGTGCCATCAGCACCGGATCCTTCGCTTCAGCGATCGCAGTGTTCATCAGCACACCGTCGCAGCCGAGCTCCATCGCCTGCGCGGCATCGCTCGCGGTCCCGACGCCGGCATCTACCAGCACGGGCACCCCCGCGCCTTCGACGATCAGGCGGATTGTGACCCGGTTCTGAATTCCAAGGCCGGAGCCGATCGGCGCGCCGAGTGGCATGATCGCTACCGCGCCCGCTTCCTCGAGTTGCTTCGCGGCGATCGGATCGTCGACGCAATAGACCATCGGCTCGAAGCCCTCGTTGACGAGCACCTCGGTGGCTCGGAGTGTCTCGCGCATGTCGGGATAGAGCGTCTTGGCCTCGCCGAGGACTTCAAGCTTCACGAGGTTCCAGCCACCGGCCTCGCGGGCCAGCCGCAGCGTGCGGATCGCGTCCTCCGCGGTGAAGCAGCCGGCCGTGTTCGGCAAATAGGTCGTTTTCTTCGGATCGATGAAATCGGTGAGACGCGGCTGGTTGGGGTCGGAGATGTTCACCCGGCGGACGGCGACCGTGACGATCTGCGCGCCAGAGGCTTCGACAGCCGCGGCATTCTCTTCCAGGCTCTTGTACTTGCCTGTTCCAACGATCAGGCGGGAGCTGAACGTGCGTCCCGCGACCGTCCAGCTGTCCGCCTTGATGTCCTGCTGCACCGTCACTCAACCGCCTCCAACGAAATGCACGATCTCGAACTCGTCGCCGTCCTCGACCTGAACGTCGGCAATCGTCGAGCGCGGCACGATTTCGAGGTTACGCTCTACCGCGACCTTCGATGGATCAAGACCGAGCGTCCGGAGCATTTCCGCGATGCTGAGGCCGGTGGTGACGCGATGTGCGTCGCCGTTGACGCGAATTGCTAAGCAGGTGGCGTGGTTCATAGCGTAGACCGGCGAAATAGGAGTCCGCTGCCCCAAGCGCAAACCCTTCCGAACGCTGATCAGGGTGGACGGACGGGCGCTCGCGTGACAGAGGGTCGCGCCAAGAATTCACAGGGACCGACAATGGCAGAAAAGAAGAACGCGCCGGCCTTGCCGGACGAGGGCGCAATGCGCATCGACCCGGGCCTGGTGCGCGAACTGGCCGAGCTGCTTACCGAGAACGAGCTGACCGAGATCGAGGTCGAGGACGGGGAGCGGCGCATCAAGGTGAAGCGCGAGGCGGCGGCCATCATCGGCGCCGCAGCTGCGCCCGCCTATGCGCCTGCTCCCGCGCTCACGGCACCGCCGATGCATGCCAAGGAAGATGTCGGCAGCGAACCTGTAGCCGAGGAAGTCAGCGGCACGGCGGTCAAGTCGCCGATGGTCGGCACCGCCTATCTGTCGTCGGAGCCGGGCGTCAATCCGTTCGTCGAGGTCGGCAAGCCGGTAAAGGCCGGTGACACTCTGCTGATCGTCGAAGCGATGAAGGTCATGAACCCGATCACCGCGCCCACTGGTGGAACTGTCAAGAAGATCATGGTCGCCGACGCACAGCCGGTCGAGTTCGACCAGCCGCTGATGATCATCGGCTGATGGAAATCCAGAAGCTGCTGATCGCCAATCGCGGCGAGATCGCGCTACGAATCCACCGCGCCTGCCACGAGATGGGCATCAAGACCGTCGCGGTGCACTCGACCGCCGACGCCGACGCGATGCACGTCCGGCTCGCGGACGAGACCGTGTGCATCGGCCCGCCGGCCGCGACAGACAGCTATCTCAATATTCCCAACATCATCTCGGCGGCCGAGATCGTCCACGCGGATGCCATCCACCCCGGCTACGGCTTCCTCTCCGAAAATGCCCAGTTCGCGGAGATCGTGGAAAGCCACGGCATCGTCTGGGTCGGACCAAAGCCCGAACATATCCGGACGATGGGGGACAAGATCGAGGCCAAACGGACCGCGGCCAAGCTCGGACTGCCGCTCGTGCCCGGGTCCGACGGTCCGCTCGTCAGCGTCGACCAGGCCAAGAGGCTCGCCGCCGAGATCGGCTATCCCGTCCTGATCAAGGCGGCCTCGGGCGGCGGCGGCCGCGGCATGAAAGTCGTTCCTTCCGAAGACCAGATCGAGAGCCTGATGAGCCAGGCGGCGTCGGAAGCGCGCTCGGCGTTCGGTGACGACACCGTCTACATGGAGAAATATCTCTCCGACCCGCGCCACATCGAGTTCCAGATATTCGGCGACGGCAACGGCCATGCAATCCACCTCGGCGAGCGGGATTGCTCGCTGCAGCGCCGCCACCAGAAAGTGCTCGAGGAAGCCCCCTCGCCGGTGATCACGCCCGAGCAGCGCTTCGCAATGGGCACGACGGTCGCCAATGCGATGTCGGCAATGAGCTACCGCGGCGCGGGCACGATCGAGTTCCTCTACGAGGACGGCGAGTTCTACTTCATCGAGATGAATACGCGGCTGCAGGTCGAGCATCCGGTGACGGAGATGATCAGCGGGATCGACCTCGTGCGCGAGCAGATTCGAATCGCGTCCGGCGAGGGCCTCTCCTGCACGCAGGACCAGGTGAACCTCCACGGCCATGCGATCGAGTGCCGCATCAATGCCGAGGACCCCGACACCTTCGCGCCCTCCCCCGGGCTCGTGAAAAACTATGTCGCGCCCGGCGGCATGCACGTTCGCGTCGATAGCGGCCTCTACACCGGCTATAAGGTTCCGCCATATTACGACAGCATGATCGGCAAGCTGATCGTCTACGGCTCCAACCGGGAAAGCTGCATCCGGCGCTTAAAGCGCGCGCTCGAGGAATTCGTTGTCGAGGGCATGAAGACCACCATCCCGCTCCACCAGCGGCTTGTCCGCGACGAGCAGTTTCTCGCCGGCGACTACACCATCAAGTGGCTCGAAAACTGGCTGGAGCGGAGCCGCCAGGAAGTCGCCTGACCGCGAGAAAGGCGGCGGAGGGGCGACCTCCCGACGATTGGCCGATGGCATAATCGCTCGCGCGTCCCCACATTGGCGCGACAACCTTTCGGCCGTACGGCGCGTTTGTCCGGATGGAGGACTTGGCCGCGTGTCCAGTTATCGCGGATCCGCAGATCGGCCTCACAAAGCAGCGGCGATTGCCGGCGTCCTTGCCGTGCACATGATCCTGGGCTTCCTCATCCTTAGCGGCCTCACCGTCCGCATGGGCCGGGCGGTCGAACAGCTGACGACCGTTGAGCTCCTGAAATCCGAAACACCGCCCCCTCCGCCACCCGTGGCGCAGCCAAAGCCTGCACCCAAGCCCCTGGAAACGAAGAAGCCTGAAGGCGCTCCGGCAAAGAAGGCTGAGCCAACGCCCGTCGTCGCGCCGGAACCGAAGATCCCTGTCCAATCGCCACTCCCGGCAGCTCCGGTCGCGGGCACCGGAAGCGCTACCAGTTCAGGTGCGGCGGCTTCGGGGGCTGGCACCGGCGCGGGCGGCGCTGGCACAGGTCCGGGCGCCGGCGGCAATTTTGCCGGCTACACGCCGGCAAGACGCATTTCGAAAATCCCGGACCAGGAATATCGCCACCTCTCGTCGACGGGAATGCAAAGGGGCAGCGTCGGAGTCACGATCCGCGTCAATCCCGATGGCAGCGTCGCCGATTGCCGCATTGCGCGAACCAGCGGCGACGGCTCGGTCGACGCGCTGATGTGCCAGCTGACCCTCCGCTACATCCGCTTTGAACCGGCACGCGACCCGACCGGTCGCCCGGTTGCGCAGGACGTGACGCTGTTTCCGAACTGGTGGAAGCCCTGACGACTAGCGGGTGCCGATTGCTCCGCCAGTCGCTGGGCTGGCGCTGCTCGTCGCAGCCAGTCGGGCCGCATCGCGCCCGTAGACGTCGTCATAATAAGCGATCGACGAGCCTTCGGGGAGAGCGGTGAGATAGGTGATGTATACCGGCACGAAGGTCTGCAGCGGCACGCGCTGCTCAGTGCCGGCGCCTTCCCAGTCGAGGTCGTACCCGAACAGCCAGCGGCCAAGGCGGGCGGCATCCTCGAGGCGCACGCAGCCGCCGCTGTAGAGCCGCGAGGCTTCGGTGAAGAGCTCGCGTTCGGGATTGTCGTGTAGGTACACGCCCGCCTCGTTGGGGAACATGAACTTCATTCTCCCCATCGAATTGTGCGGTCCTGGCAGCTGGCGGATCCGGACCTCGACCTTGCCGGCCGCAACGGCCTTCCAGTCGATCGTCTTGGGATCGATGATTTCCGCCTTCTCGTCCCAGTCGGACATGACCTGATATCCAAGATCGTCGAGGTAACGCATCCCGCGCCGCAAGACGTTCGGCGCGATCCTTTCGGCCGCGAGATCCGGCGGCACGTACCAATAGGGGTTGAGGCTCGCGAAGCGGATGTAGGCAGTCATCATCGGCGTTGGATATTTCGGCTTGCCGACCACGACCACCATCGAGTCGACGACGCGTCCGTTCTCGAACATGTAGAGCCGCTGCTGGGCGGCGTTGACGACGACATAGCGCTGCTTGCCGGCCGGCAGCGCCCGCGCTCGCTCGAGGTTCAGCGCCAGGAGCTGGTGCTGGTGCTCGTCGGAATATTGGTGACTCTGGAGCGCCCCGCGAAGCTGGGCGTAATAGGGATGCATCCAGCCCATGTTGCTGATGTAAGCGCTGAGCGACGGCGCGATCGCAGCGCCAAGCAGTGCCGCGAGCGGCGACGGCGGCTTCGGCCTCAGGGCCGGGTCGACATAAAGAATGCCGATGTTCGGATCGCGCATCAGGTCGCCGACATAAGCGACGAAGGCATCGGAAAGCTTCTGCTCGGCTTCGTCGACCTGCTTTTTCTTGGCCTTTGGAGCGCGCGCCTCGGCCAGCGCCCGCTGCAGGTCGGCAACATGATATTTGTCGGGATAGAGCCCGTCGAGATTCGCGCTCGACAGCAGCGCGATGAGCTGCCGGGGCGCATCGCCGGCGGCTGGGGACAGCCACAGCGGGTAGCCGTTCCTCGCCCGGTAAAAGTCGGCGATGCTCTGCCCTGTCGGGCGCGCCTGAAGCGCCGCCTTTCCTACTTGCTGGGCTGCGACGGCGTGCGCCGGGGCGGCAGCCATTGTCAGTACTGCTGCAGCGATTCCAATGTTTCTAAAAAAGTGCACCGGCCGCCGGCCGGTGCACTCATCACGCAAACTCTTCACGCTTTCTCCAATCGAATTTCCCATCAAAGACCCGCTTTGACGGGGTCCGATTCTAGCCGCGCTCACCGCTGGCCATAGGAGCCGGAGCCGGCGCAGGGGCCGGAGCCGGAGCCGGGGCAGCAGAAGCTGGTGCACCGGTATAGTATTGCCCGTTGTAGACGTAGCCGTCCACCCGGCCATCGTTGTCGCGATCGGCCCACACCGCACCGGCGAGACCGCCTACCGCAGCGCCGATCACCGCGCCCTGAAGGACGCTGACGCCCGGGATGACCGCGCCGGCCGCTGCGCCGAGCGCTGCGCCGCCGAGCGCGCCCGTCGCCGCACTGGCGAGGACGCTATGGGTCGCCGGGTCATACCCGGTCGGCGTTCCGGCATAATATTGGCCGTTGTACGTATAGCCGTCGACGTAACCGTCATTGTTGGTGTCGGACCATACTGCGCCAGCCAGACCGCCGATCGCTGCCCCGACGGCGGCACCCTCGATCACGCTGACGCCAGGAACAACCGCGCCGACCGCCGCGCCACCAGCAGCGCCGATCGCCGCGTCCTGCGCTACCTGCGGATTCGTCGCGCACGCGCCGAGCATGGCGGTACTTCCAAGCGCCAATGCTAGAATGGACTTACGCATCGCTCTTTCTCCCGTTCTATTGAGCTGCTTGAACATGCGCACGCCGCCGCTTCCGCCAGCGACGGTACATGTTACAAGCGCTGCAACGACGACGGCGCGTCATCGTTCCGCAGCCGCGACGATGACGGGTGCGGAAAGGTGTCCACAGTTGTTAAATCGCTGTTTAACCATCTGAATCATTTTCAGGAACTCGCCAGGCATGAAGGCAACAATTTTTCACAACCCGATGTGCGGAACGTCGCGCAAAACGCTCGACATCCTGCGCGAGGCAGGATGCGACGTCTGGATCCACGAATATCTGAAGAGCCCGCCCAGCCGCGACGAGCTCGCGCGCCTTTATGACCGCGCCGGAATCAGCCCGCGCGAGGGGCTTCGCGCCAAGGAGCCACTGGCCGCCGAACTTGGGCTTGACCAGCCGGGCGTGACCGATGACCAGATTCTCGACGCAATGGTGGCCCATCCGATCCTGATCGAGCGACCGATCGTCGAAACGCGAAACGGCGTCCGGCTCTGCCGCCCGCAGGACAAGGTGCGAGAGATTCTGTAGATTTCGGGAGGCATGAGTCGCCTCGACCCGCGTTTGTTGCTGCAGGGTTACGCCACCGGCATCTTCCCGATGGCCGACAGCCGCGATGCGGCCGAGCTCTTCTGGGTCGAGCCGCGCAACCGGGCGATCATTCCGCTCGACCGTTTTCACCTGTCGCGATCGCTTCGCAGGACCCTTCGCTCCGGACGCTTCCAGGTCACGCGCGACCGTGATTTTCAGGCGGTGATCACGGCCTGCGCCGACCGCGAGGAAACCTGGATCAACGCCGAGCTCGAAAGTGCGATGCTCGCGCTCCATGGTTCGGGTCACGCCCATTCGGTGGAGGTGTGGAGCGAGGGCGAGCTCGTCGGCGGCCTCTACGGCGTGAAGCTCGGACGGGCCTTCTTCGGCGAAAGCATGTTCAGCCGGATGGCCGATGCATCGAAGGTCGCCCTCGCCTGGCTCGTCGCCCGACTGAAGGCCGGCAGCTTCACGCTGCTCGACTGCCAGTTCATGACCGAGCACCTGGCGTCGCTCGGCGCAATCACGGTGCCCCGCGAGACTTACGTGGCGTTGCTCTCCGCGGCGCTCGGCGGCGGTGCGGCCGTCGGTGTCTCCGCCGCGGGGGCCTTGGTCGAAGCGCTTGGCCGCACGCCGGATGTGGCGCCTGACTTCGGCGCGCTCGACAGGCTGCTCGAGCTTGCCGGCGCGGCCGGTGCGGCGGGTCCCGCCGGGTACGTCATCTCGCAGCTCTTGGGCCAGACATCGTAGACCGGGTGCTCGACAACGTTGAGCGAGGGCGATTCCTTATAGAGCCATCCCGAGAAGACGCGGCTCCATCGCTTGTCGGGCTGCTGCACGTCGAGCTGGACGAATGCGCCTGTCAGCTTTTCTTCTTCCCACGGCGCGGTCGTCTCGCAAGCGCGCAAGCGCACGATCACATCCTTCCATCGCACGGACTGACCGGGGTGCAAGGCGACGTTCTGCACGATGCTGTTGCGCTTGTTGAGGATGCCGAGCACCGCAACGCGCTGAGGCATGGGCGTCACACCGCCCTGGCCGGCAGCGGTCGACGCCGCCTGCCGCGCCCGCGGCAGCGGGGCATTCTGCTGCTCGTCCTTCTTCCCGCACGAGGCGAGCGCGAGCGCGATCAGCAGCGGTGCCGCGGCCCGTTTCACGCTTATTCTGGAATCCAGGGCTCGTAGTCGCCGGTCGACGCCGGTCGCAGCTTGCCCGACCCGAGAGCACCGTCGGGCCGGAACGCCTGCATGGTGCCGGTGAGGTTCGCGGTTGGCTTTTGCTGGAACTTGCGAACCGGAGGCAGCGCCTTCTCGGGCAGCTCGTCGATGGTCCCGCGGAGCCACAGCTGCCACCCCGGGCCGACGCGGCTGCCGTCATTGGAGCCGTTGTAGATTACCCACCGGCGCTTCGACTGCTTCTTGTCCTGGAAGTAGATGTTGCCTTCGTCATCGCGACCCACTTCGTTGCCGAAGCGACGCGTCCACAGCGCCGTGCCCCACGTCGCGCCGTTCCACCAAGTGAATGTTCTCGACCAGAAACCCATGGGGCTGCGCCTTAGCGCCCCCGCTCGCCGTGAAGCAAGCTAGTGCGTCCAGGTGACTGCATCACCTTCCCGGATTCCGAGCTCTGCGGCGCGACCGCCGCGGATTTCGAGGACGGCCGCGATCGGCTCGCCGGCGGGCAATGGCGTGAGATCCATCGCCTCGGCCCTGGTGATGCGCGCGACCGTCCCGTCGGCGCGGATAAAGATGATGTCGAGCGGGATGAGCGTGTTCTTCATCCAGAAGGCGACGTCCTGTGGCGGGTCGTAGGGGAAGATCATCCCGCGGTCGGGCGCCAGCGAATTGCGGAACATGAGACCGCGTTCCTGCTGCTCGGCGGTCGCCGCAACTTCGACGGTGAAGCGGTGAGCGCCCGTCTTCGAGCGGATTGTCAACGGCATTTCGCGAAGGCCCGTTTGTGCACGCGTGTCGGCGGTTTCGGCCGGGGCGTTTTGCGCGGGTGCTTGCGGGCTACAGGCGATGAGCGCGACCAGCGCGCCGGCCGTCAGTCCGAGTCGCCGGATTGCCGCAGCTCGACTGCGGTGAAGCCCTTGGCGCTCGGCGCGATGCGTGCCTCGAGCATCTGGCCGGGCTGCAGTTCCGGCAGGTGGGAAATGCGCACAGTTTCCATGTGCACGAACACGTCCTCGCCGCCCAGCTCGTCGGGCCGCTTGACGAAACCATAGCCGCGAACGCGGTTGAACCATTTGACCTCCACCGGCTCGAACTCGCCGGCATTTTCCGCAAGCGCCCTGCGGTCCGACCGTTCGCCGGCAGGAATGGACGAGCGGGGCTGCTGCGGCAAGGCCGAGGAGGTGTCGATCGACAGCACCTTCTTGGCCTGCAGCCCGCGATCGAGCTTGACCGGGATGCATTCGATGATCGCGCCCTCGGGCACGCTTCTGCGGCCGTGCTCGCGCAGGACGCTGAAATGCAGCAGCACGTCGCCGTCGACGTCGTCACTAACGACAAAACCGAAGCCGCGCGTGGCGTCGAACCATTTCACGCGGCCCGTGATCGGCGCCATTTCTGGCTGGGCAGGTATATTCTCGGACTCCATAGCGGCCCGATCACCTCCCTCGGCCAGTTTCATAGCTGTACGAACCATTGTGCAGCCCCATTAACATGGGCGACTGTGTCGGCAAACCGACTTTACACGTCGATGAGCCGATTAATGTCAGGAAGAACCTGATCCAAATCAGTTTTCCCGCTGGGCGGCAGTGCCGCAATCGCTTTTGCAAGTTCGAACGAGTGACCGGCGCGGACCATTGCTGCGATCCATTTCTCGCGCGTCGGGCGCTCTGCACGGTCCTGCGCAAAGGGTCCAATCCGCCGGCGCTCGGCGAAACGGAGCGCCGCGCTCACTGCCTCGGTATCGGCATGTTCGTTCGCTGCAATTGAATCGGCCCCATCGACGCCGGCCATGCGCAGCTTGTCGGCGAGCCGCCGTTTCCCGAAACCGCGGCCGGTCAGCGAACGCGATTGCGCCAGAGCGTATGACGCATCGTTGATATAACCCTGCTCGGCGAAGCGGTCGGCGATCCGCTCGAGATCGGGACGCCCTTCGCCTTTCCAGCCGCGCTCCTCCATCTTGCGCGCAAGATAGGCACGCAGCTTCGCGCGCGTCGTTGCATATTTGCCGACATATCGAAGCGCGAGCTCCTGGAGGCCTGCCTGATCGAGCATGGGACGCGGACGTCGAGGCCGGGAACGTGAATTCACGCCTGATTTGTGCCACACTCCCTCGCCAAGGGGGAAGGGCTGCTGCACGAAATGCGGCTGTGAGAGATCGTAACTAATCAGGGAATGGACTGCGTGCTCGAGCGCAACGCCTCAGTAACAACCGGGCTCGCACCCGCGGGCGCGACGCCGACGCTCGACAAGCTGGCTCGCCGCGTCGCCAATTTCGGCACCGTCGGCGAAGCACTCGACTATGCAGCGCAAGGCGCGCGCGGACTCAATTTCCACGACGCTCGCGGAACGCTGACGCGCGCCTATACCTATGCGGAGCTTCGCGAGGACGCGCTCGTCGCGGCGCGTCGCCTGGTGGCGCTGGGAATCAGGCCGGGCGATCGCATCGCGCTGGTTGCCGAAACCGGCGCGGAATTCGCGACTGTCTTCTTCGGTGCAGTCTATGCGGGCGCGTGGCCGGTCCCGCTCCCGCTCCCGACGAGCTTCGGCGGCCGCGGCGCCTATGTCGACCAGCTCGGCATCCAGCTGAAGAGCTGCGATCCGGCCCTGTTCATCTATCCGCCGGAGCTTGCCGATTTCGGGAAGGAAGCGGCCGACAAGGCCGGTGTCGCGTCGCGCGCATGGGACACGTTTCAATCGGTCGAACCCGCATCCGGCGAACTGCCGAGAGCGAAACCCGACGACATCGCCTACCTGCAATATTCGAGCGGCTCGACGCGTTTCCCGCACGGCGTTGCTGTCACGCACCACGCGCTGCTCGACAATCTACGCGCGCACGGCATCGGACTGCAGGTGCTCGACAGCGACCGCTGCATCTCGTGGTTGCCCTGGTACCATGACATGGGCCTGGTCGGCTGCTTCCTCTCGCCGATGTCGATCCAGATGTCGGTCGACTATCTGAAGACCGAGGATTTCGCTCGTCGTCCCCTCGCCTGGCTCGACATGATCACCCGCAATCCAGGCACGTCGGTCAGCTATTCGCCGACCTTTGGCTACGACATCTGCTCGCGCCGGATGAGCTCGCAGACGCGCGCCGAGAACCGGTTCGACCTGTCGCGCTGGCGTATTGCCGGAAACGGCGCCGACATGATCCGCCCGGACGTCATGCAGGCGTTCGTCGACTGCTTCGATGCCGCTGGCTTCAAGGCGAGCGCCTTCTGCCCGAGCTATGGCCTTGCAGAAGCGACGCTCGCAGTCTCCCTCATGCCGCCGGGCGAAGGCATCCGCCTCGAGCTCGTCGAGGAGAACGAGCTCTCGGGCGGCGAGGTCGAAGCAGGCGACGAAGACCGCCCGCGCCGCTACCGCGCAGTCGTCAATTGCGGAAAGCCGGTTACGGGCATGGAGATCGAGATCCGCGGCGCCGCCGGCGAAGTCCTCCCGGACCGCGGCATCGGCAAGATCTACGTGCGCGGAGCAAGCGTCATGCACAGCTATTTCCGCGACGAGGAATCCACCCGCGCCTGTCTCAGCGAGGACGGTTGGCTCGACACCGGCGACATGGGCTACATGTCGAACGGCTACGTCTTCATCGTCGGCCGCGCCAAGGACATGATCATCATCAACGGTCGCAATCACTGGCCGCAGGACATTGAATGGGCAGTCGAGCAGCTGCCGGGCTTCAAGTCGGGCGACATCGCGGCGTTCGCGATCACCGGGCCGAGCGGCGAGGAAACGCCGGCCGTGCTCGTGCACTGCCGCATCTCGGACAATGAGGAGCGCGGCCGCCTGCGCGACGAAATCCGCGAGCGCGTCCGCGCAATCACTGGCATCACTCCGGTCGTCGAGCTCGTTCCGCCGCGAACGCTCCCACGGACCAGCTCGGGCAAGCTGTCGCGCACCAAGGCCCGAAACCTCTACTTGTCTGGCGAAATCCAGCCCTACGACATCGCGGCCTGAGCAGTTCTTTAATCCAGATTATCGCCTCCGGATTAACTCCTGCGAAAACTTCGTTAAACCGATCTTCACGACTCGGCGTCACAGGACATGCATGCCGGTGGGGAACGGAGCGATATTGCGAGTGCACGATTGGGTTGGCCGCAAGGACCGGCAGCCAGTCACCGTCGATGCGGTTATTCACCGCGCCGACGGAAGCAGCGTCGCGGTCCGGCTCACCAACATCTCCGAAGAGGGATGCGGCATCGAGGGTGAGAACGACTTCCTGATCGGTGAGCGTGTCCAGCTCGCAATTGCGGGCGTCGGCCAGTTGAAGGCGCAGATCCGTTGGGCTCTGCACGACAGCGCCGGCGCAAAGTTCTTCGACGAAACGGAGGCGAAAGCCTAGGCCCGCGCGCGGCGCGGCAGCATCCGCTGCAGCACGCGATCCTTCAGCGCATAATGGTGGTAGAGCGCGGCGAGCGCGTGCAACAGCGCGAGCGCGATGATCGCCCAGCCGATCCATTCGTGGAACTCGCGCAGCTCGCGCCGAAGCGGCCGCGCCATCTCACCGATCAGCGGCGGAATCCCTGCGCCGAAAAATTCCATGGGCCGCCCCGCGCCCCAGCGGAAGGCGAAGCCCAGACCCGCCTCGGCGACGAGCAGCATATAAAGCACGTAGTGCGTCGCCTTCGAGGCGAGCCGCATCCATCCGGCCTCGAGCGAGGGAAGCTGGTGCCCGGGGATCAGCCGCCAGACGATCCGCGCGAGGACCACCGCGGTCAGAAGGACGCCAAAGGACATGTGCGTATCTTCCATCAGCCCGCGCGTGGGCTTCGCGAACCAGTCCCACGTCTGCGCAAGCGCAAAGTTGGCGACAACGAGAAATGCCGTGAGCCAGTGGAGCGAAATCGCGACACCGTCATAGGTCGTTCCGTCATCGCCGGCGACGACGCGGGTCGCGGTATCAAAGCTCGTCTGGTCCGTCATCGCCGCTCCCTTGGATGGGATTGCCCGCAATGCGCGAGCACCCCTCATCACGTTTCCAACCATGCTCGTGTGGCGTAGCCGGAAGATTGTTGCAAGTCGTTCGCAACAAGCTTTTCAAAACCCGGATGACCCTATCCGCCACCGCCTTCACCGCGGCCGGTGTCGTGCCGACGAGCAGCGGCAGCCGGTACCTCCAGCAGCTCTGCAGATACTGGAGCAACGACCTCGACGTCGAGTTCACGCCCGATCATCGCCGCGCCCGCTTTGATCGGTAAGTTTGACTGGCGGCAGCCGGGCTTGCCACCTCTCGGGCTGGCGTGTCATGGGCGCGAGGGAAGAAGGTCTCGATGCGCCTGCCCAAGCTAGCGTTTGTCGCTGCCGCGCTTGCACTTGGCGGAGCGACATCCGCGGAAACCCATCTCCAGCCCGCCGTTCAGCCGGGCGGCGATATCCCTCCATCCTTCAGGCACGTCGCGCCGGTTCCGAAGGGCGGCGACGTCCCGCCTGTTTTCGTCGCACCGCGCAGCGAGTTTCAATATGCCCGCCGCGAAGCGATGATCCCGATGCGCGACGGAGCGAGGCTCTACGCCGTGCTGATCATCCCCCGAGCGGCCGGCGCTGGACCAAGCAAGTACCCGATCATGCTCGACCGGACGCCCTATTCCGCCGACAAGTCGACGCAGCGCGGCGGGCTCGGCCCGTGGCCCGAGAACATCCTCTCGCCGCTCTATGCCGAGCTCGTGCGCGCCGGCTACATCATCGCGGTCGAGGACGTGCGCGGCAAGTACAAGTCCGAGGGCGAGTACGTCATGAACCGGCCCCTCAAGGGTCCGCTCAACCCGACCAATGTCGATCACTCGACCGACGCCTGGGACACGATCGACTGGCTGGTCAAGAACGTCCCCGAAGCAAACGGCAAGGTCGGCACGATCGGCACCAGCTACGATGGCTTCACCGCGTTGATGAGCCTCGTGAATCCGCACCCGGCGCTCAAGGCGTCAGTGCCGATCAACCCGATGGTCGATGTCTGGAGGGGCGACGACTGGTTCCACAATGGGGCCTTCCGTCAGGAAATGATCGGCTATGTCTACGGCCAGACCGCGAACAGGAAGTCGGAGGAGGAATGGTTTAGCGGCCATTACGACGATTATTCGACCTTCCTGCGCTACGGCTCGGCTTGGGCCTACGGCCGCGCGATGGGCATGGAGCAGCTGCCTTTCTGGCTCCGCCTCGCGCAGCACCCGGCCTATGACGAATATTGGAAGGACCAGGCTGTCGACCGGATCCTTGCCGGAAAGCCGCTTGCTGTCCCCACCCTTCTGATTGGGAGCCTGTGGGACCAGGAGGACATCTATGGCGCGCCTGCAGTGTTCAGCGCGGTGAAGTCGAGCCCTAACGCCCGCCTGGCGCTCGGTCCCTGGCACCATGGCCAGGTCAACGCTCTCGGCACCGCGCTTGGCCCGATCGAGTGGGGTTCGGATACTGCCAGATGGTTTCGCCAGAACGTGCTGATCCCGTTCCTCGACGAGACGCTGAAGGCAGGTGCGCCGGCAAACATCGCGAGGGTGACTGCTTTCGAGGCCGGGACTAACCGGTGGAAGCGGATGGACGACTGGCCGATCGCCTGCGCGCGCTCCTGCCCTGCGAGCCTCACTCCGCTCTATCTCGCACCGGGGGAGCAACTGGGCTTCACCGCGCCTTCAAGCCAGGCGTTCAACTCCTACGTCTCCGATCCGGCGCGCCCGGTCACCTATCGGCAGCGGCCTAACCTGCCGCCCTACGCCCCAAATTCAACATGGCGCACATGGCTGTCGGACGACCAGCGCTTCGCCGAGTCGCGCACCGACGTGCTCAGTTACTCGAGCGCCCCATTGACTGCTCCGCTGCGCCTCGCTGGAACGCCGCTAGCTCACCTCGTCGCCTCGACTAGCGGCACCGACAGCGACTGGGTCGTGAAGCTCATCGACGTCTATCCGGACCAATATCCGCAAAAGCCGGAGCTCGGCGGCTATGAGTTCCCGATCGCCATGGACATCATGCGCGGCCGCTACCGGAGCGATCCCGCTCGTCCGGCGCCGGTCCCGTCGAACCAGGCTGTGACCTACGAATTCGCGCTGCCGACGGTCGACTATGTGGTCCAGCCCGGCCACCGGCTGATGGTCCAGGTCCAATCGAGCTGGTTCCCGCTCTACGACCGCAATCCGCAGACCTTCGTTCCCAACATCTTCTTCGCCACTAAATCCGACTACCGGGCCGCCACCCAGCGCGTGTTCACGGGACCGGGGGGAAGCTGGATCGGCCTTCCAGTCATCAACTGACCTTGCGCGCTCAGCTTAGGCTGGCTACCTCGCGCGGCGGCCTAGGAGTGTAGCTCAGTTGGTAGAGCATCGGTCTCCAAAACCGAGGGTCGTGGGTTCGAGTCCCTCCACTCCTGCCACCCTATATAGAGTTCTGATTTGACCGCAGGCCGCGGGGACCCGCCGCCTCAAGAAACGAGTTTGAAGAGCCGCATGGCCAAGAAGCAACGTCCGCAGGCGATCCAGGAGCGCGCCAGCCGCACTGCGGCTGTGATGGCCGCGCCCGCGGGCGCTGTGCAGGCGCCCAAGAAGAAGGTGAGCCCCGCGCAGTTCGCACGTGAGGTCCGCGCCGAAGCCCGCAAGATCACCTGGACCAGCCGCCGCGAGACCTGGATCACTTCGGTGATGGTGGGGATCATGGTGCTGCTGGCGGCGCTGTTCTTCTGGGTCATCAATTCCGTCATCAGCCTCGTGATCACCCAGATCCTGAAGCTGGCGAGCGGGGGATAAGAGAGCATGTCCGAAGCAGCCGTCGCCCCGCCGAAAGGCAATCCGCGCCACAAGTGGTACATCGTCCACGCCTACTCGAACTTCGAGAAGAAGGTGGCCGAGTCGATCCGCGAACAGGCCCGCACCCAGGGGCTGGAGGAGAACTTCTCCGAGATCCTGGTGCCCACCGAGGACGTCGTGGAGATCCGCCGCGGCCGCAAGGTCAACGCCGAGCGCAAGTTCTTCCCCGGCTATGTGCTGGTGAAGATGGAGCTTTCCGATGACGCCTATCACCTGATCAAGAACACCCCGAAGGTGACCGGCTTCCTGGGCGCCGATAACAAGCCGTTCCCGATCTCAGATGCGGAGGCGCAGCGCATCCTACACCAGGTGCAGGAGGGCATCGATCGCCCGAAGCCGTCGGTCTCCTTCGAGGTCGGCGAGCAGGTCCGGGTCTCGGATGGCCCGTTCGCGTCCTTCAATGGTACAGTCG
>JBJMUN010000057.1:0-13834 GCA_045811185.1 Sphingomicrobium sp.
TGGGGGTCGAGCATCAGCCCCTCGTCCGCGCCCGCCTGCGTCGCCTGGATCGACGCCAGGATGCAGTTTAGCTTGGAATGCGAGTTGATCTTCTGATCCTGCACCGCGGGATCGCCCCGGCGGACGTGAACGGTGAACAGCTTCAGCCCGCGCTCGTAAACCGCAGGATCGGGCTCCTTATATTCCGCGATGATCACGACCGTCGCCGGGGTCACGACGACCCGGGGGTCTTGGTATGGCGTGGAGCGGACCCCGCGTGTGACCATCAGGCGGACATGCCCGCCGTCGCGCATGTCATTGGCATCGAGCGTCTCGTACAGCCGCTTGGTCAGCTCCTCGCGGCCGATCCCGGCGTCCATCGCGATCGCCTTGGCGCCTTCGAACAGCCGGTCGAGGTGACGGTCGAGGAAGGCGAGCTTGCCGCCGCTCACGCGTAGGCCTTCCCATACGCCGTCGCCGAGCATGAAACCGCTGTCGAACACGGAGATAACCGCCTCGGCCCGGGGCTTCAGCTCACCGTTGACGTTGATGAGGATCGACTGGTTCCGGGGGTCAGAAACGTCGTGCATCGACTGGGTCATGGCGCGCCAAGCTGCGGCAGCCGTCACGGCATGGCAAGTTGAAACGCGGCCGTCGCTTTTCGTCCCCGCCGCGCTCGGCTAGTTCGCGTCGCATGCTCAAGCCCGCCACCACCGACATCAACGCGCTGAAGACCCTCGACGAGCGGCTGCGATGGCTGTCGGCCTGGACCATCCATCACGCCAACCACGTCCGGGAGAGCGAAGACGGGCTGAAGGTCGGCGGGCACCAGGCGAGCTGCGCGTCGATGACCGCGCTGATGGCCGCGCTCTATTTCCACGCGCTCGGGCCGAACGACAAGGTGGCGGTCAAGCCGCACGCCGGGCCGGTGCTTCACGCGATCCATTATCTGCTGGGTTCGCAATCGCGCGGCGCGCTCGAGAATTTCCGCGGCTTCGGCGGCGCCCAAAGCTATCCGAGCCGGACAAAAGACAAGATTCCCGTCGACTTCTCGACGGGCTCCGTGGGTCTCGGCGTTGCGGTCACTCTCTTTGCGAGCTTGGTTCAGGATTATCTGACTGCCCGCGGCTGGATCGAGGAAAAGGACCGCGGCCGCTTCGTCGCGCTGATCGGTGACGCAGAGCTCGACGAAGGGAATATCTACGAAGCGATCATCGAGGGTGCGAAGCACGATGTTCGCAACCTGTGGTGGATCATCGACTACAACCGACAGAGCCTCGATGCGACCAGCGCGGACCGGATGTTCGAGCGGTTCGACGAGATCTTCCGGAGCTGCGGATGGCGAGTCGTCGAGCTGCGCTACGGGCAGCGGCTAAGGGCCGCGCTCGACGAGCACCAGGCTCTCAAGGACTGGCTCGAGCGCCTGTCCAACGCGGACCTGTCTGCGCTCCATTACCAGGGCGGAGCCGCATGGCGCTCGAAGATCGAAGCGGACCTCGGCGAGAAGGCTCGCGCCTTCCTCAAGGACCATGACGACGACGCTCTTGCAAGCGTCTTCACCGATCTTGGCGGCCACTGCATGGAAACGCTGGTCGATGCCTTCGATGACGCTCAGGACGACGTCCCTACCCTGTTCATTGCCTGGACGATCAAGGGCTTCGGGCTGCCCTTCGCCGGCCACAAGGACAACCACGCCGGACTGATGAACCCGACGCAGCTCGCCGCGCTGCGCGAGGGAATGGGCGTACGCGAAGGACAGGAATGGGAGCCACTTGAAGGCATCGGCGACAACGCGAGGACCGGCGTCGAGGCATTGCTCGATCGCACCCGCGTCATGCGCGAAAAGCGCTCTCGCAGCTTTGGCACCGTTGCTATACCCGAAATCCCGGCGCCGGCGGGTGAGGAGCAGTCAACGCAGGCGGCCTTCGGCCGAATTCTGCTGGACCTGTCGAAAGCCGGCGGCGACCTCGCTGACAAGATCGTGACGACCTCCCCCGACGTGACGGTCTCGACCAACCTCGGTGCCTGGGTGAACCAGCGCGGGCTGTTCCGCCGAAGCGAGATGCCGGATGTATTCGCCAAGGCAAAGATTGCTTCGGCGCAAAAATGGAGCGGGAACAACAACGGTCAGCACATCGAGCTGGGCATTGCCGAAAGCAACCTGTTCCTGATGTTGGCCGCGGCAGGCCTTTCGGGCGATCTGTTCTCGACGCGGCTTTTCCCGATCGGCACCCTTTACGACCCGTTCATCGCCCGCGGCCTCGATAGCCTAAACTATGCCTGCTACCAGGACGCACGGTTCCTGCTCGTTGCAACGCCAAGCGGCATCACGCTCGGGCCGGAAGGCGGAGCACACCAGTCGATCAACCCGCCGTTGATTGCACTGGGCCAGCCGGGACTGCGCCACTACGAGCCGGCCTACGCCGACGAACTCGCTGCAATAATGCGGGAAGCGTTTCGCCTCATCGACGATCCCGATGGCGAGAGCACGTATCTTCGACTGTCCACGCGCAGCGTCGAGCAAGTTAAGCGGACCGACGACGACTGGCGCGCGGGAGCGGTCGCGGGCGGCTATTGGCTGCGTGAGCCGGGGCCCAATTCCGAAGCGACAATCGTCGCGATGGGCGCAGTCATGCCCGAGGCTCTCGCCGCCTGGGAGGAGCTCAGTGACGACGTACCCGGTCTCGGGCTTCTCGCCGTCACCTCGCCGGATCTGCTCCACCGCGGTTGGACCGCTGCCCAGGCCGCGCGGTGGAGCGGCGGACACGAACCGAGCTACGTCGAGAAGCTGCTGGCACGGCTTTCACCTGCAGCCGGCCTCGTTACTCTCGCCGATGCAGCGCCAGCATCGCTTTCATGGCTCGGCGGCGTCCTTGGTCAGCGTGTCGCGCCTCTTGGCGTCGGAAAGTTCGGGCAGACCGGGAACCTCGCCGATCTTTATGCCGCTTATCGCCTCGACGGCGATGCCATTACCGAAGCCGTTGCCGAACTGCTGCTCCCTGCCTAGGAGGACAGCAATGGCCGGGCGTTTCTTCGACGAGTGGCAGGTTGGCGACAAGGTCGCGCATGCAATCTCGCGTACGGTGACAGAGACCGACAACGTCCTCATCACGACCCTCACGCACAATCCGCAACCTCTGCATCTCGACCATGAGGCTGCTGCGAAGACCGAATTCGGAAAGCCGCTGGTCAACAGCTGTTTCACCTTCAGCCTGATGGTCGGCGTCAGCGTCCATGATACGACGCTCGGAACGCTTGTCGCGAACCTTGGCTACGACAAGCTGGTCTTCCCGCACCCGGTGTTCGCGGGCGACACCTTGAGGAGCGAGAGCGAGTGCGTCGCCTTGCGCGAAAGCAAGTCGAGGCCCAACGCTGGCATCGTCACCTGGGCGCATCGCAGCTTCAATCAGCGTGACGAGCTCGTGTGCGAATGCACTCGTACCGCACTCATCCTGAAGCGGCCGCAATGAGCGAGCCGCGCTCCTGGCTGTTCGTCCCGGCGGACAACGAGCGGAAAATCGTCAAGGCTCTCGAAAGCGACGCCGACGCGGTGATCTTCGACCTCGAGGACAGCGTCGCGCCTGGAATGAAGGCGGCCGCGCGCGACATCCTCAAGAACCTGCCGAAGCGCTCGAACGGACCCCAATGGTGGGTGCGCGTGAATCCGCTCGGCAGCGAGTTTCACAAGGACGACCTCAAGCTGATCGGAAGCGCCTACGTCCACGGCATCGTCCTTCCCAAGGCCGAAAGCGGCGCCGATGTCACGCAACTTGCCCATCGGACGGGCAACATCCCGATCCATGCGATCGTCACGGAAACGGCGGCAAGCCTGTTCGGCCTGCTCTCATACCGCGACCCGAAGTCGCCGCTGAGAGCAATGAGCTGGGGCGCCGAAGACCTGTCTGCGGCGCTCGGCGCATCGTCCAAATATGATGGTGGCGGAGAGCTAAGCTTCACCTACAAGCTCGCTCGCTCGCTCTGCCTTGCGGGCGCAGTCGCGGCGGGTGTTCAACCGGTCGATGGAGTCTTCGCGGACTTCAAGGATGAAGCCGGGCTGCGGGCCGAAGCCGAAGCGGCGCGCAGTGAGGGTTTCACTGGCAAACTCGCGATCCACCCCGCACAAGTCCCGATTATCAATGCCGCCTTCACCCCGTCAGAGCATGAGATCAGGCACGCCGAAGAGATTGTCGCCGCCTTCGAGGCACATCCCGACGCAGGGGTATTGTCGGTCGGCGGCAAGATGGTTGATCGCCCGCATCTAGTGCAGGCCAGGCGCGTACTGGAACGAGCACGTTAGGAGGCAGGAAATGGCGACGACCGCGGAACCTCAATCCACGTCAAGCCGTGAAGCGTCAGGTCCGACGAAAGCCAGGGGTTGGGGCACCGACGCACCAGACCAGCCGCTTCGCCCGATGGATTTCGAGCGGCGCGCCCTTAGACCCGACGATGTCGCGATCAGGATCACATTCGCGGGCATTTGCCACAGCGACCTCCACACCGCGCGCAATGACTGGGGCGGGACGCGCTACCCGGTCATCCCAGGCCATGAGATCGTCGGCGTCGTCACAGCCGTTGGCGATGAAGTCACGCGCCACCGCGTCGGCGATACGGTCGCCGTCGGCTGCATGGTCGACAGCTGCATGGAGTGCGACCAGTGCCTCGAAGGCTGGGAAGTCTTCTGCCGCAAGGGATGCGTCCAGACCTACAATAGCGCCGACTATCACGACGGGACGATCAGCAAGGGCGGCTACACCGACCATATCGTCGTGCGCGATCACTTCTGCCTGAAGATCCCCGAGGGCATGGAAGTCAGCCGCGTTGCACCGCTGCTGTGCGCCGGCATCACCACCTATTCGCCGCTTCGCCAGCACAACGTCGGGCCGAACACGAAGATGGCCGTCGTTGGCCTCGGCGGCCTCGGGCACATGGGAGTGAAGCTTGGCGCCGCCATGGGCGCGCACGTGACGATGATCACGACGACGCCAGCCAAGGGCCAGGATGCCCGTGAGCTCGGCGCTCACGACGTGATCATCTCGACCGACCAAGCGCACATGCGCGAAGCGGCGACGAGGTTCGATTTCATCCTCAACACGATCCCCGTCAGCCACGAGATCGACGGCTACCTGCAACTGCTTGGCCGCTCCGGGCGGATGGTGATCGTCGGCGCGCTCACCCCCATGCCGGGGTTCGTCGGCATGAACCTCATCTGGTGGAACCGCGCGGTTGGCGGCTCGGCAATCGGCGGCATCCCCGAGACACAGGAAATGCTCGATTTCTGCGCGGCAAAACAGATTTATCCCGACGTCGAGTTCATCGCCATGAATGAGGTCAATGAGGCCTATGAGCGTCTGCTCCGAAACGACGTCCGCTATCGTTTCGTCATTGATATGAGCAAGGGCGTGTGAGCGAGACGATCCACCCCGTCCCATCCGATTTCAACGCGCGGATCGGCCCGCGCGAACTCGAACAGCTGCACGCTTTCGAGCAGTCCGATCCCGACGGTTTCTGGCTCGACCAGGCACGGCGACTGACCTGGAACAGATTTCCGACGAAAGCCGGCGACTGGTCGTTCCATGAGGATGACTTCCACATCCGCTGGTACGAGGACGGCCAGCTCAATCTCTCCGTCAATTGTCTCGACCGGCACCTCGCCGAGGACGGCGAGAGGATCGCCCTCATCTTCGAGGCCGACGAACCGGGCCACGGCCACAGCCTCACCTATCGCGAGCTGTATGAAGAAACCTGCCGCTTCGCGAATCTTCTGAAGCAGCGCCGGATCAAACGCGGCGATCGCGTAATGATCTACATGCCGATGATCCCTGAGGCCGCGGCGGCCATGCTCGCCTGCGCGCGCATCGGCGCCATCCACTCGGTCGTCTTCGGCGGCTTCTCTCCCGAAAGCCTCGCGGGCCGCATCTTGGACTGCGACGCCTGCGCCGTCATCACCGCCGACGAGGGCATTCGGGGCGGCAAGCGCATTCCTTTGAAGCGCAACGTCGACACTGCCCTCAAAGAGCGAGACGTGGAGACCGTCATCGTCGTAACCCGGACCGGGGCCGATGTGCCGATGAGGACCGGCAGGGATATTCGTTATGCCGACGTTCGCGGCGATCTCGCGACCGATTGCGAACCGGAGATCATGAACGCGGAAGATCCGCTGTTCATACTCTACACGTCGGGTTCGACAGGAAAGCCCAAGGGCGTGGTTCATACGACGGGCGGCTATGCCACCTGGGCGGCAACGACGTTCGACTGGATCTTCGATTATCGCGCCAGCGACATATTCTGGTGCACCGCCGACATCGGCTGGATCACCGGGCACACCTACGTCGTCTACGGGCCGCTCATCATGCGCGCGACGAGCGTCATGTTCGACGGTGTCCCGAATTATCCCGATTTCTCCCGCTTCTGGGAGACGATCGACCGGCTTGGAGTGACCATCTTCTATACTGCACCAACGGCCATTCGCGCCCTCGAGCGCGAGGGCGACGAGCCGGTGACTCGCTACAGCCGCAAGTCGCTGCGGTTGCTCGGCACCGTTGGCGAGCCGATCAACCCCGACGCATGGGAATGGTATTGGCGGGTCGTTGGCAATTCCCGCTGCCCCGTCGTCGATACATGGTGGCAAACCGAAACGGGTGCTGCTCTCATCTCACCGATTCCCGGAGCTACTGCGATGAAGCCGGGATCAGCGACGAGGCCGCTGCCGGGCGTGAAGCCGCTCCTCGTCGATGCTAGTCACCAGCTGCTCGACGGACCAGCGAGCGGGAACCTCTGCATTTCCGGCTCCTGGCCGGGGCAAATGCGCACGGTTTGGAACGACCACGGCCGCTTTTTCGAGACCTACTTCAAGGCATATCCCGGTCTCTATTTTACCGGCGACGGCTGCCGTCGTGACGAAGACGGATATTATTGGATCACCGGTCGCGTCGACGATGTGATCAACGTTTCCGGCCACCGAATTGGCACTGCTGAAGTCGAAAGCTCCCTCGTCTCGCATGGAAAGGTGGCCGAAGCGGCGGTCGTGGGCTTTCCGCATGAGATTAAGGGCCAGGCGATTTATGCGTTCGTGACGCTGAACGCCGGCGAGGAAGGCACGGACGAGCTGCGCAAGGAACTGGTCCAGGAGGTCCGCCACGACATCGGTGCGCTCGCCGCGCCCGAGAAAATTCACTTCACCCCTGCTCTGCCCAAGACCCGTTCGGGCAAGATCATGCGGCGTATCCTGCGCAAGATCGCCGAAGGCGCGACGACCGGTTTTGGCGATACGAGCACGCTCGCTGATCCAAGCGTGGTCGACGCGCTGGTCGCCGGCCGCCAGTGAAGCTCGCTTTCGCGTTCCTGCTTCTGCTTGCGACGGCAACGGAGGCGAGGGCAGAGTTCAACCCTGTCGAGTTCTTCCAGGGCCGAACGCGTGGTGAAGGCACGCTGAAGATCATCTTCCAGTCGCCAAAGCAGATGAGCGTCGACAGCGTCGGCACTGCAGAAAGGGATGGCTCCCTGTTGCTGGAACAGGTCATTCATGAACCGGGAAAGCCGCCACGCACGCGTTACTGGCGCCTTCGGCAGACTGGCCCTGCACGCTTTGAAGGAGAGCTGACCGACGCAGCCAGTCCCGTACATGTAGACGTCTCAGGCGAGAGGGTGCGCATCCGCTACAAGGCCAAGAACCATCTCGATTTCGACCAGGTGCTGACGCCCGCCGGTCCGAAGCAAGTGAAGAACCGCATGCGGGTCCAGCGGTTCGGCATCACCGTCGCGCGCTACGAAGAGCTGATCCGCAAGCTGGACTGACGTTGCCTCACCGGGAAGCGCCAACTTTGTTCCTGGGCGTGCCAGCATTTTCGGCGCTTCCGCGAGTACAGCCCTGCCGCTATCTCTTTCCCCAAGGGGAGAGGATATGGCCAGCGTAGCCGAGCAAAACGAGCACAAATCATGGTCGATGGCGCGCGTGATTATTGCGTCATCTGCCGGCACTGCGTTCGAATGGTATGATTTTTTCATCTTCGGCAGCCTCGCTCCCGTCATCTCCAGGGTTTTCTTTGCCGGCCTTGATCCGACGCCTGCGCTTATCGCGGCGCTCGCGCTATTTGCGGCCGGCTTTGCATTCCGCCCGCTCGGCGCACTGATTTTCGGCGTCGTCGGCGACAAGCTCGGACGCAAGGGCGCCTTTCTCGTTACCGTGACGTTGATGGGGGCGTCGACCTTCCTGATCGGCCTCGTCCCGACTTACGCGCAAGCGGGTGCGCTCGGCCCGACGCTGCTCATTATCCTGCGCATCCTGCAGGGTATCGCTCTCGGGGGCGAATATGGGGGAGCCGCGATCTACGTCGCCGAACACTCTCCCAATAACAAGCGCGGAGCCTCGACCGGATGGATCCAGTCCACCGCCTCCTTTGGTCTCTTGGCAGCGCTGCTGATCATCGTGGTTACTCGCACTTCCATCGGCGAAGACGCGTTCGCTGCCTGGGGCTGGCGCGTCCCCTTTCTGGTCTCGGTGGTGTTGCTGGGGATCTCGGTCTGGATGCGTGCCAAGCTGTCGGAGAGTCCGGAGTTCGCGCGGCTGAGGGACGAAGGCGATATCGCGAGGGCGCCGTTGAAGGAGGCGTTTGGAACATGGCGTAACCTCAGGCGCGTGCTCATCGCCTTCTTTGGCATCATGTGTGCGCAGGGTGCCGTCTGGTACTTCACCTTTTTCTACATGCAGGTGTTTCTGGAGAAGTCCCTCGGCCTCCCGAGCCAGACGAAGGACCTGCTGCTGATCGTGATGACGGTCGTCAGCGCGCCGCTCTACGTCTATTTCGGGTGGCTGAGCGACCGGTTGGGCCGCAAGCCGGTGATGGTCGGCGGCATGCTTCTCGCGCTGGTGATGTATTTCCCTGCGTCCCACTGGATCGCCGCCGCCGCGAACCCGCGCCTTGTCGAGGCGCAGCATTCGACACCCATCTTCGTCGACACCAACCCGCAGAGCTGCTCGGTGCAGTTCGACCCGGTGGGCACTGCCAAGTTCGTCAGTGCCTGCGACATCGCGAAAAGCACCTTGGTCACCAAGGGCATCAACTTCACGACCCGACCGTCGCCAGACGGAAGCACCGCCGTTGTCGTCGGTACCGAGCGCGTGCCGATCGCCGGCGGCGAAGGCATGGCGGCAGCCGACCTGAAGGCTCTCAAGGTCAAAACTGCCGACCAGATCGGCGCGGAGCTGCAGGCCGCGGGTTACCCGAAGGCGGCCGATCCCGCGCAGGCGAACATCACTTTGCTGGTCATCATCTTGCTCGCCTTCGTGGTCGCCGCGACTGCACTTTATGGTCCGCAGGCCGCCGCGCTCGTCGAGATGTTTCCCACTCGCGTGCGCTATACGGCCATGTCATTCCCCTACCACGTCGGCACCGGCTGGGTCGGCGGCTTCCTCCCGGTGACCAGCTTCGCGCTCGTGGCGATCACCGGGAATATTTACGAGGGCCTGTGGTATTCCGTCGCCTTCACGGCGATTTCCGTGCTGGTGTCGCTTCTGTTCCTGAAGGAAACCGCCGGCCGTCGCTTGCAGGAAGTCTAGAGACGCTTCGCCTGGTCCAGCACCATGTCGCACGCCTGTGACTGGAGATAACCGGGCGCCGCGCCGATCGAGAATTTCTTGTCGGCGAGAATCTGTCCTGCTTGCCCTGCAGAGAAATCCGGTGACTTGGTGATGTCGGGCTTCTTGGTGAGGCCGTCGATCACCGAACCGGCGCTCACGCTGCTGACCAGGTTTTTCTTTACGCAATATTGCAGCACGCCCGCGGCATTGTCGGCGCTGATCGAGGCCACGTTGGGCAGCGCCGACACGATCGGTGGCGCGGACATCTGGGCATGGGCCTGCACGCCGCAACTCAACGCAACCACCAAGGAAACCGGCTTGATCAGCATGATCCGTCGTCCTTTCGGGCTTCGGGCTAGGCGCACTCCAGTCCTCGCGATATCGGCATAAGTCCGGAAGGCTCAGGGCGCCCAGTGGATGTCGATCGGCTGTTCGGCTTCGGCGAGAACCCGGCCGATTGGCAGCATTGAGCTGTGGCCGTCGGCAATCGCCTTCTCAAGCATCGCGCGCTTCTCGTTCCCGGTGATCGTGATCACGACCGTCCGCGCCGAAAGGATTGACGCGCGGGTAAGTGTCACGCGCGCAATCGGCGCATCCTCCGGCAGTGGATCCGGCATGACTCCGACAGCCCGCCGGGCCTTGGGTGCATCAAGCGCGTCCCGAAGATCCGGTCCATCGAAAATCGAGGCGGTATGACCGTCCTTGCCTACACCGAGCCAAACGAGGTCGGGCGGCCAGGACAGATCCTGCAGCCGTGCATCTGCGGAATTCCCGGCAAGCTTGTGATCGGCAATGTCCGCCGCAGCGATGGGGACAACCCGCGCACCAGCCGGGATGAACGTCTTGGCAATTTGACGGACGTTGCTTCGATCATCGTCCATCGGGACCAGACGATCGTCCGTCGGGATGATCGTGACCTTCTTCCACGGCAGCTTTTGCCCGGCGAGCTTTGGAAAGATCGCGGGGCCGGTCATTCCGCCAGGTAGCGCGACGAGCGATGTGCCTCGCGCATCGATCGCGCTTTCGATGATGAAACCGACGTCGCCCGCTACGGCATCGGCAAGCTCGTCGAGGGAGTCGTACTCCCACCATTCCGCCTCGATCATGTGATTCCTTTTTTCCTTAGCGCGGCGCTGGTTGCGCGTATCCGAACCATCCTGCAACCGCTTGTCCGCGTCGGTTGAGCGCGGGACGGAAGCGCAACCGATCATGAGCGAGGTTGCACAAGGCGTTATCGATGTACGGCAGGCCGGTACCGCGGTCGACGGTGCATTCGCTGACGTAACCGCGCGGGTCAACGCGAAGCCGCATGAAGACGGTTGCGCCGAGCGGCCACGAATCGAGCATCTCGCGCGGGAAGTCCCTGCCGCGCAGAACCGGCGTGGCCAGATGCGGAGGCTCGGCGACCCCACCATCACCTCCCCCGCCAGGACCGTTACCACCGCTGCCACTGCCGGTGCCGTTGCCGACGCCGCCTGCCCCGGTTCCCGGGCCGCGCACATCCGAGGCGCCTTGCGTGGGCGCCGTACCCTGGCGCGGAGTCTCGCTTGCAGCAATCTGCTGAACTGTCGGGATTTCGATCCGGGGCTTGGGCGCGACGACGGGCGTCGCTTCGCTCTTGAGGTTTTTGGGTGCCGATCCGCCTTCCTTGTCCTTCGGTTTTGGGCGCTGGTTCTGCCGCGGCGGAGGCGGAGGCGGTGGCGGCTTGTTGACAATATCGAAGACCTGCAGCGCCTGCTGCGGATCGGTCAGGTCGATTTTTCCTGACAGGTGCAGGAAGACAAACAGTAGTGCGGCATGGATTGCGACGACCGCTGCGATCGCTCCGCCCCTGTCGCGGTTGCTGATGTTGGTCCGGTAGGCCACGCAAGGCTCAACGCCGGTCAACGCGCCTGTGTTGCGGCCGTTACAAAGAGAAGCGCCGGGCGAACCTTAAGGACCCGGCGCTTCGGCACGCATATGAAGCTGCTTAACGGCTCGAGGCTGCCTTGCGCCCGCCGCCGTGGCTCGCTTTTCCGCCCTTGCTGGCGATCTCGCGCTGCTTTGCAGGATCCATTGCCGCAAAGCCTCGTTTCGAACCGCCGCTCTTCGTTGCTGCCATTGGCTTTCTCCCTACTGATGGCAGCCCGACAACGGGGAATAAATGCCGCGGTTCATAATGCTGATTCAGGTTAGCGAACTGCCGTTCAGTCGCCCCTAGTTTCCTAACCATCGTTAAATCTTATTGCCGTTGTGGAACCCGGAGGCGTCGCGGCGATTTGTCGGCCCGGCTGGAAGCTTCAGAGACTCAGCTGGAACTTGGCAGCCGGCGTTTTTCACGGGGGAGTGATGCGGCGAGTAGGTAGCGTTTGCCTTCTGTGCACGGCTGCGACCGTGATTCCAGCGTGCAACCGTTCTGAAAAGCAGCAACTGGGCAGCGCCCAGGTGTACACGACGATCCCTGCGGGCAATCACGCGGTAGCGCCTGCAGCGGCATCGCCCCGCGACGACGGCAACTGGATCATGCCGGGCAAGGATTATGCGGCGACGCGCTTTTCCGGCTTGAACCAGATCACGCCAGCGAACGTGAACAAGCTCGCGCTGTCATTCACTTTCTCGACAGCGACCTCGCACGGTTACGAGGCACCGCCGCTCGTGGTGAACGGCACGATGTACCTCATCACGCCATTTCCCAACTATTTGTACGCGCTGGACCTCACCAAGGCCGGCGCGCCCACCAAGTGGGTGTTCAAACCCAAGCCGCTGGCCGCAAGCCAAGGGGTCGCCTGCTGCGACACGGTAAACCGGGGCGCGGTCTATGATGCGGGCAAGATCTTCTTCAACACGCTCGATGGGCAGACGATCGCCGTCGACGCCAATAGCGGAAAGCAGGTTTGGCGCACGCAGCTTGGCGACATCCAAAAGGGCGAGACGATCACGATGGCGCCGCTTGTCGCCGGCGGGAAAGTGCTCGTTGGCAATTCGGGCGGGGAGATGGGCGTTCGCGGCTGGATCGCGGCGCTCGACGAGGGCAGCGGAAAGCTCGCCTGGCGCGCATTCAACACCGGGCCTGACAAAGACGTTCGCATTGGATCGCGATTCAAGCCCTTCTACGCGATGGATCAGGGCAAGGACCTCGGCGTCAAGAGCTGGCCGCCGGAAGCGTGGAAGATCGGAGGCGGTACCGTCTGGGGTTGGCTCAGCTACGATCCCGAGACGAAGCTCATCTATTACGGCGTCGGCAATCCCGGGCCGTGGAACCCGGAGCAGCGACCCGGCGACAACAAGTGGACGACAGGCGTCTTCGCGCGCGATCTCAGCACTGGCGAAGCCGTCTGGTTCTACCAGACCACGCCCCACGACCTGTTCGACCATGACGACATAAACGAGATCATCCTCGCCGACATTCCGTGGAACGGCGCTCGCCGACCCGTCATGTTCCGTCCCGCTCGAGCGGGCTTCTTCTACGTGCAGGACCGACGGACCGGTCAGGTGCTGTCCGCTGCGCCGTTCGCTTATGTGAACGGCTACAAGGGCATCGATCTCAAGACGGGCCGGATCATTCCCAACCACGACAAGGACCCGAAGGAGGGACGCGTCGTCAGGGACATCTGTCCCGCGGCTCCCGGTGCGAAGGACTGGAACCCTTCGGCGTTCAGCCCGCTCACCGGCCTCGTCTACATCCCGCACAACAATCTGTGCATGGACTTTGGCGCAATGGAGGCGAACTACATCTCCGGCACGCCATACGTCGGCGCTGACGTGAAGATGTACGCAGGGCCAGGGGGCAATCGCGGCGCGTTCACGGCCTGGGACCCGGTCCACCAGAAGAAGGTGTGGGAAATTCCGGAGGACCTTCCCGTCTGGAGTCCGGCTTTGGTGACGGCAGGCGGTGTCGTGTTTTACGGAACGATGGACGGGTGGTTCAAAGCCGTCGATGCGCGCAACGGCAAGCAGCTCTGGCAGTTCAAGGCCGGCAGCGGAATCATCGGGCAGCCGATCAGCTACCGCGGACCTGACGGCAGGCAATATATCGCGGTCGTGGCCGGCGTCGGCGGCTGGGCGGGCGCCATCGTCTCGGCCAAGATGGATCCGCGCGATCCAACGGGAGCCCTTGGCTTCGCGAACGCGGTCAAGGACCTGCCGATGAAGACAACAGCGGGAGGCATGCTCTATGTCTTCACGCTTCCGCGCTAGCGCCCTTCTCGCTGGCCTCGCGGCAGCAGCGCTGGTCGCGTGCGACCGCGAGGAGCGCCACAGCCGCTCCAAGCCGATCGGCGAGACGGTTCCGGCCGCGAC
>JBJMUN010000058.1:0-28660 GCA_045811185.1 Sphingomicrobium sp.
CAGCGGCTGAACGCCGGGCTTGGCCGAACGGCCGCCCGCGTCACTGTCACAGTCGCGGTGATTTGGCTTGCGACAATAGTCATTGGCCTCGTCCAACCCATTGGGATGTTCGGCTTTCTTGGGGCCCTGCTGCTCACGGGCGTCGTGGTTGCAATGATGATCGCGCGTGGCGGGCGGCGGGCTGTATCCGCCCCTCCACCGACGACCGACCTTTCAAATGGCACGATGGTCGAACGGTTCGACTCCTATCTCTATCGAAGCCGACGCTTCCTTCCGGCTCCTGCTCAGGGGGAAATAGACGCGATCACGAAAGTCCTGCCGTCGCTCAAGCAGACGCTCGAGCGCGTCGAGACGCTCGATCCTTCTGCCCAGGACGCGCGCAGGCTGATGTCTATCCACCTGCCCGGCCTCATTGAGCGCTACGAACGCGTTCCCGCAGCCTATCGGCAAGAAATAGACGGGGAAGGAAAGAGCGTCGATCAGCGCCTGGTGGAGGGCTTGGCCGCAGGTCGTGCGGCACTTGCCGAAGTTTCAGAGCAACTTGCCCGCGCCGACGTGGCTGCGCTGGAAACCCAGGGCCGCTTCATCCAGTCCCGCTACGGCGAAGAGCGCATCGACGGCTAGTACGGTCAGGCACTTAGCGATTGCGCACGAGCGTTGTGCCGCTCATGATAATGGGCAGTTAACGGCGACTGGAGCTGACGGGGATGCAGCTAGCCTGGCCCAGTGCTGATCCGATCATGAAAGGCGGCCTGCGCCTGCCGCCGTCCGTGCCACCGTTCAACACCCTTGCTCTGCGCCTGTTCACTCTATTGTGGCTGATGGCGTTCGCGCTCGCGCTCGCAGGACCAGTGGTCGGCTTCTACCTTCGCTACACCTCGCCCGAAAACAACTCACAGCTTCTGCTCGGCAGCCGCGCCGGTTTCGCGGTCTCGCCCCGTGATGCGACCGTCGTCCGGTTTACCGTCGGTCCGCAGTCCCAGAGCGCAGGCATTATCGCCGGTGACAAGATCACGGCGATCTACGGCCTCCCGCTTCCGTCAATCATGCCGGTCAATGAAGAAGCGCTGGCGCAGCACGCCGATGACCCGGCTTACATCGCGCTTGGCAACCTGCTCTTCGGAACGGACGCCGCCGAGATTCCGCTGACGATCCGCGACCCGGACGGCCACATTCGCGATGTCACGGTCACGACCAGCGATAACCACATCGACGCGGGCGCGCGCGCCCTTGGAATCTCTCCCAGATGGTTGAGCTTCATCGACCTGATGCACGTCCTCGCCTACCCATTCCTGCTCTGGGCGGCCTGGCTCCTGCACCATCGCAACTCGCGTGACGCGATCAGCTCCGTTTTGTCCTTGGCCGTTCTGCTCACCATCGCAGCCGAGCAGCCGTCCTCCGGCTTCCTTGCGCATGTTGGGGTGCCGCGCTGGCTCAACGTCGCGATTTTCGACCTCGGTAACATCCTCTTGCTGACCGGGATCCTGCTGTTCCCGCACGGCAACCTGTCGTGGCGGCGGGTCGCGCTCATCGCTTTCCTGCCGGTCCTCATGTTCCTGCAGGGAACGCTCTACCAGACCTTCTTCGTCTGCTTCATGATCATCACGGTCCTGTCGCTTCTACGTTGCCTGCGGCTGACGGAATCGAGCGAGCAGCGGCAGCAGATTCGCTGGGCCTTGCTGGGCATTACGGGCTACGCGGTGCTCCGCTGCGTGTCGATTGTCAGCGATTACATGAAATGGTCGACCGGCAGCTTCGGGCAGCAGCTGCTCGTCGAGATGTCGGCAGGAATCAGCTTCGCGCTCGCCGTGCTGGTCCTCCAGTTCGGACTCCTGATCGCACTACTGAGATACCGACTTTACGATGCCGAGTTCGTCATCAGTAAATCGGCAAACGTTGCGCTGATCACCGTTGCCGTCGCGGCCGTTTTCGCTGGCACGGCCGACGGGCTGAAACAGATCATCTACAACTATTACGGCAACAGCAGCAGCGAAGGCCCTGTGATCTTTGCGGCTGCTCTGTCAACCGTCCTGGTGAATCCTATCCAGGAGCGCGTCCAACGCTGGTCCGAACGACGGTTCCAGAAAAACCTGTTCCTGCTCCGCGACGACTTGCCGGAAGTCGCGCGGGACATGCGCGAAACAGCATCGCTCGGCGAAATGCTGGACGAGATCCTGGCCCGCGTCGATCGCGGCGTGCGGGCGCTTCGAAGCTCGGCGATCGTCAACGGCTGCGTCATGCGGGCACGCGGCCTTACGATCGACGAGGTCGAGGACTGGCGAAAATCGAGTTTCGCCCACGACTATAAGAGCGATATCTGCGAGCCCTCAGACAAAACATTCCCGATCCGCGTCCCGCTTGTGCCAAGCTCCGACAACGAAGAGCCCATCGGATATCTGCTCGTTGGCCCACGACCGGACGGTTCGATCCCGAGCCGCGACGAGCAGAAGGCGTTGAAGGAAGTGTCCGAATCCGTCGCGCGCGCAATCAGGACAGTGATCAAGCGCGAAGCGCGCGAGCTCCAGGTCGCAGAGCTGATTGCCGATAATGCCCGCCGGATCGAGGCCCTCGAGGCCCTGCTGGGCCAATCGTCGCTTCCTTCGAACCGCCAAAGGCCGCGGACTGCGTAAAAGTAAGGTTAATTGACCCAGTTCAAATCAAAGCATAATTTGTCCCCAAAGCGACACACCTATCCGACTCGGCCGCTTGCCAGATGGTCATGCGGGGGATGCGATTTTGACTGAATTCTAACGAGGAGTGGATGATGCGTAAGCTAATGCTGTGGGGCGCAGCAGTCGCGATCTCTGTCGGATCGACGGCGAGCCACGCCAATGTAGTGGTCGTCAAATCGATTGGCCCTTCCTCGAAATCCTACCCACCGGGAAAGATGCTTCCGGAAAGTGCGAAGATCAGCCTTCAGGGCGGGGATGTCGTTACGGTCATTGGCCCGAGTAGCGCGCAGACACTAAGAGGTCCGGGCAATTTCGATGCCAAGCAGGTGGCGCTCGCATCTGCTGCTAGTCAACGCGGCCGCTTCGGTGCTCTACGCGCCTCCGAGGTCGCGCATAATCCCAGCATCTGGGACATCGACGTCAGCAGCGGCGGCAGGGTTTGCGTCGCGGAAACGGCCAAGCCGCAGGTTTGGCGGGCCGACAGCGAAGGGCCTATTTCCGTTCAGATCCGATCCGCGAACGGTGAGTCGCAGACCCTCTCTTGGGCTTCCGGCAAGGCGTTGACGCCCTGGCCGACGGCGCTGCCAATCAAGAGTGGCGCCGAATATTCGGTCGAATGGCCGGATGGGGGTGAAAGCAGCAAGCTCGACGTCGTGGCCATCTCCTCGCCACCGACGGACCTCGTCGGAGCCGCGCAGATATTGCTCGAGAACGGATGCCAGAAGCAGCTCGACCTGCTGGTCGAGAGTGCGAGCAAGGCGGACAAGTAAGCTAGCCGATCACCTTTGCGGCCCGCAGGCGTTTAACATCATCAGGGGTGAGGCCGAGCGCCGTAAGTATATCTGACGTATGCTGCCCAAGTTCTGGCGGCGGAAGGTCCGAGTCCGAGCGTTCCCCATCGAACCGCAGCGGAGATGCCACCACCGGAATGCCGGCCATCGTGCGCACCATCTCTCGATGCTGCGCCTGTACGTCTGACAGTGCCTGGGTGAGCGTGTTGATCGGCCCCGCAGGAATTCCCGCTGCTTCGAGTTGATCGAGCCATTCGGCTGCGGGCCTTCGACTGATCTCTTCGCTCACGAGGCGGACCATTTCCGCCCGGTTCGCCACGCGCGCTTCGTTAGAGGCAAAACGCGCGTCCGCTCGCCATTCAGGATGTCCGCAAATCTCTGCAAGCCGGCCGAACTGCCGGTCATTCCCGACGGCAACGATGATCGGCTGGTCGGCAGCATCGAAGGGTTGATAGGGCACGATGTTCGGATGCGTGTTGCCCTGACGCGGTGGATCCTTGCCTGAGATCAAAGCACTGGACGCCTGGTTGGCCATCACGGCGAGCTGAGTATCGAACAGGGCCATGTCGATTGTCGCGCCTTCGCCCGTCCGCTCCCGTCCGAATAGCGCCGCAACGATCGACACGCACGTGTACATCCCGGTGAAAAGATCAGCGATGGCGACACCGGCACGCATTTCCCCACCGCCGGGCTCGTCGTCGGGCAGTCCGGTGACGCTCATCATTCCCCCCATGCCCTGGATGATGAAGTCATATCCGGCACGCTCGGCATAGGGGCCATCCTGTCCAAAGCCGGTGATCGAGGCATAGACGAGCCGCGGATTAGCGGAGCGCAGGGACGCCGCATCCAAACCAAACTTCTTGAGGCCACCGACCTTGAAGTTCTCGACTACGACGTCCGCTTCGGCCGCGAGCCGGCGCACCAATGCAGCGCCTTCAGCCTGTGCGAAATCGATCGCAGCCGACCTTTTTCCGCGATTGCAGCTCAGGAAGTATGCGGCGACGCGACTTTCCCCTTGCGCGTGCCAGGGTGGCCCCCAGTGCCTTGTATCGTCGCCTGCGCCCGGACGCTCGATCTTCGTGACATCGGCACCGAGGTCGGCGAGCAATTGCGTGCACCAGGGTCCAGCGAGCACTCGGCTCAGATCAAGAACCTTGATGCCCTCCAGCGGCTTCAATGCCGTTTCTTCCAGAAGTGCCGATCAGACAGGATCGCCCGAGCCGCATTGTGTCCAGGCGCACCGGTAACGCCGCCGCCCGGGTGTGCCCCCGAACCGCAAAGATAGAGACCCTTGAGCGGCATGCGATAATCAGCCGCACCGATCATCGGACGCGCGCTGAACAGCTGGTCGAGGCCCATCTTGCCATGAAAGATGTCACCGCCGATGAGCCCGAACCGGCGTTCAAGGTCGAGCGGCGAATGGATCTGCCGTCCAAGGACGGATTGGGCGAAACCGGGCGCGTGCGCGTCGACAGTCGCGATGATCTGGTCGGCAGCCTTTTCACGTTCCTTGTCCCAGCTCCGACCGGGCCCAAGATCGTAACGAAAATGCTGGCAGAAGAGGCTCGCGACATGCTGCCCCTTCGGCGCAAGCGTAGAGTCCAGCGTCGAGGGTATCAGCATTTCGATAATCGGCTGCTTGGACCAGCCGTTGACTTCCGCATCGAGCCACGCGCGGTGCATGTAATCGAGGCTCGGCGCCATGATGATGCCAGCCGTCAGATGGTTGCCCTTCTTCGGAAGCACTGTGAACTTGGGTAGCTCCGACAGTGCGACGTTCATGCGGAAGGTCGCGCTTTCGCACTTCCAGCCGTGCATTCTCGCAGCGACCTCGCTGTCGACCGCACCTTGCGGGACGAGCCGGTCGAACAGCAGCTTTGGATTTACGCCGGCAACAACAGTTGCGGCCTGCCAAGCTTTGCCTTCCGCAACTACACCGGCGGCTCGGCCTTGATTGACGATGATCTCCTCGACCGGCGTGTTCAGAAGGATGTCGACGCCGGCTTCGCGGCACGCGCGGGCCATGGCCTGGGTGATTGAGCCCATGCCGCCCATTGCATGGCCCCAGGCGCCGGGAACCCCAGCGGCTTCGCCGAAGAGATGGTGAAGCAGCACGTAGGCCGTCCCAGGCGCCTGGGGCGAAGCGAAGTTGCCGACAACTCCATCAAAGCCGAACAACGCCTTCGTCAGGTCACCCGTGAAATAACGGTCGAGAATGTCAGCGGCGCTGCGAACGGCGAAATCGTGGACGATCCGCGTTTCTCCCAGTGAAAGGCCGGCCATGTCGCGGCCGAGGCTCAGCAGCTTCGGGATGGCGCTGACCTTGCGGCGCAAATCGGGCGGCGCGCGCAAGAGCCATTTCTTCAAGAGCCTGACGACCACTTCGAGGTCGCCGTGATATCGATCGTAGGCGGCGGCGTCCGCCTTGTCGTGGCGCCCGATCTCCTTGCGCGTCAGCCCGCCCCTTCCAGCCAGCAGGTAATCGCCGTCCCCAGGCAGGAAATTGTCGGTCTTGCGGAGCACGACTTTCAGACCGTGCCGCTCGAGCTCCATGTCCCGAATGACCTTTGGCTGAAGGAGGCTGACCGTATAACTGGCTGCCGAATTGCGAAAGCCAGGCAGAAACTCGTCCGTAACGGCAGCACCCCCGACCGTGTTGCCCGCTTCCAGAACGGCGACCTTGAAGCCCTTCTTGGCGAGGTAATAAGCGCAGGTCAGTCCGTTGTGACCAGCGCCGATGATAACAGCGTCGTGCAAATTTCCCCCGCGAACTTCGAAAATTAGCGCATCAGGACGAGCTCTTCGGCCATGGTCGGATGAAGCGCAACCGTGGCGTCGAAATCCGCCTTCTTGAGCTTCCCTTTGACCGCTATCGCCGCCGCTTGGAGAATCTCCGGTGCGTCCGGGCCAATCATGTGGATGCCGACAATCTGTTCGGTGACTCCGTCGACAACGAGCTTGTAGAGTGACCGCTCGTTGCGCCCGGCAAGCACATTTTTCATCGCCCGGAAGTCGGACGTGTAGGTATTGACCTGCCCCAGCTTTTCGCGGGCCTGACCCTCGGTCATTCCCACACCTGCCAGTGGCGGATGGCTGAACACCGCCGAAGGCACGCAATCATAATCAATCTGATGCGGCTTGTTGCCGAAAAAGGTGTCTGCAAACGCCTGACCCTCACGAATGGCGATAGGCGTGAGCTGGATACGATCGGTGACGTCGCCGACAGCGAAGACCGACGGCACGCTCGTGCGGTTGTCGTTGTCGACCTTGATCTGGCCTTTCTCTCCCGTCTCGACGCCTGCAGCATCGAGTCCCAACCCGTTCGTGTTGGGGGAACGACCGACGGCGAAAAGCACCTCGTCGGCCTCGATGTCGTCGCAGCCACTCATTTGGACGTGAAGGGCACCACTCTCGAGCCGGTCAATCTTTTCGATCGTCGCGTGAAACTTGAAGTCGATGCCCTTGCGGATCGAGATCTGCATGAGCCGGTCAACGATTTGCTGGTCATATTGCCGCAGGATGACGTCGCTGCGGTTGACCAGTGTCACATGGCTACCGAACTGGTGGAAGATCCCCGCGAATTCGTTGGCGATATAGCCGCCGCCAGCGATGACGATGCGTTTCGGAAGCCTGTCGAGGTGGAAGACTTCATTCGAGCTGATCGCGTGCTCGATGCCTTCGATCTTCGGCATGACCGGAGTTGCGCCCGTCGCGATCAGAATCTTGTCTGCCGTGACTGCCTTGCCGTTCGCCAAGCGCACTGAATTCGGCCCGGTGAGAACCGCACGTTCCTTGAAAATCGTGACGTTGTGGTTGGTCAGCGTGTCGGTGTAGGCGGCTTCGAGGCGAGTGACCTCCGCAAGGACGTTGTCGCGAAGCACATGCCAGTCGAAACGCTTCTCCGGAACGTCCCATCCGAACATTGCCGCGTCTTCGAGGTCCTCGGCAAAGTGCGCGCCGTAGACGAGAAGCTTCTTTGGAACGCAGCCGCGGATCACGCAGGTCCCGCCCACCTTATGTTCCTCGGCAATCGCGGCTCGAGCCCCGCATGCCGCCGCGACGCGAGACGCGCGTACTCCGCCTGAACCGGCGCCGATCACAAAGAGGTCGAAATCAGCCATTCATTGTCTCCGCCCCGGTCATTTGGCGAGCCAGCGCTCCACGCTCCAATCACCTGTCCTCCTGAATTCGATGAGGCTTCCTCACCTCGCCGCTGGCCCCGGCTGGAGCCAGACAGCGCGCTCCTTGAAATCCGTCGTGATCAGGAAATTTCTCAGAATGGAGGTTCCGACGTTCATGTCGTTGTGACTGGGCTGGTCGTCGATGCTGGCAGTAAGATTGCGGAATTTCCGACCAGCGACTTCGAGCGTGCCGAGATGCACATAATCACGCTGGATCCTCCCGCCAATGCCGCCGCCCGCGCGCTTGCCGATGACCTTCAGGTTCAGCTTTGTCGCTAGCTCGCGCGAGATCATCACGCCACTGCCGTTGCCAAGGTCGAACTCTGCCTGTGCTTCAATCCCGTCAGCTTTGACCGGAATGGACTCAGTGCCTGCGTGTGCGGTCAAGGGAAGCCTCACTCCTGGCGGCGCAGCGTCCTTGCCGACAACCGCAATCTTGCCGCCTGGAATGTCGATCTGCAGTCGGGTCGCGTCAAACAGCTCGCGTCCGACGATCGCCTGGGTCGACCGCTTGATCAGCCGGGTCGACAAGTCCGCGAGGTCGAGAACGACGACGACCTCGGGGTGAAGGTCGGCTCCGAGCGCTCGGATCGTCGCGCCTTCGACAATGCGCGCCTGAGCTGTGCCGCCCGACCCTTTGATCGCTTGCGGCGTCCCCTCGGGCAACTTGGCCCTCACCGCGAGCTTTGGATCGATGATCGTCGCTTCCGCGCCGCTGTCGAGCAGGGCTTCAGTGGGAACTCCGTTCACCGTCGCGGGGATAAACAAGCGGCCGTTGTAGAACTTCAGCGGTTCCGCTCCCGACCAAGCGCTGATGGCGAGCAATGCGGCCCCGATGGAGGTACGGATCAAAGTCCCGTCCTTGCCATCAATGCGCGGGTCGACGCATCGAGACTCTCTCGATCAGCCCCTTCAGCAAGCCGCCGCGCAATTTCCTTGCCGAGCTCAACCCCGAACTGGTCGTACGGATTGATGCCGAGCAGAACCGCGTTGGCGAAGGTTCTGTGCTCGTAAAAAGCAATGAGTGCACCAAGGGCCCGTGCGTCGAGACTTTCGAGCAGCACCGTCACGCTCGGCCGATTGCCCGCGTAGGATCGCTGCGGATCCTCGCTCTTGCGCCCCTCCATCAGGGCGGCCCCCTGGGCAAAGGCGTTAAGCAGCAGCAGCCGATGATGCTGAGGGTCCTGATCGTCATCCGCTTCTTGCACAGCGAGAAACTCGACAGGTGCAAGAACGGTCCCCTGGTGCAGGAGCTGGAATACGGCATGCTGCGCGTCCGTGCCCGTCCCGCCCCAGGTCACGGGCGCGGTCGGATGGTCAACGGGCTTGCCGTCCTTCTTCACGGACTTGCCGTTCGACTCCATCTCGAGTTGCTGGAGGTAAAAGGGAAAGAACCTTAGCCGCTCGTCATAGGCGAACACGCCCCTGGTCTGGCAGCCAAGCTGCTCGACGTAGAGCCGGTCGGCAAAGGCGGCGACCAGCGGCGCATTGGCTGCCGGTTCCGCAAAGCGGAAATGACGATCCATTTCTGCCCCGCCTTCGAGCAATGCCTCGAACGCATCCCAGCCGAGCGCAAGAGCAGCCGTGAACCCAACCGAGCTCCAAAGGGAATAGCGGCCGCCTATTCCCTCATCGAACTGGAGAATTCGCGTTTCGTCGATGCCCTGGTTTACCGCCGCTTCGGGTCTCGCCGTGATCGCGAGCACGCGGGCATCCGGGTCGTCGACGCCGGCGTCTCTCAGCCAGTCCCGCGCAGCCTCGAGATTGCTCAAGGTTTCGAGCGTCGTAAACGTCTTTGAGGCAACAACGACGAGCGTCGTTCCCGGGTCGAGCGACCTCACGGCATCGTCGAATGCCGCTCCATCAATATTCGAGAGGAAACGGACGTTGAATGCGGGTGAACGGCGACCTAGCGCATCGACAAGCAAAGCCGGTCCGAGAACCGATCCGCCGATCCCGATGTGCAGGATACCGGTGACATCGCCGAAAGCCCCCGCCTCGACCGCATCGACCAAGGCGCGCATGCGCTGCCGCCGCGCCGTCGCGAGGTCGACGTCGTCAGGTGCGCCGCTTCCGCGTTCGGCGACGTGGGTCGCCGGGCGTCCTTCGCTGGGGTTGATGATCTCGCCGGCAAAGAGCGCATCGCGCGCTTGCGCAAAGCCAGTTGATTCAGCGCGCTTGATGAAGTCGGCGATTGCTCTCTCGTCGAGATGCGTTTTCGACCAGTCGAAGTAGATTCCCGCGACTTCGAAGCTCAGCCGGCTCAGCCGGTCCGGCTCGGCGAAAAACAGCTCCTCGAGCCGCTTGGGGGACTGTTGATCCATTGCCGCCGCACATAATGCCGACGCCATGATTTGCTACCCCGGCTTGACCTCAGCCCCAGCGCCGGAAACAAGCAGGCGATGTCGCCGCGATCCGCACGCCGCAGTCGTTCGACCGCGGGTCCAACTAAAGCGAAAGGGAAAGAGACCGCCGGCTCGCTCCTGCGGTTCATCCTCACCGTCGCAGTGATCGCCTGGGCGTTTCGGTCCTTGATCTATGCGCCGTTCAACATTCCGTCGGGATCAATGCTGCCGACGCTGTACATCGGCGACTATCTCCTCGTCTCGAAATGGCCCTACGGATTCTCCCGGTACAGCTTCCCGCTCAGCCTTCCGTCATTCGAAGGCCGCATCCTTTCCGCAACGCCGCAACGCGGTGACGTCGTCGTGTTCCGTCATCCAACTGAAGATTCCGACCTTATCAAGCGTGTGATCGGGCTTCCCGGCGACACGATCGCCGTGCGCGCCGGGCGACTGATCCTCAACGGACATCTGGTGCGCCGCGAGCCATTGCCGCAGGCCAAAGTTGCTGTGACGGCGAACAGTCCCTGCCGAATGGTGCCGCCGGCAAACCCGACAATATTCCGCAAGGATGGCGAGGCGTTTTGCCTCTATCCAGCCTATCTCGAGACGTTGCCCGGGGGGCCGGCCTACACGGTGCTCGACCAGGTTGATCACGGCGCTGCCGATGACATCTCACCTGTCACCGTTCCCGCCGGCCGCCTGTTCCTGATGGGGGATAATCGCGACGACAGCCTCGACAGCCGCTATTCCGATCTCGAAGGCGGCATCGGCATGGTTCCTCTCGAAAATCTCATCGGCCGCGCGTCGTTCACTTTCTGGTCAACCGATGGATCGGCCTCGTGGCTCAAGCCGTGGACATGGTTCAGCGCGCTCCGGGCGAGGCGGATCGGGAACGGCTATTCGGGCGCGGCCGAATGAGTGCTGACGTCGCCGCCTTCGTTCGCGATAAGCTGGGGCATGACCCGAAGGATATCGATTTGTTCGACCTCGCGCTCACTCATTCCAGCGTGAGTGGCAGAAGTTACGAGCGGCTCGAGTTCCTTGGCGACCGGGTGCTCGGAATGGTGATCGCGAACGCGTTGTACCAGCGCTACCCCAAGGAGCCTGAAGGCAATCTTTCGAAGCGGTTCAATGGTCTGGTGGACCGTGGCACGTGCGCCGAGAACGGCCGGGAGATAGGCGTTCCCGCACTCGTGCGTCTGGGCAAGCAGGCAAGGGAGGACCGCGCCAACCAAAGCGACAACGTGGTTGGCGACGTAATCGAGGCACTGATCGGCGCATTGTTCCTCGACGGGGGATTGGACGCAGCGGAACGGTTCATCCTCAGGCTCTGGGAACCGGACCTCTCGAATCAGCGCCGCGCCCCCCAGCATCCGAAGTCTGCGCTCCAGGAGCTTGCCGCCGCCAAGTGCGTCAAACCGCCCGTCTACGAGGTAGTCGCGCGGACTGGCGCGCACCACTCGCCCAAGTTCACCGTGCGGGTATCAGTTGCCAAGCTCGGTGAAGCCATTGCCGAAGGGGCAAGCAAGCAGGAAGCTGAAACTGCCGCCGCCACCGCACTATTGTCGCAGCTGAAATGACAGAATCAGCACAAAAGGCAGGGTTCGTCGCCGTCATCGGCGCGCCGAACGCCGGTAAGTCTACGCTCGTCAATGCCCTCGTCGGGCAGAAGGTCGCAATCGTCAGTCCCAAGGCGCAAACGACGAGATCCCGGCTGATGGGGATCGCGATTGCAGAAAGATCGCAAATCCTGCTCGTCGACACTCCGGGCATCTTCGAGCCGCGGAGGCGGCTCGATCGTGCAATGGTGGCGGCCGCGTGGACCGGCGCGCAGGATGCCGACCTCATCCTTTTGGTGATTGACGCCGCCGTCGGAGTGACCGGGGAGGTCGAGCGGATCATCGGCTCGCTCGGCGAGCGCCAGCATCCGTTGCTGCTGACTCTCAACAAGATCGACCTGATCAAGAAAGACGCATTGCTGAAGATGTCTGCCGAGCTGACCGAACGGCTCAATCCGGACAAGGTCTTTATGATCAGTGCGTCCCAGGGCGACGGTGTCGCCGATCTGAAACGCGCTTTGTCAGACGCCATGCCCGACGGTCCCTGGCTCTATCCCGAAGACGAAGTCTCCGACGCGACCGATCGGATGATCGCTGCCGAGCTGACGCGCGAGCAGATCGTCAACCAGCTTCACCAGGAACTTCCTTATGCGACTGCCGTCGAGACCGAGACCTGGGAAGATCGCCCGGATGGCTCGACGGCGATTCGCCAGCAGATCCTCGTGGAGCGTGACAGCCAGAAGGCAATCGTCATCGGCAAGGGCGGGCGACGACTGAAGGCGATCGGCGCCGCCGCGAGAGTGGCGATCGCCGAGCACCTCGAACGCCCAGTGCACCTATTCCTGCACGTCAAAGTGAATCCGCGGTGGGATGAAGATCGTGGGCTCTACAGGGAAATTGGACTCGAATGGGCTGACTAAGCGAGCATTTCGGCGACCCAGACCGGCACGAGCTCACTCGCCCTGCCGGTTCGGCACTCGTCGAACATGTAGCTGCCAAGGCTCGGCTCCAGGTTGATCTCCAGCGTCTTTGCGCCGCAGTAGCGCGCGGTCTGAACGAATCCTGCTGCCGGATAGACGGCACCCGAAGTCCCGATAGACACGAACAGATCGCAGCGCTGTAGCGCCTCATTGATGCGCTCCATGTCGTAGGGCATCTCGCCGAACCACACGATGGAAGGACGAACGCGCCCAACCACTCCACATGTCGGACACGATGCCGTCATTCCCATCGGGCCTTTCCAACCGAAACGCGCATCGCATTCGAGACACCAGCCGCTCGTCAGCTCGCCATGCATGTGCAAAAGTCGCTTCGAACCCGCGCGGTCGTGAAGATCGTCCACATTTTGGGTGACCAGCAACAACTCTCCTGGCCATTCCGCATCGAGATGTCCGAGCGCCTTGTGGGCGGCATTGGGCTCCACCGTTTCGAGCTTCGCCCGTCTCGCATCATAGAAGGAATGCACGAGCGACGGATCACGCCGGTAGGCATCGGGTGTGCAAACATCCTCCACCCGATGGCCTTCCCAGAGGCCGTCCGGCCCGCGGAATGTTGCAAGACCACTCTCTGCCGAGACTCCTGCGCCAGTGAGAATCACGATGTTGCTTATGCGGCTAAAGTCCATCCTCTTCGCCTAATCGCTGGAAGGTGATTCGAGGAAGAAGCTTGTGCGACTCGCCACTTGGTGATTGTTACAGCGGCGGACCGACCCAGCCGCCCTGCCGAAGGAGCTCTGGCATGCAAAAAGCAATTTTGTTCGTGGGCACGGCGCTTGCCGCGCTAAGTGCAAGTGGGTGCACCAAGAGCGCCCAGGCATCCGTCGACCCGGCAAAGATTGAGGCATCGATCCGCGCGCAGGAAGCGCAATGGCAGAAGGATTATGCGGCGAAGGACGTCAATGCGCTTGCCGGACATTATTCCGAAGATGCCGCTCTTGGCGGACCTGGCGATCCACTTGCGACCACCGACGCCGACCGCCGCAAAGCCCTTCAGAGCCTCGTAAGCGATCCGAATCTCAAGCTGACATTCGCTGCCGACCGGGTGCAGGTCGCTCAATCCGGTGACTATGCCTACAGCCGTGGCCATTATTCAATGACGATGACTAATGAGGCGACAAGCAGGCCGGTGAGTAGCGACGGCTCATACCTCACCGTCTACAAAAAGCAGCAGGACGGCAGTTGGAAGGCTGTCGAGGACTTCATCACCCCCGGGCCCGAGCGCGCGGCTGCAGCGAAGTAGTCAGACGGGCGTTGATGCGGACGTGAGCGAGGGAGTAGTCCGCATCGGCATCGGCGGCTGGACCTATCCGCCATGGCGGGGCGTTTTTTATCCCGACAAGCTGCCACAGGCGAAGGAACTCGAATATGCCTCGCAGCAACTGGGGGCGATCGAGATCAACGCGACCTTTTATGGCCGGCAAAGCCCGAAAAGTTGGGCTGCGTGGGCTAAAACCGTGCCCGAAGGCTTTCAGTTTACGATCAAGGGTTCGCGGTATTGCGTAACAAGGTCCAAGCTCGGCGAGGCGGCCGAGGGCATCGCCAACTTCGTTGCGCAAGGCTTTTCGGTCCTCGGCCCGAAACTGGGGCCCATCCTCTGGATGTTCGACAAGCGCCGCAAATTTGACCGCGAGGACATCGGCGCATTCCTGAAGCTCCTGCCGGGCGACGTTGACGGCCAGCCTCTGCGGCATGCGCTCGAACCGCGAAACGAGAGCTTCCGCGACGAGAAATTCTTCGACCTCTGCCGGGACCATGATGTCGCCGTCGTCTATGGCGACGATGACGAATTCCCCTGCCTCGACGCCGAAACGGCGAGCTTTCGCTACGCGCGGCTGCAGCGCATGCGCGAGGAAGTGCCCACGGGCTATGATGATCAAGCGCTCGACGCCTTTGCCGATCGCGCTCGCGAATGGCGAAAGCACGGCGACACTTATATTTTCATGATCAACGGCGCCAAAGTCCGTGCGCCCGCCAGTGCGCTGGCGCTTCAGCAAAAGCTCGGCGTTTAATTTGCGTTAACCATAATTCCATGCTCTACGGCACTTCGGAACGACGCTGCAGTTGCTGGCGTCCCGCCGGGTTCGGCGACGCCGTTCCCATGAAGCGGAAGCGGGGGCTTTTCGCAATTGCGGGGAATGCAAAATGCATAAGAAGATGCTCGGCGCTTTGGGCGCAGCGGCGATCCTTTGGACGGTCCCAGCCGCGGGGCAGGAACTACCGCTCAAATCCGGTGATTTCTGGGACGTCGGCGGCGTCACCATCGATGACGGCCATTTCAGCGACTATGCCGATTTCCTGGCCGCACAATATCGGAAGAACATGGAGTTCCAGAAGTCCAAGGGCTGGATCAAGGGATATCACATCCTTTCGAATATCAATAAGCGCGCGGGGGAACCCGATCTTTATCTCGTCACGATCTTCGACCACATGACGACGCCCGCCGAAGACATTCAGCGCGAGAAGGACGCGAACGCGTTCCTGCAGCAGACAACGCGTCAGGGCATGGCTGCGAGCGGCCAGCGCGCCACTTACCGGCACCTCGGGTCCGACGTGCTGCTTCAGGAAATGGTCTGGTCGAAGTAAGAAGGTCCGGAGCGCCGCATTGCGCGGCGCTCCGCCTTTCGCCATGAAACGGCAGCATGCGCACTGCCGACCAACCAATCCGGATCAGCCTGTTCGCGCCTGATGGGCGGATGGGAAAAGCGATCGCCGCCGCTGTCGCAGAAGATCCGGGATTCGCGATCGACCAGGACCAGGCGGACGTGCTGGTCGATTTTTCCGCGCCTGCCGCGCTTCAGGCAAGTCTTGACCGCGCCGTATCCGCAGGCGTTCCCATATTGATCGGCACTACGGGCCTCGACGAGCTTGCGGATCAGCGCATCGCCGCAGCCGCGAGGGACGTCGCCGTACTTCGAGCGGCAAACACTTCCCTTGGCGTAGCGCTGCTCGCGGAACTGGTTGAACGGGCCGCACGGGTACTCGGCTCCGAGTGGGACATCGAGATTGCCGAGACTCACCATCGCATGAAAACGGACGCGCCGTCCGGAACTGCGCTGCTGCTCGGTGAAGCGGCGTCCCGAGGCCGCGCGGTGGAACTCCACACCGAACGCGGCCGAGACGGAACCGGCCTCACTCGTGCGCGCGGCTCTATTGGCTTCGCCTCGCTTCGCGGGGGAACGGTCGCCGGCGATCACGACGTCATGTTCCTGGGTCCTGAAGAGCGCCTGATTCTCTCCCATCGGGCAGAGGACCGAATGATCTTCGCTCGTGGCGCCCTCGAAGCGGCGCGCTTCCTCGTAGGCAAGCCCGCAGCTCTCTATTCCATGCGCGACGTGATCGGGGCGCTCGCCGCTTGAGCGACGGCGCGCCGGCGGTTGAATCGCATGGGCTCGCTCGGCGGCTCGGAATTTTCGATGCGACGATGCTGGTCATGGGCGGAATCATCGGCTCCGGGATTTTCGTCAATCCGGCCGAAGTAGCACGCTATGTCACGACGCCGCTCCTGATCGTCGGCGTGTGGGTAATCGGAGGCATCGTCGCGATTGCCGGAGCACTGGTGTACGCCGAGCTTGCCGCACGACGGCCTGCAGTGGGCGGCCAATATGCCTACCTACGCGATGCCTATGGGCCCCTTCCCGCCTTTCTCTACGGCTGGTCGCTGCTACTGGTGATCCAGTCCGGCGGTATGGCGGCCGTTGCGATCACCTTCGCGCGTTACTGCAACGAGCTTGTTTTTACCGGGTTGGGCGACAGTGCCATTGCTGTATCGGTTCTCGCCCTTCTCACTGCCATCAACTGCTTGGGAGTCCGGTCCGGGAGCAATGTGCAAAGCACGCTGATGGTACTGAAGATCGGCGCGATTGGAGCGCTGGTCGCTGCAGGCTTCTGGTTCGCTCCGGCGAGCCTCCAGGCAAATACACAGACCGCTCCATTCTCAGCACTTGCCGCAATCGGAGCGGCTCTGACGCCTGTCATGTTTTCCTACGGCGGGTGGCAGACGTCCAGCTTCGTCGCGGGTGAGATGCGCAATCCGACGCGCGACCTTGCACGCGGGCTCTTGCTTGGAGTCGTGGGGGTAGCCCTCCTTTATACGAGTGTGGCCTACGTGTGCGTGCATGTGCTCGGTGCGCAGGGTCTTGCCGCTGCGAGGACGCCAGCGAGCGACGTGATGCGACGCGCTCTTGGGCAGCCTGGCGCAACCTTCATTGCCGCCGGCATTGCGATCTCGGCACTGGGTTTCCTCAGCCAGAGCATGCTGACGGCACCTCGCGTCTATTTTGCCATGGCGGAGGACGGTCTGTTCTTCCGCACTGTCGCGACAGTCAGCCAGCGGACGCGCGTGCCTGTGATCGCGATCATACTGCAGGGCATCGTCGCCGCCATCATCGCCTTGTCCGGAACTTACGGCCAGATCCTGAGCTATGTCGTATCGGTCGACTTCATCTTCTTCGGCCTGACGGGCGCAACGCTTTTCGTCTTCCGCAGGCGCTTTGTCGACGAGCACGCCGGCTTTTCTGCGCCGGGGCATCCCTACATCACGAGCCTGTTCATCACCGCTTGCGTCCTGGTCGTCGTAGCCACGGTCTGGAACAATCCCACCAACAGCCTGATAGGCTACGGCATCCTGCTCGCGGGTGTCCCGGCCTTCCTCTACTGGCGCAAGGCGAATGCCCGATGAGTGTTCGGATTTTGCAATCAGACTACATGCACTGGGCCAAATTCAAGCCGCCTGTGCGCTACGCGCTGACGACGAGCGAAGTGCCGCATTTCCGGATGGATTCGCTGCCGCTCAACCTTACCGACCTGGACATGGACGGGGCGAGCCATCCTCGATACGCTCCGCTGCGCGAACGGATTGCCGGCCACTGCGGCGTCGAGACGGAACAGGTCGTGGCTGCTGACGGTACATCCATGGCCAACTTCCTCGCAATGGCAGCTCTGATTGCGCCCGGCGACGAAGTGCTCGTCGAGCGACCGACCTACGAACCGCTCCTCGGCGCCGCGAGTTTCCTCGGCGCCGAGATCAAGCGGTTTAATCGCAACGCAGAGGAAGGCTTCCGGCTGGATCCCGGGGCAGTCGAGCAAGGTCTTTCACCCAACACGCGCCTGATCGTAATCACCAATCTACACAATCCGAGCGGTTCGCTCGCCGAGGAAGAAGAACTCCGCGCCATCGCGGCACTCGCCGCAAGAGTAGGCGCGCGGGTGCTCGTGGACGAAGTCTATATGGATTCTGTAGTCCCGCGGCGGCGGAGCTCAGTTCATCTTGCGCCCGAATTCGTGGCCACCAACAGCCTGACCAAGGTCTATGGTCTGAGCGGGCTGCGGTGCGGTTGGATCCTCGCCGCGCCGGAACTCGCCGAGCGCATGTGGCGGCTGAATGACCTTTTCGGCGTCAACCAGGCGCACCAGGCCGAGCGGCTCGCCTGCATCGCTTTTGATCACCTCAATGATGTGATGGGCGAGACCCCGGCGATGCTCGATTGCAATCGCCGTCTCTTCAACCAATTCCTGACCTCACGCGAAGATCTTGAATGCATGCCCGCCGCGCATGGCATCACCGCTTTCCCGCGCTGGGCAGCCAGCGAGACGCAGCGCCTCGATGATCATCTTCGGGACCGCTACGACACGGCAATCGTCCCGGGCCGCTGGTTCGGAATGCCCGACCATTTCCGGATCGGATTTGGACTGCCTGTCGCCGAATTCGCTGAAGGACTGCATCGGTTGGAACGCACTCTGGACGAGCTTGAATGAAGCGCGAACACGTCTTCGAATTCTTCCATCGGTTGGCCGAGGCGAACCCGTCCCCCACGACAGAGCTGGATTACTCGAACCCCTACACGCTCCTGGTCGCTGTTGTGCTGTCTGCGCAAGCGACCGACGCGAGCGTAAACATCGCAACCAGGCCCCTGTTCGCCCGCATCAATAAACCCGAGCAAATGGTTGCGTTCGGTGAAGACGCTCTGCGTGATGCAATCAAGACCATCGGCCTATTCAATACCAAGGCGAAAAACGTCATTCTCCTCAGCCAGGCGCTGATCGACCAACATGGCGGCGAGGTGCCTCGCACTCGCGAGCAGCTGCAGGCGCTGCCGGGCGTCGGGCGTAAGACCGCCAATGTCGTTCTCAACACTGCGTTCGGCGAGGAGACCTTTGCAGTCGACACACACGTATTCCGAGTCTGCAATCGCACGGGCCTCGCTCCCGGCAAAACGGTCGACGATGTCGAAGCCAAGCTGGAGAAGATCGTCCCGCAGCCCTTTCGCCGCGACGCTCACCACTGGCTGATCCTCCACGGCCGCTACACCTGCAAGGCTCGGCTGCCCGAATGCTGGCGCTGCCCTGTGGTCGATCTTTGCCGCTACAAACCCAAGACGGCCGCGCCCGAGGAGAGAGTTAAACCCAGCGCCGCTCGAACCGGTCGCCCAAGGTCGTCAGGAGCTCGTACTGCGAAAGCCCGGACTGCTTCGAGGCCGACGGCAAGTCGTAGTCGATCTCGACCCAGTCGCCTTCCTTGAGTCCGGGTGCGGCGTCGACGCACACAGCAATGAGGTCCATCGACACACGGCCGAGCACCGGTAGTGCATATTCGCCGGCAAACGCCGATCCGTGCGACGAGAAGCCGCGTAGATAGCCGTCGGCATAACCAATGTTGAGGATGGCAGCCTCGGTGTCCCGCTCGGCAATGAAGGTAGCGCCGTAACCGCAGCTCTCGCTCTTCGGGATGATGCGGCGCTGGACGACCTGGGCCTCCGCGCGGGCAACCTGGCGAATGTTGCCCTCGGCCTCGGCGCGCGGAATGCCTCCGTATAAAGACAGGCCCGGCCGCACCAGGTCGAAACTATAGTCGCGGCCCAGGCAGATGCCGGCGCTGTTGGCAAGGCTGTAACGCCTCGCGAAAACCGCAGCGGTCACCGCGCGGAAGCGCTCGAGCTGCATCTCGTTCATCGCACTTTCTTCATCCGCACAGGCGAGGTGACTGTGCAGCGTGTCGATTGCGAGGCCAGCCAACGCGGCAATTTCGGTCGGCCGAAGGCCGAGACGGTTCATGCCGGTATCGACCATCACGTCGCACGCGCGACCTGGCGCGACCTCCTTCCAGCGCATCACCTGTTCCACGGTATTGAGACACGGCCGGGCCTTGATACGCCCAGCCGCCGCGACATCGTCAGGTCCGACACCGTGAAGTACGACGAGACTGGCGCTTTCGGGCAGATTGCCGAGCGCCTCAGCCTCCGCCCATGTCGATACGAAGAATTCGCGGCAGCCAGCCTCGATCAGCGATCCGGTGGCTTCCCGGGCTCCGAGGCCGTATCCGTCCGCCTTCACTGCTGCTCCGGTTGCAACACCTGCACGCTTCGCCAGCCAGCGCCAATTGGACTGGATTGCTGCTCGGTCGACGGTGAGGCGCAGGGGACGATGCATCGGCAGTCGCCGTAATCGCGCTAATGCTGCGCGTCGAGGTTCGCCTTGGCCTGCTCCCAATTCGCTCCATCGAACCGCTCGATTTTCAGTTCAACGGGCGTATCGAGGCAGTTTGCGTTCAAGCTCCAAGCATCCGGGTGCGATCGCGGCTGATAAAAGCTCTTCACGCCGCAATACCGGCAGAACAAGTGCTCCGCCGCGCCCGAACCGAAGCGGTAGCTGCGGAGCGCATCACGGCCAGCGAGCAGGTCGAACCGGTCGTGCGGCACCATGACGTGAAGAAAGCCGGTCATCCGGCACACCGAGCAATTGCAATCGAGGGCGTCTACCGGCGCTTCAGACAGTTCGGCCTCATAACGCACCGCCCCGCAATGGCATCCACCCTGCACCCGCATTCCTGCCTAGTACGGACCAGCCATTGGGACGACAAGAAGGCCGCGTCGGGAGCCCAGCGCGACCTTCGAGGAAACGATCTTGGCTAGCGGACGGCGACGATGACCTGAGCGCCGCGGTCCGTGAGCTGATGGCCATCGGCGCGTGCCCTAGCGAGGACGTCGGCACGGCAAGCTCGAACTGCATTCCTGCCGCTAAGGTCAACGTCGGCGACCGTGCCGCAAACCTCAAAGGCGGCGATCACCAACCGGCGGTCGAGAGCGGCGCGGCCTGCCTTGCTCGACAGATCGAGGTCGCTCGTATGAACGATGCTGACATTCTGCGGCTGGATGGGTTGGGCCATGGTCGGCGCACCCTTGATGAGGCCTACGGTCACGAGAAACGCAGTGAGCGCGATTCTGAACGTCTTGAACATGTCGCTTCCCCTTTTTCTGGGGCCGGTAATCCCGGCGCGACCGTCTATTTAGTCTCAGATCGCAACTTACGTGAGCAACGAGTTCGTGCTATGATTCTGCAGATCTGCAGAACGACAGCCTACGCGGCCCGAGGGGTAAACTTCCTTCATGCTCGACTGGAATGACCTGCGCTTTTTCCTCGCCGTGGCGCGGCAGGGCAGCACCCTCGCCGCCGGACGCGCGCTGCGGGTCAGCCAGACCACGGTTGCCCGACGCGTTGCTGCGCTTGAGCATGCGCTCGGCTTCCCGCTCTTCGACAAGCGCCAGGCCGGCTATGCCTTGACGCCTCTTGGGAGCGACTTGCTCGCGCGAGCAGAGCAGGTGGAAGTTGCAGCAAACGGCTTTGCAGATGCCGCGGCTGCACAGTCACGCAATCTCAGCGGAACCGTGAAGATCACGACCGAAGAGGTATATGCAATCACGCTCCTCGCTCCGCTTCTTCGCGAGCTTCACGAAAAGCATCCCGAGGTCGTGATAGAGCTCGATACGAGCCAGGCGGTTCGCGATCTTGGAGCTGGAGAGGCCGATATTTCGCTCCGGAGCACGAAAGGCCCGGATCAGCCGGCGGGCCTCGTCGGTCGTCAGCTCTGTGTCGACGACTGGGCGCTTTACTGCAGCCGCGACTATGCGGCGCGACACGGTGTGCCCCGATCGATTGCCGAGCTGAAGCACCACGCCTTAATCGGCGGCGGCGGTGGCAATCTGTGGCTCCATTATCAGGCATGGCTGAAGACACTCGGGCTGGAACAGCAGGTCGCGATGCACCATGCGACGTCGGGCGGACTGCTTTCCGGCATTCGCTCGGGCTTTGGAATCGCGGTCCTGCCGTGTGTGATCGCGGACGCGGACGCGGACCTCGTGCGCTGCCTTCCGCCGCGCAGCGACCATGAGCGCGTGCTGTGGCTCTTCACGCATGAACGGGTTCGCCACACGCCGCGTGTGCGCGCCGTGATCGACTTTCTATATGAGCGCCTCAGTCATCACGTGCGTAAACTCCAGGCGCGAAAGGCCGCCGCCTAGTCGTCGATGTAATGCGGCTCTGGACGCTCAAAGAGGTCCTCGTAGTGGATGAGCCTGGGCTTGGGCCCGAACTGCACGGGTCGTCCATCCCGAAATGCCCACTCGCCGCGATCGCAATCCGCGGCACGCACGTAGCCGTTGATATAGAAGCGACGTTTGTGGCTGGAGACGTTCTCGCCGGAAGCGTGGACCAGGTACGGGCTCCAAAGAGCAAGGTCGCCGGGCTCGAGAAGCACGGCGACGGCCTGGCCGCCGGAATGGCCGACCTGTTCGAGTGCAGAATCGCTCATCGCGGTGCCGAGCGCCTTGCTTGAACACTCCATCTGCAGATCGCCGCGCAAATGGCTTGCAGGAATGAACCGCATGCATCCCGATTCGAGCGTGTGCGGATCGATCGCGAGTCCAGTCTGCACGTAAGCGGTGGCCAAGTTTCGATACGCGCAGGCCGGGCGCCGGAATCGTGAATCCTGATGCCAGGCGAAATCGCCGAGCGAGCCGGGAACTTTCCAGTGCACCTGGTTGATGATCTGTTTGAGATCGCGGCCGATCAACGGCTCGAGCAGTTCGGCAAAGCGGCGATCGAGCCGCACACGATTGAGCACGGCCTGACGGTAAGAAGGCCACTGGACCATCCTGACCAGCGGCTCGCCGCTCTCTTTGCCCGCTACGTTGTAGAACAGATTGCCGTGCCGAAAGCAGCGGCCGTGAGCGACACCTTCGGCATGGAGCTGATCCAGGGCGTCCGAGATATCGTTGATTTCATTTTTATCGAAGAAGCCGCGGACGACTGCATATCCATTGCACCGATACTGGGCGAGATCGGCCTCCATAGCGCTCGACGCCCGATGCCAAAGCGCATGCGAACTACCCATGATCTGTCTCCCACCCCGCTTGGAAGGATACAGCAACTCTTTGACATTTCTACAAAGATTCCACCGATGCTAGCTATTCGACGGTCACGCTCTTTGCGAGATTACGCGGCTGATCGACGTCCGTGCCCTTGAGCACCGCCGTGTGATAAGCGAGTAGCTGCACGGGGACCGCATAGACCAGCGGCGCGATCAGCGGGTGCACCTCCGGCATTTCAATCGTGGCCATGCACCCCTCGCCCGCTTCCGCGATGCCCCTGGAATCGCTGATCAGCACGATCTTGCCCCCACGAGCTCGGACTTCCTGCATGTTGCTGACGGTCTTCTCGAACAGCGGGCCCGAAGGTGCGAGCACGATCACGGGGACCGCTTCGTCGATGAGCGCGATCGGCCCGTGCTTCATTTCTCCCGCCGCATAGCCTTCGGCGTGGATGTAGCTGATTTCCTTCAGCTTCAACGCACCTTCGAGTGCCATCGGAAAATCGGGACCCCGCCCGAGATAAAGCACATCGCGCGCGGGCGCGATGAGGTGCGCCATGGCTGCGATGTCTTCGTCGTGGTTGAGGGCGGCGTTCAGCGCGGCGGGCGCCTCCTGCAAGTGAGCGACGATCTCCTGCTCATCCTCGCGGCTCAGGCGACCCTTCGCTCGTGCGAGATTCGCGGCGAGAGCAGCAAGGACGGCGAGCTGGCACGTGAACGCCTTCGTCGAGGCGACGCCAATCTCTGGTCCCGCGTGCGTCGGCAGCAACAGATCAGCCTCACGAGCCATGGAGCTGGTGGGCACGTTCACCACAACGGCAATCCGCTGCTTCTGCGAACGCGCATGACGCAGCGCAGCGAGCGTATCCGCAGTCTCGCCGGACTGGCTGATGAACAGTGCGAGCCCACCCGGCTCAAGCACCGGATCGCGGTAGCGGAACTCGCTGGCGACATCGATGTCGACCGGCACGCGCGCAAACTGCTCGACCCAATATTTGGCGACCAGACCCGCGTAGTAGCTCGTGCCACACGCGACGATCGTAAGACGGTTCACCTTCTCGAGGTCGGCCTCCGCCACCGGCAGCGCCACCTCGCCCCCGAACGGGCGGACGTATGACTGGAGCGTCTGGGCAACCACGATCGGCTGCTCGAATATCTCCTTTTGCATGTAATGGCGGTAATTGCCCTTCTCGACAGGCGCCGAGCTGGCACCGGACTGGACGATCTCGCGCTCTGCCGGACAGTTCTTCCGATCGAAAATCTGGATGCCATCGCGACGGACGATCGCCCAGTCACCTTCCTCGAGATAGGCGATACGCTGGGTCCACGGTGCAACGGCGAGGGCATCCGAGCCAAGGTAATTCTCGCCGTCACCGTAGCCGACCGTTAGCGGCGCGCCCTGGCGCGCACCGATGATGATGTCGGGGTGATCACGGAACAGAATGGCGATGGCGAAGGCGCCGGTGAGTCGGGGAAGAACGGCCGCAACCGCGTCCTGGGGCGAGGCGCCATGCTCGACTTCCCGAGCAACAAGGTGTCCGACGACTTCCGTGTCGGTTTCGCTTTCGAACGTCCGCCCCTCGGCGATCAGCTCGTCGCGAAGCGGCTTGAAGTTCTCGATGATGCCGTTGTGAACAAGCGCCACGGGCCCGACGATGTGCGGATGAGCGTTTCCGACGGTCGGGGCGCCATGGGTTGCCCACCGTGTATGCGCGATGCCTGTCGTGCCGCGGAGCGCACGTTGCGCAAGTTCCCGCGCGAGATTTTCGAGCTTGCCCTCGGCCCTTCTGCGTTCGAGCTTGGCCTCGTCGATCGTGCAGATGCCGGCGGAATCATAGCCGCGATATTCAAGCCGCTTTAAACCGTCGAACAGCCGCTGCGCGACGTCGGTCTTGCCGACGATGCCGACAATCCCGCACATACGCTACTCCGCAGCCTTTCTTGTCATTCGCTCGCGGAAGCGGCGTGCCCAGCCCGCAATTCCCCTCTGCTCGTTGCGTTCGACTGCGAGACTATCCGCTTCAACATTGCGCGTGATTACAGATCCCGCGCCGACGATAGCGCCATTGCCGACTGTTACCGGCGCCACCAGTGCGGTGTTCGAGCCAATGAACGCGCCTTCACCGATCACGGTCTTATACTTGGCGAACCCATCGTAGTTACAGGTGATCGTGCCGGCGCCGATATTTGCTCGCGCGCCTATGGACGCGTCGCCGACATAGGACAGATGGTTGACCTTCGCGCCTTCCGCGATGTCCGCCTTCTTGAGCTCTACGAAATTGCCGACCTTGGTTTTCTCGGCGAGACGCGTTCCGGGCCGAATGCGCGCGAATGGGCCGATGCTCGCCTTGGCGCCGATGGTTGCCCCTTCGATGTGGCTGAAGGCGTGGATCGTGGCGCCGTCGGCAACCTGGACACCAGGACCAAAAACGACATGCGGCTCCACGGTCACGTCGCGACCGAGCCTCGTATCGTAGGCGAACCATACGCTTTCAGGGTCGATCAGCGTCGCGCCCTCGTCGAGCACCTGCTCGCGCCGTCGTCGCTGCCACTCGAGCTCAAGATGCGCGAGCTCCGCGCGGCTGTTGACGCCGGCCGCTTCATAAGGATCGCCTTCGATCACCACGGCTTCGCGCCCCTCGGCGGCCGCGATGTTGACGATGTCCGGAAGGTAATATTCGCCTGCCGCATTGTTGTTGCCGACCTGAGCTAGCCAGCGAAAGAGATCCCTGGCTCGGACTGCCATCATTCCTGAATTGCAAAGACGAACCGCGCGTTCTTCCTCACTGGCGTCTTTGTACTCGACCATCCTGGCGATGCGGTCGCCGTCCCCGAGAATGATCCGACCGTACTTCAACGGATCTGCGGGCGATGACGCGAGCACGACGATACCTGGTCCGCTGTCTCCATCCAGCCGGTCAAGCATTCGCCGCAGGGTCGCGGTTTCCACGAATGGCGTGTCACCGTAGAGGATAATCACTGGACCATCGTAACCGTGCAATGCCTCCTCGGCCTGCTGAACGGCATGACCAGTGCCCTTCTGCTCCGCCTGCACAGCTACGGACACGTTGCGACCCTCGATGGCAGCCTCGACCTGCTCACGCCCCTTGCCGACGACGATCACGCGCTTCTCTGCCCCGAGGGCATCGACGCGATCGAGGAGGTGCAGCAACACCGGCTGACTGGCAATCGGATGCAGAACCTTGTGGGTATCGGAGCGCATACGGGTGCCTTGGCCCGCGGCGAGGATGACAACGGCAAAGCAGCGCTGATCGCTCATGGCGAGGAGCAATGGCATGCCGATCACGACGGCGCCAGCATCCTTTCGCAGCAAAAAGGGCGGCTCGATTACGCCGAGCCGCCCGAGGGCGCACCGCTATAGGGGGCTGCGGCGCTTCATACTAACTAAGGATAAGGTTCCAATCGCGCAAGAGGCGCGTGAGCTGCAAAAAAAAGGCGGCCCCCAAAGGGAACCGCCCTCATCTTCCGCAACGCCGGAAAATCTAGAAGATGCTCATGTAATATTCGTTGCCGACGAACCCCATCTTCTGAACGTGCGCCTGCTTCGTCACCGCCAGAACCTTGTCCACCACCTCGTAGCGTGCCGTGGCGTCCGGCTGCAGGTGAAGCTCCGGAATCGGATTCATCTGCTGGGTGGTGTCGAGGTACGCGCGCAGCTGAGTGAGCGTCACCGGCTGCCCATTCCACAGGACCTGATCGCTGGCGTTGATGGACAGGACGTTCTTGACCGGGTCAACCGGCGGCGGCGGCTGGTTCGTCTGCTGCTGGGGCAGATCGAGCTTCACCGCGTGCGTCTGAATTGGAATGGTGATGATGAACATGATGAGAAGAACCAACATGACGTCGATGAGCGGCGTCACGTTGACGTCCAGCATCGGTTCGCCGTCATTGTTGTCGCTGGTTGTCTGCATTGACATGGCGAGAAGCTCCTACTCGCTGCGATAGCCGGTCAGCGGCGGCGGCTCAGAGATGAAGCCCACACGCTGGAATCCAGCCTGCTGCATGGTGATGATCGTTGCGCCAATGCACTTGTACTGCGTGTTGATATCGCCGCGAATGTGCGCCTCGGGCATGTTCTCTTCAGTCACGTTCTGAACGCCGCCAACGGCCTTGATCAGGTTCTCCAGTTTCTTCACCGAGCGATCCAGGAGCTCCTTCTGGGTGACTTTCGTCACGCCCCAGTACACGTCGCAAGTGCCACCCGGGCCGCTAAGAACGGTGAGCGACACATTCTCCGGCTTGGTCATCGTCGGCTCGTACCGAACGTCCGGAAGTTTCACGGGAACTGCCTGCTTGATCACCTGAGTGGTGATCAGGAAGACGATCAGAAGCACGAGCATAACGTCGGTCAGTGGTACGACGTTGATGTCCGACATCGCCTCTTCGGCGCCTTCTTGGATTACGGTTCCTGCCATAAGGCTGGGTTCTCTCTTCTACTTCGTCCGAGCGAAGCTCCGGCCCGAATGCCCGGGCCGGAGCTTTTCGTCGTTACTTTGCGGTCGTCGGCGTCCGCACCGGCTCACTAGCAGAACCCGTACGGGCGGGAGCCGCCGTGCGAGCTCCGGGCGAGGTGCCTCCAGCCATGCTGGGTTTCACCGCTCCGGCCGACATCAGATAGCCGTGCAGGTCATTCGTGAAGGCCGCGAGGTCCTCCATAATCGATTTGTTGCGACGAACCAGCCAGTTGTAGGCGAGCACGGCCGGAACCGCGACGACGAGGCCGAGCGCGGTCATGATCAGCGCCTCACCGACCGGGCCGGCGACCGCATCGATCGACGCCTGACCGGCGGCGCCGATCTTGATCAGAGCGCGGTAGATGCCGACGACGGTTCCGAACAGGCCGATGAACGGAGCGGTCGAGCCCACGGTCGCGAGGAAGGCGAGGCCTTCGCCGAGACGCGCGCCGATCGCGCCCTGGCTGCGCGCCAGGCTGTTCGCCATCCAGTCATGCTGGTCGATCGGGTCCGTCAGCTTGCTGTGCTGTTCCTGCGCGAGGAGAGCATCATCGACGATGGCGCGGTAGGCACTGCGACTCTCGAGCTTCTGCGCGCCCTCGCGAAGGTTGGGCGAATTCCAGAAGCTCGCCCGGACCTTGCGGCCCTGCGCGATGATCTTCTGTTGCTGCATCAGCTTGGTGAAGAGGATGTAGAACGAGAAGATCGACATCAACACGAGGATGGCGAAGACCGAAATCGCGATGATTCCGCCCTGCTGAAGAGCGGGGATCAGGCCGTAGGGGTTCGATCCTGCTGCGGCGGGTGCTGCTTGCATAACTGAGCTTTCCTTCTTCCAAATCCAGTAAAATTATTCGGCTGGGATTTCCCACCTGATCGGCGGCGTCTGGTAGGTATCGGTCGTGGCCTGGCCGTTATTGTCACGCGCCGGGGTAAACTTCGCGCGGCGGCGAAGAATGTTGCACGTCGCCGCGTCGAGAGCGCCATTGCCCGTCGACCGGATGTGGTTGCAGCCCACGACGCGGCCGTCCGGACCGATCGTCAGCTGCGCCTGCGCGGTACCCTGGGCGCCGGAAGCCAGTGCCGACGCCGGATAGTCGTCGGTGCTGAAAATCGAGCGGACGTCACCCCTGGCAGTTGCCGACTGCACCTTCCTCGGAGGAGGAGGAGGCGCGGGCGGCGGCGGCGCGACCGCGACCGGCGGGATCGGCGGGGGCGTCGGAGCCACCTGGACCGCGATCGGCGGTGGCGGCGCTTCCATCCTGACCAGCGGCGGCGGAATGGTCGGCGGCGGCGGCACCTTGGGCATGTCCTTCGGAGGCGGCGGCGGCTCTTCCGGAGGAGGCGGCTCTTCCTCGACGTCGATGACCTTCAGGTTTTCGGCCGTCTTCTTGATCACGTTGTAAGCAAGACCGGTGACGATCGCATACATTAGCGCGCCCACGACGGCGATCGTGAAGATCCACGCTAGTGTGGGATTTCCGCTAAGCTGCTTGCG
>JBJMUN010000059.1:0-6524 GCA_045811185.1 Sphingomicrobium sp.
CGGCGGCATTTCCGGCATCATGCGCTGGGAGCTGATGGAGCCGGGCATCCAGGTGCTCAACCGCGCCTGGCCGATCGGCGCGGGCACCGCGAACTTCGACGAATGGGCGCACCACTGGAACGTGCTGATCACGGCCCACGGCCTGATCATGGTCTTCTTCATGGTCATGCCGGCAATGATCGGCGGCTTCGGCAACTGGTTCGTGCCGCTGATGATCGGCGCTCCGGACATGGCGTTCCCGCGCATGAACAACATCAGCTTCTGGCTGCTGATCCCGGCATTCACCCTGCTCCTCGGCTCGACCTTCGTCAGCGGCGGCACCGGGCTTGGCGCCGGCACCGGCTGGACCGTCTACGCGCCGCTCTCGACCTCCGGGTCCGCTGGGCCGGCGGTCGACATGGCGATCTTCTCGCTTCACCTCGCTGGCGCGAGCTCGATCCTCGGCGCGATCAACTTCATCACGACGATCTTCAACATGCGCGCCCCGGGGATGACCCTGCACAAGATGCCGCTGTTCGTCTGGTCGGTGCTGGTCACCGCCTTCCTGCTGTTGCTCGCGCTTCCGGTCCTCGCCGGCGCGATCACCATGCTGCTGACCGACCGCAATTTCGGGACCACCTTCTTCGACGCGTCGGGCGGCGGCAACGTTGTCCTCTACCAGCACCTGTTCTGGTTCTTCGGCCACCCCGAGGTGTACATCATGATCCTGCCGGGCTTCGGCATGGTCAGCCAGATCGTCGCGACCTTCAGCCGCAAGCCGGTGTTCGGCTATCTCGGCATGGCCTACGCGATGGTCGCCATCGGCGTCATCGGCTTCGTCGTCTGGGCGCACCACATGTTCACGACCGGCATGAGCGTCGACGAGAAGATGTACTTCACGGCGGCAACGATGATCATCGCCGTGCCGACCGGCGTGAAGATCTTCAGCTGGATCGCCACCATGTGGGGCGGCTCGCTGACCTTCGAAACGCCGATGCTGTGGGCGATTGGCTTCATCTTCCTGTTCACGGTTGGCGGCGTCACCGGCGTCGTCCTCGCGAACGGCGGCGTCGATAACTACATGCACGACACCTATTACGTGGTTGCTCACTTCCACTACGTGCTGAGCCTTGGCGCAGTGTTCGCGATCTTCGGCGGCTTCTACTACTGGTTCCCGAAGATGAGCGGCCGCATGTACAACGAGTTCCTCGGCAAGCTGCACTTCTTCACGATGTTCATCGGCGTGAACGTGGTCTTCTTCCCGATGCACTTCCTCGGGCTCGACGGGATGCCGCGCCGTATTCCGGACTACACGCCCGCCTTCACCGAGTGGAACCGCGTCGCGACGATCGGCTACATGATCACCGTTGCCGGCGTCGCGATCTTCTTCGTCAACCTGTTCTGGTCGCTCGCTGCCGGCAAGAAGGCTCCTGCCAATCCGTGGGGCGAGGGGGCGACGACCTTGGAATGGACGCTGTCCAGCCCGCCGCCGTTCCATCAATATTCGACGCTGCCGCAGATCGACTAGTCGGAGCGGCGATCGACACGATGAAGGCCCCGGGCAACCGAGGCCTTTTTCTTATGGTCGTTGTGAAAGCCGTGTTATGAAGCCTGCCATCCCCAGGAAATTAACACGCGGGAGATGTCATGCCCCAGTTCGTGATTGAAAGGGAAATGCCGGGCGCGGGTTCGCTCGGTCCCGAAGACCTCAAGCTTGCTTCGCAAACGTCGTGCTCGGTGCTGAGCGACCTCGGGCCGCAGATCCAGTGGGTCCACAGCTATGTGACCGACAACAAGATCTACTGCCTGTATCGTGCGCCCAACGAGGACATGATCCGCGAGCACGCCCAGCGCGGCGGTTTCCCGGCAAACAAGATCTCGCAGGTCCGCACGACGATCGACCCGACCACCGCCGAATAGCGGCGGCACGCGGCTCGGGGCACATGTCGCACGTCTTCATCTCCTACGCCCGGCCCGACGAGCCGCTCGCGAGCCTCATCGCCGACGAGCTGCGCGGCGGAGGGTTCGAGGTCTGGCGCGACGACGAGATCCCGGCGCACCGGCCCTATGCCGAAGTCATCGAGGAGAGGATCAACGGTGCGACGGCGGTCGTCGTCCTGTGGTCCGGCGCGGCGGTGAAGTCGCAATGGGTGCGTGCCGAGGCCGATAGCGCGCGCAACGCGCTTACTCTGGTCCAGGTCAGCCTCGACGGAACGATCCCGCCGATGCCGTTCAACCAGATCCAGTATGCCGACCTCAAGGGGTGGGACGGGCAGCGGACCGCACCCGGGTGGCGCAAGCTCCACGCCAGCGTCACCGAGCTTGCCGGCGGTCCGGCATCAACTGCCGAAGAAAGCGGCCGCACCGTCACGCGCGACGTGTCGGTCTGCGTGCTTCCATTCCAGAACATGAGCGGCGACATCGAGCAGGACTATTTCGCGGACGGGATCAGCGAGGACATCACGACCGACCTGTCGAAAGTCTCGGCGCTCGAGGTGATCGCACGCAACACGGCATTCACGTTCAAGGGCCAGTCGGTGAACGTCTGCGACATCGCCAGAAAGCTCGGCGTCAGCCATGTTCTCGAGGGGAGCGTCAGGAAGGTCGGCGATCGTGTCCGGATCAACTCCCAGCTCATCGACGGCAAGAGCGGCGGGCATGTCTGGGCGGAGCGCTACGACCGGGATCTTACCGACATCTTCGAGATCCAGGACGAGATCACCAAGGCGATCGTCCGAGCGCTGAAGATCAAGCTTCTGCCCGAAGAGAAAGAGGCGATCGAGAAGCGCGGGACAAGCAGCGCCGAGGCGTACAACCTGTTCCTCCTCGCGAGGCAATATTGGGTGACCGGCAATCATGGCGACATGCGCCGCGAGCAGCGTGTCATGCGAATATGCGGCCGCGCGGTGGAGCTCGATCCTTATTACGCCGAAGCCTGGGCCCTGCTCGCTATCGCCCAGTCGAGCCTCCACTATGGCTTCGGCGAGGAAGTCGACGATGGATATGTCGCGGCTCACACGGCTTTGGCGATCAACCCTTCAATTGCGCAGGCCCATTTGCCGATGGCCAAGCGGCTCGAATCGCGGCGGAACTTCGACGCGGCAGCCGCGGAAATGGAAGCCGCGATCCGCCTCGGCCCCGATTCCTGGGAAGTGAACAAGGCCGCGGGACGCTATTACCTCTCGGCCCGGGACGTCGAGACGGCCACACGCTTTTACGAGCATGCCACCGAGTTGATGGAGACCGATTTTCACGCCTGGGCGATGCTCGCGACCTGCTATCGGGCGCTCGGTGAAACGGCGAAGCTCAGGCAAGCTGCAAAGATGATGGTTTCCGAGGCCCAGTCGGCCGTCAAGCAGGACCCAAGCAACGGGGCGGCACTCGGCATCCTCGCTGGCGGCCATGCATTGCTTGGCGAAGGGGAAAAGACCCGGGAGTGGATCGAGCGGGCGCTGCTGGTCGATCCGGACAATCTTACCATGCGCTACAATTTCGCCTGCGTGCTCGCGGGCTATCTCGGCGACACGGAAGCCGCGTTGAAAATGCTCCAGACGACCTTCGCGATTGCCGGCGAGACGCTGGTCAGGGTCGCGGTGACGGATCCGGACCTCGACCCCTTGCGTGAAGATCCACGCTTCGAGGCCATGCTGTCGCGAGCAAAGCAAAGGCTCGCAATCGACGACCAGCTCGCCGCCGGCTGAATGCGTTAATTTTTAATTTGATTGATTTCGTTCCTTCAATGGAACGAATTGCACTCTCGTGCATTTGCGGACGGTTAACAGCACTAGCGAACACAAGGAGCGGTGCGGTGGCAGCCACAGTCCTGAAAAATAGCGTCCGCGCTCTTTGCGCAACGGCAGCGCTGAGCCTCGCGCCAGCCGCCAACGCGGCGATCAACATCTACACGGCAAGCCTCAGCGGGCCGAACGAATCGCCCGCGAACAATTCGCCTGGAACGGGCTCGGCGATCGTCACCATCGACACGACGGCCAACACGATGCGTGTGCAGGTGAATTTTTCAGGCCTGACTTCCGGGACGATCGCCTCGCACATCCATGCCGCCACGGCGGTGCCCCTGACCGGGACTGCGGGGGTTGCAACGACGCTTCCGACGTTCCCCAACTTCCCGCTCGGCGTCACGTCCGGCACCTATGACAGCACCTTCGATCTCCTGACTGCGGGGAGCTACAATCCGGCGTTCGTCAGCGCCAACGGCGGCACACCCGCGAGCGCGGAAGCGGCGCTGCTCGCCGCCATTGGCGCAGGCAGGTCCTATCTCAACATCCACACGACGAACTTCACGGGCGGCGAGATCAGGGGGTTCCTGACGGCCGTTCCGGAGCCCGCGAGCTGGATGATGATGCTCATCGGATTCGGCGCGGTCGGCATGGTGATCCGCCGCCGCAAGGGCTCACTTGGCAGGCTGGAGCCTGCTCGCCTTTAGGATCTTGATCTTGGGATCGAGCATCTGACCCTTCATCGCGCCTTCGCCCTTGGTTGCTGAAACGGGCGATTCGAAGATCTTCTTCACGACGTCCATGCCTTCGGTGACGTGGCCGAAGGCAGCAAAGCCGGTGGCGTCGCCACCGGGCCCGTTGGCATCGAGGCCGGGCATGTCGGAAAGGAGAATGAAGAAATCGCCGCGCGCCGTGCCTGCGCCTGCGTTCGCCATCGAGATCGCGCCGGCGACATTGTGGAGGCCCGTCTGCGTCGTCGGCTCATGGGCGATTGGCGGGTACAGCTTGCGGGCATCGGTCGTGATCCCGCCCTGGACCAGGCCGCCGTCGCCGACATGCATGGAACGATAGAAATCCTGGCCGTCGAGCCGATGCGTATCGACATAGTGGAGGAAGTTCGCGGTCGTGACCGGCGCCCGGCCGCGATCGAGCGCGACGACGATCCGGCCAAGGCTCGTGTCGATCGCCACGGGCACGAGGTCCTCCTTTGGCGCTGGCGCCAGGATCGAAGGAGTGACCGGCTGCGCCAAACCGGGGGCGCCAAGTGCCGCGAGGAGCGCGGCAGCGAAGATTCGGTGCTTCATCCGAAGGGGCATAGCAAAGCCTCGATGAACATCGCCACACAGGCTTTTCCTCTTCCGCCCAAGCCCTTATAGGCGCGGCCAATGCCCGCCATGGAGATGACGAATCCAGCCGTGCTGCCCGCCGACTGGCGCGACTTTGTCGCGGTGACGAAGCCGCGCGTCATGAGCCTTGTCGTGTTCACGGGCCTGTGCGGATTGCTCGTTGCTCCAGTTCAGTTGCCGCTGGTCCTGAGCTTCACCGCGATCCTCTGCATCGCGCTTGGGGCCGGCGCATGCGGCGCGCTCAACCAATGGTACGAGGTGGACGTCGACGCGAAGATGCGCCGTACCGCGAAGAGGCCGCTTCCCGCCGGCCGGATGAGCCGCCAGTCGGCCCTGCACTTCGGCGTCGGGCTTGGCGCTTTCTCCGTCCTCCTGATGGGCCTTGCGACCAACTGGCTCGCGGCGCTGATGCTTCTCGCCTCAATTCTCTTCTACGTGCTGATCTACACCGTCTGGCTAAAGCCGAGGACGGCGCAGAACATCGTCATTGGCGGAGCAGCCGGCGCCTTTCCGCCGTTGATCGGCTGGGTCGCGGCGACCGGCGAGGTTGCGACGCTTCCCATATTGCTGTTCGCGATCATCTTCCTGTGGACGCCGCCGCATTTCTGGGCGCTGTCGCTGTTCGTCCGCTCCGACTATGCGGCCGCCGGCATTCCCATGCTTCCGGTCGTCGCCGGCTTCGAGAGCACCCGCCGGCAGATCTTCCTCTATTCGCTCCCGATGGCAGCGAGCGCGGTTGCGCCGTGGCTGCTTGGTTTGACCGGGCCCGTCTACGGGGTCAGCGCTGCGATATTCAGCTTCGTGTTTCTCGTGCTTGCCGGCCGGGTTGCTGCAAACCGCGCGACCGAGCCCAAGGACATGGACGCCGAAAAGCACCTGTTCGCTTATTCGGTCTTCTACCTGTTCGCGCTGTTCGCGGTGCTGGTCGCCGACCGGTGGCTTGCATGGTGAAGGTTGAGGACGAGCTCATCCGCAGGCGGCAGCGTGACCGAGCGCGGGTCATGGCGCTCCTGCTCGGCGCTTTTGCGATCCTTCTTTTCTTCATCACCATCGCAAAGACGGGAATGAACTGGTGAACTCGGCTGCAGTGCAGAGAAGCAATGGACGCACCGCGCTTCTGATGGCGTTGATCGTGGCCGCGATGGTCGGCCTCGCGTTCGCGTCCGCGCCGCTCTACCGAGCCTTCTGCGAGGCGACCGGCTTTGGCGGCACGCCCCTTCGCGCCGACAGGGCTCCGGGCGCCGTAGCAGGCCAGGTGAGCGTCCGCTTCGATGCCAACACGCATCCGGGACTGCCGTGGCGCTTCGAGCCCGAGCAGACGAGTGTCGTGGTCAAGCCCGGCGCCCAGACCAAGATCTTCTACAAGGCGCAGAACCTCAGCGCCCGGGCGTGGACGGGGCAGGCCGTGTTCAACGTTTCGCCCGATCAGGCCGGGAAGTACTTCAAGAAGATCCAGTGCTTC
>JBJMUN010000060.1:0-25709 GCA_045811185.1 Sphingomicrobium sp.
GCACGATGACGCCTGAGCGCTGGCTCGTACGAGTGTTGCGGGACGGGATAGCCAGGGCTCATGCTGCCGCCCTCCGATCTGTCAAACGGGGACCGACATGCGCGCCAGAGCCGTCTCGATCACGTTCGATCAATCCCTGCCGATGATGCTTGCGCTGGTGCTGGTGGCTTGCGCCACGCAGCAGGCGTTGACGGTCTCGGTGCCCCGCGCCGGCGATGTGGCGATGAATGTCGTCAAATCACCCGGGGACCAAAGCTATGCGAACGCGGGTGATGCGCAGTGGGACCTGCCGTACCCATTCGAAGAGAACGAAACGCCCGTCTATCCACCGGAGCTGCTCGCCGCGAATCTGCCGCCGATGACGGTGCGCGTTCGCGTCATCGTCGACGAGCACGGTTCGGTCGTCGATTCCATGGCGCTGGTGGTGCCACCTGACTACCCGCAGTTCTTCGCCGCCGTGCAGGCCGCCGTGCATGACTGGAAATTCTGGCCGCTCGTTCGGTGGCAGGCCGTCGCAGGCACACGAACGGACATCGAGTTCAACGGATGGGTGCGAAGCTATGAAGGCACCGCGACTCCGCTGCCGTTCCATCAGGACTACGACATCACGTTTACGCAGAAAGATGGGAAGGGCGTGGTCACTTCATCTGCGCCCGAGCCGCGCGCGGCGGGGCAGTGACGACAAATTGAAGTTGGCTCCCTGGGTTGGACTCGAACCAACGACCAACGGATTAACAGTCCGACGCTCTACCGACTGAGCTACCAGGGAACCGAGAGCCTCCGAAGAGGGCGCGCATTCTGGCCGCGCGGTAGTCCAACGTCAAGCAATCCTTAGCATTCAGCAACTTACGTCCGGAAATCCTTGACGGAGTCGGCTCCGGAATGGCTGGAAGTTGCCGCGTCTCGCCGCGCTGCAACCCGGCAGCAGACCGTCGCGTTCCAAGTCCGACTCCCACAACAAATCGCGGTCTTGACCCATGTTCACCACCCGCTGGCCGCCGTTCGCCGCGGCTGCTTGATCCGTCACCGGAGTGCGCCGCGAACGAAGAAACGAAAGTGACCGCACGGGTACAGGGGGGAGTTGAAAGCCTTGATGTCGAAGGACTTCGGTCAGTGGGGCAAGACCTGTTTCACGGACCTGCGCAACCTGTACGTGCGCGTCGGTGACGATCTCGCGACCGCGTGGTGCCTGTTGTCCTTCCAGATCGGCGACCAGCCGTCGATCCCGATCCGGCCTGCCGACCACCGCACAAACGCACTGGCGAGTGGGTACCTCACCCAGAACGCGAATTCGGTCATGACGAGCCAATAGGGCTCACATTCCCGTGCTGCCATGCGGCTCGAACATGCCTCTCGAAGCAGGCCCGATCTAACACACGTTAGTGCGCCATGCGGATCGCTGTGGCAAACATGTTCCATGTCACGTGCCATCGATATCAATCAGGTTGTCAGGCCTCTGGCCCACGACGCGGCGCCGGAGACCATAAGGAGGCAGCAAATGGACACCTCCATGCTGGTAGGGCAAGTCGTTGCCAACATGCGCGAAACGGTGCAGGCGCGCCTCGCGCGCGAAGCGAACGAACCGCGCGAAGTGAAACCGCGCTTCGATGCGGATGAACTGGAACGGGAACTGACCGCTCTCAACGAGCGGCTCGAGATGTGTCGCAACAATCTCTCGGCGTCGGGCAAGAACGACGCGGGCAAGTTGCGATTCCTGAGTCTGGGTGAGAAGCGTGCGGCGGCGTTGAAGCAGGCGCTCGAGCGGTTGCACGCGCGCAGTTGATCCGGATCCAGCCGGGGCGGACGGTTTGGATCCGCCCGCCCCGCATCGATCTGACCGGTTAGTTAGTCAGGCGTTTCGTCCCCGGCCGGTGCGCTCGCGCGCGGTCGGCGGTGGCATCGCCCCCATCCCGTCTTCCTGGCCTTCGAGCTCGGTCTTGCGCGCCGCGAGCTGCTGGCCGAGCTCGGTGAGATCCAGCTCGGACTTCTTCGCCTCGGAGAACATGCCGCCGGGCTGTTCCTCTTCCTTGACGTGGTGCTTGATCATCTCCGACAGCACCTTGACCTTGGCGTCGTAGAACTCGTCGCTCGGTTCGCCGTGGATGATTTCCGCGATCAGGACCTTGGCGCCGTCATGCTCGACATAGCTTTCTTTCAGCAGGTCCTCGTCGACCTTTCCTTCGCAGGCCGGATAGAAAATCTCTTCCTCGATCTGCGCATGGACAGACAGCTCCAGGCAGATTTCCTCGGCCAGCTTCTGCTTGCGGCCATCGCCGCTCGCCTTCTCGAATTGCTCGAACAGCTCCTCGACCGCTCGGTGATCAGCCTTGAGCAACGCAATCGCGTCCTGCGACTTGGTCTCGGCCATGAACTCGTCCTCCCATTGCTTTGGAGAAGGAAACCAACGGCCCAGCCTGGATGTTCCTGATGCTGATGCGTCACGAAACTGTCACCGTCCCGGAGCGCAGCCGAATCGACTGGAAGGGCCTCGGCTACCTCATTTCGATCGTCAGCGTGTTCTTCCTGGGTGCCGTCGCCTGGCCCAAGCCAAGCGAGCCCTGGTGGCATCTTGCAGCGCTGGTTGCAGGCATGGCGACCTCGATCGTCGGCATGGCATGCCGTTACAAGGCGCACCTCGACCAGCAGCGGGAAATCAGGATGGCGGAGGCCGAAGCCCGCAAGAATTAGGAGGGGCCGCCGCTGTCCGGCTCTGAGTCCGCCGCGGCGATGCTCCTGGTGTCGGGCCCCCTGTTCAGTTCAAGCCAGTCGCGGAACGGCAGGTGATAGATCTGGTCCATCACCTCGAACTCGAGTCCGCCGGGCTGCCAGGTATCGCTGTTCCAGAGCGCGACGACGCCGCTCTTCTTTTCAGGGTCGAACAGGATGAACGAGCGATATCCCCTGATGCCGCCACGGTGACCGACAATGCGGTGGCCAGCATAGTCGTAGCTGCGCCAGCCGTAGCCGTACCAGGCGGTTCCGAGGCGCTCGAGGAACTTGCGCAGCCGCCCGCGCTCGGTTGGCGTCACGACGTAGGGCGCATGGACCGTATCGAGGACCTTGGCGTCCAGCACGTCGGGCATTTCCCCCATCTGTGCTTCCATCCAAAGCGCCATGTCCTTGATGTTGCTGTTGATGCCGGCCGCGGCCGGCACCTTGTAATAGGTGTCGACGATCGGCTCGGGCCGACGCCCCGCGCTGTGCGGCTTGGCCCAGCTGCGGTTCGACTGCAGGCCGGCCATCGACACGCTGCCGCTGCTCATCCCGATGGGGTTGAACAGGTAGCGCTTCACGGCCTGCTCGTACGACATGTTGGTGACGCGCGAGACCATTTCGCTCGAGGCGTCGTAGGCAATGTTCTGGTAGGACCAGCAGGTCCCCGGCTGGCAGGTTGCGCTCAACTGCGACAGCGAGGCTCGGAGGAAGCTCGGATCCTGACCCTCCTCGAGCTTGTTGTCATAGGCGTTCCGGTAGAGCCCCAGCCGGTGTGACAGAAGATCGCCCACGCTTGCACGATACTCGTTGCCCGCCGGAAGCTTGAGGTCCGGAGCATAGTTCGCAACCGGCGCGTTCAGGTCGATTTTCCGCTGCTCGGCAAGCTTGGCGACCATCGTCGCGGCGACGCCCTTCGACGTCGAGGCCCAGCGGAACACCGTTTCGGGCGTCACCGGATCGCCCGAGTCCTTCAGCGTTTCGCCATATCCCTGAAGGAAGGTGATGCGCCCGTTCTCAACCACGCCGACGGCCAACCCGACCATTGCGGGCTTGGTCATCAGCAGGCGCAGTCGCTGGTCGAGCAATCGGTAATCGATGTCCCGGCGAGAGGCAGTCGACAATGAGGCAAGCTTCAGATGGGCGGCGGCAATCTGCGGATCCGGCCCTTTTGTTGCGGCATGAGGCCGCATCGCCAACAGCGATGCACCCATGAGCAGCACGAATGCGCCGAGCCCAAGCTTTTGCGCCTTTTGCAAAATCTCTCTTCTCCCCACCCTGAAGTCAGCTTTGACCGTGGGGGTTGCTGCTCTCAACGCCGCTCTACGATAGTTGCGACGAACGGACTCTGCCACGCGACGGAATGCACCGCCGCTAGCGTTGAACGCAAGGCTCGCCTAAACGCACCGCCATGCAATTCCTAAAGACCCTGTTCTGGGTCCTGATCGCGGTGATCGTTGCCCTGTTCGCGAGCCGCAATTGGTCCGACGTGACGCTCAACCTGTGGAGCGACATCCAGGCGGACATCAAGCTGCCGGTGCTGCTTCTCGTCGTCTTCCTGATCGGCTTCCTGCCGACCTGGCTGACGATGCGCGCGCGGATCTGGTCGCACCGCCGGCGCATCGATGCGATGGAGCGCAACCGCCTCACCTCTCTCCCTCCAGAGAATCCGGTGCCTGAAGAGGAGCCGGCGATTTGAAGCCGATCTTCGTTGCGATCGACACGCCCGATCTCGAGCGTGCAATAGGGATCGCCGAGGCGGTCCGCGAACACGCCGGCGGCGTCAAGCTCGGCCTGGAATTCTTCTCCGCGCAGGGGCCCGAAGGTGTTCGCCGCATCACCGCGCTCGACCTCCCCGTCTTTCTCGACCTCAAGCTTCACGACATCCCCAATACGGTCGCCAAAGCCGTCGAGGCGCTGGCGCCGCTCGAGCCCGCGATCCTCACGGTCCATGCGGCCGGCGGGCACGAAATGCTCTACGCCGCGAAGCGAGCCGCACCAGCCGCGACCAAGGTCGTTGCCGTGACCCTGCTCACCAGCCTCGATGAGGGCGACCTTAGCGACCTTGGCATCGAGCGATCGCCGGCCGACCAGGTCGCTCGCCTGGCATGGATCGCGCGCGATGCAGGCATCGACGGCATCGTCTGCTCGGGTGCCGAGATTGCCGATGCGAAGGCCACGTGGACGAATGGCTTCTTCGTCGTGCCCGGGCTTCGGCCTGCCGGCGCCGATGTCGGCGACCAGAAGCGTGTCGTCACTCCGGCCGAGGCGCTCCATGACGGCGCGTCAGTGCTGGTGATCGGGCGGCCCATAACCGGCGCCGCCGATCCTCGCCGGGCGATCATGGACATTGGGGCAGGGCTCTCCCAAATGCCTGCCGAAGCAAGGATTTCGCGACAATGAGCTGGCTGAGCCGCGTCCGCAACGGCATCCCGTTTCTGCCCAAGCGCCAGAGCGCCGAGAATCTCTGGCACAAGTGCCTGAAGTGCGGGACGATGGTCTTCGTCAAGGAATGGGAAGAGAATTACAGCGTCTGCCCGCGCTGCAACTTCCATGACCGAATCGGACCGAACAAGCGCTTCGAGCAATTGTTCGACGCCGGCGAATATGAGCTCCTGGAAGCGCCGGAAGTCCGCGAGGACCCGCTCCGCTTCCGTGACACGAAGCGCTATACCGACCGCCTCAAGACGGCGCGCGCTGCGAATGGCGAGCGCGACGCGCTCGTCAACGCGCGCGGCAAGCTGGACGGGCACAAGGTCGTCATCGGAGTCCAGGATTTCGGGTTCATGGGCGGATCGATGGGCATCGCCGTCGGCGCTGCAATCGTCGCCGGAATCCGCGCCGCAATAGCCCAAAAACGGCCCTACATCCTCTTCACGGCCGCCGGCGGCGCCCGCATGCAGGAAGGCATCCTCAGCCTCATGCAGATGCCGCGGACAACCGTCGCTCTTGCCGAGCTGAGGGAAGCAGGGCTGCCCTACATCGTCGTCCTCACCGATCCGACTACCGGCGGGGTGACCGCTTCCTACGCGATGCTCGGCGACGTTCAGATCGCAGAGCCGGGCGCGCTGATCGGCTTTGCCGGCCAACGCGTCATCGAGCAAACGATCCGCGAGAAACTCCCCGAGGGCTTCCAGCGAGCCGAATACCTGCTTGCGCACGGCATGATCGACATGGTCGTCTCGCGAGGTGACCTCAAAGAGAAGCTTGCGCTCCTCATCTCCTATCTCGTTCCGGAGGCAAAGAAGGCCGCCTGATGGCCGACTTCGCTCGCTCGGCGCATTCGGGCGTCCAGGCGCAGCTCGACCGGCTGTCGAAGCTCTCGCCAGCCGGGGATCGCCTCGGCCTCGAGCGGATCGCAGCCGTTCTCGACCGCGTGGGAAGACCGCAGGATCGACTTCCACCGGTCTTTCACGTCGCCGGGACGAACGGAAAGGGATCGACCGTCGCCTTCCTGCGCGCCGCGCTCGAAGCGAGCGGCCACAGCGTCCATGCCTTCACCAGTCCCCACCTCGTTCGCTTCAACGAACGGATTCGTGTCGCCGGCCGTCTCATCGATGACGAGCCGCTCGCGCAACTGCTCACCGAGGTCCTCGACGCGGGAAGCGGCATCGAACCGAGCTTCTTCGAGGTTGCGACAGCCGTCGCAATCCTGGCGTTTGCGCGGACTCCCGCAGACGCGTGCATCCTCGAGGTGGGCCTCGGCGGTCGGCTCGACGCGACCAACGTGATCGAGCGGCCGCTTGTCACTGGAATCGCGAACCTCGCCCTCGATCACCAGCAATTCCTCGGGTCCGGCCTCACCGACATTGCCGCCGAAAAAGCGGCAATCGCGAAGCGCGGCGTGCCTCTCATCACGCAGCTTTATCCGCCGGTCGTGGCCAGCCGTGTTGCAGAAGTCGCCCATGAAAGCGGCGCCACATGGCTTCCACGCGGCGGCGGATGGGACGCAATCGTTCGCCAGGGACGCCTCCATTACCAGGACGGAAAAGGCGAACTGCACCTGCCCGTCCCCCGCCTTCGAGGCCGTCACCAGGCAATGAACGCGGCGCTCGCCATTGCAATGCTTCGCCACCAGGACCAGCTGCGGGCGCCTGCAACCGCGCTCAGCGCGGCGATGGGGTGGGCCGACTGGCCGGCACGCCTGCAGCGCCTCGCAAGCGGCCCGCTCGCCGGCAAGCTGGAGATATGGCTCGATGGCGGCCACAATCCATCGGCGGCGCGGCACATCGCCTTGTTCGCCAGGCACGAGTTCACCGATGGCAAGCCCCTCCACCTGATATTTGCCAGCCTCAGCAGCAAGGATCCTGCCGGGATGCTGGAGCCGTTCAAGGAGGTGGCGGCCTCGGTCCACGCTGTCGCGATCCCGGATCACAGCAGCTTTTCGCCCGACGACCTCGTGGAGGTTGCGGCCGAGCTGGGGCTGCACGCCCAGCCGCACGACAATTTGGAGCAAGCGATTGCCGCGGTTCCCGACAATTCGCGCGTTCTGATCTTCGGCTCGCTCTACCTCGCCGGCGCCGTGCTCGCCGCCAACGATCAGCTGCCCGCCTAGGCCCTTGCGGGCTCGTCTTCAGGGAGATCGGCGCGAGCGTCGCCGCTGCCTTGCGTGCCCGCCGTACCGATAGAGGCGTCGATGAGCCCGTTCCGCATCATGATCCAGAAGAGAAGGATGCCCGGAACCGCCGCGACGGTCGTCACCAGATAGAAGTTCACATAGCCCATCGCGTCGATCAACGCGCCCGCGGTCGTCCCCGTCAGGAACCTTCCGACGATGCTCGCCGCCGCGGAGATCAGGGCATATTGGGCAGCGGTGAACCTCAGGTCACAAAGTGCCGAGAAATAGGCCACCACGCACACTCCGCCGATTCCGCTCGCGATGTTTTCGAAGCCGATTGCTCCCGCCATGCCGATGTTGCTGTGCCCGCTTGCGGCAAGCAGCGCGAAGCTGAAGTTCGATACCGCCATCAGGATGAGGCTGATGAACACCGACCGCTTCATGCCGAGCTTGGAGTAGATGACGCCGCCGATGAAGATGCCGATGAGGTAGGCCCAGAAGCCGACTCCCACGTCGTAGAGCGCGATCTCGTCGTTGCTGAAATGAAGGTCGTCGAAGAGCAGGCGGAAGGTGAGGTTGGCGAGCGTGTCACCAATCTTGTGCAGAAGGATGAACAGCAGGACAAGAAATGCCCCTTTGCGCGCGAAGAACTCCACGAACGGCTTCCAGATCGCCGTAAGTGTTCGCGCGATCCCCTTCCTTTCGGCGGGATCACGGTGGCGTTTGGGCTCGCCCATCACGAGCGCGGTGAGCATTGCCGGCAAAGCGAGAGCCGCGCAGGCCATATAGGCTGCGTGCCAGCCGGACCGGGCAGCAACGACGAGCGCCAGCGCGCCTGCGCCGGCCGAGCCGATGCGCCAGCCATATTGCGACATGCCGGAACCGACGCCGAGCTGCCGGGGCTCGAGTATTTCGATGCGGTAAGCATCGATCACGATGTCGAAGCTCGCGCCGGCGATGCCGACCAGGATCGCCGCGGTCACGACCGATCCAATCCCCGCGTCGGGGTCAGCGAGGGCGAGATTGACGACTGCCGCAATGACAAGCGCCCCGGTGACCAGCATCCACGAGACGCGCTGGCCGAGGCGCCCGAGAACGGGAATGCGGACCCCGTCGATGATCCACGCCCACAGGAACTTGAAATTGTAGGCGAGGAACACGAGCGTGAACGCGGTGATCGTCGATTTGTCGATGCCGTCCTGCTTCAGGCGCGTGGTCAGCGTCGCCCCGATCATCGCATAGGGAAAGCCCGACGAGATCCCGAGAAACAGCGAGGCGAGCGGAGGAGCCTCGAGATAGGGCCGGACTCCTGCTGGAAGCGCGCCGCGCCAACCCTCATTGTCTCGCTGCGCCTGCGTCGCCATGCCTGCCCCTCCCTCGGCCTTGCACGTGAAACCTTAGACAGCTTTCACGCCCTGCCTAGCCCCGCGCTGAACGAGGACGCGCTATTCCGCACCATTTACGGGGATGAACAGTTCCAGGCCTTTGGGCGTCTTCACCTTCTCGCCCTGGAGGTGCCGGTCGACGCACTCGATCGCCTTGGTCAGCTGCCGCTCGTTGTACGGCTTCATCAGGCAGCCGACGGCGATCTTGGCAGCGCCCGGGTAAGCGTGACCTGTCGCAAACAAGGTCGGGACGCCGCGCTCCTTCGCATGCTGCGCAAGTTCGATGCCTGTCTGCTGCTTGCGAAGCCGCACGTCGCTGAGGATGAGGTGAACTTCTTCGCGTCCCAGGACATTGAGCGCCTCATCGAGGTCGTCGACCGTTGCGACGATCTCGTATCCGGCGTCGCCGAGGATATTTTCATTGTCGAAGGCGGTCAGCGGCTCATCTTCGACAATAAGGATACGCTTGACGACCTGCTTACGCTTCCCGAACAGCATTCCAACTCCGACGCAATGACTTCGCCCCCGAAACAACCGACGCAACGAACGAAGCGCAAACCGGTGCCGCAGCCGCGCCAAGGAGAGCGGCGTCCTGTGCCTGGAAAGCCACAACCCCGCGAAACGGGACCGCAACGCATCGCCAAGCTCCTGGCGCGGGCCGGCATCGCCTCGCGCCGCGAGGTCGAGCGCATGATTCTCGAAGGCCGCATCGCGCTCAATGGCGAAAAGCTCACGACACCGGCAATCGTCCTTGAAAGCCTCGAAGGCGTGACGGTCGACGGCAGGCCCGTGCAACCACCGGCAGCGACGCGCCTGTTCCGTTTCTACAAGCCGCAGGGCACCCTCACCGCGTCGCGCGATCCGAAGGGTCGCAGCACCATTTACGACCGGCTTCCCGCCGGACTGCCGCGGCTGATGCCTGTTGGCCGCCTCGACTTCATGACAGAAGGCCTGCTTCTCCTCACCAACGACGGAGAACTCAAGCGCCAGCTCGAGCTTCCGAAAACCGGCGTGGTCCGCACCTATCGCGCCCGCGCCTTCGGCCACGTCACCCAGGCGCAGCTCGAGCGGCTGGCCGAAGGGATCACAATTGACGGCATCCGCTACGGTTCGATCAACGCCAATCTTGAACGCCGTACCGGCCGCAACTGCTGGGTCGAGATGAGCCTCACTGAAGGCAAGAACCGCGAGGTCCGCAACGTCCTCGCGCATCTCGGGCTGCAGGTCTCGCGTCTCATCCGGACTGCTTACGGACCGCTGACGCTTGAGGGCCTAGAGCCGGGCGACGTCGATGAAGTGCCCGAGGGCCAGCTCGAATTCTTCCGCAAGTCGCTGAGGTGAGGATCATCGCGGGCAAGTGGCGCGGACGGACTCTCGAGGCGCCTCCCGGCCTCTCCACTCGCCCCACCGCCGACCGGGCTCGCGAAACGCTTTTCTCCATGCTGGCGAGCCGCCTCGGCGGCTTCGGCGAGCTGCGTGTCGCTGACCTTTTTGCCGGCAGCGGCGCCCTTGGCTTTGAAGCCCTCTCGCGCGGCGCCGCCCATGCGACGTTTGTCGAACAGGATGCCAAGGCCGCAGCCGCCATTCGCCGGAATGCCGAGAAACTCGGCACGTCCATCCAGCTTCTCACCGCCTCTGCGCTAAGGCTGCCGCGCTCGGCTCCGTTCGACTTGATCCTGGCCGATCCGCCCTATGCTCCGGGCTCCGGCAGCGCGCTCGTCGACGCGATCCTCAAGGCTGATTGGCTCGCGCCTGGCGGCTGGATGAGCGTGGAAACCAGCAGGGAGCAGCAAGTTGAGCCGGGCAGTCTCGAGGTCGAGGCGACCCGCGTCGTCGGCCGCGCCCGCCTTACGCTTCTGCGCCGGCCTTCGACGATTTCGCCGCCTTCCTGATTTCGTCCATCTCGTTGCCGAGACGGCGCCCGACAGCGGCGGCGGCCGCCTTGCCCGCTTCCTTCACTGCCTTGCCGGCGCGCTTCCCGCGCGTTCCGCCGCCGCCACTCGTAAAGCCATGCTCGGCGAGCGCCGCAAGCGCTGCTGTCGCTGCAACCGCGACAAGCTCCGCGACCAGCGGGCTTTGCAGCAGCTTGATGAACGCATCGCCCATGCCGTTGTCGGACGAGCGCGACCCGCCGCTGTTGCCGGCAGAGGATGCACGCGCGACAGCCGTCCCGGTCCCGCGCTCAGTTTTGCTGCTGTTCTTGCCGCTGCTTTTCGCAGTCGTTTTCTTGGCCATCGTCACAACTCCTGTCTTTTTTGACTTTGCACGCTCAACTCACGCGGCGCATATCCGTATCCGCAAAGGGCGCGGCGAGGCTGCAGGCGTCGGCGCGCTCGCTGTCGAGCCACCGCTCGACGTCTGATCCGGGCCGCAGCATCACCGGCATTGCTTTCGGGTGAACCGCTCCGACGGTCCGGTTAGCCTCACAGGTCAAAAATGCCATGAACGGCCCCTCCTCGCCCGGTCTCCAAATTCCGGCGAAGGCGAAGAGCGGATGCTGCTCCTCACTGAGGCCGAACCAGACCTTCGACTTGCGCTTCGTTTCGGGATCCGGCTCGGCGGTCCATTCGCAGTAGCTTGTGACAGGGACGATGCATCGCCGCTTCGGGTCAGTGAGGGCATTGCGCCAGAAGCCGCTGTCGAGGTTGCGCACATTCGTTACCGGTCGTCCCCCGGCCGCGGCAGGTCCCGGAAAACCCCACTTCATATGATCGAGCTTGAGCCTGCCATCCTCGCTCCGCCGCAGCACCGGCGCCGAATAACCGGGAAAGATCTCGTCGTAGGGCGGCAGGTTCGCCGTATCCCCTTCGAATGGGCCGAAGATGCGCCGCATCTCGTCCACCGTTGCTGTCATGCTATAGAGATTGCACATGCGGCGATGTCCTTGCCCCCGCGGCGACGCCGGTCAACCGCCATGCTGTATTGACACGATAATACACCAAGGATTATCCTGCCCGTCAACAGGAGGAGGACAGGCATGTACTCACAGCAAGAGCTGGACGACGCCGTTGCATCAGGAGTGATTTCCGCGGACGCGGCGAGCGCGTTGCGCGCTCATGTCGAGGGACAGCGCTCGACGGCGATTCCCGACGAGGAGCAATTCCGGCTGATTACCGGCTTCAACGACATCTTCGTCTCGATCGCGGCAGCGATCCTGCTCTTTGCGGTCGGCTGGATCGGACAGAGCATCGGCCAGTCGACCGGCCTCTTCATCACTGATCACGGCGAAATCGGTCCCAGTGTCCTTGCACCGCTCGCGGTCGCCGCCACGGCGTGGGGCCTGGCCCTGTTCTTCACCGGCAGGCGGCGCATGGCGCTCCCGTCGATTCTGCTCCTGCTCGCTTTTGTCGCAGGCGTGCTTCTGACTGCGGGCTTCGGGCTGGTGCAGATCATCGGCGCTGACCGCACCAACGACAACGTGCCGTTGGAAACGACGATCGCCGGCGTCAGCGCCGCTATCGCCGCGGCAGCCGCGTGGCTCCACTGGCGCCGCTTCCGGGTGCCGATCACGGTTGCCGCCGGCGCCGCTGCCGTCGCCGGCCTCTTCGTCGCGGTCGTCGTCGGCGTCGTTCAGCCGCAGACCAGCGAGGCTGCGAACAATGTCATCCTCCCGTTCGTGCTCGTGCTCGGGATCGGCGTCTTCCTGTTCGCGATGTGGTGGGATTCGTCCGATCGCGGGCGGCTGACGCGGCGCTCCGACGTGGCCTTCTGGCTGCACCTGCTCGCGGCACCGATGATCGTGCATCCGGTGTTTACCCTACTGGGTCTCAACAGAGGCCACATCGCACTCGGCGACGGCGCGGCCGCGGTGGCCCTCTACGTCGTGCTCGGGATCACTGCGCTTGCGGTGGACCGCCGCGCCCTTCTCGTCTCGGCGCTCGCCTACGTGCTTTATGCGCTGAACGAACTGTTCCGGCAGTTCGGCGCCGTCGAGCTGAACGTCGCGCTCACCGCGCTCGTCATCGGGTCGGCACTGCTGCTCCTTTCGGCCTTCTGGCACCAGGCGCGCTCGGCAATCGTCAAGCCGCTGCCTCAAGGCCTGCGCGAACGGCTGCCGTTGCTGGACCGGACTGTGATCAGCCAACCAGCCGCATGAGGCGGCGCTCGAGCGGGGCCAGCACGCCGGCAAGGTCATGGCCCCGCTTGAGCACCACGCCATGCTCGCTGACCAGTGCAAACGCCCCCTGTTTCTGACGAAGCGCGGGGCGTTTTTCTATGCGAACCTCCGGCCGCTCGGAATGGCCGCGGAATGCGGCGAACACTGCGATGTCGGGATCGATCCTCAGCGCATAATCCCGCCAGTGACCAGCAGCTACCATCCGGCCGTACAGGTCGAGGATGCGCATCAGCTCTCTCTTGTCGAACGTGGCGATCGGGCGCCGGTCCCAGGGTGCCGGGAACGGCGCGATGACGCTCAAGCGGACTTCACCCTGGGTTGCGGCTGACGCGCGGCCTTGAGCACATTCAGCTCCTTGCGCAGCTCGGCGATCTCGTCCTCGAGCTCCATCAGCCGGGCTCGGACCGGATCGACGTCCTCGCCGCACGGCGTGCCGTAGGGCATGAAGCCGGGGCTGTAGTGAATGGCATCGATCGGCACGGGCTTCGCAGGGATGCCGACAACTGTCTGGCCGGGGGCAACGTCCCTGGTTACCACCGAGTTCGCGCCGACCTTCGCTCCCTCGCCGACCTCGACCGGACCCAGGACCTGCGCGCCCGAACCGATGACGACGCCGTCGCGAAGCGTCGGGTGACGCTTGCCGCCGACTCCCGTCGTCGGGTTGGTGCCGCCGAGGGTCACGTGCTGGTAGATGGTCACGTCGTCGCCGATCTCGGCGCTCTCCCCGATCACGCTGAAACCATGATCGAGGAAGAACCGCCGGCCGATCTTGGCACCCGGATGGATGTCGATCCCGGTCAGGAAGCGTGCAAAATGATTGATAAGCCGCGCGAGGAAGAACAACCGTCCTTCCCACAGCCAGTGTGCGACGCGGTGAAGAGCGAGCGCCGTGACCCCTGGATAGAATAGTGCATCCCAGCGCGAACGAGCGGCCGGGTCGCGGGCCTTGACCGAATCCAGATAGGCGATGAGGCCGGACTGCAAGCGTCGAATTCCTTCGCTGTTGGCACCGTAATTTAAGTGCAGCCAAACCCAAATACCAGCGGTTGGTGCAAGAATGCTTAGCGCTTTACGCTTGATACGGCTTCGAGTGTTCGGCAGTGCGCGCACAGCAACTGGGTGGAGCACCAAGCATTCTGCCGTCTCTGGTCGCCGACCCTTCGGCACTCGTCCCGTTCATCCTCATCGGCTTCGCAGCCCAGCTGGTCGATGGCGCACTTGGCATGGCCTACGGCCAGATCTCAAGCACATTGCTGATCAGCCTCGGAGTGCCGCCCGCGGCCGCATCAGCCGGCGTTCATACGGCGGAGACCTTCACGACCGCCGTTTCGGGGATCAGCCACACCGCCCACCGCAATGTCGACTGGAAGCTCTTCTTCCGCCTCGCCGTTCCCGGGGTCATCGGCGGCGTTCTGGGCGCCTACGTCCTCACCCGGGTGGATGCCGGGATCGCGAAACCGTTCGTGCTCGCCTACCTGACGATCCTCGGTCTCTATCTATTCTATCGCGGAGTCATGCACCGCCACACCGAACGGCAGCCGAAAATCGTGTCACCGCTCGGCCTTATCGGCGGTTTTCTCGATGCAGCGGGGGGCGGCGGCTGGGGCGGCATCGTCACGTCCAACCTGCTCGTCCAGGGCAGCAATCCGCGAAAGACGATCGGCACGGTGAACACTGCCGAATTCTTCCTCACCGTCACCATCTCGGCCACCTTCCTGGCAACGCTCGGGTGGAAGGCGTTCACGGTCGCAACGACGGGTCTCCTCATCGGTGGCGTTGTCGCCGCGCCGTTCGGCGCCTGGATTGCCAAGCGCGTCAACCCGGACCGGCTGCTGACGTTCGTAGGTGCGCTGCTGACGGCGATCAGCGCCTATGGGCTGTACCGCGCGGTGGCCTGAGCGAGACGGAAGCCAAAGCGCCCTCGCGCCTATTCCCCAGTGTCGCGCTCGGGTACATCGTCGCGGCGAGTTCAGGGAGACACGTCGATGTGGTCAGAAGCAAGGGCGCACCTTCGTGAAGCAGGCGAATCCTATGCAGAGCATATGCGCTTCGCGGTTGGAGTTGGCCTGATGCTGATGGCCGCCGGCCTCGCATGCATCATCCACGGCGTCTTTCCAGGCTTCTGCACAAGGACAGCAAGCCGGACCATTGACGGGCTCAAAGGACTTTTCGTGGAGCGCAGCGAGCTCGCGTCGGTGCTTCGAGAGGCTTCAGGAGCCCTCACCTTCGTCGGCCTGATCGCATTGACGGTACCGGCCTGGTCGCTGCTCCTCGTGGCGCCAGGCTATCCGGTTCCGCTCCTGACGGCGCTGCTCGCGATGGCGATCCCCATCGCATACCTCTGCTCCAACCCGCAGCTGGAGCCGGTCGACTAGAGAGTCGCGTGAACGGTCGCGATCGCCTTCATTACCGCAGCGATCCGCACAGCTGACTGGATCACGTCGGATTTGACGCCATGCTCCAGCAGTACGCGCTCGTGACTGTCGATGCACATGCCGCAGCCGTTCATCGCTGACACCGCGAGAGAGAAGAGCTCGAACTCTTCCTTGCCAATGCCGTGCTGGCCGATGAAGTTCATGCGCAGCCGCGCCGGCTTCGTTCCATATTCGGGGTTCGAAGTAAGGTGGACGAAGCGATAATAGACGTTGTTCATCGCCATGACTGCAGCCGCACCTCGGGCCGCATTGGCAGTCCTCTCATCGAGTTTGCCCTCGATTTCAGCCTCCGCGGCAGCAACGAGCGGCCGATATCCCGACCCGTGCGCGCAGGCGAGCAGCAGGCCGAGCTTACGCTCGTCGCCGATCAGCTGATCGCTGAGGATCGAGCCGAGGTTGAGCCGCAGATCCTTGGCGTAATCGGGCAGCGCATCGCCGAATTGCTTGAGGGACATCGATCTACTCCGGGCAATGAAAAGGGGCGGGCGTCTGGGGAGAGTGCCCGCCCCTTGGTACCGACTGGCTAAGGGGGAGAAACCAGCCGGCGGGAGCCTCCCTTGCGGGAGAACTCGAAACTTAAGCAGCCGGCTTCAGAACCTCTTCACCCGGCGTCCAGTTGCACGGGCAGAGCTCGTCGGTCTGCAGCGCGTCGAGGACGCGGAGCGTCTCGGCCGGGTTGCGGCCGACGTTGAGGCCGTTGACCGTCACGTGCTGAATGACGTTGTCCGGGTCGATGATGAAGGTGGCGCGAAACGCGACGCCTTCATTGCGATCGATGATCCCGAGCGCATCTGCGAGCTCCTTCTTGTTGTCCGCGATCCACGGGAAGTCCGCACCCGCGAGCTCATCGTCGGAGCGGCGCCAGGCGAAGTGGACATGCGCGGTATCGGTCGAAGCGCCGATCAGCACGGCGTCGCGGTCCTCGAAATCCTGCTTCAACTCGCCATAGCCGACGATCTCGGTCGGACAGACGAACGTGAAGTCCTTGGGCCAATAGAACAGGACCTTCCACTTGCCGTTGGTCTCGCCGAGATCGATCGTCTCGCCCGCCGGAAGCGCGGACGTGCCCTGCTGGACAGGCAGCGTGAGCGAGGGAATCTTGTCACCAACGGTAAGCATGTTCGACGAATCTCCTGTTGTGCAGTGCAGCGTAACTTCCGTTAGGGGATCTAGGAGGCCGATCTAGATCGTTCAAGTCCATTATACTTCTGTCAGTGATTGGATTTTTCGATTAATGCCGGACCTCCTGAGCAGCAGCATCGGCGAGGTTGTGCCCTCGTGCCTTGAGATGTCTCAGGGTGGAGTGCGGGTCTTATCGACTCGTTGGCGCGATGAGCCTTATACTCATCGAGAAAAGCGATGATCGTCCACCTTCCGACCGTCAAACAGCTGCAATATCTGGTTGCGCTGCGCCGCTATGGCCACTTCGGCAAGGCTGCCGACGCCTGCTTCGTGACGCAATCGACATTGTCCGCTGGCTTGCGCGAGCTCGAGACGCTGCTCGGGGTTACCCTCGTCGAGCGAACCCGCCGCGTCGTCCGCTTTACCGCGCTTGGAGAGAAAATCGCAGACAAGGCTATCGCCGTCCTTCGCGAGACAGAGGAACTTGCCGAAATGGCACGCGCGCAAGGCCGCCCGCTTCATGGCGAGCTGCGCATGGGCGTGATACCGACCATTGCGCCCTTTCTCTTGCCGACCATGCTTCCGCGGCTGCGCGAGCAATGGCCTGAGCTTAAGCTCTACCTGCGCGAGGAAACCAGCAACGCCGCCTGTGAAGCGCTTCATCGCGGCCAGCTCGACTGCGTGCTCCTTGCCCTCCCGTTCGCTTGCGGCGACGTGGACAGTACCGCCCTTTTCGACGACCCCTTGTTCGTCGCCTATCCGCGGGGAGAAGCCCCGAAGACGAAATCGATCGAAGCGGCCGAGATCGACGAAGACCGTCTCCTGCTGCTTGAGGATGGGCACTGTCTCAAGGATCACGCCCTTTCCGCCTGCAACCGGCCGGAGCTGCGCGCCCATGCAGCAATGATGGGCACGTCGCTCCACACCCTTGTGCAGATGGTCGACAACGGCCTCGGTCTGACCTTCGTGCCGGGGATGGCAATCGAGGCTGGAATCCTCTCCGGTACGGGCGTCGAAGCGAAGCCGCTGCGCTCGGAACACCCTTTCCGACGCATCGCGCTCATCTGGCGCCGCTCCAGCCCGCGCGAAGGCGAGTTCCAGATGCTTGCGACGACGCTCCGGCGCATCGCGGGCGATGTCATCCCGGACATCGCCGCCATCGAACCGGATGGTTCCGCGCTCGAGCCGGCCTGCGGCTGACCCGGCGGGAACGATCCTACTTTGCCATTTCCGGCTCGGCGATGCCGACCGGCTCGGCAGGCTTCGAACGCTGCGGAACGTCGAAACGATCGGCATTCATCACCTTCGTCCAGGCCCTCACGAAGTCGCGAACGAACTTCTCCTCGCCGCCCTTCTCGGCATAAACTTCGGCGGTTGCGCGGAGCTGGCTGTTCGATCCGAAGATCAGATCTGTGCGGGTTGCCCGCCACCTCTCCTGGCGTCCAGCGCGATCGTAGCCGATGAACTCCTCGTCTCCACTCTCGTCGACCACCTGCCAGAAGGTGTCATTGTCCAGCAGGTTGACGAAGAAGTCGTTGGTCAGCAGGCCCTTTCGGTTCGTGAACACGCCTTCGGGCCGGTCCTTGTAGTTCGCGCCGAGCACACGAAGGCCCCCGAGAAGCACGGTCATTTCCGGCGCCGACAGGCCAAGCAGCGAAGCCTTGTCGAGGAGGAGCTCCTCGGTTCTCACCGAATGCTTGCGCTTCAGGTAGTTGCGGAAGCCGTCGGCTGCCGGCTCCATTACGCCGAAGCTCTCGGCATCGGTCCAGTCCTGCGTCGCGTCGCCCCGGCCGCCGATGAACGGGACCGTGACGTTGTAGCCAGCGTCGCTTGCCGCTTTCTCGACGGCAGCGCTTCCTGCAAGCACGATCGCGTCGGCGATCGAGAGACCGCCGCGAAGCTCGTCGATCCTGGCAAGAATCGCACCCAGCTCCTCGGGCTCGTTCACGGCCCAGTCCTTCTGCGGAGCAAGGCGGATGCGGGCACCGTTCGCGCCGCCGCGATGATCGGTCCTGCGATAGGTCGAGGCCGACGCCCACGCCGTCTTCACCAGCTGGCCGACGCTGAAGCCCGCGCCCAGGATCTTGTCCTTGAACGCCGAGATATCCCCGCTTGGCGGTGCGCTGCCGGCCGGAACCGGGTCCTGCCAGATGAGGTCCTCGTCGGGAACTTCCGGCCCTAGGTACCGGACCTTCGGGCCCATGTCGCGATGAGTGAGCTTGAACCACGCACGGGCGAAGGCGTCCTTGAACGCCTCGTGGTCGTTGCGGAATTTCTCCGAGATCTTCCGAAACTCGGGATCCTCCCTCAGCGCCATGTCCGCCGTCGTCATCATCGTCGGCACGCGCTTCGATGGATCGTGCGCGGCCGGCGCCATGTCCTCCGGCTTCTGGTTGACGGGCTGCCACTGCTGCGCGCCAGCGGGCGACTTCACCAGCTCGTATTCATAGTCGAGCAGCAGCCGGAAATAGTTCTCCGACCATTTCGTCGGCGTGTTTACCCACGATCCCTCGATGCCGCTCGTGATCGTGTGCTCGCCGAAGCCGCTTCCATGAGCGCTCGCCCAGCCGAGGCCCTGCAGCGTGATGTCGGCCGCTTCCGGCGCGACGTCGACGAGGCTCGGGTCGCCCGCGCCATGCGCCTTGCCGAACGTGTGACCGCCGGCTGTCAGAGCTACCGTCTCCTCATGGTTCATCGCCATGCGCTCGAACGTCACCTTGATGTCGCGCGCCGACTGAAGCGGGTCTGGATTGCCGCCCGGTCCTTCAGGATTGACGTAGATGAGGCCCATCTGGATCGCGGCCAGAGGATGCTCGAGCTCCAGCTCGCGATCGGGCTGAATGCGCGTCTCGGAGCCTTCGTTGACCCATTTCTCCTCCGCGCCCCAATAGACGTCGCGCTCGGCCTCGTAGATGTCCTCGCGTCCGCCGCCGAAGCCGAAGATCGGCCCGCCCATCGATTCGATCGCCACGTTGCCGGCGAGAATGAACAGGTCCGCCCAGCTGATGTTCTTTCCGTACTTCTGCTTGATCGGCCACAGCAGCCGCCGCGCCTTGTCGAGATTGCCGTTGTCGGGCCAGCTGTTGAGCGGCGCGAAGCGCTGGTTGCCCGAATTCGCGCCGCCGCGGCCGTCAGCGGTCCGGTAAGTCCCGGCCGCGTGCCAGGCCATGCGGATGAAGAACGGCCCGTAATGGCCGTAGTCTGCCGGCCACCACGGCTGGCTGTCGGTCATCAGCGCGGTAAGGTCGCGCTTCAATGCCTGGTAATCGAGCGCTTTGAAGGCTTCGGCGTAGTTGAAATCCTCGCCCATCGGATCGGGCGAAACACCCCCTTGGTGAAGGATCTCGATCGGGAGAGAGTCGGGCCACCAGTCGCGGTTCGTGCGTCCGAGAAGCGAGCGCACCGTGGTGGGGCGGTCTACGGGGCAGCCCATCGGTTCACCGGTTTTCGCGTCCATGATCCAAGACCCTCCTTTTCGATGATCGACCGGCACTAGAGCCGACGAGAAGGAGGCGAAAACAAGTTGTTCTCGTCAGTGAGTGCAGGAAAATCGATTACTGACGTTTGCCGCCGACGCCGGCGGGGGTCGCGGCTTGGTGCGGAAGGATCGCGCGGGAAAATCGATGACTGCTGTTTTGCCGGACCTCAGTCCATGTGCTTGAGGCCGGTCCTCAGATAATTGTAGCCGCTCGTCAGCGTAAGCGCTGCAGCCGCCCAGAGGCAGATGATTCCAAGCTGATGAACCCACGGCATCTGCGGAAGGGCGCCGCCAAGGATCAGGGCCCCGAGTGATACGAGCTGGAATGTCGTCTTCCACTTCGCGAGCGCGCTCACCGGGACGGATACCTGGAGGCCGGCGAGATATTCCCTGAGGCCCGAGACAATGATCTCGCGCAGAAGGATGATGAGTGCGGCAATGATGTGGAGACCGGCGATTTCCGGGATCGGGTTCGACTTGCGGCTCGAGATGAGCATCATGAGCACGGCTCCAACCATGATCTTGTCGGCGATCGGGTCGAGGAACTGGCCAAGCCGCGAGATGCTGCCCCAGGCGCGCGCCAGGTAGCCGTCGAAATAATCGGTGATCCCGACGAGGCAGTAGAGGACGAAGGTGATCGCATAGTCGATCGGGGCCGGCTTCCACAAAAGGAACACCAGAATCGGCACCGCAAGAATACGTGACAGCGTAAGAAGGTTCGGCAGAGATAGCATCGTTCCGGGACGCAAGCGTTAAAGGGGTTTGGCGGCATGCGCAAAGCTGGGCTATGCCCCGCCTCCATCCGATGAAAACTTCCGCGACCGCAGCTTGATCCAGAACGTTGCTCACCTGCTCCGCGCGCGGCGGTTCGTGCCCCTGTTCGCGACACAGTTCCTCGGGGCATTCAACGACAGCCTGTTCAAGCAGGCCGTGGTCCTGTTCGTCACCTATCAGCTCTATTCCAACCCCGCGAAGGAGTTCCAGTTCAGCGCGATCGCGCAGGGCCTGTTCATCCTGCCCTTTTTCCTCTTCTCGGCGCTGTCCGGGCAACTCGCCGACGATCACGACAAGGCGAAGCTGATCCGCATCATCAAGCTCGCCGAGATCGGAATCATGATCCTCGGTGGTGCCGGGATCATGCTTGCCAACATTCCGCTGATGCTCGCGGCAGTCGGCCTGATGGGCGTTCACTCGACCTTCTTCGGACCGATCAAATACGCAATCCTGCCGCAGCACCTGCGGCATGACGAGGTCCTCGGCGGCACCGGCCTCGTCGAAGCCGGCACCTACATCGCAATCCTCGGCGGCACGATCCTTGCCGGCATCCTTGCGCCGAGCCCCGAGATCGCCGCAGGAGCGACCGTAGGCATCGCATGTCTGGGTTTCCTGGCCGGTCGCCAGGTGCCCCCTGCCCCGCCGTCGGCGGAGCGGATTCCCTTCAACTGGCACATCCTCCACGCGTCGATCGAGCTCGTCAGCGCCACCCTGCACATCCGCCGCCTCTTCCTCGCGATCCTCTCCATCAGCTTCTTCTGGACGATCGGGGCGGTCCTGATCATCATCTTCCCGCCGCTGGTGAAGAACGTGCTTGGTGCCGACGAGCAGGTTGCGAGCCTCTTCATCGCCATCTTCTCGATCGGTATCGCGATCGGCTCCGTGCTCATCAACCGCCTCCTCAAGAGCGAGGTCTCGGCGCGCTTCGCGCCCGCGTCCGTCATCGCGATGGGTGCCTTTGTGCTGTTGCTCCACTTCGTGTCGCTGACATGGGGAGAGCATGGAACAGAGCTCACGACGCTCGGCAATTTCGTCCTGCATCCGATGGCTGGCCTGATGATCCTCGCGCTCCTCGGCGTCGCGATCACCGGCGGCATGTTCGTCGTGCCGCTTTACGCGTTCCTCACCACAACGGTGCCGAAGACCGAAACGGCCCGCACCGTCGCTGCGAACAATATCGTCAATTCAGGTGCGATGGTGATTGGATCCCTCCTCGCCTTTGCCCTCAGCAGCGTCGGGATCGGCCCCGTAGGGCAGCTGCTGCTTGTTGCCGCGATGTGCATTGTTTCGGCCTGGCTCGGATGGAAGCTCCACCTCGCCTGCGACTGAGCGTCGGCGCGTCCTCGTGAGCGACGCGAGCTTGGGATCACACGTAAAAATCCGTTCAGCGCCACCGTGCTGGCCGGCAGCGCCGGCTATCGGTGCGCGATTGCTCCCTGCGATCAGCCGATCAGGATCGAGACGAACACGAAACCTGCGATAAAGGTAGCAGCGAATAGCTTCAGATCGTCCGACAGCCGCCGTGCCGGCGCTTCGGCAGTCCCGACATCGCGCGCCGGGCCGCGGCCGAAGAGGCGCGGGTTCAGGGCGATGACAGGGCGGACCAGCTGCATGGTTAAGATTTCCTAACGCGATCTTTACCATGTTTGGAACACGCGCAAGGGCAAGCGGCTCCAATCGTCCCGCGGTGGGACGAAAGGTCAGCTTTTCACTCGTCGATTAGCCGTTGATGGCGTTGCGAAGGGGCAATTGCCGGTCACGGCCGGGGGCCTCGAGCAAATCGCGGGCGTGCTCGGCGGGCATCGGCTTGCCGAAATACCAACCCTGCCCGATCTCGCAGCCGAGCCGGACGACCGTCTTGTAAGCGTCTTCGTTCTCGATGCCCTCGACGCAGACTGGAACCTGGAGAGCATTGGCAAGGGTCGTGACGGCGCGCACGATGGCCGAGCTCTCCCGCTTGGCATTGATGTTGATGACGAAGCTGCGGTCGATCTTGATGATGTCGAACGGCAGCGACCGGAGGTGCGAGAGCGACGAGAAGCCGGTGCCAAAATCATCGAGCGCGAGCCGGATCCCCTGATTCTTGAGGCTGGTCACGATCGTTCGTGCAAGATCGATATCCGCGAACAGCGAGCTTTCCGTGATCTCGATCACCAATCGCTCTGCCGGAAAGCCGGTGTCAGCCAGCGTTTTGACGATGCGGTGCGCAAGCCAGCCATCGGCGAGCTGGAAGGGAGATATGTTGACGGAGACCTTGATCTTGGGGTCCCATGTGGCCGCCTCGCGCAGCGCGCTGGCAATCACATGTTCCGACAAGCGACCGATGAGGCCGATCTCCTCCGCGACCGGGATGAAGACGTCGGGCCCGATCACGCCGGACAGCGGATGGATCCACCGCGCGAGCACCTCGAAGCCGACGATCTCGCCCGTCGCGAGGTCCACCTGCGGCTCGAAATAAGGAACGAACTGTTCGTGCTCGAGGCCGACGCGGATGCCCTGCTCGATCTCGGCATGAGCGATCAGCGCGCGTTCCATGCCGTCGTCGAACCACACCGGGCGGGCGACGCGCCCGCTGCGGGCGTGGTCCATTGCGATGTCCGCGCGGCGCAGGACGTCGGGAATGCGGGCCTTTGCCGCCGCCGCCGACGCGATCCCGGCAAAGGCGCCGACCTGGATGATCTTCTCTTCGAACAGCAGCGGCCGGGTCACGATGCGGAGCACGGCATCGGCAAGCTCGTCTGCGCGCTTCATTTCGTTCGAACGGAGCGCCAGAGCGACCGCGAATTCGTCTCCGCTAAGGCGAGCGAGAATCGAATTGGGCCCGAACTCGTCAACGAGCGCCACGGAAATCGTCTTCAAGAGGCGATCCCCGGTCTCATAGCCGTGCTGGTCGTTGACGGTCTTGAAGCGGTGAATCTGGAAAGAGATGACGACGAGCTTGTCGCCGCGCTCCGCGGCCACGGCGCACATCTTGCCAGCATAATCCGCAAAGCCCTTGCGGTTGTATAGCCCGGTTACGGTATCGGTCGTGGCGAGCACCACGGCGCGGCGCTCGTGCTCGGCACGCATCTCGGCTTCGTGTTGCAAATCGACGTAGCGGCGCCACCCGAACAGAATGAGGGCGACATTGAGCGTGAGGGCGGTGCTGGCGAGGCGGATGCCCGGTCCGAATTCAGTCTCGCCGAGCGGGATGCTGTTGAAGAACGTGCTGCCGTTCCAGATCAGCAGCATGACGGCGGTGATCAGCACTGCGAGCACGATGGCGTCGCGGTGGGCATTCATTAGCCTCGAACTTGTTGTTCTCGTCACTCTTGGTCCGCCATCCACACGCCGGACATCTGAGTACTGGCGAACGCTTAATAAATTCCTCTCCGAAACGAATGGATCGAGAGATGGCCAAGCTCCTGACTGGCCTGCTCGGGACCGCGACTGCCCGTCAGTTCCGCGTGCCCGATCCTTGACCTCGTCCTCGATCGTCCCCCGGAAGATCTGCTCGGAAGGTGGTGCGGACGGTGGGAATCGAACCCACACTCCCTATCGGGAAGAGGATTTTAAGTCCCCAGCGTCTACCGTTCCGCCACGTCCGCACTGCGAGCCACGGCGACGGTAGAGCCAGCCGGGGCTATTCCGCGGTGACCTCGCTTAAGTTCAATCGCTCGCGCATTTCCTTGCCAGGCTTGAAGTACGGCACGCGCTTGGCGTCGACCGATACGGCCTGGCCGGTGCGCGGGTTGCGCCCGACGCGGGCATCGCGCTGGCGGGTCGAGAAGGCGCCGAAGCCGCGAAGCTCGACCCGACCGCCCTTGGCGAGCTGGTCGGTGATCGAATCGAAAATGGCGCTCACCACGCCTTCGACTTCGCGCTGCGTGAGGTCAGGAAAATCGGTGCAAAGCTTCTGCACCAGCTCAGAACGGATCATCAGCGTCCCCGAATCAGGATTGTCCGGCCCCGTACTCCCCCGTTTACAAAGGGCCGCTTGGATTCAGGCTGTCAGGAAACTTTGTCTCACGCAAGATGGATTTACGCGGCGCCCTTTTAAAAAGAACGCCGCGTATTCCGTAGCTTGGTTACTTCTTCTTGGTCGACTTCGCCTGGGCTTCCTTGAGAGCAGCGCCAAGGATGTCGCCGAGCGAGGCGCCGGAGTCGGACGAGCCGTACTGCGCAACCGCTTCCTTCTCCTCCGCGATTTGGCGCGCCTTGACGGAGAAGTTGGGCTTCTTCGACCGGTCGAAGCCGATGACCATCGCATCGAGCTTCTGGCCAACCTGGAAACGCTCGGCGCGCTGCTCGTCGCGATCGCGGCCAAGATCTCCGCGCTTGATGAAGCCGATCGCCCCGTCGTCGCCGACCTGCACGTCGAGGCCCGCGTCCTGCACCGCACGAACGATGACGGTAACGGTGTCGCCCTTCTTGACGCCGCCGACGGCCGCGCCCGTGCCGGCGCCGGCACCGGTGCCGCCGCCTTCGAGCTGCTTCATGCCGAGGCTGATGCGCTCCTTCTCGACGTCGACGTCGAGGACCTGCGCCTTGACTGTCTCACCCTTGCGGTGAAGCGCCAGCGCCTCCTCGCCCGACACGCCCCAGGCGATGTCCGACATGTGGACCATGCCGTCGACGTCGCCGTCGAGGCCGATGAACAGGCCGAACTCGGTCGAGTTCTTGACCTCGCCCTCGACCTCGGTGCCGACCGGATGCTTGTCGGCGAAGGCCGACCAGGGGTTGGCCTGGGCCTGCTTGAGGCCGAGCGAGATGCGACGCTTGTCTTCGTCGACCTCGAGCACCACCACTTCGACTTCCTGCGAGGTCGATACGATCTTGCCCGGATGAACGTTCTTCTTGGTCCAGCTCATCTCGGAGACGTGGACCAGGCCTTCGATGCCCGGCTCGAGTTCGACGAAGGCGCCATATTCGGTGATGTTGGTGACCCGGCCCTTGAACACGCCGCCGACCGCATATTTGGTCGCCGCGCCTTCCCAGGGATCGCTCTCGAGCTGCTTCATGCCGAGGCTGATGCGCTGGGTATCGCGGTTGATGCGGATGATCTGCACCTTCACCGTATCACCGATGTTGAGCACTTCGCTCGGGTGATTGACCCGCTTGTAGCTGAGATCGGTGACGTGGAGGAGGC
>JBJMUN010000061.1:0-19466 GCA_045811185.1 Sphingomicrobium sp.
AGGATGGGCGAGCTACCTTCGGTCACAGCATCGTCGTCGATCCGTGGGGCGAGATCCTGCTCGACATGAGCGAGGAGAAGGGCGTGGGTTTCGCCGAGATCGACCTCAAGCGCATCTCCGACGTGCGCTCGCGAATACCGGCACTTAACCACCGCCGGCCTATCCCGGACGCGGTGACGTTATGATCGTATTCGACCTTCAGTGCCGGGATGGCGGGGAGACCTTCGAAGCGTGGTTCCGCTCGAGCGCCGATTATGAGGAGCAGCTCGCGGGCGGTCTCGTGGAATGCCCGGTTTGCAAGTCGGTCAATATCGCCAAGGCGCCTATGGCTCCGCGCCTGCCGCGAAAGGGGTCGGACGGTCCGATCGCGCGGCTCGCTGCGGCCCAGGCCGAGATGCTCAAGGATTCGCGCTGGGTCGGCGACGAGTTCGCCGACACCGCACGCGCGATGCACTGCGGCGAGATCGCGCTCGAGCAGGTCCACGGCAATGCGACGCTGGAACAGGCGAAGACCCTCGTGGATGATGGCATTCCGGTGGCGCCACTGCCCCTTCCGGTCACTCCGCCCAGCCAGGTCAATTGATCGGTGGAGCCGTAGCCCCTATTCGGTGCCGACGACCCCGTAGCTCAGCAGGATAGAGCATCAGATTCCTAATCTGAGGGCCACAGGTTCGAATCCTGTCGGGGTCGCCAAGGAACCGAAGGCTCATGATGATGGCGACGCAGGAAACGGCCCGAAATCGCGCGGGGATGGCCGACCGTCTGTTTTTGGATCATCCACGATCGCTCGGGATGAGTTGGGCGGTGCATGGCCTTGGAGCGGTGGCAATCGGCGTTCGCCTGGTCGGGGCTGGTCTCGCCTGCATCGTTCATGCGGTAGTTCCGGGTATCTTCACCCAGACCGCGGGCAAGACGATCGACGGCATGTACCACCACATGATCACGCGCAAAGCCGGCGCGAAGAACCCGGAGAACTGGCCTGACTACGAGATCTGACCGCGTTCCGGTCGCGATTGTCGGAGGAGGGGCCTCGGGCACGATCGTCGCAGCCCAGCTGGCGAAGCGAGGCGTTCGCTCAATTCTGATCGATGGAAGCGGACGCATGGGGCGCGGAGTGGCCTATTCCACGACCGAGCCCGCGCACCTGCTCAACGTCCGGGCGGACGGAATGAGCGCCTGGGCCGGAGATCCTGATCATTTTGTGCGGGCGTTCGAGGCCGAAGGAGGTGACACTCACGGCTTCGCGCAGCGCCGCTTCTTCGGGACATATCTCCGCAGGATTCTGGACGAGGCGATCGAGGCCGGTTGTACAAAGCCGGTCGAGGCGACGGTGGTGAGCAGCGAGCGCAGAGGTGGCAGCTGGCATCTCACCCTCGACGATAGAGGCGAGATTGAAGCGCAGGCGCTCGTTCTCGCAATTGGCAACCAGGAACCAGATGCCCTTGGTGCATTCAGGGGGATAGGCCGACGATGGATCGGCAATCCATGGGGCGTAGATGCGCGCGCCGCGGTCGAAGACCTTGCACAAAACGGCGGGACAGCGATGTTGATCGGTACCGGCCTCACCATGGTCGATCTCGTCCTCTCGCTCGATGCCGCTGGGCACCCTGGACCCATTCTCGCTCTCTCGAGGCGCGGCCTTGCTCCCCGCTCCCATGCTGACTTCGAACCGGCGCCTGTCGAACTCGACGAGGTTCCCGCGGGAAGCGTTCGCATGATCTGGCGCTGGTTGAAGCGCCGCGGCGCTGACGTCGGCTGGCGCGCTGCAATCGATAGCCTGCGCCCACACAGTCATGCGCTCTGGCAGGGCCTCGATGCCGACGAGCAGCGGCGCTTCCTCCGGCACGCGCGGCCCTGGTGGGACGTCCACCGCCACCGAATCGCCCCCGAGGTTGGCGCCACCGTCACGCGCCTCGTGGCAGAAGGACGGCTTCAGATCGTCGCTGGACGAATCGTTTCGGCCGAGGAAACGGCGGACGCATTGGACGTCCAGTATCAGCGCCGCGGCTCAAGCACCGTTCGAAGCTTGAGCGCTGCATATGCATTCAACTGCACCGGACCGCTGCACTCGATCACCCACACGAAGGATTCCTTACTGCGGAGCCTCCTCGATGCCGGCGAGGTCAATCCGGACCATCTGGGTATTGGCATTGAGGTCAGCGGAACCTGTCGTGCCGGGAAGCATCTATGGGCAATGGGGCCGCTGACCAAGGGGCGCTATTGGGAGATCATTGCAGTGCCTGATATTCGCGAGCAGGCGGCACAAGTGGCCGACGATATTCAGCGTGAGCTCGGCGCATGAACCCGCCATTCGAACATGGCGAGCCGGAAGATGGCGATCTGGTCGACATTGAATCGGAAGCCGAGGTGCCGGAGGACGTCAAAGAAGCGATCCGAACGCTGATCCGCTGGGCCGGAGACGATCCTGGGCGAGAGGGCCTTCTCGACACGCCTCGCCGTGTAGCCTGCGCCTGGCGGGAATATGCGCGCGGTTACGAAGAAGACCCGGCCCGGCACCTCAGTCGGACTTTCGAGGAAGTCGGTGGCTACGACGAAATCGTGCTGCTTAAGGACATTCCCTTCCAGTCACACTGCGAGCATCACATGGCCCCGATCATCGGCAAGGCGGCGATTGCATACCTGCCCCGTGACAAGGTCGTAGGCATCAGTAAGCTCGCGCGGGTCCTCCACGCCTTCGCACGCCGTCTTCAGGTGCAGGAGCGGCTGACGGCGCAAGTGGCGGACACCATCTGGGAGCATCTTCAGCCGAAAGCTGTTGCGGTGGTTGTCGAGGCAACCCACGCGTGCATGACGGCGCGCGGGGTATCGACTCCGGGCGTTATGATGACGACCAGCCGCATGATGGGTACCTTCCGCGAGGATGAGCGGAGCCGCCGCGAAGTCCTCGCACTAATGGGTTATTGATCGCAAGCGGGGCAGCTCCGCTGGCCTGAGAGCTGCCCCGCGCCCACCCCCATTCGGTCGGGGGCATCAAGCGCTTTCGTTGGCCTTAGGCGTGCGACGGCGTCTCCATGCCGTGTTTGAGCTGACTCATCTGGTCGTGGCCAGATTTCACGGACTGGTAGCAGCGCTCGATAAGGTCGTGAGTTTCGCCGTGCAGGTCGCCGCTCTGGAGCGCCGCCTGCCATTTCTCCTTGAGGTAGTCCTCGCCGCGCTCGACTTCGTTGATAATCGATTTCTCATCACGGCCCGTAACTGCCGCCTTTAAGTCCTCGAAGCGCTGGTGCGCCTTGCCCAGAAAAGACCCATCGTCCTCGGGATCGCCGCCGAGCCGGCGAACCTCGGCGCGGAGCTCCTCAACCACTTCCTGCCGCTCGCTCGCTCGCTGCCGGAAGATCTCGCGAAAGCGTTCGTTGTCGATGTTCTTCGCGCTTTCCTCATAGCCAGTAATGCTGTCGATCGTGGTCGCGATCAGCGTGTTGAGCGTGCTGATTGTCTCGGAATGCTCAGCCATCGTTTTACTCCATTGTGAAGGGATTCGGTTCGGGCAAAGAACGCTTAAGTTCGCGGAGCGATGCGAGCGGTCAGTCGAAATTTTGCAGCAATAGGCGCAAATTGCTGTCAGTCTGCCGCTGACATGACGTCGAAACGCGGGGGGCAAATCAATGGCGCTGACACGAAGAGCATTGCTCGAGGAGATCGGTCGCGCGGGGGGGCTCGGCGCGGCCTACATGGCGATGGAAACGCTCGGTCTCGCGATCCCGACTCGCGCGGGCGCCGAGAACTTCAGGCTCGCGCCAGCCAGCGGGAACGGCCGGTCGGTCGTCATCCTTGGCGCCGGCATTGCAGGGCTCGTCTCGGCATATGAGCTGAAGCGCGTCGGCTATCGCGTCACCGTGCTGGAAGCGCGCGACCGGGTAGGCGGTCGTGCTTGGTCCATCCGGAACGGCACTCGAATCGTCCAGACGGGCCGTCCCGACCAGCTCGCGACCTTCGACAAGGGCCTCTATTTCAACGCGGGCCCCGCGCGTATCCCGTCGACGCACCGTGTGATCCTTGGCTATGCGCGCAAGTTCGGCGTGGGCCTCGAAACGTTCGTCAATGTCAATCGGAACGCCGGCTGGGATTTCAGCGGTAAGGTCCAGCCTGAGCGGCGCATGGTCGAAGACATGCGCGGACAGCTCGCCGAGCTTCTCGCCAAAGCAATTGATCGAAAGGCACTCGACGGGATCGTGTCCGCTGACGAGCTCGCCGCCGTCCGCCAGTTCCTCGTGCCCTACGGCTCGCTCGATCCAAAGGGTAAATACACGCCTTCCGGGTCCTCTGGCTGGTCGGTCGACGGCGGCGGCTACACGCAAGAGCCCGTTCCGCTGCCGCCGCTTGGCTTCAAGGACATCGCCCCGTCCCCCGCAGTCACCTTGCCGTATCTGTTCGAGCATATCTGGGACATGCAGTCGACCATGCTCCAGCCGGTCGGCGGCATGGATCGCATCGCTCAGGCGATTTACGAGCAGGTGAAGCCGCTTGTGCGGCTGCGCGCTCCCGTGACTGCCATTCGCCGCACCGGCAATCGCGTCCGCATCGAGCACGGGTCCGCCGGACAGGCAACTGAAGCCGACTATTGCGTCTGTACGCTAGGTGCGAACCTGCTCGCGAAGATTTCAAACGATTTTTCGGCGACCAAGCAGGCGGCGCTTAAAACGGTCAATTACCTGCCGAGCGTGAAAGTCGCGTTCGAAGCGCCGCGCTTCTGGGAACATGACGACAATATTTTCGGCGGCCTCGCGTGGACGGACCGTGCGAACGAAAATGTCATCTATCCCTCGAATGGATTTGGATCGCCGAAGGGCGTGCTCGTGGCCGCATACGTGGCTGGCTGGACCAACCAGGACAACCCGCAGAAGTTTGCGGGGTTCGCCAACGAAGAACGTTTGCGCGTGAGCCGCGAATCCGTGGAGGCCCTTCACCCGGGCCGTTCGAAGCTCCTTTCAAAGGGGGTATCCGTTGGATGGGGACTGGTCCCCTACTCAGAAGGCGTAGGCGCCATTTGGCAGGGCGGACCAGGGGGCAGCGGGGGCCGTCCCCCTGAATACGCTGAACTGCTAAAGCCTGAGGGCCCTATCGTTTTCGCAGGCGAACATCTGAGCTACCAGGGCCTGTGGCAGGAGGGGGCTGCGCTTTCTGCTCATGCCGCTCTCGATGTTCTCGCCGCGATGGTGAAGGAGAGGCCGGCAGTAGGCACTGCCTGATTAACCGCCAGACAATATTTCTGTTGGCTAGGCGCCCACCCCTGGCAAGTGCGCCGCGACCTTCGCCCATGGCAGGTTGAACCACCAGACGACCAGCGGCAGCGCGACAGTTAGGACGCCCATCGAGAAGCCCAGCTTCGTTGCCGGATGAGTCTTTCTGATCGTCTTGCGGTCCCAGAGGAACAAGGGGACGAAGAGGGCGAGTCCGAGGAGGAGGACGATGGTAAATCCGACGAGCGTCGGCGGCGCGATCGGCATGCGACCAAGAGTCGGGCCCATGACAGTGATGATTGCGGCGCTCAACATCAGGCGTTTGTGCGACTGCACGTCACGGCGCTTGGCCCAGCCCTGGCTGATCAGCACTGCAAAGGGGATGATCACCGCGAGCGGAACGATGGTCCAGGTCAGCGGATCGGTGAACGGAGGTTGGTTTGCGCGGGCGACCTGCCAGACAGCTGCCAGGTACATGATGGGGATCATGACGATGGCGAGGAGGACCGTCAGCTTCCCGAGCTGCATGTGAACGGCGTGCTTTTTTGCGGAGATCAGCTGCGTTTGCGCCACGATCGCCAGCATCCACAAGGTGAAAATGGATCCATGCAGAACAACGGCCGGGGGAAGTGTCGGATTCGGGCGGGGAAAGGGCGGGACAACGTCCCTCAGAAAGAAGCTCGGGCCGAAGCCGACGAGCACCAGTGCCGCCAGCAAAATTGCCATCCGAGAATAGAATTTGCGTTCCGAAGATTTGCGGTCCACCGCCGGCGCAACAACAGTCGCCATTGATCCAGCCCCCTTGATCAGGTCCCCTGCTAACGGACATTGATCGAAAAATGAATGCCGATCAACGAGGTTTGAGTGACTGCTGGCGCGCCAGCCGCTGCCGCAATAGAAGATGCCCACTAGCCCTGAAGGGGGAACCATGCGTCTTACAAACATCGTTGCACTGTCGTTCGCGCTCGCTGCGAGTGCGGCCATTGCGAAAGCCCCGAGTCAGCCGGCACCGACCATTGCCGCCGCGGTCGCCGACACCGGGAAACGGACAGCGGACAATGTAAAGCTCGACGAGTCTCGGAAGCCGGCGGAGATCTTGCAGTTCTTCGGCCTGAAGAAGGGTATGCAGGTGCTCGATGTGTTCGGCGCCAACAAATATTGGTCGGAAATCATGGCGCCCGTCGTCGGTCCCACCGGCCATGTCACCGTTTGGGAACCCACGCAGTTCCTGACGGACAAGAACCGCGGTCCCTTCGAGGAGTTTGCCGCAAAGCAGAAGAACGTCTCGCTTATCGCCAGCCCGTTCGAAGCGCCAGATCTGCCGAAATCGAGGTTCGATTTCGCGATCATCAATCTCGACTATCACGACGTCTACTGGGAAAATTCCGAGCGGAAAGTTGTGCGCCAGGACCCGAACGCGTGGCTCAAGCGGCTTTATGCCGCGATGAAGCCCGGTGGGACGGTCGGTGTCGTCGACCACGTCGCTAATGCCAGCAGTGACACCCGCGCCACGGTCGACAAGTTGCACCGGATTGATCCCGATGTAATCAAGGCTGACTTCAAGCGCGCAGGCTTTGTCCTCGCAGGTGCCAGTGACACCCTCCGCAACCCCGCCGATGACCACACGCTGCTCGTGTTCGATCCAAGGATTCGCGGGAAGACAGATCGGGTCGTCTACAAGTTCAAGAAGCCCCGTTGAGCAACGGAGAGGGGAAGCCCGAATTACAGACGGGCGCAGCCAAGTTTCGAGCGTATTACGCGCTTGCAGCGCTCATACTTGGCCTGCTTGCCGGAATGCTCGCAGGAAACTGGGCGCTGCGGAGCAACTCCCTTGCCGTGGCTTCATTCGTCGGGACCCTGTGGCTCAACGCACTGAAGATGACGGTCATCCCGCTTGTGGTCGCCCTGCTGGTCGTGGGGATAGCCAAGAGCGCTGAGGCGGCACAGGCGGGGCGTATTGCCGGGCGGTCCGTACTGTGGATCGTCATCATCTGCACCGCGTCCGCAGTCTTTGGTGCGATTTGCACACTAGCCCTCACCCGCGCGTTTCCGCTTTCCCGACAAACGGCTGCGCTCCTGCAAACGGCGCTTGGGCATGTCGAGCAGGCAGCGAGCGGACCACTTCCCGGAGCGGCCGAATTCTTCAAGGGAGTCATCCCGTCGAACGTCGTTGCGGCCGCCAGCAACGGCGACGTGCTCCCGCTTACCGTATTTGCAGTCTTGTTTGCGCTCGCGCTTACCCGGATCACAACCGCTGGGCGGCGCCTTGTCGTCGACCTGTTCGACGCCATTGCCGAGGCACTGCTCGTGGTGATTGCCTGGGTGCTCGCGGTGGCACCGATCGGCGTCTTCGCGCTGGCCTTCACCGTCGGTTCGGCGGCCGGTGGCGCTGCGTTCGCAGGTCTTGGCCATTATGTAATTATCATTTCGACCATCGGCGTCCTCGTGACCCTCGCCGCGTACCCGCTCGCAATCGTTGCCGGAAAGGTTTCCGCCGGGGCATTCGCTCGCGGACTGATTGCACCGCAGGCTGTCGCCATTTCCACTCGATCGTCACTCGCCTCGCTGCCGGCGATGCTGGCTGCATCCCGCAACATGGCGATCAGGGAGGAGGTAAGTGACGTCGCCCTCCCGATTTCGGTGGCTTTGTTCCGCGCCACGGGACCCGCCATGAACGTTGCCGTCGCTTTTTACGTTGCGCATTGGCTTGGCCTCGAACCAACGCTCGCCCAGATGGTCGCGGCGACAGCGGTCGGTGCCGTGATGAGCTACGGTGCCGTCAGCCTTCCAGGGGAGGTTAGCTACATCAGCTCGATTGCCCCGATCGCGCTGGCGCTTGGCGTACCCATTGCGCCGCTCGGCCTGCTCGTCGCCGTCGAAATGGTGCCCGACATCTTCCGCACAGTCGGAAACGTGACGCACGATGTCGCCCTCGCGAGCATCGTCGATCGCGAGACGGTATCGCGTTAACCAAGCTTAATGCCCGGTGACCGCCGTTCGTCGATTAAGCGACTGACGAACGGCCTTCGTCGAGCCGCCGACAAATTGCCGGCCGGTCGTCGAGCAAGGCACGACTCCGATCCCTCTCACGGCCATTGAGGGTTCAGCGACGCGGGCCATCCCTCTCCAATCCCCAGCCGGTCCGCGTCGCCCGAAAAGGGAGAAGACAATGTTGAAGACCATTCCTGCGCTGGCCGCGCTCGCCATTTCGGCGGCCCTGGTCGTTCCGACGATCAGCTACGCTGATGACTTGCCCACCGCCCGCATTTCCTACGCCGACCTCGACCTCGCTTCCGACAGCGGACAGAAGACCTTGCTCCGCCGCATGTCGTTCGCTTCTGACTCGCTATGCGGCGTCGGTAAGTGGAAAGCGCTTGGCCTTGCAGACGGCGCTGCAAGTTGCAGTCGCGATACAATGGCCGGCGCGCAGCCCGCCTATGCAGAGGCCGTCGCCAAGGCCCGCCATGGCACCGTCGAGGTGCTCGACACTTCCGCGCTGATCATCACCGCGCCGCGGTGAGGGTCAGCATGAGCCGCCGCGCGTCCTGCCCGAGGACGCGCGGCGGTTTTTTCTTGCCTGAATACTAGCGTCCGGCAATCGCCCGGACGCGATCCGAATATAGGCGCCCGACCGGCTGCTCGGTCCCGTCAGCGAGGCGCGCGATCCAGCGGCCAGATGGGTTCCGGCTGAAGCCGGTAATGAAATCTTTGCGGACAATCGCCGAGCGGTGAAGCCGTACGAAGAGCTCCGGATCCAGCCCCTCTTCCAACGCTGCCATCGAATGGTGGATCAGCCAGCTACGCCGGCCGACATGAAGCCGCATGTAGTCGCGTTCGGCGGATACCCGGTCAACGTCGCGGGCAGCAATGCGAACCAGGCCCGACAGGTCCGAGGCCCAGAATTCCTCAAGCCATTGCGAGGCCTTTGCCGCTTGCGGGTGGGTACTCCGCTGCTGAAGGTACGACCGGGCCCGATCGATTGCGCGCTGCAGCCGGCTCGGATCAACCGGCTTCATCAGATAATCGACAGCCTCGACTTCGAAGGCCGCGACGGCAAACTGATCGAATGCGGTCACGAAGACGACTGCCGGCGAAGGCGTCTGCGCTGCGAGTGCACGGGCAACGCCGATCCCGTCTAGCCCGGGCATGGCGATGTCGAGCAGCAGCAAGTCGGGATGAAGTGCTTCCGTGAGGTTGATGGCACTATCGCCATCACTCGCCGTACCCACCAGCTGAGCCCCTTCGGCGCGAGCCAGCAGGAGCTGGAGCCTTTCGGCAGCAAGAGGTTCATCATCTGCAATGAGTACGCGCAGCGGGTCTACTTCAGCCATTCGCCTCCACCGGCATTGTGAGCGACACCTTGTACCCGCCGCCGGCCATAGGGCCATAGCGGCAACTCGCGCGAGTTCCCCAGCGCGCTTCCAGCCGCTGGCAGACGTTGGCGAGGCCGAGGCCTGTTCCTTCGTGGGTGGCGGCCGGAAGGTCTTCCTTGCCGCCATGCTTCAATCGGTTGCTGATCTCGATCAGCATGCGATGGTCGTCGAGATGCTGCGCCTCGATGCGGATGAGCACCGCTTTCCGGCTCTTCGAAACGCCATATTTGATCGCGTTTTCGACGATCGGCTGGAGAAGAAGCGCAGGCAGGCGCGCCTGCTCCAGTTCTGGCGGAACCTCTATCTCGACCGTCAGACGATCAGGAAAACGCGCCATCTCGATATCGAGATAGAGTCGCTGGAGATCGATTTCCTCGGCGAGGCTGACATCTGCACTCGGGTCGAGAGAAAGGCTCGTTCGGAAGAACGTTGACAAGGCCAGGAGCATCGTTTCCGCCCGGTCGCTTCGACCCGTCATCACCAGTGACGACAGCGAGTTGAGCGTATTGAACAGGAAGTGGGGATTCACCTGGTAACGAAGGGCGCGGACCTGCGCCGCTTGCGCGGCACTTTCGGCAATTGCGAGGCGTCGCTGCGCTCCCATCGCCTCGGCCTGCGCCTGATTGGCGACATAGAAAGCGCTCCAGCCGATGAAGAAGAACAGCCAGGTGACCGCAATATCGAGCGCGTAGCGAACGCGCTTCATTGAACCGAGTTCGTGCACCTTCGGCATGGTAAGGACGAGCGGCTCCTGCGCCGTACGCTCGATCCGGATCTGGTTGCCTTGTTCGATGACGGTGAAGCCTTCTCGGGCCTGAAAACGGAATTCCTCCTTGCTTTCGCGCATCCAGTCTTCGGTCAGGACAACCGTGCCGCCGAGCACCAATGAGCCGAGGAGGCAACTCAGTCCGGCAACCAGCGCCTTGCGCTGGATGGCGGCGCCAGTGCTTAGTGCGGTGATCGCGACATAGATCAGACCATTGATGACGATGCCGATGGCGATCACCATCAGCTTGTTCTCGAGCATCGCCCATGGATCCGAACCGAGGAATGCCCGGATCATGACCGTCATGGTGTAGAAAACCCAGAAGCCGACAATCGACTTCAGGGCGAAGGGCCAGTCGCTGAATCGCGTACGCACGGACTGGGGAGGGGGCATCATGAGCATCGGCACCGTCATGTCCCAAAACTCCGCATCAGCAAACCGCCGCTTGCCCGTTGGCAGAAAGACGAACGCAGCCGGTCGAAACGCAACGCTGTGAGGAACGCCGGACGGGGTCCGGTCGTTTCCCCGCTGCAATGTTACGGGATGGAGGTCCGGCTGTGAATGGAGCGAAAAACAAAGGTGACGCGCCGCCGCCGCCCGTGATCTCGGCACCCCCCGAGCGCGATCTCGAACGCAAACTCAAGCAACATCCCAACGACCCTGATGCCAAGGCTGACGTCGGCAGCGATGAGTCCATGGACGCCTCCGACCCTCCCGCAGCAGCCCAGCCCGGCTGCTCCGGCGAGCCCGCGCCCTCTTCAGGTTTTCCGGATAAGTAACGGGACCGTCACAAAAACACACAGCCGTTGCAATAAATCAACAATCCACAGTTTTCCCATGCGAGGTCAATTTCTGGCCTAGACGCAGTGACTCCCCTCTGATTCAATCTGAACGGGGGGTGGGACTGTGGTTAAGTTTTGCGCAACCAATATCGCCGCATGATCCCGCCCGGGAACTAAGGAGTCGGGTTCATGATTACGCGGACGAGCCAGCCGGCAAGCGGGGCCATGCTGATCTCCGAAATGAAGGAGTTCGCGAGCTTCGGTAAGGCGACGCAGCGTTACATCCGCCGTTCATTGGATGTTGCCTATGGGCGCCGCGACCCGATTGAATGCTGGGCTCGCGACGAAGGCGAAGCTGCTTCGATCCGGGCCCAGGCCCGTTTGTACAAGCAGCTCGATCACCTGCGCCTCCAGGTGCCGGACGACAGCGGTCTCGACATGATCGAGCCTTTTGTCGGCATGCTGATCACGCTTTCGGCCTTTGACCTTGGCCAGGACCGCCTGCCGAACTTCGCTGCATATCGCTTTCTCTACGAGCGGCTCATCGGTGCCTCGGCACGTCCGTGGCTGCCGAGCGCGTTCTGCGCCGCCGCGGCTCTTCCGCACCTTCACCCGGACCGCCGCCGCACGCTGCTCCAGTCGATCAGCGAGAGCGCGGCTACGGCACCGGGCTGGTCGAGTCGTGAGCCGGTGTTCTGGCCGGAGTGGGTAGAGAAGGTCGACCTCAAGGCAGCTGCCTAAGCGTATTGCCTAGGCGCTCTCCGGCGCCTTCACTGACGGGAAGATCTTCGCCAACTGCCTGAGGCTATCCTCGGCATTTTTGTGATGAACAAAGACCACGCCAGCTGCCTCGTAGGCGGCGCGATGGTTCTCGCGGTCGTCGACCAGCACGTCCCCCCGATGCATATGCTTGTGCTTATCGCGGGCCATGCAAGTGATGATCGGCACGCCCGGGAAATGCTCGGCTGCCCAACGCACCTTCTGAGGGGCTGCCCAATTCCCAAGTGGCAAGCCGGTAAGGATCGTTGGCTTGAGATGCTTCACGGCATCAAACAGCACTCTCGCGTCGGCCATCTCGGGTAAAGTGCCGTAGAAGCTGTTCGCTTTCGCCAGCTCCCTCCAGAAGGCGCCGCGGCCACGCCTCGCTTCGAACTGACGTGGGTACATGCCGAGGAGGCGCCGGGCGCCTTCGTCGAAATCGGCCAGTACGCCGTCGGCGTCGAGGAACAGGCGCGGCTCCGCCATCAAAAGCGTGCGGGCTCCACTCTCAGGTCGACGGGTGAGGGCAGCGGGTCCCAGCCTTCGTCCCGTAGCACGTCGTTGCTCTCCCGGGCCCTGCGCTCTGGACCGAGCGACCATGTGATGTGGTAGGTCGAGCCATCGGGCCGATCCGTCGTGCCGTCCAGTTCTACGACGAGGCATTCGAGGCTGGTGCCGTCATCGGCTCGGCCGACGATGCGGGCGGTTTGGGGTTGTCGCGGCATGGGCGTCGTGGGCGTCGCGCCAACCCGCAGGGTGACGTGGTCCGCGATCACGTTCTCATATTTGGGCGGGAAGCGCCGAAGAAGCATCTCGCGTTCCTCGCGCGGAAGCTTCCAGCCGGTCACGGTTCCGGGTTTCGCCATGCGGCTTCCAACCCGTCAGGCGGAAGTTGTTTCCGCAAGCCGCTCGACAAGATCACGTGCGAAATCGATGAGCGTATCGTCGCGAGCTCCCATGATGAGGATGCGATCGCCCGCGCGTGCCTCTCCAACGAGTGCGTCCCCGATCTTCCCCCGATCCGGGATATGATCCACGTGTCTGTGGCGGGCGCTCACCTGATCAGCAAGCCAATCGGAACCGCGCGTCTTGTCGACTGTACCGCCCTGATAAACCGGATCGGGCAAATAGAGACGGTCGTCCGCAGCCATTCCTTCAGCAAGGCTCTCCGCCAGCGGTTCGCCCATCTTGGCGAGTGGGCCGTAGCCGTGGGGCTGAAACATGATCAGCAACCGGCCAGCTTGTGCGCGAAGGGTCGCCAGCGTGGCGGCAATCTTGTCGGGGTTGTGCGCGAAGTCATCGATCACCCTCACGCCGGCCGCCTCGCCGACGGTTTCGAGGCGACGCTTGAGACCCTCGAAACGCGCCAGCGCCGTTACCGCATCCTCGATCCGCACGCCCAGCGCGCGAGTGACTGCAATCGCGGCCAGCGCATTGGATGCATTGTGGCGACCGGGCACGGCGAGCCGCACGTCATGCCGCTCCTCCGTAGTCTGAATCGCAAAGGTGACCGCATCGGCGTGCAGCTGAAGATCCTTGCCCATGATGGCCGCGGTTGGACTGTCGAAGCCGTAGCTGATGACCTTCTCGGAAGGCACTGCTTCGGCGAGTGCCCGCGTCTCCGGGTCATCGACATTCAGCACTGCCTTCTTCGCGGCCTTGAGAAAGCCGGCGAACAGGCCGCGCAGCTCGTCCATTTCCTTGTGATCGAGGCTTATGTTCGTCAGCACGGCGATTTCGGGGCGATAGAGGGCGATGGACCCGTCGCTTTCGTCTACCTCGCTGACGAACAGCTCGGGGTCGCCGACCAAAGCGCTGGCAAAAGGCGCGGACGGGGTGACGAAATTCCTCATTACAGCACCGTTCATCACGGTAGGCTGGCGGTGGCATGCGTGGAGGATCCAGCCGATCATGCCCGTGACCGTCGACTTGCCGCTGGTTCCGCCGACAGCGACGCTGCGCTGCGCAGAGTTCAGTAGCCGGGCAAGAAACTCGGGTCGTGTCATCTGCTCGAGGCCGAGCTCCTTGGCGCGGACAACGTCCGGGACGGTTGGCTCGACCGCTGCCGAGGTGACGAGCGTCATCCCCTTCTGAAGGCCGGAACCGTCCTGCGGAAACAGCTGGATCCCAAGCGAACGGAGGTAGTCGAACTTGTGAGGCGTGCGGCCCGCGTCCAGGGAGCGGTCCGACCCCGCAACTTTCGCGCCGCCGGCGCGGACAATGCTCGCCAGTGGCAGCATGCCGCTCCCGCCGATGCCGCTGAAGAAGACCGGAGAATCAATCATGGCGGCGGCCCTATTGGGTGAGGCGTCGATTGGCTAGCGGCTTGCTCCTGGGATGGGCCAGGCAATCGGCCGCCGACAATGTCGCCTTGACCAACTCGCATCGGGGAGTCAGGAGCCGGTCGGCCCCTTGTTCGTAGCGCATCAGCATTCATCAGTGGCCGCTCACCTTCGTAACGCGTTTCTCCGACACCCCAGTTCAGGAGAGGGACAATGGCCGAAACGACATCGCCGGACGGCGGTGCGGATACCCTTGCACCTTCTCAGCACGCGCCCGCCCCCACTTTGACGCAAGCTGCAGAACCCGAAGAGGCTATCATCTTGGGTGATGTTGGCGATGAGAGAATAAGGCCTTTCAGCTTGCTCCAACCTGATATTCTATCGGCGGCACCCGCAGGGTGCTCACTTCGCGGCGTGGGAGCAGCCGGCCGCGCTGGTGAACGATCGTCCTGATGGCTTCAGATCGGTCCGTTGGCCGGCGATCGGCTGGGGCGGCACCTCAGAGTGCCGTCTCACCCTCAGCACGGCCCGTCAGCAGCGCGGACCGCGACGCACATGTGACCGACCGTCTCGCTGCGGAAACCTTCATGCCAATCATGGTGGAAGCCTTTCATGACGGCCTGAAGGAAGTTGCCAGTCTCTCCCGCTGGCTGCTCGCGACACTGGTCGTCATCAATGGCGCGGCAGCAGTAGCTGTCCTGCCTCTCAAAATGGCCGGCAGCGCGAAGCTCGGGTCGGCCGGCGCGTTTCTGCTTGGAATCCTCGCGGCCCTGGGTGCCGGGATATGGTCGCTCTATGCGTTCAAACGTGTCAGCATCGCCGCGAACACCATGATGGGTTACTGGCTGACAATTGCCGGAGACGCCCCGCGCCTTGCGGCTCTCGAAGCAACGATGAAGACACATCTGGACCAGGCCATTGGATCACGGGGAACCCATTTCTTCATCTGCGCGAGTGTGGCGGCATTCGTCATTGGTTGCATGTTGGCCGGGTGGGGACTCCTGTCTTGAGCGGACCAGCAAGCAAGGATTGGTGATCCGCCCATTGCGGACATTAGCGAAGCCAACCTAAGCAGCGTGCATGCGCATTGCCGTTGTCGCCCCGAGTTGCACGCTAAGGCCCGAGGCTGCGGAGCGCGTTCGCGGGATAATCGCGGCACGCGGCGATTGCGAGCTGGTGGTCCACCCGCAGTGCTTCCTCAGTGAAGGCCATTTTGCCGGTCCGGACGAGGCCCGGCTCGCGGCGCTTCGCGAGGTGATGGCCGACGAGAGCATCGATGCCATCTGGTTCGCTCGCGGCGGCTATGGATCGAACCGCATTGCTGAAGCGGCGCTGGCCGACCTTCCGCAGGAAGCGCGGCGCAAGGTCTACATGGGCTATAGCGACGCGGGCTTTCTGCTCGCTGGCTTCCACAAGGCCGGTCTCAACGTCGCTTGGGGGCCGATGCCGCAGGATGCCATGCGCGAGGGCGGAGAAGCAGCGGTGACCCGCGCCCTCGACTGGCTGGTGCGCCGGGAGCGCTCAGCGCTGGAACCGACGCTCAGCGGCCCTGCAATGGCGTTCAACCTTACGGTTCTTGCAACCTTGCTCGGCACCGTGCTCGAGCCCGACTTTTCGGGGGTCGACCTGCTCATCGAGGATGTCAGCGAGCATCATTATCGCATCGACCGCACGATGTTCCATCTCTCGGCCAGCCCGAATATCCGCCGCGTCGCACGCCTGCGTCTCGGGAGGGTCGGGGACATACCTGCCAACGACCCCGATTTCGGGCGGGATGAGTGCAGCATCGTCGAGGAATGGTGCTCGCGTTCGGGCATCGCGTACGGCGGTCGTGCGGACATCGGACATGACGTTCGGAACAAGGTCGTTCCGTTCACGAGAGGAAATCGCTGATTTTCCCTCTGCAACAGCCTTGCAACGCGTCCCGCTTTGCGCTCTATCCACAGATAGGAACAACAGGAGGGCCATGATGGCACAAGGCAGTCGTAAAGCAGGGGGCGGCTTGGCTCGCCCGGTTACCCCGTCGGCCGATCTCGCACAGATCTGCGGCAGCGATCCGCTTCCGCGCAGCCAGGTCGTTTCGAAGGTGTGGGACCACATTCGCAAGAACAACCTGCAAAACCCTCAGAACAAGAGGGAAATCGTGGCCGACGACAAGCTGAAGAAGGTTTTTGGGGGTAAGGACCGCGTCAGCATGTTCGAGATGAACAAGCATCTGTCGAACCACCTGAAGTAAGCTTCGGAAGGTTCCGGGTCGAAAGGGGATCCGCTTCGGCGGGTCCCCTTTTTGTTTGTGGGTAAAGTGCGACTCGGTGCTTGCTCAGCCGCGCCAGAGACCATCTAGGCGTTCCTGCGTCACCGGATAGCCGAGATGGTCGGGGATCGTAATGAAACGCTCGCCCCCGCGCTCCTCGACCCAGGGTGTGACAGCTTCAATGGGATGTGCCCGAGCGTCGGCGCGGATCTCTTCAAAGGTCGAATGCTGGGCTAACCGCTCAAGATTGCGCCGGGTCGGGAAGATCAATCGAGCCTCGCCCCGCTGGTCGCGTTCAAGGACTTCACTCGCGGTCAGCCAGAACGCGCCGGTACATTCACCTTCGATTGCTCGCGGCTGCCACTCCCCGGCAGGGCAGCGCGCAACGAAGAACAAGGTGTCGAAGCGGCGAACAGCGTGGAATTTCGGGATCCAACGCGCAAAGGCCGTGAGGTCGCTTGCGTCGATCTCGAGGCCGGACTCGCAAAGTAACTCTGCCAACGAGCGGTGGGCTACCAGCGCTTCCTGGAGCCGACGAGCGCCGTATGCATCTGGAACAGGGCTCAGGCCGACGGGCACCGCAGCTTCTTCAATTGTTTCGCGGATTGCCGCGACGGCGGCAGCATCACTGCCGAGCTTTTCTCCAAGTTCGCGATCTGCGGCGTCTATCCGCCCACCGGGAAAGACAAGTGCGCCGGCGGCAAATGCCATTCCGCCGGCGCGTTCAACCATCAAGAGCTCGGGTGCGCGGCCTGCGGGCTCCCGAACGAGGATAAGCGTCGCGGCCGGGATTGCTTCGTCGCTCACGGCCGCGCCTAACGCCTACATGCCGCTCACGTTTTGTTCGTCGGCTTCCTGAGGGTTGACGGTATTGTCGATGGTCGCATTTTCCTGCGCCGTCGCATTTTCGATATTCGCCTGCGCCGCAGCCTGCGCGTTCGCCGCGTCCATCGCAGCCTGGTTAGCAAGTTCGTTCAGCTGCTCGGCCTCGGGCTGATTGAGCTCTGCGTTTTGAACGGCGTCCTCGTTGCCCTTGCTGCACGCGCCGAGCGCAAGGACAGTCATGCCAAGCGTCAGAAAAGTCAGCCTTTTCATGTTCTTCGGTTCCCCACTCATGCTATTGATGGAGGGTGCCATACCAGCGCCGTTCTTGAGATTCACGCGCTAATTCCCTATCTAAGCCGTGCCGGGCAACCGGCTATGTCGGTAGACTGTCAGGTGGAATAGGCATTTCGGACCCGGGGGGCAGTACCCCGGCGCCTCCACCATCAACCGCGGGTCGACGCGGCTGTTGATGGGGGCGAAATAGGATCGACGAGTGCAATAAAGGCCCGATTGCCGATCGGATTGAGCCACCGCAACGGCTCATTCACACAAGTGCCAACGATAACGAGGCGCTCGCTCTTGCTGCGTAACTGAGGTCCTAACGGACTGACGTTACAAAGCTAAAGCGCGGTCGGACCCCACCGGGCAACAGAAGGGGATTCCAGCGGCACGGGAGGCGCCGGGCAACAGAAGCCTCCCACCTTTTTCCAGCCCTCTCGACAATGCTATAACAGCAGTGACGGGGGCAATTTCATGCATCATTGGACCAAGCGCCTGTTCGTGATCGCGTCGGCGCTGCTGCTGACCGGGTGCCTGTGGGGGCCGGGCAAGTTCAATTCGGACCTGATCCTCCGTAAAAACGGTACCTTCGTTCTGGATTACCGCGGCCAGGTCGTGCTGCAGCTTCCGCCCGACCAGAATGCGGAGCCCTGGGCTGACGCCAAGGCAAAGTGCGTCGATGGCGACAAGGAGCGTCGTTGCACGACGGCGGAGATTGCCGGGCAACGCTCGGCATACGAAAAGAAGAGGCTCGACACCGAGCAGATGGCCAAGGCGTTCGGGCTCCCCGGCCTCGACGATCAATCGAACCGAGCTTTCGCTCTCAAGCTAATGAAATATGCAGGATGGCGGTCGGTGTACTATCGTGGGAACGGCGTTTTCGACGTCGACTACCATCTTGAAGGGCGCGCGACTCAGGACTTTCTTTTCCCCGCGCTTCCCGACAACGATCTCATTATTCCGTTCATTGCGATCCGCCGCCGAGCCGACGGAACCGTGCTCGTAAGCGCGCCCGCCTTTACGGGGGCGGCAGGTCCGCTCGGCGCTCGCGCCGGCTCAGCTGCAGTTGAAGCGTCGAAAAGCGGTCCGATATCGCGTGCGCAAGGGCGTTTCACCGTAATTACGGATGGCGAGATCCTGACCAACAACAGCGAAGACGGCGCGACATCCGTCGCAGCAGGCCGGCAGCTTCACTGGGACGTCGGGCCTGCCTCGAACCGGATACCGGAGACTTTGATCAAGCTCTAGCGCCGGCGTAGCTCGTCGCGGATTTCGGTGAGCAGCTCGATTTCTGTCGGGCCGGTTTGCGCTTCGTCAGGCTTCTTCGTGAGCCTCGTTGCCCAGCGCACCATCAAGAAGATGATGAAGGCGAGTATGAGGAAGCTTACGATTTCGGTTACGAAGGCTCCCCATCCAAGGACCGGTACTCCGGCTTTCTTGAGTGCCGCATAATCGGTCAGCGAACCGTGATAGTCGACCGGAACGGGGCCAAGCAGCAAAAAGTAGCTCGAGAAATCGAGGCCCCCGAAAATCTTCCCGACAACTGGCATGATGATGTCGTCGGTGAGGCTGGTGACGATCTTTGCAAAGGCGGCGCCAATGATAACCGCGACTGCAAGGTCGAGAACGTTACCCTTGGCGATGAAGGTTTTGAAATCCCGCAGCATATGCACCCTCCGCTAGCGACGCATTGCCGACAGTAGCGCGATCCGTGCCCATGGAAAGTGAAACAGCAGTTTTGTGTGTTGCTGGCTTAAGACAGCATATTGAAACGCTTCAGCCGTGCATCTACTTATGCGCCCCAAGATATCGAAGGGGACATTCGATGATTGCAATTCGCCGTTTGGGTTTGTTTGCACCGCTTGCCGCCGTCAGCCTCGCGGGATGCGGCATCAACAGCGTCCCCACTGCAGAGGAGCAGGTCAACGCATCGTGGGGCAACCTT
>JBJMUN010000062.1:0-68178 GCA_045811185.1 Sphingomicrobium sp.
GTAATGGGCGGCTATATCGCGGCAGACCGGACGATCGTCGATTGCATTCGCAGCTATGCTCCGGGGTTTATCTTCACGACCTCCCTGTCGCCCGTGCTTGCTGCCGGTGCGCTCACGAGCCTTCGTCACCTGAAGCAATCGGGTGAAGAGCGGCGGGCGCAGCAGGAGGCCGCGGCAATGCTCAAAACCAAGTTCGCTGCAGCGGGCCTTCCTGCAATGCCGAGCGAGACACACATTGTACCGCTCCTCGTCGGCTGCCCGGTCAAAGCCAGGCGCGTTAGCGACATCTTGCTTGCCGAATACGGCCTTTATGTTCAGCCCATCAACTTCCCGACGGTCCCGCGGGGTACGGAGCGCCTGCGCTTTACACCGGGGCCGAGTCACACCGCCGAAATGATGGACGAACTGACCGAGGCGCTCGTCGAGATCTTTGCGAGGCTCTGATTGGGATGACCACCGCGAACTCGGACATCAAGGCGCTGATCCGAACCATTCCGGATTTCCCCAGGCCTGGCGTCCAATTCCGTGACATCACAACGCTGCTGCTCGACGCCGAGGGCTTTCGTGCATCGATCGAGCGCCTGGCGGCTTCGTCGCCTCCCGGGATCGATCTGGTGGCGGGCGTCGAGGCCCGGGGCTTCATCTTCTCCTCGGCCGTCGCGTCGCATCTCGGCAAAGGACTCGCGCTGATTCGCAAGGATGGAAAGCTGCCTGGGGTTACGATCGGCGTCGATTATGCGCTGGAATACGGCACCGATCGCGTGGTGATGCACGAGGACGCCTGCGTTCCGGGTCAGAACGTCCTGCTGGTCGACGATCTAATCGCCAGCGGAGGCACCGCGCTGGCCGCCGTGCGCCTGCTTCGCCAGGCTGGTGCCAACGTCGTCGGCGCGAGCTTCGTGATCGACCTTCCGGACCTCGGCGGCGCTGGCAAGCTGCGCTCGGCAGGCGTGCCGGTTGCGACCCTGCTGAGCTTCGAAGGCGACTGACCAATCGTCGGCCGCCGCACGACAGCTTTGGGTCGAAAAGCTGCCATAGGCGGACTGTCTGCTAACCCAAAAGTCGGACGCAGGGCAGGAACGTCGTCAAAGTACCCTAAGCAGTTGTCTGGTGGCCGCCGGGTGAGACCTGGATGCGGCCGTTAGTTCAGTTCGGGAAAACTTGGCTGAAAACGATCGTTCGTTCAGGTCGGAGGATCCGCACCCGATAGCGGTAATTCAGCTTCGAGCGGACTCCTACAACTCTATGATTCCGCGCCTCAGCGCCGCGGTGACAGCTTCGGTCCGATCGCTGGTGTCGAGCTTGGCGAAGATGCTCCTCATATGGGCCTTGACCGTGTCCTCGGATATCTTGAGCAGCCGAGCGATCTCCTTGTTGGCCTTGCCGTCGGCGACATGACGGAGGACTGTGATCTCGCGCTCGCTCAAGGCATCATCGGTGACGTGGAACGCAATCTCCTGCGCGATCTCCGGCGGGATATGGCGGCGCCCGGCATGGATCGATCGGACGGTGTCGAGCAGATCCTTCCGAACCGTTCCCTTGAGGAGGTAGCCGACTGCGCCGGCCTTGAGCGCGCGCATGGCCTGTGCGTCGCCGGCGTAGGTCGTGAGGACGACGATCCGGGCATTGGGGAATTCACTCCTGATGGCGAGGATCGCATCGACGCCATTCATGCGCGGCATCTGCAGGTCCATGAGCGTGACATCCGGACGCAGCGTCCGGAACAATTCGAGCGCCTGGGCGCCGTCTTCGGCTTCGCCGACAAGTTCCATGTCACTCTGGCCTTCGATGAGCGACGCCATTCCGCGCCGAATCACGGGGTGATCGTCTACGATCATCAGCCGGATCGTTCCGGATGGACCGATGCCCGGTTTCATACGGGGCCTGCGACAAGTTCCAGGACGCGCGCGACGAACCTTGGCTTTAGTGAGTAGGCGATGCGGCCGGGCACGGTGACGACGATCTCGGTCCCGGCTCCGGGCCGGCTCGTGATTGTGATCGCCGCATCAATCTGCCGGGCCCGCTCGCGCATGCCGACCAGTCCGAAATGCCCTTGGCGGCCGCCGGCAAAGATCTCCGGATCGATGCCAACGCCGTCGTCGCGGACGCCAAGCGACATTGACGAAGGGCGGTACGACAGCACCATTTCTATGGTCTGGGCATCGGCGTGCTGGAACGCATTGATGAGCGCCTCCTCCCCGATCCTCGACAATTCCTCGCGAACCACAGGATGCAGAGTTCGCGCACTACCCTCCACCACCATATTGAACTGTGCCGGGAAGTTCTCGCGTAGGCGTTCCGCCGTCGCCACGAACGCCTGGGAAAGCTCGCTTGCACCACCGGCGCGAAGCTGATGGACACTGTCGCGCCCGGCGTTGAGGATGTCGTCGGCGCTGTCGAGCGTGTCATCAATGAGCCTTCGGGCCGGTTCATCGGCCGGGATCTGGTTCGCGACAGACTGGAAGCGCAGGATCAGGCCCTGGAAACCCTGCAACAAGGTATCGTGAAGATCGCGCGCGATCCGTTCGCGCTCGGCAACGCGTTCCTCGAGACGGTCCCTCATCCGGCCTGCGAGTTGCCGCACTCGAAGCGAATAAAGGCACCATAGCACGAGGAAGGCGCCGAGAACGCACATCGCAAGGAACGACCGCGACTGAAGAAAGGTCGGAGCAATGTCGAACTCGAGCTTTGCGCCGGTCCGGTTCCAGACACCGTCGTCGTTGGCGGCGATCACCCGGAAGACGTAATGGCCCGGAGCGAGGTTCGTATAGAAGGCCTGGCGCCGCATTCCTGGATCGACCCACCCGCTGTCGGCACCTTCGAGGCGATACAGAACGCGGACGCGTTCGGGAATCGCGAGGCTCGGAGCAGCGAAGGCGATTTCGACGTTCGACGAGCCGGCCGGAAGTGCGAGATCGTGCGGGTCGCGATGGAAAGCGCCGCGGGACTTGAGCGCCGCGATTTCGACCGGGGGGACTGCCCGATTGCGCCAGAAATGGCTCGGGTCGATCCATGCCGTCCCGGCGCCGTTCGAGAACCAGATGCGCCCATCGCCGCCTTTCGCCAGGGATCGTATCGCATCGCGGCTCTGCACGCCGCCGAGGCCATCACGAAAGTCGAGGACCATCCTGCTCATCGCCTGGCGCGGATCGACGAAGGCCCTGTCGAGAGCAGCGGTCGAAACGCCGACCAGACCCGCAGCACTGCTCATCCAGGTTTCCCCAGAGTTCGTCTGAACGATGCCGGTGATCGACGACAATTCGGGGAATCGGCGCGACGGGATAAGCCGAACGCCGTCCTTCGCGATCCGGGTGATGCCCGAGCGGCCGCCGATCAGCAGGCCGTCAGGGGCTTCGAACAGGGTGCGCGCGTGCAGGCGCGTGTCCGGCGCGACGAGGAATCTTGGCGTGCCCTGGGGATCGATTGCGGCGACCAAGCTTTCGTCGAAGCCGACCAGAACGCCTTGCCGCCGAGTGCGCAGCAGCGTGGCTGGGGGAAAGCCTCCCAAAGCTGGCGGCACCATGGTCTGCCGCCACGAACCGCCGACCCGTTGGAACATCCCGTCGCGTAACGCTGCCAGCCAGATCCGGCCTTGGTCGTCTAAGGCGCAGTCGCTGATGCCCTCCTCATTGTTTCGCGGTCCCGGGATGCTGTCGATCTTGCCTTTCCTAAGGCGCAGGACGCGTCGCTGGAGCACGATCCAGACCGATCCATCCCTGCCTTCGCACATCGCCTGCGGTTCGTGTGCCCTCAACAGCAGCTCGGGATTCCTCGCGGGCCTGATGCGATAGATCGCGTCGGCCTCGCCGACATAGACAGTTCCGTCGGCGGCGCTGAGCAGCACGTCGCCCCAGAAGGCGCGATTCCTGAGCACCGGCTCGGTAACCACCCTTGCCGGACGAAAGCGGTCGAGGCCGAGGACGGTGCCGACCCAGATGTTGCCTTCACGATCCTCGAAGATCACGGTCGGGGTGTCGGATGTAAGGCCGTCCTTTTGCCGGAACAGCTCCGCCGCAGGCCCGCGCGAGAGCGGTGGGCGAGTTGCTGCAACCGTGGGTGTGCGCAGCCGAAAGATCCCCGCGTCGGTGATGCCCCACAGGTTTCCGTCGCGGTCGAACATCGACATCGCGTTGCGTTTAGCGAACGGCGTTTCGTAGCGACCGCGGCCGGCGGGCAGCTCGACGCCGCCGCGTTGTCCAATCGCCCTCGTGCCGGCCTGGTCGGAGAGCCAGATCTTGCCTTGCGCGTCCTCGCTTAACGCACCGTGGCCGTTCGGCGGCACGTCGAGCCGCCGGAACCGCGCGGAACCGTTTGGCAGCACAAGGACCGACTTGGTCGTGGTGACCCAGATTGCGCCGTCGCGTGCGGCAATCATCGCGATGACGTCCTCGGTCGGGAAACCCAGGCTGGTCCCGACCTCACTCCATCGGCCGTCCGCAAAGCGCATCAGCTGATGAAACTTGCGGCCAAGCGCTGCCCAGATTGCGTGATCGGGCGTCTCGACGAGCGTCATCACGTAAGCGGGCTCCGCCATCGGCACGTCGTGCACGGCGCCGTCGCGGTAGACAGCGGTTCCACCAGTCCCGAAGCCGATCCAGACATCGCCTTGCTGCGACACCCTCAAAGCGCTGATTTGCGGATTTTCGCTGTGCTGCTGCGGCAGCGGAATTCCTTCGAAGCGTATCCCGTCGAAGCGGAACAATCCGCGGGTGCTGCCGATCCACAGATAGCCGCTTCGGCCCTGCGCAAGGGCGAGGATCGAGCGCGGTACATCATTGTCGATTGTCCAGCTCGAATGCTTGTACTGACCGATCGACCTCGCCGGATCGAGCGCCAGGGCTGGAGCCCCGCCAAGCATAGCTAGGCAGCCCGACAGGTGGAGGAAGGTGCGGAGCAGCCTCACGCATTTCCTTTCGACACGGAGCGAAGATTACGCGCTCACTTCGATCCTATCACGCCGGCTGAGCCGCGCGACCCCGAACTGACTAGTGAAACATAGTCCTTCGGGAGATTACCGGTAGCCCTGCGCGCCGATACAGCGCGGGTATGAAACATGCCTTCTTCGTCTATCCGGCGGGGATACCCGGGTCGGCGCTGATGGTCCTGCGCGCGTCTGCCGTGCTGTTCCTCGCGAGCGTCCTGCTACGGCAGTTCCCGTGGCAACCCTTTGGATTGGTCGCGGCTGTACTGCTCGGTCTTTCGATCGGCATCGGCTTTTGCACCCGAATGTCCGCATCGGTTGCGGCTGTCATCGCTGCAGGTCTCGCGTGGGATGCGGGCGGCGCATTTGCGGTGCCGCTTCTCGCGCACATGCTTTCCTGTGTGGCGCTCGTCATGGTCGGCCCCGGCGCCTTCTCGATCGACGCGACGCGTTTCGGCCGGCGTACGGTTCGTCTTTCGGACTGAGGCAGCGCACGATCGTGTAGGCGCCAGGCAACGAGAGTAGTCGCTTCGCAAATGTCCGCAACGGATGGACACAAGCGGACGGTGCGCTCACGGCCCGTTGTAGTCACGGCAGCCTGGCGCCACTGCGAGCCGCTAGGCGGCGCAGCAGATCACCCAGGAGCTTGCCGCTCGTTCATGCTCGGCCAAGCTGCGCCGCCAGCGCAGGCCAGCTCTGGCGGATGTCCTCACGATACGCTTCATCGCTGCTCGACCGCTCCAGCTGCGGATCGGAGAGCCAGGCTGACTGTTGCGGACTGAGGAGGTCCGCGAGCGCACCGCGATAGGGTACGGCCAGGTTGATTTTCGTACGCTGGGCCGGCGTCAAAGGCAGATGACGAGCTGGATTCTTGCGCAGGTAGAATTGCGGCTCACGATCAAGCCCGAAACTCCCGCCGTCGCTCGCGCTGAATCCCTCCGCGCGGGCATAAGCATCCAGATCCTCGCGGGAGGCCACGCGGGGATCGAAATGCACCCGTACCACCTCCTCGCCATCAACCCAGCCGGCGTCGGTGGTGATGACCGCAGGATGCTGGGCGAGGCTTGTCTCGCCCGACCAGAAGCACGGAGTTGTGTAGGTCACGCATCTGCTGAGGCCCTGTTCGACCAGCAGGTCGCGCCCCAACAGGCGGAAATAACCGGGTACATCGTGCCCGAGCATTTCGAGAACGGCGATCATCTTTTCGTACAATCCCAGCGCGTCGTATCGATCCGCGAGCTTGGGCAGGAGTTCGGTTCCATCGGGCCCGAGAAACCGGACCACAGGGTTATTCCACGACAGTTCGCCATAGCGGCGCAGGATCTCGGAATCCGGACCAGGACGGTTATTGAAAATCGCCACGGGCACGAACCGTTGGGTGATCAGTTCCACCATCAACGGATGCGTCAGCACATCCTGCCCGAAGTTCACGCAGGTCGAACAGCCGGGGACTTCCTGGAACAGGAGCAGGACGGGCTTGCCCTGTTCGGCCGCCAGAGCCAGGCCGCGATCATGATCGCGCAGCCACGCGACTTCGCCGAGCTCGCGATGCTCGCGAAACGAAACTTCATTGTGGGGCATGCCGAGAATCTAGTGAGGCGGGTTCGCAATACAATAACGAGGGCTGCTGGCCGTACAGAGGCGACCATGGACGCGTCTTGCGCAGTTCAGGATCGCGATCCCCACAATCGCTCCAACCGCTGCGATCAAGAGCCCCCGCGTGACTTGCGCGCGCCGGGCTCGATGCGGTCGATGATCTTGGTCGCTCCGCGCTGCCCAACGATCGCGGTTCCCACTTCGTTGAGAAACAGACCATGGCCGATGAGCCCGGGAATTGACTCCAATTCTCGAGCAAGCGTCGGCGGGTCCTCAATCTCTTCCAACGGGAGATCAAAGATGTAAGCCTCCTGGTCGGTAAGGAACGGCTCGCCGCTCTGCGTTCGACGTTGCTCGACCTGCGGACATATCTCGTCCAACTGCCGCCGCGCCGATGCGCGTGCGAAAGGCAGAACCTCCACCGGAAGCGGAAAGCGACCAAGTGCGGCAACGAGCTTCGATGAATCGGCAATCACGATCATCCTGTCCGACGCGGAAGCAACAATCTTTTCGCGCAACATGGCACCGCCTCCGCCCTTGATTGCGCGAAGTTCCAGATCGACTTCATCGGCGCCGTCTATGCAAAGATCCAGCCGTGGCACATCCTCCATCTCGAGAAGGGGGATCGACAGCCGTTCTGCAAGCGCTCTGGTACGACGGGATGTGGCGACGCCCGTCATACGAAGGCCGGTTGCGACTTTCGAAGCGATCTCACGAATGGCATATTCGGCAGTGCTGCCGGTCCCGAGGCCGACGAGCATGCCATCTTCGATCAGAGCAACAGCCTGCAGTGCCGCACGCTTTTTTTCGGCCTCGATCTCCAAACTACGCTCCTCCCGATGACCTTCGTGACGTGCTCATTTGAAATTGAGGACTGCTTTCCAGGCCATTTGAGGGTAGGCACAGGTTGGGCGCCCCTCGTACCAGGCGGGACACCAGGGAACCAAGCCGCTCAGTCATGAGGGTTTCGTGAACTTCGGTGTTGACGGGCGAATGTCCTCTGATCTTCGGTGAGAAATCATGTCGAGGAGTCGCGCCAGCACTAAACGGCGCAACCGCGGCGGTCTCTTGCCCCACAGGCCGGGTGTAACCGCCCCAGTGATCCGCCGAGCTTAAAGTTTGTTGGCAGCTGCATGGACCGTCGGACTCGGGCTTGCCGGACCGGCGGTGAAGGTTCCACAATGAAGGGAGACGTCCGATGCTGATCACCCGCGGCTTCAAGGGCAAGGCGCGCAATCGCGGAGCGGCACAGGATCGCGTGCCTCCGGGCCAATATGTGACGCCGGATTTCCCCGTCCTGTCGGCGGGGCCGACCCCGCGTACGTCGCTCGAGGAATGGAGTTTCGGTCTCCGACAGGGCGGTCGGACCGTCGCCGAGTGGCGCTGGGCTGACTTCCAGAAGCTGCCGCAGACCGAAGTGACGGTCGATATTCACTGCGTCACCAAGTGGTCCAAGCTCGACACGCGCTGGCGCGGCGTGACCTTCGACGACCTGCTTGGCGCCGCCGGCCTCCCGGCACCGCCGACATCCTTCGTGATGGCGCACTGCGACGGCGGTTATACGAGCAATGCGCCCGTCGCGGATTTAGCGCAGGGCCGGGCGATGATCGCCACACATTATGAGGACCTCCCGATCGCGCCCGCCCATGGCGGGCCCGCCAGGCTGCTCGTTCCTCACCTCTATTTTTGGAAATCGGCCAAATGGGTGCGCTGGCTCGATTTCATCGAAGAGGACCAGGCGGGGTTCTGGGAGAGCCTTGGCTACCACATCTATGGCGATCCCTGGCGCGAGCAGCGCTACCGGGGCGATCCGTGACGCCGACGCATTTGCCGTGGCGCATCGCCACCGTGGCGGCGGCGAAGCCGGAGAGCGCCCGCGCGAAGGCGATTTTGCTCGACGTGCCCGGCTGGCCCGGCCACCTTGCCGGCCAGCATCTTGACCTCAGGCTCACCGCTGACGACGGCTATCAGGCGCAGCGCAGCTATTCGATCTCCTCGGCGCCGGCCGGCGAGCCTCAGCTCGAGATCACCGTTGAGCGTGTCGACGACGGCGAGGTCTCGCCCTTTCTGCTGGACGAGTTGCGGGAAGGGGACCCGCTCGAACTGCGTGGGCCTATCGGCGGCTATTTCACCTGGGTGCCCGGTGACGGCGGTCCGCTCCTTCTCGTCGGCGGAGGCTCCGGGGTCGCTCCGCTGATGGCGATGCTGCGCGCCCGCACCCGGTCCGGCGATCGGACGCCGGTCCGGCTGCTCTATTCGGCACGAACCGTCGATGAGCTGCTCTACCGCGCCGAGCTCGACAGGCTGGCCGATGAGGCGGACGGCTTCGAGCTCATCGCCACGCTGACCCGCGGCGCGCCCGAAGGCTGGACCGGCGAGCAGGGGCGGATCGGCCGGGAAATGCTTGCGGCGCGCGGTTTCCCGCCGGAGGAACGTCCCCGAATCTTCGTGTGCGGACCCACTCCATTCGTCGAGGCCTGCGCCGACGCGCTGGTTGCGCTCGGTCATGAAGGCGGGCGGATCAAGACCGAACGCTTTGGACCAACCGGAGACCTGAAATGACCGAGGAAGCTGTACCGCTCGACGGCAATGCCGCCGCCGGACCCCTGGCCGCGCTGTTTGCGGTCGAGCCCACCACGATCATGATCACGTGCGAAGGCTGCGGCCGGGAGGGCGCGCTGGCCACCCTGAAGCTCTATGGCGGAGCGATGGGGCTGATATTGCGATGCCCCGAGTGCGACACTGCCAACCTCCGGTTCAGCGATGCCGGCACGCGGGCGACGGTAGACCTGCGCGGCAGCACGCGGCTCACGTTATCTGGCGCGAAGCCCCGGCCTTAAAGGCATGGCTCGGCTACCGGCGTCAGCTGGAAAGGAGGCACGCGGGGTAAACGCTCTCAAGGCAATCGCGTCCGTTCAACAGCAGGGGCGAGCGTCCACTTCCAGCACGCCGCGGACGATTGACGAAAGACCTTGCGCCGCCCATTCGCAAAGAACTGAGCGGCGGTTGACCTGGCCCGGGCCGGGAGAAATCGCGGATAAGAAGCCCGAGGCGGTGCCCGCGCGATGAAGATCACATTCTACGGCAGGTTGGCCGACGCTGTTGGCCGCGAGCTGGATCTTGCAGTGGAAGAACCGTGCACGATCGCCCGCCTCCGGCAGCGCATCGCCGCGTCATTCCCCGCGGCGGCGGGCCTGCTGGAGGACCGGCGCGTGCGGGCCTGCGTCATGGATGAGCTGGTCCCGGACGATCACCGCATCGAAGGGACGGAAGCAGTCGAATTCCTGGCACCGGTTTCCGGCGGATGAGCATTGTCGCTTGCCTGCAGGAGAACCCGCTCGACCCCCGGGGGGAGCTCGGAACGCTGCTTGAACAGGCGGCCGGTGAGGGCGCTGTCGTGAGCTTCGTCGGGGTTGCCCGGCCAGCGAACAAGGATGGCGATCCAATCGAAAGCCTCGTTCTCGAGCATCATCCGACACTCACCAGGCGATCGCTCGAGAACATCGCGAACGCCGCCGCCCGGCGGTTCGAAGTCAGCCACGTCCGCGTCGTCCATCGCTGCGGCGAGATCCCGGCGGGGAATCCGGTCGTGTTCGCCGGCGCAGCATCGTCCCATCGCCGTGCCGCCTTCGACGTGGCCGACTATCTGATGGACCGGCTGAAGACGGAGGCCGTCTTGTGGAAGCGCGAGCAAGGCCCGGCAGGCTCGACCTGGATAGAGCCGACCGACGCCGATTACCGCGAACGCGGGCGCTGGGGCTGAACGCATGCCCGGAATCGACCACAGCCTGACGTTCCATCCCTTGCGGATCGCGGTTCTGACCGTCTCCGACACCCGCACCAATGAGACGGATAAGTCCGGGGACCTGCTCGCTCAGCGCCTCCAGGACGCTGGGCACGAGCTCGCTGGCAAGCTCATCGTGCGCGACGATCTCGATGCCATCCGAAGCGAGGTCCGCACTTGGGTCGACGATCCGGATGTCGACGTCATCATCTCGACCGGAGGGACCGGCTTTTCTCCACGCGATGTGACGCCGGAGGCGATCGGCCCAATGTTCCGGCGCCGGATGGACGGCTTCTCGGTCCTGTTTCACAACGCCAGCTTCGGCACGGTCGGTCTGTCGACAATGCAATCGCGCGCGCTTGCCGGGCAGATCGACGAGACCTTCGTCTTCTGCCTGCCCGGTTCGACGGGCGCCTGCCGCGACGGTTGGGACCTGGTGCTCAGGGACGAGCTGGACAGCCGCTATCGGCCCTGCTCGATCGCCGGGCAGGTCCCCCGGTTGAGGCAGTTGTTCGAATGAGCAGCCTTACGCATCTCGACGAAAGCGGCCGCGCGCGGATGGTCGACGTCTCGGCCAAGCACGTGACGGCGCGAAGCGCGACAGCTGCGGGAACGGTGACCTGCAAAACGCAAACCCTCGATCAGGTGCGGGCGGGAACGACCCCCAAGGGATCGGTGATCGCGACCGCGGAACTTGCCGGCATCATGGCCGCCAAGCGCACTGCGGAATTGATTCCGCTCTGCCACCCGTTGCCGCTCACCAGCCTCGAGGTGCGGATCGAGATTGACGATGCGTTGCCCGGCTTCCGCCTTGCCTCGGAGGTGCGCACGAATGCCATGACGGGAGTCGAGATGGAGGCGCTCACGGCCGTCAGCGTCGCCTGTCTCACCTTGTTCGATATGCTGAAAGCGGTCGACCGCACCATGGTGATCGGCGGCATCGAGGTGACGTCGAAGAGCGGCGGACGTTCGGGCCGCTGGCGCAAGCGATGATCAGCTTCGACGAGGCTGTCGACCTGGTCCGCTCGGTCGCAAAGCCGCTGGGCGCGGAACCGATCGCCATCGAACGGGCGGGCGGGCGCGTACTCGCTTCCCCGGTCATCGCCTGCATCGATTCGCCGCGCGCCGATGTTTCGGCAATGGACGGATATGCGGTGAGGACCGGGGATCTCGCGCATATTCCAGCCTCGCTGAAGGTCGTCGGCGAGTCCTTCGCCGGGGCCGGCTGGCGGGGCAGGGTTGAGGCCGGGACCTGCGCCCGCATCTTCACTGGCGCGCCGGTACCCGATGGCGCTGATCGGATCGTCGTCCAGGAGAATGTCCGGCGCGACGGCGACATTGCAATCATCGACAACGCCCTTGGGCCCGAACGCTATATCCGCGAGCGCGGCGGCGATTTCGCGGCGGGCGAAGTCCTCCTCACCGCAGGACGATTGCTCGACGAACGCGCGATCGTCGCCGCCGCCGCGGCCGACCTCGCCGAACTTCAAGTCTACCGCCGCCCACGCGTGACGGTGCTGAGCACCGGCGACGAACTGGCTGCGCCCGGAACCGCACGTGAGCGGGCGGATGCCGTTCCCGACAGCATTTCCCTCGGTGTCGCCGCGCTCGCGGAGCGCTGGGGCGCGCAATGTGTCGGATGGGACCGGCTGCCCGACGACCTGGCGCTGTTGGAAAGGGCAGCAGGCGCGGCGCTTGAGCGCGCCGATCTCATCGTCGTGACCGGCGGCGCGTCCGTGGGGGAGAAGGATTTTGCCAAGGCGATGTTCAAGCCGGCCGGACTGGAGCTGATTTTCACCCGGGTCGCGATCAGGCCCGGCAAGCCCGCCTGGCTCGGCCGCGCAGGCGGCAGGCTGGTGATCGGGCTTCCGGGAAATCCCACCTCCGCACTCGTCACTGCCCGGCTCCTGCTCGCGCCGATGATCGCCCTCATGGTCGGCCGTCCCACGGGCTCAGCCCTGCAGTGGACGACAGGGGAGATCGCGTCGGCATTGCCCGCATGCGGCGAGCGCGAGACCTTCCATCGCGCCCGTCTGGAAGGCGGAACCGCGCGACTTCTCTCCTTCCAGGAGTCGAGCGCTCAGAAAGCGCTCGCCGAAGCCGACGTTCTGGTCCGGCAGAGGGCCAACACGCCGGCGGTCGCCACCGGCGAGACAGTCGAACTGCTTCACCTCTAGGTCAGGTGAACAGAAGCTTCGTGCCGGCGATGGTCAGCACTAGGCCGAGAGTCCGCAGGAGCCACGGCCGCGGCAGGCGTTCGACTCCCAGCCACGTCCCCAGCAGGGCGCCCGACGCGACCGCGCCGAGGAAGACAGGCAGCTCGCCCGGAAGATGCCCGACCGAAGCGAGGTTGCCTAAAAGCCCGGCCGCCGAGTTGAGGAAGATGAAGGCGGATACGACCCCGGACGTATGACGCGGCTCTTCCCAGGCCATCAGGATGATGAGGGGGCTGAGGAAGATCCCGCCGCCTGTCCCCGTCAGTCCGGCGAGCAATCCCACGACGGCGCCCACCGGCAGGGTGATCCACATTGATGGAGGGTGGGTGCTCCGCTCGGCGAGCGATTTCGGCTGCCACAGCAATCGGACCGCCGCGAGCCACAGCAGGATCCCGACGAGCGGCTTATAGTAGATTGCGGGTAGATGGATCCCGCCGCCGATGAACGCGGCCGGGGTGGCGGTAAGCGCGAACGCAAGCACCAATTTCCAGTTCGACAGGCCGCGGCTCCAGTATCGCCACGCCCCGAATCCGGCGACGAGCAGGTTCAGCGCCAGCGCGGTGGGCTTCATCGTCTCGGGCGCGACCGAGAACAGGGCCATCGCGGCGATGTAAGCGGACGCTCCGCCGTGCCCGACGCTCGAATAAAGCGCCGCTCCCACCGCGAAGAGGATTGCGAGCGCGATGACGGTGGTCGGGTCCATTGTATCGCCTTTGCCGTTGAGCAGCGTCGCTCAAGTGATGCGTGAAGCTATGCCTGCGCACGAGGGTTCGCTATGGTGCGGGCCGCGCAAGACATGGACGACGATCCCATCAAGGACGAGCCAATCGAGGAAGGAGCTTCTCCGCCTTCGCACGCACCGCGCATCGCCTACCGGCACAAGCTTCCAACCCGCATCTGGCATTGGGTGAACGCCATCACGGTCATCGTGATGCTCATGTCGGGACTGATGATCCTCAACGCGCACCCGCGCCTTTACTGGGGCTGGTACGGAGCGAACTTCGATCATGCCTGGATCAATTTTGGTCCCCGACCCTTCCCAGGATGGGCGACAATCCCATCGACCTACAATCTGGCGGCAGGAAGGATATGGCATCTCGCCTTCGCATGGGTGCTGGTCATCGGGCTCGTCGCATTCCTGCTGACGAGCCTCTGGAACCGGCATGTCCAGCGCGATCTCGCGCCCACCGCGGACGAACTTGCTCCGCAACACGTATGGAAGGACATCAAGGACCATGCTCGGCTGAACTTTCCTCGCGGAGATGCGGCACTTCGTTACAACATCCTGCAGAAGATCAGCTACGTCGCGGTCATCTTCGTCTTCCTGCCACTGATGATCCTGACGGGCCTTGCGATGTCTCCCTCGATGGACGCGGCCTGGCCCTGGCTGGTCGACCTCTTCGGCGGTCGCCCGTCCGCACGGTCGGTTCACTTCATCGTCGCGGCGGCGATCCTCGCCTTCATCGTCGTGCACCTGATGATGGTCGTTCTCGCCGGGCCCGTGAACGAGATCTGGTCGATGGTCAGCGGGCGGTACCGGGTCCCGCCGGAAAGGCGCAGCGCTTGATCTCGCGGCGGCGGTTCATCGCGACAGGCGCTTCGGGCCTGCTGCTCACCGGTTGCGACAGGCTCAACCGCAATCCCGAATTCATGGGCGTGCTGCAGTCGGCGGAAGCACTGGCGATGAAATCGCAACGCCTGATCGGCGGCCGGGATTCGCTCGCCCGCGAATATAGCGAGGGCGACCTGTCGCCGATCTTCCGCTCGAACGGAACGGCCATGCCCGACACGAGCGAATATGCGCGGCACGTCGCCGAGAATTTCGCCAATTGGCGCCTCACTGTCGACGGGCTGGTTTCGAGGCCGCTGTCGATTCCGATCGGGACCATTCGGTCACTCCCGTCGCGGACCCAGATCACCCGGCACGATTGCGTTGAAGGATGGAGCGCCATTGGCAAATGGCATGGCGTCGTCCTCGCGCGCATCCTAAATGCGGCAGGACTGAGCACGCGCGCCCGATATGTCGTTTTCCACTGCGCCGATCGCTTCGGCCAATATCCCTATTACGAGAGCATCGACCTGGTTGATGCATTCCACCCCCAGACGATCCTCGCCTGGGGCATGAACGACCGCTTGCTGCCCGTGCCGAACGGAGCGCCGCTGCGCCTGCGCGTGGAGCGCCAGCTCGGCTACAAGCATGCGAAATATGTCCAGCGCATCCAGGCGGTCGAGAGCCTTGCCGGAGTCTATCGCGGCAAGGGCGGCTTCTGGGAAGATAACACGGGGTACCAGTGGTACGCGGGAATCTAGGCGCACGGGGCGAAGATCGGCGCTCGTATCAGGCGCGGTGGAGACGGTGCGAAGGTCGACGACGCGACGATCTCCACCGCGGGCCGCGGTCATCGACGAAGCTCGAGCTGTCCGGAGATTAGGCTGTCAGAGCGCATTAGTTCGGCCGACGTCTTCTGTGGGAAACGTCAGCCGCCCGTGACGCTCATGTGCCGCGCGACGGCGGGCCGCGCGCCCTCTATGCTGAACTGGTGGCGTTTGGGCTTGCCGGCGAGCAGCCTGTCCAGAGCCTCGGTCACCGCTTCGGTGCCGCCGCCGCGGAGAAGTTCGCGCAGCTCCACCCTCTGATCGTGGCCCAGACAGCCGAAGACCGTCCCGGTTGCCGCCACGCGAATCCGGTTGCAGCCCTCGCAGAAATTGTGCGTCAGCGGCGTGATGAAGCCGAGCCGGACACCTTGTCCATCGACGTCGAAATAACGCGCCGGTCCACCCGTGCGCGCGAGCGACGGAATGAGCGGGAACTCCCGCTCCAGGCGTGCGCGCACATCGCTCAGCGGCAGATAATGCTCGGTGCGGTCCTCCCCGATGTCGCCGAGCGGCATCGTCTCGATGAGCGTCAGATCATGTCCCTCGCTCGCGCACCAGCGCAGCATCGGCGCGATTTCGGTGTCGTTGAGACCCTTTAGCGCGACCATGTTGATCTTGATCCGGAGGCCCGCTCTTGCCGCGGCTTTGATCCCGGCCAGGACCTGCGCGACATCGCCGCGTCGCGTGATGTGACGGAAGCGCTCGGGGTCGCGACTGTCGAGGCTGACATTGATGCGGCGGATTCCCGCGGCGAAAAGCGCTGGTGCAAAACGCGGGAGCTGCGTCCCGTTGGTCGTCATGGTCAGCTCTTCGAGGCCGCGACCGATGCGCGCCCCGAGCTGCTTCGCCAGGACGTCTATTCCCCTGCGCACCAGGGGCTCGCCACCGGTCAAGCGGATCCGGGTGACGCCCCGGGCTATGAAAAGGTCGACGAGCTCGACGATCTCCTCGAAGCTGAGCACCTCATCGCGGGGAACAAACGCCATCGTCTCGGCCATGCAATAGCGGCATCGCAAATCGCAGCGATCCGTGACGGAGATGCGCACGTAGCTGATAAGCCGGCCAAAGCCGTCGATGAGGGCCTTCGAAGTGGCTGCTGTCACGCTCACCGCCGAGCCTTCCCGAGGTTCATCTGCCCGCGGTTTAGACGAGGGCCGGCCACGGCTCCATTGTTTATTCCGGGCTTCATGACAGGCGCTCGTGAGTTGCGACATCGGACGTGAACAGGCCGTCCGTCCCTCACTGCATCGCCCAGCCGTGGCTGACGACGATCGACTGGCCGGTCAGCGCGTTGGAGGGAAAGCTCGCAAGGAAGGTCGCGCACCGGACGACGTCGTCGAGCGTTGTGAACTCGCCGTCGATCGTCTGGGAGAGCATCACGGTTCTGATGACTTCGGCTTCGCTGATGCCGAGGTGTTTTGCCTGTTCCGGAATCTGTTTTTCGAGCAGCGGTGTTCTGACGTAGCCGGGACAGATGACGTTCGTGCGAACACCGTGATCGGCGCCTTCCCTGGCCACGGCTTTCGCAAGGCCGATCAGTCCATGCTTGGCAGTGACGTAGGGCGCCTTGAGTTTCGAGGCCTCCTTGGAATGTACCGAGCCAATGTAGATGATGGAGCCGCCGCGTCCTTGCGCATACATTCGTTGGAGGCACGTGCGGGTGGTCAGGAAGGCGCCATCGAGGTGAACCGCGAGCATCTTCTTCCAGTCGGAAAAAGAATATTGGTCAACGGGCGCCACAATCTGGATGCCGGCGTTTGAAACCAGAATGTCGACGCCGCCGAAATCGCGGCAGACCTGTTCGACGCCGGAATTGACCTGTTCCTCGCTGGTCACGTCCATTTGAACGGCAATCGTTGAACCTTCGCCGGCCCTGATCTCATCCGCTGCGGTGCGAGCTGCATCGAGATTGCGGCCCGCGATAGCGACCCTCGCGCCCTCCCGGACGAACTGCCGGGCAATCTCTTTTCCAATCCCACTCGCGCCTCCCGTTACGATCGCTGTCTTGTCCTTCAATTGCATGCAGTTGTTCCTCAGGGATCTGGTGCAGCGGTCGAGCGGCAAGATCCCGTCGGTTCCATGGCACGTCGCGGATCCGCGCACCGTCTTCAGCAAGTGCAAGCACGTGACAGCGCGGACGGAGGTTACTTGCCGTTCGCGTGAAGCCGCCTGGAGGGACTCCAGCAATCCTGTGAGATGGCCTGATCGGGTCAGAGACAGTAGCTTGACCCACAGGCATCAGATCCAACGGCTTTCTCCAAGAAATCCGGTCGGCGGTACGAGGCTTGACCTTGTTCGGGATCGCATGTCCCACGGCCCATGGTTTCCCCAGGCGATGCGGACGGCGCCTGAGGGCCTAGGAACAAGCCCGCTTCGTCCCTATTTGTCCGACATGGATACCGACCGCCAAACAGCAATGGCCGAGTTCAAGCGCATCATCGCTATCATCGGCGTCATCGCCGTGCTGATGGTCATCGGCGCGCTCACGTATCTCTCCAGATACAGTACGCTCGACGCGAACACGGTCATCGCGACGAGCCTGGGAGTGTTCTTTTCCACCCTCCTCGGCTGTGGCTTGTTCGCCGCCGCATTCTTCAGCGACAAGAGTGGCCACGACCAGAATGTGACCGACGCCTCAAAGTCGGAGCGCGAGAGACGCTAACTGCCTTCCGGCCGAAAGTTCGGCGGAGCCCGTCTAATGCGCATCCGCATCAAATCCATGCGCTGGCTGTAACGAACAAGGCATGCTCGCCGAGAATCTGGGCAGACCTTGAGCCGGTCCCGTCCGGACTTTTAATCGGACAGAACGTCTCATGAATATTTGGCGGCTGACGCTCCGCGAGTGTGAAGCGCTACCCGCGCAATACCTACGATCAGGTGCTGAAATGGCCCGGAACAGAGCAATCCAGATGATCGATGAGATGAAGGAATTCGCGACCTTCAGCGTGCCGGAGCAACGATATATTTGCCGGTCTCTCGACGTCGCCACGCGGGGTGCGGCGGCGACCAGCCGTTGGTCCCGCGGCCCGGCCGACGCGGCGAATATCAAGGCGCAGGACAAGCTCTATCGCACGTTGCTCCAAGTGATCCGCAACAGTGTGCCCGACGACATCGACATCTATTCGATGGGCGAGATCATCGGCCAACTCATCACCATTTCTGCGTTCGACCTCAGCGGAGGCAATATCGCACGCTTCTCTGCATACCGTTTCCTCTACGAGCGGCTGCTTGGGCCTTCGGTGCGCCCGTGGTTGCCAAGTGCGTTCGTGGGAGCGGCGGCCTTGCCTTATCTCCACCCGGATCTTCGAAAGGCTTTGCTCGCCTCGCTCACCGCGGACGAGGCTGCGGCGGCCGGCTGGTCCAACTCCGGTCCCGCTTTCATCCCTGGGTGGGTCGACGAGCCCGAAATTACCGTATCCGGGCCATGAGCGTCGGGCGGATGCTGCTGCAAGACCGAGCGTCAGCCTTCACAGCGAAGAGTGTCACACGTCCGGTACGAGGGCGCGCGCGCGTTCCTTTCTGACCACCGCAGGCTATTCGCTGCTCAGTTCAACTGAGCCAAGTTCCTGATTGAATTCTGCAACCCTGGCGACCTCATAGAGGTCGTTCTCGTGATAGGGACTTCGTTGCAGATAGTCGGTGACGGCAGTGGCATCCTCTGCTTCGATGACCGCCGCGTAACCGATCTTGCGCCCCTCTGGGTCTCGCAAGACGCCGCCGAGGGCGATCCGCGGGAAGGGCTGCGCCAAGTGCTCATTGAACTCGTCGCGCAGAGCCAGCACCTGCTGCTCCGTATGCGGCTTCAGAAAACCCACGAACAGGAAGAGCATGCCATGATCCTTTGTGAAGGTTCGCGTCCATCGCAGGCACGGGCTCTGACCTATAAAGGTTTCACAACAGCCAAAATGGCTGCCTGGACCCGTCCTGAGTCAGGAACGGTCCTAAAAGCGATTGGAATTCCGCATCCGTTCCAGACGCTTTCTTGGAGCAAAGGTAAACCTCCTGCGACTGTAGATGCCCAGGAAGGGCGCGCTGGCGTCGGCGGGGAGAACTCGTTCCGTTCCTGTGCGGTTGGATCTCGTCCGTTCGGGCGGTGGCTTCAGGAGTGCGCGCCCGCCTGGAGGTCCTTCGTCGCGGAGAAATAGCGGTCGAGCAGGCCGCGGCCCATTTCCGTGAGCACTGCGAGCACCTCGTCCGTGGACGGATCCCGAGCGCCGGTGATCAGCTTCCGCTCTTCAAGCGCACCGAGCCACCGATCGATGTTCGCATGGGGAACGCTCACTATTGAGGCGAGCTTTTGAAGATTGAGACGCCAATGACGATCCGAATGAAGAGCGAGGAGGATGTCCCAGCCGGTTTCTTCGACTGTCGCAGGTGGCAGAATTCGCGCTGCGAGATAATCGCTTGCCCGAAGGCTCGTTTGCCAATCGTACATCATCGCGGAAGTCCTTTCGATCAGGCGCTCGGGAGTGGGGTCGAGGAGGGAATCTGGCGTGCCCGCCGTCTGATCGCGGGCAGCGGGGCTTCCGACTGTGCGGTGCGCCGGGCTAGAGCCGCCTGCGATATGTCGAAGCGACCAGCCGACCGCACCGGTAAAGGCCAGCGTGTAGGTCCATGTCCCGGCCCGGTGCCTCGAAGACAGGAGAAACCCAGATACGATCAGCCCGAGGCCCGCGAGCACATCGAAAGCGGAGTCTTCACGCGATAGATCGCCGCCGAGCGCCAAAACAAAGCCGGTCAGCGAGGACAGCGCGCCCAAGACAGCGAGTGCGGCGCGTCCGGCCCGATAGGGATGGCCTTCCGAGCTAGCGCGCCCGTACGGCATCGTCTTCGCCAGGCCCCTCTTGATGAACTCCGTTCAAATTCGGAGTTCCGCCCGCGCCCGGGAGGGGAGCGGCAAACCTGGCACGGGCGGAGTATGGATGGGGCTGCAAGGCATGGGGGGCAAGACCATGCAGCCCCGAACTGAAGTCGAGCACAGCGCTGGCGAGCCTCGAACCATAACGTCGCGCTGGGATCGCAAGCTTCAACCGGCGCATGGCGCGATCATCGACGATCATCTCGCTGGCATCCGGTGCCTGATCCATGGCCATCACTCGGATCAATTGGGCGGGCGGTTACATTGTGGACGGCTTTAGGCGCCAATCCAATCCGCGAGCGCTTCGGACACGCGCCCCGGCTGCTCGATCGGCGACAAGTGACCGCAGTTCGGCACGACCTTAAGCGATGCGCCGCGCACCGCCGATGCGATCTCCTGCGAATGAGCAAGTGGCGTTAGCGGGTCGCGATCACCGACCATTACCAAAGTCGGAACGTTGATTGCATCGAGAAACGGCCGCGAGTCCGGCCGGGAAATCGCGATTCTTTGCTGCCGCTCATAGCCTTCGAGACCCACCGTTCGCGCCATCCGCCGCATGATGTCGAGGATGTCGGCGTCTCCCCGGCGAAGCGGGTGAAGGAGGCTCGCAAGGTTCAGAAGCGCAACCGCCATGAAGCGGGTTCGCGCCTGCGCCAGCGCCTCTAGCCGCGCGTCGGTCTGCTCGGCAGTGTCGGCACGCGCCGAGGTGTCGATCAGCGCGAGCTTCACGACCCGCGACGGAGCCTGCCGCATGATTTCGAGCGAGAGGTAACCCCCCATCGAGATCCCTGCGAGCGCGAATCGTGGAGGTGCGTCGCGAAGGATAGAAGCGGCCGCTTCTTCAATCCGCTCGCCACCGAGCGTCGAGGCGACCGTTACCGGTCCTGAACGCCAAAGCTGCGGGATCTGTTCGGCGAAGATCTCGCTCGAGCAGAGCAGCCCAGGCACGAGCACGACCGGCGTCACGAGGATGCGTGCGCGGCTCGCTGAAGGCCGGCAGGATTCCGATGGTTCACGTAGCCCATGGGTTGCATTCGTGCGCGCGCCAAGTCTTCTCCGCGGAGCTGGAACCGGAACGCATCGAACGCGCCCTGAACCCGGCACGGGAACCGCGTCTGACGAAGGCGGGCTGCCTGATGAGAGGCCGTACCGGCCGCAACCAGCCGAGCTTGCGGAAACGCCAGTAAAGCAGTCCGCAGATCACGGCCATCAGGCCCAGGATCGGCCAGTAGCCCCAGCTGGTGTGCGTCGCGGGCAGATTTGTGAAGTTCATTCCATAGATTCCTGCAATGGCCGAAGGAACAGCGATGATGCCACCCCACGCGGCGAGCTGGCGGGTGATGTCTGACTGGCGCTGCTGCTCGAGCAGGTTGCTCGCCTCGAGCGCGGTTTTGATCACGTCGATCAGCCCGTTGCTCATCGCATCGATATGCACAAGGTGATCGAGCACATCGCGAAAATAGGGCTTCGCGTCATTGGAGATGCAGGGCACATCGAGGTTGGCGAGCTTGTTGCACACTTCAAACATGCGCGTGAGCACATGCTGGAAGTGGATGGTTTCGCGGCGCAGCCGGAATATCCGCGCAATGTCTTCGCGATCGAGAGAGTCGTCGAGCAGCTGCCCTTCCATCATCAGGATCTCGTCCGCGATCTTCTGTATGACTGGAAAATAACCGTCGACGATGCGGTCCAGCACTTCGTGCACCGCATATTCGGCGCGGTCGACCTTCCGTCTGGCGATACGGTGGACGCTGCTTCTCAACTCTTCGTTGAAGCTCGTCTTCATGCGGCAGACGGTGATGACGCGTCGCTCGGTGAGGAAGATGCTGACGTCCGTATATTCGATCTCGTCGCCGACCAGCGACGCCGCCTTCGCGGCGACGAACACATGGTCGGGATAGAGGTCGATCTTGGCCGGTTGCGACGTGCTCATCGAGTCTTCGACGGCAAGTTCGTGAAGGCCGTAGACGCGCTGAAGCTCGCCGATCTCATCCCCGTCGTCGACGACGTCGATCCAGATGAAGCCCTGCTCCGGTGGTCGGGCCAGGGATTCCTCCCAGGGCCGCCAGACGGGCTTCCCTTCTCCGCCGTGCATGGACGCAACGACGCTCATCGGGACACCAACCTCATCGATCAGCCATCCAGTATCGCCGCGTATTGCGGATTGCGGGCGGCGAAGAGCGCCATGAAGGGGCAGGAGGCGATGACCCGTGCGCCTTCAGCGCGGAGCTTGTCGAAGACGGCGCGCGCGAGGCGGGTGCCATAGCCCTGTCCGCTGAATTCGAAGGGGACCTCGGTATGCCTCAAAACCACACGGCCGTTCTCGATGCTGTAATACGCAACGGCCGCCGCATCGCCCGAGATCGGGAGTTCGTACCGCCTCATGGAGCGGTTGTTGATGAGTTCGTCTTCCATGGCGTCCGATCGGTGAATTGCCGTACTGGCGCGGCCCTTCGCTTCGGGACCGCACCGGCAACTCCATGCTCGGGCGGTTTCGCGCCGGGGTTACACGCGCTCGCCTGACGGCCGCGGCGTAACCAAAGCCGATCTCCCGGCAAGTGACGCCTCATGGACATTGCAAATTCGATCATCCCGGTCCTGATCCTGCTTGCAACGGGGATCGTTGCCGCAATCCTGTCGCGGCTGATGCGGGTCAGTCCGATCGTTGGCTATCTCCTTCTGGGGGCCGCGGTCTCGGCAATCCGGCCCGACCTGCTGTCGGCGGGCGGCACCGTAGACCTGCTCGCCGAGCTCGGCGTCGTGTTCCTCCTGTTCGACATCGGACTTCATTTCTCCATCGCCCATGTGAGGCAGGAAGCAGGGAACATCTTCGGCTTCGGACCCCTCCAGATCGCAGGCTCCGCCATGCTTCTGGGGGCTGGCGCCTGGGCTTTCGGTTTGGCGCCGGTCATCTCCTTCGTCGTCGGCGCGACGCTTGCGCTGTCCTCGACCGCGATCGTCGTCGGCGTGATTGCAGAACGGCGCCAACAAAATTGTCCCGTCGCGCTGACCGCCACGGCGATCCTTATTTTCCAGGATATCGCGGCGATCTTCCTTCTCATCCTCGCAGCGACGCTCGATCGCGGCGGCGCGGTTCCGATCATGCTTGCCGCCGCGGGCAAGACGTTCCTCGCTGTCGGCCTTTCGGTTCTGACGGCGCGGTTCATCGTGCGCCCGCTGTTCGCAGTCCTGTCCCGCTACGGCGGCGAAGAAGTGTTCACAGCAACGGCACTGCTCATTGCGCTTGCCGCGGGCTGGGCCGCCGCAATGGCGGGGCTATCGATGACTCTGGGCGCATTCCTCGGCGGGATGATCGTCGCGCAGAGTCCGTTCAAGGCGAGCATCCGGTCCGAAATCGGTCCATTCCGCGGGCTGCTCGTCAGTTTCTTTTTCATTTGGGTCGGCGCTTCGCTCGACCGTTCGGCAATCGCCGCAGCATGGCCGGCGATCCTCGCGCTGGCCGTGGGCATCGTCGTCCTGAAATCGATCGGCAATGTCGCCGCAAGCCTCGCCTTTCGGTGGTCGGTTCCCGGGTCGATCCAGCTTGGAGTACTCCTTGCCGGAGGCTCCGAGTTTGCGTTCGTGATCTTCGCGATGCCGGGGGTGCGGGCGAGCGTCGGGCCGACCCTCGTGACGGAACTGGTCGCCGCGGTCGCGCTGACCCTCGCGCTGACTCCGGCACTCGGTTTCCTCGGGCGCAGCGCCGCCGGAAGGTTGCGGCTTCGCGCCAAGCGCCGAGCGCAGTCGGAGATGATCCCGGTCGGGCAAACCAATCCCGTCCTGCTGATCGGAATGGGCGACGTCGGCCGGACAATCGCCGATGCGCTCGAGGAATTCGAGATCGGCTACGATGCCGTCGAGCGTAATGGCGCGCGCCTTCGGAGCGCGGTAGCCGACGGCTACAATGCATTCTTCGGCGATGCAGCCGACACAAGACTTTGGCGCGTGTTGGATCTCGAGGGGCGCAAGTACAGCGTCATGACCGGGGCGTCGGTCCAGGCGGCGCAGGATTGGATTCCAACTGCGCGCGTCATGTTCCCCCAACTGCACCGGCTGTGGGTCACACGGACCGACGATGAGGCCGCGCAATTGAACGAACTGGGCCTCGAAGCCGTAGTGGCGAATGATGAGGTCCCGGGGATCGAAGCCGCCGAGATCCTGCTCGCCGGCTTCGGGATCGCGCCCGATCGGATCTCCTCCTGGTCCATGCGGCAGCGGGCTCGCGTCGCGAGCCCGCTTGCGAACGCAGCCTAGCCGCCGGCCGGCATTCTCACCGCGAGGATCTTTCCGATGTTTGACAGGATTGCTGCACCGCCCGCGGACCCGGTTTTCGAAGCGATGGCGCGCTACAACACGGATCGGCGCCCGGAACGAATGGATCTTGGAATCGGCGTTTTTCACGATGAACACGGCGAGTCGCCCGTGCTCGCCGCAGTTGCCGAGGCCGAGGAGGAACTCGCGCGGGCAAGGCAATCCAAGGCTTATCTCCCGCTAGCCGGCGATCCGCGCTTTCTGGAAGCTTTCGCTTCGCTCGTCTTCCCGAACGAGAAGGCCCGTGCCGCGCTCATCCAGAGCACCGGAGGGACCGGCGCAGTGCGGCTCGCCTTGGAACTTGTGAAGCTCGCCAATCCCTTCGCCCGAGTTCACCTCGGACTTCCGAGCTGGCCAAATCACGCTTCCATCGCTGATGCGGTTGGTTTGGAGCTTCGCAGCTATCGATATGCTGGCCGCAACTCCTCCGTGGTCGACTTCGAGGCTGCGCAGGCCAGCGCCCGATCGTGCGCAACTGGCGACGTCTTCATTCTCCACGGTCCCGGGCACAATCCGACCGGTCTCGATCTGACGCGCGCCCAGCGCGATCAGGTCCTTCGCATCCTCGCCGAGCGCGGCGCGGTACCGATCATCGACGTAGCTTATTGGGGCCTCTGCGACGGACTCGAAGCCGATCTCGACAACCTCCGCGAAGATGTAAACCTCATTGGAGAGGTCCTTGTTGCGGTCAGTTGCTCGAAGGCATTCGGTCTCTATCGCGAGCGGGTAGGTGCGCTGTTCGCCTTGACCCAGGCTCGAACCGCGCGCTCGGCCATCGAGGCCAATCTCGAGCGAATCAGCCGGGTCCTGGTCTCGACCGCTCCCGCTCATGGAGCGGCGGTCATTGCGCGGATCCTTGCCGACCAAAGGCTGAGAATGCTCTGGGCGACCGAACTGTCGCGGATGCGCGAGCGCATCATCGCTATGCGCGCCGGCCTCGGCGAGCTTTCGAGCCAAGCTCCGCAACTCGCTCATATTCCGGAGGGGCGGGGATTGTTCTCTCTGCTGCCCATCTCGCCGGAGGACATCGCTTATCTCTCATCGGAACATGCCATTCATATGCCGGCATCCGGCCGGATCAACATCACCGGCCTCAAGACGGGCGATCCCGAACGCCTCGCCCGAGCGCTTCAGGAGCTCCGTCACCCGAGGACATGAATCCCGCAGTCGCACTGCTCGCACTGTCATATCTGAGGTGGAGTGCCGTTCAGCCGCCGATCGGCGTCACGCGGCAAGAGCAAGGCCGCCTCTGAGGATGTTTTGGGCATGCGCGCGTTCACGCATGAGCTCCGAGAAGGATGGAACCTTGCCGCCGTGCTCGATCGATGTGGGTCGTGGTCCGATGCGGTCCACGAACTGCCGGTACAGTTCCCAAACCTGATCACTGACCGGCGCATCGTCGCTCCTGACGAGCAAAGTTCCTCCGAAATCGAGCGAGTGGCCGCCGAGATGGATTCCCCCAACCCGGCCGGCAGGAATGGCGTCCAGCCATTCCGATGCCACGAAGCCGGTGTTGTGGGAGCCTATTGCGACGTTGTTGACGTCAATCAGGAGGCCGCAGTTGCTGCGGCGGGAAAGCTCGGAAAGAAAGCTCGTTTCGCTCCAGCTGTGGTCGCGCAGATCGAGATAATGGGTCGGGTTCTCGATCAGGATCTGCCGGCCGAGCAGATCCTGCACCCTTGCGATGTTTTCGGCGCAGCGGGCGAGGACCTCGTTCGAGCGCGGGACGGGCAGGAGATCGGGAAGGCATCGTCCATCCGGGCGTGACCAGGTCAGGTGCTCGGACACGAGCTTTGGCTCCAGGCGATCGACAAGGCGCTTCAGGGCGGCGGCCCGCTCGAGGTCCGGGCCGGTGTTAGCCGCAAGCGACATGCCTCCATCGTGCAGGGAAATCTCGTGCCCCGCGGCACGAAGCTCTTCGAGCAGCGCCAGGTCCCAGCCTTTGGCGGTCATGTAGTCTTCCGCGCGAACTTCGAACCATAGTTCCCGGACAGGGTAGGAAATTGCCTCGCGAACATATTTGGGCCTCAACCGGATTCCGGTTGTCGAGGGGGTCATGGCGTCACAATCCGGCCGGGCGTACGGACCGCTGTCGATCTGCAGCCTGCCGGCGCAAGCGCCTCCCGACATAACTCGCGGCGTGCCCGCAATCGTCCTCCCGGGCCCGGCCCGATCGCCGACCTCGACGCTCGCCTTGAACACGTCGCCCGGTCGCCTGCAGTTGCAATGGTCCCGAGCATCATGGGACGTACTCTCCGTTCGAACGCCGGCGAATGAAGCAGCTCAACGTCTCCGCGGATTCTCGGCGAAGGGGCCTCGCTTGTTACAGACCAGGAGCGGATGGTTTGATGCGAGGCGCACATCGGTGGGCAGGGCCGGGAGGTACGACCTCCACCAAGGTTCGCGTCGAACATATCCGAGTTCTTGAGTGAAACGGGTCAAGCGGGTTCCTGGCGTGGAGAGTGACACTGCGCAGCGCGGCGGAGAACAGTAACCGTCGGCGCTGCAGGCGCGAGTAGCCGACCGAACCAAAGCGGAAGCTCTTATCCATGACCAGGGTTGCGATAAACGGGTTTGGCCGGATCGGCCGGCTGGTGGCGCGGGCCATTCTCGAGCGGCCCGAAAACGGCCTCGAACTCGTCAGCATCAACGATCTGGCGGAGCCCGGCGCCAATGCGTGGCTCTTCAAGCACGATAGCGTCCATGGGCTCTACCGTGGCGAAGTCAGCACCGACGCCGATCATCTGGTCATCGACGGCCGCAGGATCCGCGTCACCGCCGAAAAGGATCCCGCTCTTCTGCCGCATCGGCAACTCGGCATCGAACTTGCGCTCGAATGCACCGGTCACTTCGCCACCCGCGAAGGCGGCGAGAAGCATCTCGAAGCGGGCGCCGCGAAGGTTCTCATCTCGGCGCCCGCCAAAGGTGCAGACCTGACCGTCGTTCACGGTGTCAACGAGGACAAGCTCACGCCGGGGATGCGGATCGTGTCGAATGCATCCTGCACGACCAACTGCCTGGCGCCCGTCGCGAAGGTCCTGAACGAAGCGATCGGCATCGAGCGCGGATTGATGTTGACCATTCACGCCTACACCAATGACCAGCGCATCCTGGATCAGGTTCACAAGGACTTGCGGCGGGCTCGGGCGGCAGCGATGAACATGATCCCGACCAGCACCGGCGCAGCGCGAGCCGTGGGGCTCGTCCTCCCGGAACTGGCGGGGAAGCTCGGCGGCGCTTCCGTCAGGGTGCCTGTGCCCGACGGCAGTCTTGTCGATCTGACCTTTGTTCCCTCGCGCGACACCAGCGTCGAAGAAGTGAATGCCGTGCTGAAGGCCGCGTCGGAAAGTCCGCGGCTCAAGGATATTCTAGTGTATTCGGAAGACCCGTTGGTGTCGTCCGACATCGTGCACACCAGCGCGAGTTCAACGGTCGACGGGTTGGAAACTGCCGTGATTGAAGAGAAGCTCGTCCGCGTCGTAAGCTGGTATGACAATGAGTGGGGCTTCTCGAATCGAATGGCCGATACGGCCGTCACGATGGCCCGCCAGGCCTAAGGGATGTTCTACCGCAACCTGCCGCCCCGCGGCCGGCTACATCGAGCGGGCCCCACCCGCGGCACGGCTTGAGTGGCGCGACGGCTGATCATCCCCGTCGATTACGAATTCGTAGCAGGCAGGCATTTCTTCACTGCCGCTACACCGTTGGGGCAGGGCCTTTGCGTTGCCCATACCGAGCTGAAGACCGCCTTCGATGAGGTAGGCAGGCAGCTCAACGTCATCCTGTCGGAAAATCATGCGTTAAAGCTCAGCGACGAGGTGGCGGAGCCTTGCGCATTCGAGCAGCTCCAGCATCTCCTGAGCGCCGAGCCCGGATCGAAGGGCAAGGGAATTCAGATCGACTGGGCATGCAGGATCTTGGAACAGCCCGCCGCATGAGACTGTCCGTGGAGGAATCCGTCATTGTCGCGAGGCTGAGATCCCAGGGCTGCTCGCTTGACCCCGGGGTGTCGACTGCAATCTCGCTGGCGATGCGCTGCGGCGGCGCGGTGTTCTTCATCCCGCGTGATGAGGGGGATTGTTACCAGCCTGCCCACTTCCGGAAGATCGCGAATGAGGTTGAGCGATGGGGATTGGAGCTTCTGCCGCTGGACTACCACCTCGTCGGTTAGCCGGTTCGCCTTCGCTCATCAGACAAATCGGCGCCAGAATCTGCCCGCTGTTCAGCGCTCGGCGATGCCGCAATCCGCGCTAGTGTAGAGTTGCCGGGTCGCAAGTCATCCGAAGATATGATGCCACCTCCGTTCCGACGTGCGCCGGGAGATTTATCCTATAGAGGCAACGAGTTACGCTGCGTTCCAACGCCGCGTCGAGCGGAGCGCATACCTTCGTCTGATACCATGGATGAAGACTTCACGGGACAGGCCACCTCGGTCCCTCGTCACGGTGGCTCTGGGGCCGTTCCACCCCCCTGCAAGCTTCCGGAAGAAGCTTCAGGGGCAATCCCATGGAGATCCCAATCTTGCGTATTTTTTCTCAAGTCGCATTCGTGGCTGCCGTCGGCGGAGCATTCATCGCTGCGCCGGCAGTCGCCGCTCCATTCGACGGTCCATACGTCGGCGCACAGATCGGCTGGCAATCCGAGAAAATGAGGGACGTGAAGTCTTCGTTCGGAATCGTCCCGGTCAATGACACGAAGGAGTCGATCACCGGCGGTGTGTTCGTCGGATATGATGCTACGATCAACCGCCGTTTCGTTGTCGGTGCGGAAGCCGGCCTCGACCTTGCATCCGACGACGAAGTGCAGGGTTCGGACGGGAACGCGAACTATTCGGTCGACCCCAAGTACAGTTTCGACGTCACCGCGCGCGCCGGCTACCTGGTGAACCCGAAGACCCTCCTCTACGTCCGCGGCGGCTACACCAATGCGCGGACCCACGCGACCGTGGTGAATGGGACCGCCATCGAGAGCGGCAGCAGGAGCCAGAACGGATGGCTCCTAGGCGGCGGCGCGGAGCGTCAGGTGGCGCAGAACGTGACGGCGCGTCTAGAGTACCGCTATTCGAAATTCAGCGAAGGTGACGGAAAGGACTACCGCCATCGCGTGCTCGCCGGCCTCGCCTATCGATTCTGAACGGCTTCGGGCGGAGGCGCACCCCTCCGCCCGTTCCCGGCCTAGCAGGAGCGTCCGTCCAGAACTTAGGGCTCGTCGAGATTCAGCGCATCCTCCTCGAGCTGCTCCACCTGTTTTGAGGTCGTGGAAGGCGAGGCGACCGGGCTCCGAACTCCGCGCGTCCCTTGATCACCGCTCCGCTTCCCGTGTCGGCTCGCGGACAGGCTTGAGAGCAGCCCGTATCCGGGCGAGCTCGTCCGCCCGCATCCTTGCTGATCGCTCGGTCCTTTCGGCGAGTGCGCGCCACGCAGCTTCCGCCCGAAGGAAGCGCTGACGTACGTTCTCGAGCGTTGCGGCGTTGGCGTCGGCTGCCGCCTGCTCGGCTCGCTGCAGATAGGTATCCACGTCGGAGTGTCGGATGGGATTGGCCATCTTTGAGGCTCCAGGAGGCGCCGGCGGCCGGCTCATTGTTCGCCCATCGGCGGTCAGCCGGTCCGCCGGGCGATCGCAGGTCCACCACGCCACCGCGGCGATCGGCGGCCGCCCTCGTCGCGGTGACCGAGGGTGGCCGCCGGGGACGCCGGGCCGAAGCCCCGGCGCCTGTCCAGGACATTGAAACGCAGCTCCGCCCTGGTGCCGTGCAAGGCGCCAGGCGGATCCGGCGCGATCCGCTAGAGCGCCGACACCTCGCGTCGGGGGAGCACCCACTTCGGCCGCACGAAGTGGCAGGTATAGCCCTGCGGATAGCGCTCGAGGTAATCCTGGTGCTCGGGCTCCGCCTCCCAGAAATCGCCGACCGGAGTGACTTCGGTCACCACCTTGCCGGGCCACACGCCCGAGGCATCGACGTCGGCGATCGTGTCCTCGGCGACCTTCTTCTGCTCGTCGTTCACATAGAAGATCGCGGAACGATAACTTGCCCCAACATCATTGCCCTGGCGGTTGAGTGTGGTCGGGTTGTGGATCTGGAAGAAGTATTCCAGCAGCCTGCGGTAGCTTATCTTGCCGGGATCGAAGACGATCTCGATGGCTTCGGCGTGGTTGCCATGGTTGCGGTAGGTCGCGTTTGCGACATTGCCGCCGCTGTAGCCGACGCGGGTCATGAGGACGCCCGGGAGCTTGCGGATCAGGTCCTGCATTCCCCAGAAGCAGCCGCCGGCGAGGACGGCGCGCTCGGCGTTCACGCCACTTCCTCCACTTGGCCGAGATAGGCGCCGTAGCCCTGGGCCTCCATCTGGGCACGCGGCACGAACCTCAGCGAGGCCGAGTTGATGCAATAGCGAAGGCCGCCGCGATCCCTCGGGCCATCGGGGAAGACGTGGCCGAGGTGGCTGTCGCCATGCGCCGAGCGCACTTCGGTCCGGACCATCCCGTGCGACGTATCCTTGATCTCGGCGACGTTGGCGGGCTCGATCGGTTTTGTGAAGCTCGGCCATCCGCACCCGGACTCGAACTTGTCCGACGAGGCGAACAGGGGTTCGCCCGAGACGATGTCGACATAGATGCCCGGCTCCTTGTTGTGGAGGTATTCGCCGGTTCCCGGCCGCTCGGTGCCGCTCTGCTGGGTCACCCGAAACTGTTCCGGGGTGAGATTTGCGATTGCTTCCTTGCTCTTGCCGTAGCTTGCCACTGTGTTCTCCTTCAAGATTCTCTGCTCTTTGGTCCGGCGATCCCCGCTCGGACGTGGGGGCGAAGCGCATCAATGCGGCTTCGACACCGATTTCAGATAAGCGATGAGCAGCCGCCGCTGGGTCGGATCATCGATCTCGATGTACATCCTGCTTCCCGGCGCCATCTTCTGCGTGCCGCTCAACCACTGGTCGAGCCGCGCCGGGGTCCACACGCCGCCGAGCTTCTTGATGGCCGGCGAATAGTTGAAGCCCGGGACGCTGGCGACCTTGCGCCCGACGACGTCGCGGTGACGGGGTCCGATACGATCGGCGTCGACCGAATGGCAGCCGGTGCACTTGCCCTGGTAAAGCATCTGACCGGCCGCGACGTCGTCGGCCGCAATGCCGGGCCGTGCGAACATGGTTGTCGCGACGAGAGCCGCCGCAGCGACGCCGCCCAGCTGCAACGCCCAGTGAAGAGGAGCTCGCATGATCGCGGCCTCAGCCGAAGATGTACGGGGCTTTGGGAATGGCAGCGCCGCCCGCGGCGTTCAGCGTGGTCCAATGCGTAGCCTCGTCCGCGGAGATGGATGCAAAGAGGTTTGCGAGCTTGGGATCGCGGATCGCGTTGATCTGGCCGATGTAGGCGCTTGCCGCGCCGCGCTCGAGCGTGGTCGCAAGCGCGACGACGTCCTTCTCGGACTTCAATGAGGCGAGATTCAATTCCGCGACATACTGCGCATCGGACTTGGGTTCGACGGGCTTCATCCCCGCCTGCATCACGAGCTTCGCAAGAGAGTCCCGGTGTGCTTCATGATGTCCCATGAAGATCGTTGCGACCTCGAGGGTGCCCTTTGAAAGGAGACCGCTCTTTCCGGCGAGCCGATAGGCGGCGATGCCTTCATGCTCGAGCGCAAGCGCGGTCTGGATGACCCCGACGTCGCTTCGAAACCTGGGCGCGGCAGCGATAGCGGGGCGTGCGGCGATCAGCCCTGCGGCGCTCGCGCCGAGCGTCAGCGCTCCTGCCTGTTGGAGAAAGGTCCGGCGGCTGCCGGCCATCGAACGGTCGTCGAGATTCATGGTCATCTCCAGCGCGCGCCAGGTGCATGTCCGAGCACCGGCGGTCGCGCTTGCTGAGGTGCTCGAGTGTTCCCTGACTGACTCGCGAGGACGGAGGGGAAGGTTACATGGGACCCTCGAGGTCTCTGCTCGCGCCTAGCTTTCTTCCGACTCATCCAGCGCTCGGCCGATGCTTTTCAGGCCGCGGTGGATATTGACCTTCACGAGCGAGGGCGACTGCCCCGAAATGCGCGACGCTTCCTCGACGCTTGCGCCGCGGAGCTTCACGAGACGGATGACCTGCGCCTGGGCCGGCTTTGCCTCGGCAAGAAGTCGCTCGAGGAGGATGCTCGAGCGCGTCCTCGCGCCGTGATCCTCGACCGGCACGTCCATGTCGTCGAGACTCTCCGGGCTGCGCAGGTGACTGCGAAGCTGGTCGATCCACTTGAACCGTGCGATCGTCTTGAGCCACGGGCGCATGGGGTCCGACGTGTCATATTTCTGCTTGTGGACGTGAATTGCGAGCAGGGCCTCCTGCGTCGCATCCTCCGCGGCGGCCGGCGGCAGTCGCTTGTGGAAATAGCGCGAAAGCCAGCGGCTGACTTCGCCCATCAGCCGCCCGTAGGCGGCGTCGTCTCCAGCTTGTGCAGCGCTCATCATCGCGTTCCAGCGATCGTCGATCGACGGCGAGGTATCATAGGATGCATTCCCGGCATTCTGCTGCCGCGGCACATCTGATCTCGTGCTCTTCGTGTTGAGGACTGACACTGTGATCCCGATCCCTGGAGTGAGGCGAAAACAACCGGTTCCGCTTCGGAAAATGCGCTACTGGCAGCGGTCTGCCGGCGAGTGGACAATGGCGCGCGGCAGCGTGCGATTCCATGCGTCGGGGCTTTTGGCGGCCATCTTTGGACGCGCTCGCACGCACACTGGATTATAGCGCACGATTGGGCCCGGATCGGTCGGGTCCGGGCTCGATCCCGGCGGCGACTCGGGGAGTTGACCGACCTTTCTCATGAGTTCGCGCACCATGTTCGTCTCCCGTCTGAGCATGGCGGGATTTTGCGGAATTCGTGCGCGGGCGGGAACTATACAGAGGTCTTGTCGCGACCTACCAAAGCCTATTGGCGGCGATGTCGGCGGCGGACTTCTGAAGCGCCCGAAATGGATTGAAAAACGAGTCTAGCGCTGTTCCTCGACGGCGGTGCTGGGCATGGCCTCTTCATCGTCCGCCAGCCGTGTCTGGACGTCGGCTCCGCGCACAAGGGTAAGGTCGACCGGACAACGATCGGCGATCGCCAGGAGCCGCGCCCGCTGATCCCCGTCGAAGGACCCATCGAGCGCAATCGTGCGCACGAAGCGGTCGGCGGGCATCATGCCCGCGACTTTCGAATGATCGACCGTCACACTCGCTTGTGTGAGCTTTATGCCCTTGCGGTTCGCATACAGCCGCATCGTCATGACTGTGCAGGCGGCAAGCCCCGCCGAAACCAGTTCGTAGGGCGACAATCCGCTGCCAAGGCCACCCACGGAAACGGGTTCATCGGCGAGGATTTCATGTCCGCCGCTCTCAATTGCGACCTGGAGCGTTCCCGATCCGGTCTCGGTCGCGGTGACGCCTTTCGCCGGCTCAAGCTGCGGCGTCTCCTCGACGAGGGCCGGCAGATAGCGGGCCGCCCATGCGCCGATCAGCTGCGCCGCATAGTTCGCGTCGTCGGGGTTGGTCAGAAGATGGTTCGCAGTGTCGAGCGAAATGAAGCTCTTGGGATGCTTCGCTGCGAGGAAAATCCGTGAGGCATGCTCGATCCCGACCACCTCGTCGCGCGGCGCGTGCATGATGAGAAGCGGGCGCTGCAGCTTCGCTGCATGCTCTTCGAGATTGTGGCGGCCGATGTCGTCGACGAAGCTGCGCTTGATGAGGAAGCGCCGGCCGGAGAGCTGAACTTCCGCTTGCCCGTCGGCCATGACGCGGTCGAGTTCGGCGGGGTCGAACTGGGTGAGAACGTGCGACACGTTGGCCGGCGCGCCGATCGTCGCAATGGCCCGAATTGCGGGCAAGCGGGCGGCCGCGGAAAGGGCCGCGGCGCCGCCGAGGCTGTGGCCGACGAGGAGCGACGGCGGCATTCCCGCGTCCGCCATTGCTCGAGCTGCGGCGAGCAGGTCGTCGACGTCGGCCGCGAAGCTCCCGTCGCCAAGCGACCCCGTGCTCGTGCCGACGCCGGCGAAGTCGAAGCGAAGTACGCCGATCCCGGCGCGCGAAAGGGCGCGCGCGACCCGGAATGCGGCGTGGCTGTCCTTCCCGCAGGTGAAGCAATGCGCGAAAATGGCCCAGCCCCGCGGCGTCGTCTCCGGCGCATCAAGGCGCCCCGAGAGGCGGTGACCGCCGCCGCCGTCGAAATCGAACATCCTGCTTGCCATGCGCTTGCTCCAGGCTCGGCACAGCCGCGCGCCGACGTTCCTGAACTGGTGCATCCGCGCGAATGGTTACAACGGGGAGCCCCCCGCGCCTCGCGCGCTGCGCCAGCTGTCGAGCGACCCGATACGCGCAAGTCGGTCCACTCCGGTGCTGATCAAGGTCAAGTGCGTCGTCCACAGTGTAACTGCGCGTGCGGGCGCCGCGTGTACCCGTGCGGAACCGGTTCGATGCCGGCGATGAATCTGGAGAGTGGCTGATGTTTTCCGTCCTGATCGAGGTCCTGCCCAGCGAGGGGCAATGGGACGCCTATTTGGCCAACGCGAAGATGCTTCGCCCCGAGCTCGAAAAGGCGCCTGGCTTCCTCAACAATGTCCGGTACAGGAGCCTGACCCGCGACGGCTGGATCTTCTCCCTGTCGGACTGGCGCGACGAGGCCTCGGTCGCCGGCTGGCACGCGCGCATGCGCGACGAGGAGGGCGGGGAGAGGGGCTGGAACGGGCTGCTTGCGGATTATCGGCTGCGAGTAGGCGAGGTCACCTCCGATACCCGGGCGCCCGAAGCCCTGGAGACCGTCCAGCAGCGGCCCGCCCAGGCGCCCGCGGCGGGCGAAGGGACAAGCACTTACGTGACCCTCATCGATGCGAAACAGGCGCCGGAATGGGTGAGGGGCAACAACCCTTACGAGATCGCGCTCTATCTTGGGTTCGACCTCTATTCCTACGGGGACTGCATCTCCTGGGACATCTTCGAGAGCCTCGTCATCCCCGGCGAGATCATCCTTGCGGTGACTTGGAAGGACGCGCAGTCAGCGAACGATCATGCCGCGACCCAGATCGTTCCCGACGACGCCCGTGTGCGTGTCGTCCGGGTGGTCCTCGATTACGCATTGTCCAGCGACGGCCAAGCCCCGCACGATCGTGCCGGCGGGGCGGGCCGCGAGGCAGTGCCTGCCTGAAAATGACACCGCGGTTGGAAGATCCAAAATGTCCGATGAATATAATCTGCAGCGCTTCGTCGACGCCCAGGAAGGCGTCTACGAAGGCGCCGTTCGGTCGATCCGCAACCGCGTCCTCGATCCTGCATGGATGGCGTTCATCTTCCCGCGTTTCGTCAACTGCTATCACGACGATGCAACTTCGGCATTCGCCATCGCCTCGCTCGACGAAGCCCGCGCCTACCTTGCTCATCCGCTGCTCGGCGGACGCTATCGCGAAAGTCTCGGCGCGCTCGAGTGGTTGTGGGACCTCGATGTCGATGCCGTCTTGTCGGACCGGGACAAGAAGAATCTCCATTCCTCGCTGACCCTGTTTGCGGAAGCGACCAACGAGCCGCTGATGCGTCAGATGCTTGCGATCTGGTTCGGCTGCCGCGCGGACGAGGTGACCATGGTGCAACTCGACCTCCGGCCGTGATCGTCGAGCGCTAGGAGCGCGTGAGCCTGGGTCCAGGTAGCTCGTCTCGCCCTCTCGTCCTCAGCGCGATAGACAAGCGTTGTTGCTTAAGTTGTAACCGCGGGGAACGTTGGACCGGAGTAAACAAGAGCGAGCCGCAGGGCCGTCGTCGCGGGCCAGCGGTTGGCCGTCGGGAAGCAAAGGCCGACCAAGAATGGAGCAGCTTTATTCCCGATGACGATTGCCGATCGGCTCGCTGCGCGCGGGATCGACGAACACCGGACCGCGGGCGGATGCCTTCGGGACGGCGGCGATATCATTTGACCTTTCGCCGGATCGACTGATCGCGATGGTCATTCTGGCCGCGACCATTGCTCGTCGCAGAGTTTATTATCCGCGTCCGGTTGAAAGCCTGCCGGACATCCTGATGATCGAGCTTCCCCGGCGCTTCGCGCGCAGGCGACAAGCGCTGAAGCGCTTCTATCCAATCCTCATTGAAACCGTCGAGGAACAGTCGGAGCTCGAGACCTTCCTTGCGCAGCCACGGGACAAGCTTGTTATGCCGGACCTCCTCAACCGGCGCCGTTCGGATTTCTCGAAAGAGCACCTGACGGTCGCGCATTATGCTCCGTCGGAAGCGGGCTGGCCGTTCGTGCTGCTGTGCCAGTGGCCGGCAGAATTTGCAGCGAGGGTCTCGAGCGAGGACCGGCTGTTCATGCGCGGAATCTACACCTTCGAACTGTTCCCTGATCGCAATCAGCTTGAAGAGGCCTCGAAGGTCCTTCTGAAATCGCTCGATCGGGAGCGCGAGCCCCACGTCGAAATCGTCTTTCCGGACTGGTCTGCGGATCCTGATGCCCCGCCCCATTGATGTAACTGGGTGCCCCGCAACGGCGAGAACCACTTGGTCAACGGAGGAATGATTGCATGCTCGAAGTTGAAGCCCGGATCGCGACCAACGAAGCCAGTCGATATCTGACCGAAGTGGCGCTCGCCTGGGTTCACACCTATCCCGTGCGCTACGATGCGATCACTGCCGAGGTGGAACTCCCGGGCGGCGAACTCGTCATGACGGCTGACGGCGACAGCCTCAGCCTGCGGCTGACCGGGCCGGAAGGAGAAAGGTTCGAGGCCGCAAAGAGGACGGTCGCCGAACATGTCGACCGCGCGGCCGGACGCGATGCAGGGGTTCGTTGCGTCTGGAATCAATTGTCCTGACGGCGCCCCTGCGGAACGCGAAACACCAGGGTGCTCACCGTTCATCATCTCAATGACTCGCGCTCGCAGAGGATCCTGTGGCTGCTTGAAGAACTGCAGGTGCCGTACGACATCAAATTCTACCAGCGCGATCCGCACACGAAAATGGCTCCGGCAGAGCTTCAGCAGATCCACCCGCTGGGCAGATCTCCCGTCATCACGGACGACGGCCGGGCAATCGCCGAATCGGGTGCCATCGTCGATTACATCATCCGGCATCACGGTGACGGGCGGCTTCAGCCCGATCCCCGGAGCAGGGAGTATGACGATTACGTCTACTGGCTGCACTATGCAGAAGGTTCGGCTTCGCTGCCCTTCGTCATCGATCCAATCGCCAAGGGCTTCGGCAGGATGGCAACGCCGCTGCGGCGCCGTGTCGATCATGAGCTCGACCTCAACCTCAAGTTCATCGATAATTGCCTCGCCAAAAACGACTATCTTCTGGGCAGCGAGCTTACTGCTGCGGATGTCCAGATGAGCTTCGTCGGCGAGCTGGCGGTGACCTTCAGGGACGCGTCTTCATATGCCAACCTCGATGCCTGGGTCGCCCGCTTCCAGGCGAGGCCCGCCTATCAGGCGGCGCTGGAGCGAGGCGGAACCTACCGCTTCGTACGAAAGCCGGCGGCCTGATCGGGGGCGCGCGGGGAATCCGGCGTCTGTGCGCCTGTCCCCCGGATGGGGGAATAGGATGAAGACCTTGTCTCGGCTGTCGCGCGCCGCATGGCCGAGCACGCCAAATGGATAGTGGCATTTCCGGCGCCGCCGCCGCCCGGGTCCGGGCAGACGACGGAATGTAACCTGAACCCGTCGCATCGCGGCTATGTCCGTACCGGATGCCAGACGAGGGGCCGGAGGCGTACCCGCCGACCTCCCCGCGGCGCGTCCGCTCGAAGGGACTTTGATCTTGCGCGCATTCCTGCACTTTGAGGCCACCTCGCTTGGCCGACATGGTTTCCCGATCGAAGTGGCCTGGGTGTTCGAGAACGGAGCTGAGGAAAGCCATCTCATCCGTCCCGCGCCGGGCTGGAGCGACTGGGACCCCGACCCGAAAACCCCGAACGCGATCCCGCGCGACCGGCTCGGCATCGAAGGTACGCCAGTAGAGACCGTCGCCCGCCGGCTTGTCGACCAGCTTGGCGGCCAGACTGTTCTTGCATGCGCGCCATTCTGGGACTGCAAGTGGCTTGGTCTTCTGCTTCGCTCCACAGGCTTGTCCACCCGAGCGATTCAGCTCGTCGACACCGACGTCGGACTCCTTGAGCTTGCCGGTGCAGTCCTGGCCCCGTCGCTGCCTTCCTCGGCCATTCCAAGGGCGACGCGACGGATCCTCGCCGATGCTTCGGCGCGGTTTGCCGCAAGGTCACCCGCTTACCGCGCCCTTCCCGATGCGAAGATGGAGCGCGAGCGGTGGCTCGCCGTCTCCGAACTGGCGCACGCCTTTCGTCTGGAGGCTGCGCTTTGACGAGATTGCCGGTCAACAGGTTCAAGGCCGCCCTGCGCGAGCCGGGTGTTCAGATGGGCCTCTGGCTGAGCCTCGGCTCGGCCATCACCGCCGAGATCGGCGCAACGGCCGGATTTGACTGGCTGCTCGCCGATGGAGAGCACGGGCCGAACGACGCGTTGACGATCACAGAACAGCTTCGGGCGGTCGGACCATATCCGGTCAGTTTCGTGGCGCGGGCGCGGGACGGGACCGGTGCGTCCATCGGGCCGCTGCTCGATGCCGGCGTGCAGACCATCATGGTTCCGAAGGTTGAGAGTGCACCCCAGGCGGAAGCGATTGTCCGGCAACTGCGCTATCCGCCGGCCGGCGATCGCGGCGTTGCGGTCGGCTCGGTACGTGCCTCGCGATGGGGTGCGATCGACCAATATATGGGTGAGGCGGCGGAACAGCTTGGCCTGATCATCCAGGTGGAGACGCGGCCGGGATTGGCGAACCTCTCCAGCCTTGCAGGGGTCGAGGGCGTCGATGGTATCTTCATCGGGCCCAATGATCTCGCCGCCGCGCTCGGTCATCCGGGCCGCCCATCCGACCCGGACGTTCAGTCGGCGATCGCGGATGCCATTTCGACGCTCACCGCCGCCGGAACGCCGACCGGCATCCTGGTCGGCAACGTTGAGGACGGAGCCCGCTATGCTGCGCTCGGATGCCGCTTCATCGCGGTGGGCTCGGACGCTGGAACGCTCGCACGTGGGCTGCGCAACCTGGCGCGAGAAGCGCGCGGCGCATTGACCGATCTCTAGCTTCATGTGGACGGGCATACGCAAATGGGTTCACGTGCCGGAATGAGCGAAGGTGCGCGCAGGTTCGACGCGATCATCGTCGGAGCCGGTCAGGCGGGACCCCCGCTCGCGGGGCGGTTGACGGCCGCCGGCATGACCGTGGCGCTCGTCGAGCGAAAGCTTGTGGGCGGGACCTGCGTCAATACCGGTTGCATGCCAACCAAGACGCTGATCGCCAGCGCGCGGGCGATGCATCTTGCGAGGCGCGGACCGGAATTCGGCGTTCTGGCGGGTAACATCGGCTTCGACATGAAGATCGCCGCCGCCCGGGCGTACGAGGTCACGCGCAACGCGCGCGAGAGCAATGAAGCGTGGCTCCGCTCCATGGATCGGCTGACGTTCCTGAGAGGTCACGCGCGTCTCACCGGACCGGCAACCGTCACGGTCGAAAGCGAGGTGCTGAATGCGCCGAAGATCTTTCTGAACGTCGGCGGCCGCGCGAGCATCCCCGACATATCTGGCATCGGCGAGGTTCCCTATCTCGACAATACCGACATGGTCGCACTCGAGAGCGTGCCCGAGCACCTCGTCGTCGTTGGCGGCAGCTACGTCGGTCTCGAGTTCGCGCAGATGCACCGGCGCTTCGGTGCCGAGGTGACGATCGTCGAACGGGCCGATCGGCTGGTCTCGCGCGAGGACCGCGACGTCTCGGAAGCGATCCGGCTGATGCTCGAAGGCGAGGGGATCGACGTTCGTACGAGCGCAGATTGCATCGGCTTGAGACGCGATGGAACAGGGATCGCCGTGTCGCTCGATTGTCTGTCCGGCCCTCCCGTGGTCGCCGGGAGCCACGTGTTGGTCGCCGTGGGCCGCCGCCCGAACACCGATGATCTGGGTCTTGAGGCCGCCGGTATCGAGACCGATGCAAAGGGCTTCATCCGGGTCGACGAACAGCTCCGGACCACGGCCGATGGGATCTGGGCGCTCGGCGAATGCAACGGCAGAGGCGCGTTCACACATACTGCGTACAATGATTTCGAGATCGTCACCGCCAATCTTCTCGACGGGGAGCAGCGGACACTCAGGATGCGCGTGCCGGCCTATGCTCTGTACACCGACCCGCCGCTCGGCCGGGCCGGGATGACGGAGGAGGAAGCGAAGGCCGCGGGCCACGATATCCTCTTATCCCACCGGCCGATGGCCGAGGTGAACAGGGCGGTGGAAAATGGTGAAACGATCGGGCTGATGAAGCTGATCGCGGACGCCAAAACGCACCGGATCCTTGGCGCGGCGATCTTCGGCATCGGGGGCGACGAGGCAATCCACGGCGTGGTTGACCTCATGAGCGCCGGGCAATCCTTCGAGGCGCTGAGCTGGGCCGTGCCGATCCACCCGACTGTTTCGGAACTCCTGCCGACCCTTGCCCGGCAGTTGCGGTCGCACCCCACCGTTTAGCCGCATCGCGGCCGGTGTCGGCCCGCTCGCCCGCGTCAGGTCGGGGAGCGTAACCCCAGGTGTCGCCGGCGCGAGTTCATTCGCGACGACTGTCATATGCATGACGTCACCTCGCGTCCGCCCATCAGCAAGGAGGCCCGGTTCCCATGTTTGCGGTTATCTTCGAAGCCCGTCCGCGGCCCGGCCAGTGGGACGCCTATCTCGACAATGCTGCGCGGCTCCGGTCGGATCTCGAGCAGGTCGACGGCTTCATCGACAATATCCGCTACAGGAGCCTGACGCGCGAAGGCTGGATCCTGTCACTTTCGGACTGGCGGGATGAGAAATCGCTCGTTCGATGGCGGACCGATGCGCTCCATCATGAGGTGGAGGAGAGGGGACGCTCGGCAATCCTCGCCGAATATCATCTGCGGGTCGGCGAGATCACCAACGACACCCGAATTCCCGCCGGCCACGGACTCGTCGAGCAGCGGCTGGACGAGACCAGGGTCGGCGAGGGGACGGCGCTTACGCTGATCGACGCCAGGCGGCCAACCGAGTGGAACGAGACTTCCAATCCCGCCGACTGTTCGCAATTTCTCGGGCTCGATCCGTACGCCGACGGCCTTCTCGACTGGGACGTGCTCGAGGCGGTTCTCACTCCTGGCGATCTGATCCTGGTTCAGTCGTGGCGCACAGGAGCCGCGGCCGAATCCTTCGAACTGACAACCGAGCTGCCGCCGGGCGCGCGCTTGCGCCGGGTCCGGGTCGTTCGCGACTACGGCATGTTCGACCGGCGCGAGGCGCCCGAATATTTCCCCAAAGTTGCTGCGAGCCAGACTTGAGCTGCAAGGATCAATTCGCGAGCCGAGGGTCCGCATCGGCTCCCCGGCCTCGAGTGGCATTGCAGAGCCATATTCGGGGTTGTCGGGAGGCGAAACCTGTCCCGTTTCAGCTGTCGGCGATTGAGCCGCTGGTTAAACCGAGTATCCATGACAACAGCTAACTGCCCGTTTGACGACAAGGCTGGAGGAGGCCGGGTTGGGGACAGCAGGGTTGACCACCACGCTTCTTAGAAAAGCGATGCCTGCCCTGCTGGTGGCAATGGCCATTAGCCTTGGCTCCCAAGCATCTGCGCTCGATCCAAGGCGCTCGATATTACAATATGGGCATACCCGCTGGACGGTCGCCGAAGGTGCACCAGCAGGTATCACGGGCATCGTTCAGTCTCCGGACGGCTATTTATGGCTCAGCGCCTACGGCGGGGTCTTCCGCTTTGACGGGCTCACCTTCGAGCGGATGGACGGCGCTCTCGACCAGACGCGGGAAGGCTCCCCGTGGAGACTTTTCCGGCAGGCTGACGGTGAGATCTGGATCTACTACACCGCATCCCGGCGGTTCTACGCGTACCGGCGGGGCCGACTGGTGCCGCTGCCATTACCGAAACTCGGTTGGCCGGTCCAATGGATTGCCCAGACGCCCGAGGGAGACCTTTGGTTAGGGGGACCGAAGCCGGGTGCTCCCCTTTTGCATTTTCGTCAGGGCAGGTGGACGGAGGAAGATCCATCGACGCCATATGGCGGTGACACCAGCTCAGGCCTCCTGATTACCGCAGACGGAGCCCTCTGGGCGGGCTTCTCCAACAATATCTTTCGGCTTCCGCCGAAAGCAGCGCGCTTTGAAAGGATCATCGCAGATCGCGGCGCCGAGATGAGAATCTTCCTTGACCGCGAGGGGCGCGTATGGGTGCTCGCGCATCGGGAACTCCGTCCGCTCACGGGACCGGGCGGGCGTTTGCCAGTCGGAGTACCAACGGCCGTGTACAGGGCAGATGCTTCGTCAAGGCGAGGCCAGGCCTTGTTCGACCGCGACGGCAACCTTTGGATTGCCCGACGCAAGGAAGGCATTGAATGGCTCCGGAAACCGTCCGCAACTTCGAACGATGGCACCCGGACGCCGATTCAGTTTCGTGCTGCCGACGGGCTTACATCCGACGCCATTTACTCGATCCTTGAGGATCGCGAGGGAAACATATGGGTTGGTACGACCTTGGGATTGGACCGTTTTCGTAACGCCGACATCGTCGATGAGCCAGTCCTTCGCGACACGGCGGCGTACGGCGATCTTCTATTAGCAAACTCTGCCGGGCATGTTTTCGTCGCCGAGCGGGCCAGGCTGTTCGAGATCGGGCCAGGAGGATCTCCTCGGGTCGTGCTCGCAAATTTCCACGAGCCGGAAGCCGTTTGTGAAGGACCTGATCAGCAAGTCTGGGTCGCCACCGAAGATCGGTTCATGGTTCTCGGCAAAGCGCAGCGAAAGACGATCAAGGCTCCCCCTGGACTGAAGGTCGGCGTGGGCGATTGCGGCGCGGACAGGTGGGGCCGCATGTGGGTCAGCGCCGGGCCAGCCGGCCTCTACCTCCGTACGAGCGGCGGATGGAAGCGGTTTGTTTTCCGCGCACGCGATGATTTCTCGGCTGGACAGATGGTGCGCGACGTTCAGGGTAACCTCTGGGTCAACGGCGGATCGGCTGTTGCTGTGATCGGGCCGGCTGGGCCCGTGATCTTACCGGAGAGCTTCGATCGACGGCTCTCGCCGATCAGAAGTATCGCCGCAGGGCCAAGCGGTCTTATCCTCGCCGGGGACGCTGCCATCGGGTTGCTCCGGCAGCGCCGCCTTGCCTTGGTTGCTGCTCGGCAGCTGGGATCCATTCTTGGGCTGAACGGCATTGTTCAGACCGGCGCAGGAGAGACATGGCTGTTCACGCGAAACGGACTGGTCCGTTTGAGCACGAGCGACCTGGAGCGTGCTTCAACAGATCCTGGCCTGGTCATAAAGACGCGCACCTTCGGTTTCCTTGATGGATTGATCGACAGCAACTCGGTTCGGACGCGGCGCAGTCTGGTGATGGGCGGAGATGGCCGCATCTGGGCCTCAACGTCCACCGGAATTGTCTGGATTGATCCAGCGAGCCTCACCCACAACCCGGTAGAACCCAGGACCGCGATCGCCGCTATAACTGCGGGTGGAAGGCGTTACCTTGACCCAACTACGATCGACCTGCCTGCGGGCACTTCTGATCTGGCAATCGACTTCGCAGTCCTCAGTCTGCGCATGCCTAAGCGCGTCCACGTGCGCTACAAACTCGAAGGCCAGGACAGAAGGTGGATTGACCCCGGGCTGCGGCGGCAGGCATTTTATACCAATCTCGGTCCCGGGACGTATACCTTCCGTCTGATCGCTGCGAACGAAAACGGCGTTCTAAGCTCGCGCGGGACCATGGTGAAGTTGACGATTGAGCCGACCTTCACTCAGTCAATCTGGTTTAAGATTCTGGTTGCCGCCGGCATCCTCTGCCTGGCAGCCTTCGCGTACGCGCTGCGCCTCCGCCAGGTCACCGCCGCCCTGCAAAGCCGCTTCAACGTACGCATGGCAGAGCGTGAGCGCATTGCTCGCGAGCTCCACGACACCCTGCTCCAGTCCTTTCAGGGGCTGCTGTTGCAGTTCAAGGCAGCAGCTAATCGGCTGGGCGAACCCGCTGCCAAAGACGTCTTGAGCTCCGCTGTCACGAAAGCTCAGCGCATGCTCGTCGAGGCGCGTGACAGGGTTAAGGAACTTCGCGTCGACCCGGAGCAGGACGATCTGATTGCATCCTTGTCCCAGCGCATCTCAGCTGAGTGCGGTCAGCACGGGCCAGCCATCCAGTGGACCCAGGAGGGCTCTCCAACGGCGCTGCACCCGCTCGTTCGCACGGAGGTAAAGCGGGTCGTGGAAGAGGCAGTCAGGAACGCCTGCGACCATGCATCCGCAACCCTGATCGATATCCTGGTCGTGTGGGGCCGCCGCGAACTGCGCCTGTCGGTTGTCGATGACGGATCGGGAATTGCTCCCGGCATCTTGCGGAGTGGGCGGAAGAATCATTTTGGCCTTCTGGGAATGCGGGAACGGGCCGAGCGAATTGGCGGCGCTTTGTATATTTCCAGCAGGCAATCAGGAGGGACTGAGATCGCGCTGATCGTGCCTGCGCATGCTGCATATTGCGATCAAGCCGTCCCCTGGTTTTCATGGCTGCAGAGAAAACGTCAGTCTGCCACCCCATGACGTTTTCAGTTACCAGTTCTGCGATAGCCCCACGGTTATGGCCCGTCCGCGCCCCGCGAAAAAACGGAGGTCGTCGGTTGGTCCCTGTGTGTCGCTGAAGTAAGTGATGTACTGCCTGTTCGCGAGGTTCGAGACCGAAACGGAAAGCTGGACTCGTCCCAGTTCGTAGCCTGCTTCTGCGTCGAGCAAAGAGTAGCCAGCGAAGTCGTTGCGGGGATCTTGACCGTGGAAGTGACGCGGAAAATAGCGGCGCATGGTTCCGCGCACCCAGAAGGGGCCATGCTTCCATTCTGCGCTCAAGTTCAGGCGGTCCGGACCTATATTCGCTCCATCGAGGTCTTCATTCGGACGCCCGTCTTCGTTTGCGTCTGTCCGCCCGATTAGAGTCGATAGAGCGGCGGCCATCCGTAGACCGGGTAGAGGAGCGCGCCAGTTCGCGCGCGCCTCGAACCCACGCAGCCGAATTGGTTGCCGGACGACATCAAATATTCCGTCGGAATTGCGGACCAGGACGGACCCGAGACGGCTTGAAGACCAGAAATAAGATGCCGATGCGTCGAGCGTGCCGCGATTCCACTCGAGGCCCAGTTCTCGATTGTCGGAGACGATCGGTCGCAGATCGAGGAAATGATCGATCATCACGTTCGGCTGCGTGACCGCGCGCAGAATGCGTCCGACGTCAGGAATTGTGTAGCCCTCTGAATAGGAGGCGAAAGCACGAACGCCGGTTGCGGGCTCGAATATGATCCCGCCGTTTTTCAGCAAACGGTGGAAAGCCGGAGTCCCGCCGGTGACGTTGCGAGAGCCGTAGAATGCCAGCGTTGTATAATCGGGAACATCCAGCCTGACATTCTCGAGGCGAACACCGCCGATTATCCTGAAGCGGCCGCCGGCAAGCTCCAGATTCGCCTGTCCAAACGGAGCGATGCTCCGAAACGTTGTCGCGGGGACCCATTTCCTATTCGTCAGCTTCAAAGTCTGGGCCGTTCGATCGACGAGCATGTCCAGCCCCGCGATGAGCTTTAGCTGCTCAAGGCCCGGCAAACCCCTTTCGAAGCTGAATTTGGCGCCGGTCTTTTTTGAAACGTTCTCCGATTGGTCGAACAGTTTTCCTGTTGGATCAATGTGAGCGTCCTGAAAGGTCGCGAAGACTCCACCACCAAAGAGATCATTTGTCCGGTTCAGGAATAGCTGCGCCGACAGGCTTCCGCCCAGCAGCCCCGAGTTCTTGTAAGACATGGACAAAAGTCTTGCTTTTCCGCTTGGCGGCAATCCCATCCTGTTGCCTCTTGTGGCGGACGTCGGGATTCCTCCTTGCCTGCTGCCAGGGATGGTCACGTAATCGCCGTTCCCGGCGAGGCGAAATTGATTCGCAACCAATTCGAGGCGGCCCGATCGGCCCAGCTGAAACCCAGCTCGCGCGAATTCCGACCGGCTCCTGCTGTCCTGGATTTCACCTTCGGTTCCATCTTGGCCGATGAGGCGCCCGCGAGCGTCGACGAAAGCGCCCCGTCCCTCGAAAGCCGCGCCGACCAGCGCGTCAAACTTGCCATGACGCCACGCTATTGAGCCGGCGAGTTTCCCACCCTCGGTGCTCGTCCGCATTCGATTTGCCGTTCCCTGCACCAATGATCGAACGGCCAGCCCATCGATCCCGGGGCTCTCTACGGTAACCTGGTTAACCACCCCGCCGGTAGCACCTATGCCTTGAAGTGCGTTTGATCCGAGGATGACTTCGACCTTTTCGACGAAGAACGGGTCGATCGTATAAGCATCGCGCGAGCCGTCGCGGATCGGAGTTGACTGCGGAACTCCGTCGATTTCGTACAGGGGCGAGCGCCCGCGAAGAGTTTCACCGAAGCCGCTCAGCTTCTCTCGGGTCGGCGAGAAGGACGGGATCCGGGCTGACACGGCGTCGATGATTGAGCCATAGACGGCAACGTCGCGCCGCAGGTCACTCCCACCGATTATCTGGTAGTTCAGAGGCAGGGACGTCGCAGGCAGGTTAGACCTGGCTGCAGTGACCACAATGGTTTCGGGAACTGCTGCCTTGGATGTGGGCTTCTCCTGTTTGCCTTGGGCGGATGTGCCCTTGGACGCCTCAGGGGGTTCACGTGCGGCGAACGCGGAAGTTGGCTGAATGACGATAGATACCATCGCAGCGGTGATCCAAGGTCGCTTCGCCCTAATTCGCGCCACTGCCACTACCACCGCTAAAGGGCTATTATTCCACGTCGCAGCGCCGTGGTGACCGCCTGAGTCCGATCGTTCACGGAAAGCTTCGAATAGATGTTTTTGAGATGCGCTTTGATCGTCTCCTCGGATAACTTCAGTTCCCAGGCGATCGTTTTGTTGGCCTTGCCTTGCGCAACGAGCTCAAGGACTGCCACTTCCTTCTCGCTCAGCGGGTCTTCTGCCGCGTGGTAAGCAATTTCCTGAGCAATCTCCCCGGGGATGTACCTCTGCCCTGCATGTACGACGCGTATGGCAGTCAGGAGTTCATCGATGAGAGAGCTCTTCAACAGGTAGCCGCAGGCACCTGCCTTCAACGCGCGAACAGCCTGCACATCCCCGCGATAGGTTGTCAGGACGACAATGCGTGCCTGGGGTGTTGTCTCTCGAATTTTGATGATGGCCTCCAGGCCCTCCATGACGGGCATCTGGAGGTCCATGAGAGTCACGTCGGGGCGGAGACGTTCGTACAATTGTACCGCCTCCAGACCGTTCGAGGCCGTGCCGACGATCTCGAGGTTGTGTTCCGGATCGAGGATTGCCGCGATTCCTTCACGCAGCACTTCGTGATCATCGACGACGAAGACGCGGATACGGTTCATCACAGGGTGTCCCTGCCAAGCCGCAGTGTTCGGCCGATCTGGCGTGAATTGCCATTCATTACGCCGTCCCCGAATATCTCGAAGAGCAGCGGCTCGGACCAGAACTGCGGCTCACACAAGAACTCACCCGAAGGGTTGAGCGGATAATACCTCAAATGGGGGTGAGGAGAACCTGCCCCGAAATATAGACTGCTCCTCTATGCGCCACGTCGGCCCATACTTTCCAGGTGGGGGCACCGGTGCAGGACTCCTCCTGATCCGCATGTCCGTCGGCGCTTCACTTCTGATCGCCGCGTCGGCCGATAATCTGTCATCCTTCCGCTTGCCTGTCGCGCTGCTCTTATCGGTACCCATCGCCATCGGTTACTCCACGAGGATAGTGGCAGTGCTCAGCATCTGCATGACTTCGTATCTGTGCCTGCTCGGCCACGGACCAATACTCAGCAGCACGCCCCAGATCATCACTGCTCTGGCTCTCATTTGCACTGGTCCGGGCGCGTTCTCGCTCGACGCTTATGCCTTCGGCCGCAGCACGATCGTCATGGGAGCGCGGAGGAACGCCAACGGAGTGACGGGCGAAACTTCCACCCGGAAACATCCCCCCGATTGGGGAGCGTAGCCTTAGCTTCGATGAGGGTTACGCGGATCAGGAGGTGGTGCGATCTGAGGCTCATCGGAACTCCCCGGAGCTCGACCAATGTTCAACCTGCCGGCATCGACAATAGCGGACTCGCATTGCCCCGGAAGCACCCGGATCGCGCATCGAGGCGGCATCCCTAGTCAAGGAGTTGCCGGATGTACGGAGAGCGCATCAGAAAGCGTGCAAAGCCCCGAAGAGAGCCCGGGGGGGCAGCGGCGGGCCAGCCGGCAAACAGCCGCTGATGCCTCCATCGACGATCGCTGGAACCGCCTGATGGCCGCCGCGCAGGGCGGTGACGAGGCCGCCTATGAGCGGTTGATGCGCGAAGTCAGGGTGTGGCTCTCGCGCTATTTCCACAGGCGGCTTCCGGCCGACGCCGCCGAGGACGCGACCCAGGAAGCCTTGCTGGCGGTCCATGTCCATAAGCAAAGCTATCAAACATCGGATCCGATGCGCCCATGGCTGAAGACCATCGCCCGGTTCAAATGGATCGACCAGCTCCGCAGCCACGTTCGAAACCCCGATAGTCTCGAGGATATGGAGGTGCCGGTGGACGACCACGGGTCGGCGACGCGCGCCGCGGTCCTGCTCGACCTGCTCCTGGCTGAGACCAAGCCTGCCCAGGAAGTGGTCATCCGGCTGGTCAAGCTGCGGGGGGCGAGTGTCGAGGAAGCATCGCGCATGTCCGGTCAGTCGCCGTCGCTCGTGAAGGTCAACATTCATCGCGGACTAAAGCGCATCGGGCGAGCGCTGGACTCATCCGAAGATTGAGTCACCGAAAGCCTTCCAGCACCGGCTCACCTGCCGTCGCGCCGCCCCGTTGATGTAACCCGTCAAGTCCGAACGGCGAGCAGTTGGGGCAAATGATCTCACGAGTGGAGAAGAGACATGGCGTATAAAATCGCGATCCTCGTCGGAAGCCTCAGGAAAGAGAGCATCAACCGCAAGGTCGCCCGTTCGATCTGCGCAATCCGCGGTGGTGATCTCGACTGCGCGATCATCGAAATCGGCGACCTTCCGCTCTACAATCAGGATCTCGATGCCGACCCGCCCGAGCAATGGGTGCGGTTCCGCCAGCAGGTCGGCGCCGCGGACGGAGTGCTGTTCGTCAGCCCCGAATATAATCGCGGCGTCCCGGGCGTGCTCAAGAATGCGATAGATGTCGGATCGCGCCCCTATGGTGAGAGCGTGTTCGACAAGAAACCGGCGGCGATCGTGACCGCCTCCCCGGGAGGCATCGGCGGCTTCGGCTCCAACCACCAGATCCGCCAGGCCGCAGTCTACCTCAACATGCCGATCATGGCCCAGCCGGAAGCCTATCTGGGCAATGTCAGCGACAACAGCTTCGATGAAAGCGGGTGCCTGAACGACGGACCCTTGAAGGACGTGATCACGATGCTTGCTCACGCCTTCTCCGGGTGGGTCGAGACGATCCTCCGCTCACGCCAGATGCTCGCCGAGGATGCGGCTCACGCCGCGAAACAGAAAGCCGAGCAAAAAGAACATGCGTGACACCTTTTATCTCGCCGCAGCCGGGACGGCCGCCGCCTTCAGCATCGACGCTGCGCGAGAAAAGAAGGGGTAGGTAGGATGCAAGGCCCACTGAGAAGTTCGCATGTTGAGCGATTCATCATCATTGGAAAACTTGCGTTCCGCCTGGCGTTTGTCATGACCCTTGTGTCGCTGGCCACTTTCAGTGCGCTCGTTGCAATCTACAGACTGCTGTTCTGAAGTAGGTGCGGACGCAACTGCGAACATCGCCCCAACCAGTGCGGACTCACGCACTGGCCGTGCAGCAGTCGGACGGGATTGTTTCGTTCCAGCGAAGCGCAGGATTGAACCGATATCGGGTTGAACAATAAGGACATTGGATGTCCGCTTGCTCTCCCATGTTGAGGTAGACGTGGGGATGATCGTGAGGAGGCAGCAAACCGATGCAATCAAAAGCGGTGACGCCGATCTCGATGCTACGCACGCCCATCGGGTTGGAGAACACGGGCAGCTGAGGAGGGCGGGCGTCATCGCTCAGAGGACCTTGTCCTTCGTCCGTTGCCCCGCTCCACTTTCGAGCGCAGGGCTCGCGATCGAAGTCCTTCCTGGGATCGACCGCCGTCTTGTCCTTTGATTGCATGCGATTGTTCCTCAACAGTGTGGTGCAGCGGTCGAGCGGCGCAATGCGTTCATTCCATGCGAGGTCGTTGCGGCCCGGGTGACGGTCTTCAGTCAGGTGCAAGCACGGCGCAGCGTGGACGGAAGTTACCGCCGGCGGCGTGAGGCCGCCTGGACGGGCACTCGAGGCATGCTGCTGAGGTCGCCGATCGCCGATCGACGTCAGCGACAGCAGCTTGCCCGGATCATGCGTCCGTCGACTGCCTGGCGCTGCGGTCAATCCCATCGAAAGGTCAGCAAGCGCCACCCTCTTCGTTCAGGTCAAGCAGTCGCCTCATATCATCGTCGTCCGAAAGCCGTCAGGCGCCGCGGCGGGCCGCGAGCGCGGCGAGCCAGAGATCAATGACGTCGGACAACGCCGATCACTTGTAGGTCGACGTCGTCGCGCAAGGTTTCGATGTCGCTACCCCAAATGACGACCATCAGGACGAGGCCCGGCAAGCTGACGCGTCGGTTGCACGAGCGTGATCGGCGGCGGGTCTTTCGACCGGGCGCTACGCTTCGAGGGGTTTCACACCATATTTGTTGTAATAGGTGGTCCTGATCTCCTCCTGCGATCGGGGAGGCTCGGCGAACACATGAGCCGGCGAAAGCAGCGGCGTGATCGACGTCGTTTCGATCCTGACGACGTGATCGACCGGATACTCCGGTCCGTTGGTCGCCCGGACCCAGTCAGCGATCGGCGAATAATCCTCGTCGCGCGGCGAAAGCACCAGCCCGCGCCCGGTGAATCGATACCCGCGGCGCTCGAAGATATCGACGACATTGATCTCGACGGCAGGGTTCCGCCGCAAGTTCCTGATCGTCTTTGGCGATGCGATGTCGGCGAAATAGAGGGCGCCGTTCCTCACGGTCAACGAGGCCTTCGGAGACAGATTGGGCGTTCCGTCTTCATTGACCGTTGCAACGAAAGACAGGATCGCCCGGCCGACGATCGCCTCCATGTCCGCATTGATTTCAACCATGTTCGTCCTCGCTTCGACTGAATGCCGACCGACAGGTGATGTCCGCATGGCTAGCTCGCGCGCGACGGCGGCGGCCGCTTCATGATGAGAAGTTCCTTCACCTCCTCAAGGTCGTCGCCAGTCGACACGGGAAGCGTCAGGAATCTTCCGTCGGGATAGGTCTTCGCGGAATCGTAGAGCTGCACGAGTTGATTGCGCCAGCTGTAGCGGCGCTCCTCGAATTTCTCCCGCTCGGCTCCGCCAAACACGATGACGACCGAAAAGCGCCCGTATTCGGGGATGAGGGTGCAGAAGGCCTTCGTCTTTTTATAGCGCAGGGACCAGCCACGCTTCCTGCCCCCATTGAGCCACTCGGGTGCGAAGACTCCGGGATAGTTTTCATCGATCCAGGCCTGCAGCTGCCGCCAGCGCTTCAGGGCCTCTGGTCCGATCCATTCGGCGACGGTGTCCGCGTCAGGCGCCAAAGCCGTCGTCAGCCGGTCGCCGGGCTGAAGGGAGGGTTCCAAATTTTTTGCCTTTCATGGGAGGAATCGCGCGGCCCACTCGCGATGTGTCGTTGATCGCCTATGCTCCACTGGCACTCGCCAGCGGCACAGGTTCGATGATGGCGGAGAGGTCCAGCGCGCCCAGTGCCCTCTCCCGCGCTGACGCCGCCGTTTCCTCGTTGAGGAAGGCGGTCGCCTGCACGGCGAGGAACTGGACGGACTTGAGCCCGATGCTTCCCAGCACCTCCTTGAGATAGGGCCTCAGGAAATCGGGCTGCCCGGCTCGTTCACCGGTGAACGTCCCGCCGGACGCGATAGCGACCAGCACCGGACGGTCCGGGATCATTCCCGTCTTGCCCGCCGGCGTTGACCTGAAGGTGCGGCCGGCCCGAAGAATCTGGTCGATCCACGCTTTCAGAACGGAAGGGACGGTAAGGTTGTGCATGGGCGTGCCGATGACGATCGCGCCGGCTGCCTCGACTTCCTGGATGAGCTTTTCCGATAGTTCGAGCGATCCCTCGACTGGAGCTGCGAGCGTTGCCGGCGACGAGAGCGTGGTCGCGTAATCGGACGTGGCAGGCGGCAGCGGATCGGCGCCGAGATCCCGCCGGCCGATCCGGGCACCGGGCGCCACTTCGACGAGCTTTTCGACGATCGATGCTGAAAGCTGGCGGCTGTGAGAATCGGCTCGGGGACTGCAATCGATATGAAGGATGTTGAGTGCCACGTTCTTTCCTTGTGACCGGTGATGGCGCGGCTCCCGATCGGGCTGGCCGCAGGAAAGCCCGGACGCGTCCTCGAGACCTGCTCGGTGCGCCCGGGCTCCCGGTTACGATCGCTTCACCTCGGTCGTCCGGGAAGGGGCGGACGCGGTTCGAGCGATCGCTACGCTTCAGATTGTGCCGGCGGCCGCGACGGCGGGAAAATCCTTCTCGGGATCGAACACGTTGTTGAAGAAGTTCGTCAGCGAATACATCGCGACCAGAGCGACGATCTCGATGACGTTCGCCTCGGTGAACCCTGCAGCACGCACCGCCGCGAGATCGCCGTCGGTGACGTGACCACGCGTCTCGATGACCTTGCGCGCGAACTGTAGGGCGGCGTTGCGCTTGGAGTCCTTGGCAAGGCCTTTCCGGGCGAGGATGATCTCGTCTGCCGACAGCTTGGCCATGTGCTCGGCGGTGAAGCTGTGAACCGTCAGACAATAGTTGCAGCCGTTCACCTCGGAAACGGCGAGGCCGATGCTGTCGCGCGTCTTCACGTCGAGCGCCTTGCTCAGCGAGCCGAGCAGGGCCGCCCAGGCCTTGAACGCGATGGGGCTGTTCGCGAACGCCGCCATCATGTTGGGAGTGAACCCGATGTTGCTGGTGAACGCCTCAAGCGTGGGCTTCGATTCGGCCGGGACCAGGTCCGGCGCAGGGACTTCACAACGTGTCATGGTAAATTTCCTCAACTTTGAGCGGGGTTGGTGATCAGGCAAATTCCAGGACATCGTGCACCGGCAGGCGCGGCTTCTGCGGCCAGTTCCCTTTGCGCTCCGGGCCGACCGACAGGAGCATCACCGGGATCTCGTTTTCGGCGAGGCCGAACTCACGGGAGACGGCGTCGAAGTCGAATCCGATCATCGGCGTCGAACCCCAGCCGAGCGAGCGAGCAGCGTAGATGATCGCCGCGGCGCCGAACGTGGCGGTGCGGATCGCCTCGTCACGCTGGAGCTGCACATTGTCGTCGTAAAGACCGCGCGCCGGATTCTCCCACTCGGGGATCAGGTGCGCCGGCATGATTCCGGCCTCGACGACCGAAGCCAGCCGATGCGGGACGAGGCTCGCGTCGGCCATCTGCCCGATGATGATGAAGGTGACCGCGGCGTCGGTGATCGCGGGCTGGTTCCAGGCGATCGGGCGCAGGCGGGCTTTCGCCTCGGGCGAGCGCACCGCGACGAACCGCCAGTTCTGCAAGTGGAACGAAGTCGGCGCCGAAGTGCCGATCCGCACGAGATCGCCGACTTGCTCGTCGCTGAGGGTCGCCGAGGCGTCATAATATTTCGTGGAACTTCGGCTCAGCATGTTTTCGATGACTGCGTTATTCACGGCGGCGATCCTCATCAGGGTGGCAGTTGAACCTGATCTAACTAGCGCGCCTGGAGCATTCGAGACGCGTACGTCCAAATTTGGTGCTCAAAAGGATCAAATGGATCGGCTTAGCCGATTGCGTGCCGTCGGCGCGACACTGGTGAGGCTGGCTGCGCCTCCGGGAAGATCAGTCTGGAAGAAGCGGGCCGGGCTGGCGTCCGTCGGGGCTGATGCCGGGCGGATGATCGATTATCGAGCCGGCGATCTCGCCGGGGAGAGCCCGCGCCTATTGCCGTTGAGGCGCTTGGCGGCGCCATTGTCCCGGCGTCATCCCCATTCTGGCGGTGAACACGCGGCGGAACGCGGCGACGGATTGATAGCCGACCAGATCGGCAACCGCCTCGGTGCCGATCCCCGGCTTGTTCAGTTCGTTGGCTGCAAGGCTCATCCGGATATCGGTTAGAAAGTCGGCTGCCGAGCGTCCGAGCTTGTCCTGGAATTGCCGCATGAACGTAGCTCGGGACATGCCGCACAGCCTCGCGAGATCGGTCAGCTTCCAGCGGGCCGCCGGATTGGCGAACATTGCTGAAATCGCCGGAGCCAGCCGAGGGTGTCCCGCCAGCGCCAGGAGGCCTTCGGGGGCTTGCTCGGATTCACTGGCCGCGCGCAGCACCAGCGTGAAAAGCGCCGACGAGAGGGCGTGGAGCATGGCGCGGCTTCCCGGCCTGTCGCTGGCAGATTCCGTTCGCATCAGCTCGAGCAGCCCGGCGAGGTGGTTCGAAGCCGGCCCTGTGGCTTCCTCGCCTCCGCGCTCAGAAGCCCGCACCACCAGATTTGCCGGCAGGTAATCATGGATCAGCCGATCATGAGGAGCCGCGATGAAGAACCGGCCGCAGAGAAGGTCCAGCTCTTCACTTCCACCTTCATTCTGGCTCAGCATCCATCCGGCGGCTCGCTGACTCTGATGGGTCGGCAACGGCGTCTGGCCGCTGCCGTCGTGAAGCACATGCGCCGATCCGTGCGGCATCAGCACAATGTCTCCGCTCGCAAGCTCCCTCGCCGTTCGTGTTTCCGGATCCTCGATGATGGCCCGGCCCCTGAGCACGACATGGTAGGGAATCTCGCGCGCCGCTGCCGGGGGCCAGGCTACCCGCCATGGCGCTCCATAGTTGCAGCGTACCTCAAGTTGTCCCGTAACGCTTATCAGTTGGAGAAGGCGGGACAGCCAGTCGATTTCGGACATACGACCTCGGTAATCAGACGAGTCATTCTCGGTACAATGTGAAAGCCGATCCGCCCCGATACGATCTAGGGGTTGATCGGCGGCGCGCCAAGGAAGGCACTGTCGCCGGGAAGGTAACAGTAGGAGTAACGATCGACCGCCGTGTGCGAGTAAGCGTCTCATGACGATCAACCTGGCGGATGACATATCATGCGCCTCGACACTCGACGTCCTGCGCTCGGCAGCCCACCGAGTGCGAAGAAACTCCAATCCTGGACTGGGATGCGTTCGAGGCGGTCCTCACCCCTGGCGATTTGATTTTGCCCCAGTCTTTGCGAACTGCGGCGGCGTTGAGGCCTTTGAACTGACGACAAACTACCAGCGGACGGCCGATTGCGCCGGATCCGGGTCGTCCGTGACTACGGCATGTTCAATCGGCGCGAGGCACCTCAATACTATCCGGCCGCGCGCACGTGAGCCGGTTTCGCGCGCGCCTGAGACGCGGTGCCTTCAAGCACGCTCACGCGCGAGTTGAGCCTTCATGCGAGTTACGCTCGCATGAGCTCGGCGAAGTAGCGGCGCAGAGCAGCGCTCGCTCCATCGCAAAGCTCTACGTACACAAGGCGAGAATCGAACCGATCCGGACGCCGGATCGCGATGCCCTTGTCGACGATCACGTCCAGCCAGCGAAGCGCCGTGGTCGAAGGTACCTCTGCCGCATTGCATAGTTTCGAAACGGTCACTCGGCGCTGAGTGATTTCGGCTTCAAGGAGCTCGAGCATCATGTCCCAAGCCGGCTCGGCGAAGAGGTCGTTCGCGATGTACCTCGAACGCATTTGGCGCGCGCGAATGATCGCACTCAAGAGGTCCGTGGAAAGCTCGGCGTCGTACGCGCCAGAGGCGGCCCTAGAACCTTCAGATGTGGTTTCAGCTGACAAGTGCACAAGGAGAAATGCTATCCGGCGGAGCTCCTCGCTTAGCTGCGCCAGCCGGACGAGATCAGCCTCGGCGGCGAACATGTTCACTCGACAGAACTCGGCGAGGGGTCGTCGCCAGCCGAGCAAAGCGGCAAGGATCCTCGCCAGACAAGTCGGATGAGCCGCCCCTTGCCGCCCCGCGCGCGCAATCGGATCTCGAGTTGCATCGGCTCGGAAGAATATGGACTCGGAGACCAAAGCCTATTCTTATGTCGACCTCACGACATTAGGTGAAACTAATGCGCTTGCCGCCATCCCTTTTGCCGGAACTTCCCGCCCTCCTGGTTGTCGCGGAGGAATGCCATTTCGGTCGGGCGGCCGAGCGCCTGAATGTCACCCAGTCGAGGGTGAGCCAAGTCGTCCGGCGCATGGAAGACCTGCTTGGGTACAGGCTCTTCATCCGGCGTCCCCATGTTCGGCTGACGCGCGCGGGAGAGCTTTTGGCCAAGGCTGCGCGGCTTGCATTAAGTGAACTTGATGTCGCCGTGGCCCGCGCCGGAGATGCCGCGGCCGGGGGAGGCGGAACCGTCAGGTTCGCCTATGTGCCGGTCGCAATGCTCACCGGACTTCCGCGACTTTTGAAACGCTTCCGCGAAGAAAATCCGCGCATCGAGCTGGCTCTGCATAGCGCCTATTCGGCCAGTCTCTGGGAAGGACTTGAGGCGAACCAGTTTGATGTGATCGTAAGTTGGGAAACGCGCGTTAGTTCCGGCATCCAAAGTTACCGGTTCGCTCCCGACAGCCTCATAGCCGTCCTTCCCGAAGGTGACCCGGCCGCCTGCAAGGCCGAGCTGTCGATAGACTTTTTTCGCAATCGTGATTTTGTGGCGCTCGACGAAGCGATCGCTCCGCAGCTGCACCAGACGGTAGGCTCGATATGCCGATCTGCGGGGTTCGAGCCGAGGGTCGTCCAACGTGCGAACGATTGGGCGTCGATGCTGGCGCTCGTTGCGAGCGGACTAGGGGCGTCGATCGTCAGCTCGACAATCGGGGAGTTGTGCTTCCCGGGCGTTTCCTTCGTGCCCTTGGTCGAAGGCCTAGGAGCGGGCTCATTCTGGATTGCCTATCGCGAGACAAGTGCTGACCCAGCCGTCAATCTGTTGATCGCCGGGCTCATCGCAGGAGCAACGACCGACGGCTCCTGACCGCTCTCGTGCTTCCAGCTCTAGATTGGTGCTCGCAAATCGTGCGCACAGTGTGCTCATTTTTCAGATTGCCCGACTTGCAGCTTCGACCGCCCGCTCCGCGGTCGTCATCAGGCAGCGTGCCGGTTTCGCGCCGGGAGCGGTATCACCTTCGAACCGCACAGATGCAGCACGTCTTGCGGTTCGAGCGGCCGTTCGAGCCAAAATCCCTGGCCCGCCGTGCAGCCAAGTTCCATCACCAGGCTCAGAAGATCCTTGCTTTCGACATGCTCGGCTACCGTAGAGACACCGAGGATTTCGCACAGGCCGATGACGGCGCGGAGCAGACGCTTGCCGTCCCGGCTGTGCTGCGCGGCGGTCACCAGCGCTCCGTCGAGCTTGATCTGGTCGAATCTTAGTTCGCGCAAGTAGCCGATCGATGCGTATCCCGCCCCGAAGTCGTCGAGCACGATCGTTGCTCCGGCCTTCCTCAATTCGGTGAGGTTGGAGCGTGCGCGATCGAAATCGGCAAGCAAGGCCGTTTCGGTCACCTCGACCTGGAGCCGACCGGCCGCCAGTCCTGCAAGCTTGAGCGCGGCGAGAACCGACTTGGCCGCTCCGGCTGAGCATAGCTGGATCGCGCTGAGATTGAAGGAGAGCTTGATCTCCTGCGGCCAAGAATGCGCGGCCTCGAAGGCAAGGCTCATGAGCTGGCGGTTGATCTCATCGATGAGGTTGAGCTGCTCGGCAATGGGCACGAACTCCGACGGAGCGATCGCTCCGAGCTCGGGACTTGACCAACGTGCCAGCGCCTCGTTCGCGATGATCCGCCCGGTCTTGAGATCGAAGATCGGCTGGAACATGACACGCAGCTGGTCCCGCACTCCTGGAAGCTGGAGCGCGCGCTCGATCTGCGCGCGCCGGCGGCGCGGTGCTTCCATGCTCAATTCGAATATGGCGGCGCCGCTGCCAGGATTCTCTTTGGCTTGGTACAACGCGAGATCGGCGTCAGCCATGAGCCGCGAGGGCGAGGAGTCTTCGCACTTGCGCGAAAGGCCGATTCCGCAGGAGGCCGCAATGGTGAACTCGCGGCCGTCGAGACAGGCCGGACCGTTCACGCGGCTCACGATGTGGCTGCCGATCGCCTGCGCTTCCCGTGCGCTTCTCGCGCCGGGCAGAAGAATCCCGAATTCGTCGCCCCCGAGGCGAGCCACTAGACCGCGCCTTCCGACCGTATTCACGAGCCGCGCGGCGACTTCCTTCAGCAACTGGTCGCCGATCGCATGACCGAAGGTGTCGTTGACCGCCTTGAAACGGTCGAGGTCCAGGATCGCCAGCGCGAATGGCTCAATGCCTTCCGATGCCGCCGTGTCCAGTGCCGCGACCAGGGCTCGGCGATTGGGAAGCCCGGTCAAAAAATCGGTCGTCGCCGCGACGATCGCCTCCTGGCGTGCCTGCTCGACGAGTTCCTGCTCGCGGGCGATCACTGACCGCGAGCGAATTACCGTCGTGAAATGCCGACTGTGTGCGCCAAGCAGCCGCAGCGTGAGCACCGCGACCACGACCAGGCCGAAGGCAGCGCCGGCAAACCGCCGGTCCTCGGACATAAATCCGACAATGGACATCGGACCGATGATCAAAAGGAGCGGCATCCATCCGGCGATCGGAAGCGCGGTGAGGCCGTAGGCGACACCGATCGCGGTGAGCCCCCCGAACAGCATCACAGCCATGTCCGAAGCCGCATCGCCGACCTGAAGAAGGTAGAGGCACCGCGCACATACGGTGATGCAAATCGCCGCAGCGAACCAGACGGTCTGGCGCAGCCTCTTCATCATGATCTCGTGCGTGGGCGCGCTGCCGCGGTCGGCGCCGTACCATTGCCAAGTGCGAATGACACCGCAGGCCGCGATGAAAGTCGGCACGTTGAATCCGGGCGACAGCGTGCCGGTCGCCGCAATCTCCATCGCCGAAAGATTAACGATACCAAGCAGGTAAACGATCGGGGCCTGCCTGCGCAAAGACCAGTAGTGCTCTTCGACCAGTGCGCGCCCTGAAGGGGTGGTTACGTCAGTCCCGAAATGCCTCCGGGCGAGGCGGCTGAGCATGATCACTTGTCAGGCTTTCCTGTGTACTATGCAGCAGTCACTGCCCAAACTGCTGTCTCTCAGGTTTAAATAACGCGCTATAACAAACGAGGCGTAAAGCTTTGCTCCGGACTGGATACACGTGCTGCGCGCGCACCTGAGACGAGGGGCGGCGGAGCAGCAAAATGCATTCCGCTTGTCGGCGTAACCAGACAGCCTGGACCATCGAGATCCGGTCATGAAGGAGGCGCGCCGTGGATATCACCCAACTGATTGCCGAGGATCACACAGAGCAGCGGCGGCTCTTCGCGCTGATCGAGGAATTGGGTCCGGGCGACAGGGGCGCGCTGCAGGCCGTCTGGACCCGGCTGCGGGTGCTTCTCGACACGCACGCCTTTGCCGAAGAGCGGTTCTTCTATCCCGAGCTGCTCAAGCTCGGCCGGGGCGCCGACAATGAAACGCCTGCCGAGGAAACCCGCGATGCGATCAAGGATCATAACGAGATCCGCGATACGGCGACGGAGGTCGACCGGCATGACGTCGGATCGCCCGACTGGTTCGAGGCCGTTGCGGCAGCCAACAGGGCAAACAGCGACCACATGGCCGAGGAAGAACGACAGGGCCTCACCGATTTCAGGTGCCACATCGCGATCGAGTTGAGGCACAGCCTTGGGGTCGAGTTCCTGCGTTTCGAGAGCGAGCATCTGACCGGGATGGGTGTGGAGCCGGTCGACCTCAACGTCGAGGAGTACGTTGCAGGCAATAGCTGAAATCTCGACGCCGGCGGAAGTGCCCTGCCTGCCGCGCGACCCAATGGCGGACTAACAATCGATCATTGTTTGCGAGTAAGTCTCTGATGACGACGAAATCGCAGGACGACAACATCATGGGCAGCTCGACGCTGGACGCCCTGCTCTCGGCACTTTCCGTCGACGTGGAGGCGTTCGCACTATGCGAAATCGCCGCAGATGTCCGATTGGTCTTTCCGCCGATGGACGTGATCGAAGTCCACCATGTGCTCGAGGGCACGCTCTATCTCACGATCGCCGACAGGGATCCGATCGAGGCGCCAGCGGGCGCAATGGTGATCGTTCCTCCCGGACGCCTGCAATATCTTGCTGCCTCGAAGAGTGTCGCAACGAGCAAGATATCCTCGGACGTCTGTCTGCCCGTTGGCGACGGCATGGTCGTCCTTGACGCGACGGAGGGGCGAGCATCGGTCTTGCGAATTGCATGCGGGACAGTCCAGGCGGACCCAAATGGGTCCTACGGACCGCTCGACGGACTGTCGCAAGCAGTCGCGGAGGACTTGTCGGACGTTCCGGTCGTCTCCGCCGCGTTCAGGGCAATGCTAGAAGAAGTGGCGGCGCCAAGCGAAGGCGCGATGGCGCTGACCAGCGCCCTGATGAAGGCGTGTCTTGTCGTCCTCCTCCGACGCCACCTGAGGTCGAGCCACGATGCGGGAACCCCGCCGGCGCTCTTCAGCGATGCGCGCATCGGGCGGGCAATCGCCGCCATTCTCGATCGCCCTCCAGCTGCTCACTCGCTGACGAGCCTGGCGAAGGAGGCGGGGATGAGCCGTTCCGCATTTGCGCGGGAATTCAAGGCCACGCTCGGCGTCACGCCCATGGAGTTCGTGACTCGGATCAGGCTCAACCTGGCACGGCGCCTGCTCATCTCCACGGTCCGGCCCGTGGAAGCCATTGCGTCGGAAGTCGGCTTTAGCAGCCGGAGCCACTTCAGTCGCCTCTTCAGCGATCATTACGGAAAGGATCCATCGACCTTCCGGCGCCGCAATTTCCTCGGCTTTAGTCCGGCTCAGGTCGCAATCGCTCGGCGCGCGCACGCGCAGTGAATTGGCGCCCCCAGAGGACCCTCCTGTAACCGGTGTAGGATCTCGCACGAGTGCATGATTAGTTGCGGTGCCGGCTGCCCTCCCGCTCCCCAAGCGAGCCGGCATCGCAACGTCACGAAACAACAGCGGGGAATGCGCGAATGTCACGAATTGAAGGCGTGAAGCCAGGAATGGAAGTCATCGGCGCTGACGGCGTTCACGTGGGGACGGTCGATGCGCTTGACGGTTCGCGGATCCGTCTCACCAAGGCGGATTCCGGTCTGGGGAGACACGCCGGTCACAGGCATTATGTGCCTGGAGGACTCATCGCCGAAGTCGAAGGAAACCAAGTTCGCTTGAGCGCCAACGGCAGCGTCGCAGTGTCGTTCGAGGAAGGGATCTGAACGCAACCGAGAGCCTAATCAAATCCGGCGGTGGCTTGCGCGGGATCGCCTGCACGATCCGATCGTAGCTTTCCTGCGTTATGATCGTCGCTGGTGCATTCAATTAGCTCTTGGCAACGGCCGTTGCACAAGCGAGTCTGCCGTCTGTGAAAACCGGCCTTGAGCATCTTCCAGAAGGCAAGCTGCGCGAGCTCGAATTCGTCGTCCAGGCGATCCGTGACGGCTTCGACTTTGCCGTCGCGCGCCGCACGATGCCGAGGCTGAGAAGCGCAAAGCTCCTCAAGATCATCCTGTTCGGAAGCTATGCGCGCGGTGACTGGATCGAGGATCCGATCGGGCGCTATTTTTCCGATTTTGACCTGCTGGTCGTCGTCAATTCCGACGAGCTGACCGACGTCGCCGAGTTCTGGCAGAAGACCGAGGACGGGCTCCTCGACGAGCTGTCCGCGGGCACAAATCTGCGCACGCCGGTAAGCATTATCTATCATAGCCTTGACGACGTGAACGAGAAGCTGAAGCTCGGGCGCTACTTCTTCCTCGACATCGTCCGCGACGGAATCCTGCTCTTTCAGGAGCCCGGATTTCCGTTCGCCGAGCCTCAGCCGTTGTCACCCGGACAGGCCTTGCGGGAGACGAAGGACTACTTCGAGGAATGGTTCGAGAGTGCCCAAGAATTCATTGATGACTTCGAGAGCAATCTACGACGCGGGCGTTTGAAAAAATCTGCGTTCGAGCTGCATCAAGCGACCGAACGTCTGTATCATTGCGTGCTTCTGGTCCGGACTTTGTACAGTCCGAAGACACATAACCTCAGTCGCTTGCGGCAGCTTTCCGAGGAGCTTGAGCCGCAGCTGAAGACTGTATGGCCGCGTCAATCCAAGTTTGAACGACGTTGCTTCGAGCTTCTTCGTGAGGCTTACGTGAAGGCGCGTTATTCACGCGAGTACCGGATTAGCGCGGAAGAGCTGGAGTGGCTCGGATCTCGAGTTGAGCTGCTGCAAAAGCTGGTGCGTGAAGCCTGCCTGGAGCGTATCGACGAGCTCGCAAAAGCGGCGTGAAGCCAAGCAATTCCGATCACGATGCTGCTAATTGGCGACTTCAACTCGTGACGGGTGACAATGGACGTGACCGCTGCACGTGACTTGCCACCTGGCTGAACGGCAAATTGGCTAAACCAGCTCCACAGCCTTTATTGTTCAATGAGCGGTACGTGATAGCTGTCCAACAGCCGTCTGATCGTGAGTTGCTCGTGCGTGAGCACGTGATCGATGTCTTTCAGCAGCTGTTGGTTGTCCTTCTGGACTCCGACCGAAACGTCGAATTGCATCGGCCATTGCTGATTGGCAAACCAAGGCGTGACTGGCTCAAGGCTCAGCGGCACTTTTGATTGAGCCGCGAAGTAGCCGGCCAGGGGCCCCCACACGAGCGCGACATCAATGTCTCCGCGTTGCACGGCCCGGATGATTTCCGCTGGCGGGTTCGGCTCGCGGTAATCCCCGTAAAGCATGTAGCCGCGGACGGTTGAGATGATTCCACGCTTCGCGAGCGCGTGCGCCGGCGGGGTGTTGCTGGCGTCGTCGCCAACGAGCTGGACGCCGATCTTGAGACTCTTGAGGCGAGCATCATCGAGCGTGAGGCCGCCTAGCTTCGCGTCGCGGCGCGTCACGAAGACGTAAGTTGAGCGATAGTAGGGGCGGCTGGTTGCGACCATTTCGACGTTACTGGCAATCCCGGGCCAGAAGTCGCACTTCTCCTCATTCAGCGTGTTGCGGACATAGCCGCGCCGCTGCGCCCACCAGATATACTCAAGCTTGGCGTGCAGATCGGCGGCGATCATTTCCGCTAGTTTATTTTCGAAACCCTGTCCGGCCTCGTTTGAGAAAGGCAGGTTGTTAGGGTCCGCGCACGCAGTCAGCGTCCGCTGCGGCACAAGGTCGCATGAGCCGAGCAGAAGCGCGACCAAGGCGAGCCCCTTCCTCACCGCGGCGCGGCCACTGCGCCCCACGGGCGCCCACCGAGCTTGATAGTCCGGACGACGTCGCCCTTCCTGAGGTCGATGATGGTCAGAGTCTCGCCAAGACCGCTCGCCGCGTAGAGTCGGGTTTCGTCGGGCGACAATCCCATTCCCCAGGTGCGAAGCGCGGTCGGCCACCAGCGAAGCACCTTTCCGCTGGCGGGATCGAGTTCGGCGACGCGATTGGCTCGGCCCATGGCGACATAGACGCGGCTACCGTTCCTCAGCGCTCTCATCTCGACAGCCTGCACTGGCTCATCGATGTCGAAACTCCGTGCGAGGTCGATGGTGCGCACTACCTTTCGTGTCCTGGTGTCGAAAACCGTTATCGTCCCGCGCTGTTCTGAGGAGACCCAGGCGATGCGGCCGCCGTTGAGAAACAGCACGAAACGAGGCCGGCTGCCGACGGGAACGCTGTCGAGAAGTTTGCCCGTCGCGGTGTCGATGAAGTGGGCCAGGTTCGCGACCTCGGAAGTCGCAATCACCAGTTTGCCGTCGGGGCTGACGCCGACGCCCTCGGGTTCAGGGCCAACTGCGACTTCGCGAGTGAGTCTGCCGCTCTTGAGATCGAGGAACGAGACGGCGCTATGATCCTCATTAGCGATGTAGGCCGAGCCGCCGTCGGGACTGATGGCGAAGCGCTCCGGGTCCGTGCCGGAAGCATAGGTGCGGAGTAGCTTGCGTGTGCGCAGGTCCCACGCCTCAATCCGGTTGTCGTTCGACGCGGCGACATAAAGCGTTCGACGATCAGGCGAGAACTCCATGCCACGCGGCCGGTGACCGACCGCGAGCTGCCCCTCTACCCTGCCGGTCGCTCCGTCGACCATCATAACCCCGCCAGTCTCGTTGGAGACAAAGACGGTGTCGTTGGACGGCTGCTGGTGCGGTGAGCAGGAGGCCGCAACGAGAGCAACAACCGCGGTCAGGCGCTTCATGCCCGCGACAACTAGCGACCCAGCGCAAAGTTTTAAGTGAACTTCTTTTTCGGTCAGCGGCTCGCCAGCGCGATTGCCTCCGGACGGCAATCGCGCGCCGGCCGCACCGCGGCATCGAACGCGGCCGCGACCTCCTTACGGGCGGAGGAGACGTCCGACCGGAAAGCAGCATTCGCCTCGAGGCGGCCGACGGTGACGATTGCGATGGTGCGGCCCGCGTCGATGTCGCTTTGCCATTCCTGGTCGCACACGACCCGACTCTGCCCGAATTCGCGGCCGCGCTGCAGGATCTCCTCCGCGCGTTTGGGATTCAGCTTGGCAAGCACTAGCGCATAGGCCCAGCCGACGGCTCCGCGAGCCGAAGGATAGGAGCCATCCTCCTGCATCATGCCTTCATCGTCGCGGTAGCAGCTGTGCACGTTGTTCGCGACGAAAGGTCGCTGGCGGTGGAAGTGCGCCTTGGCCGGGTAGCTTGCCGCACGCACGTCGAGGCGGACGCGGGATAGTAGCTCAATGAGCTTTGGGGTGGCTCTTCCGGTGATCGCGGTACCGAAGGCGCACTGGAAGGCGTCGACAGTGTTCTGCTGTGTCCGCACTGCATCGATGGCGGCGAGCTCATAGCGGGGCGATCCCTTAAGCGGGAGCGCCTCGGCGCGCGTCTGCTCGTCGCGTTTCATTGCCGGGGATCCAGGTACCGGGGGCGGCGCGAGGATCGCGATCGCGTTCGGGAGATCCTTTTGCGAGAGATAGCCAAGTCTTGAGAACTGTCCCGGGTCCCGCGTCGCTGCGGCGTTGCGCCACGGAACCTTGACGTAGCCGTCGAGAGTGACGCCCACGGCGCCGAGCGCAACAATCCCGAGCATCACCAGCTTCGAAGTCGGCATGAAGCGCCTCGCCGGCATGTTTGACCGCCACCTTGCGGGCGCCGTTTCTCAGGGCTTTCGCCGCGATCGTCCATCATGGTGATTACGGAGGCTTCGACGCTTGGATTCGCACTTCCTTCCGCACGACAGCCATGCCGGCCCTTCAGATCTGATGAGATGCACGCTGCTGGGGTTTCCCTGGGCCGATCGATTCGAAGGAAGTCAGGGATCGGAAGATACCGCACGGACCTCGCCGCCTGGCCCTTTGGGGAACCCGCATTTCGCCAATCCGTGCTGCGCCGCGTCGCTCACAGCCCCCACTCAAGCATGGGTGGAAGGCAGGTTGAACATTGGACTCGCCAGTTGAACGTTGGACTGGCCAAACGACATGCGCGCCCGGCATCATTTTTGTTGGATGAAAACCTATCTTTCGATAGCAGTGTGGCCGCCGTTGTTGCCCCAACGGCGCGGCGGTCCGCACTGGCTCTGCAGTGAACGGACCGCCGCCTTCCCGTTCATCGCCGATCGTTGGCCGCGCTTCCCAGCACTCTCACCATCTTTGCGTAGAGCTCGGCCATTTCCTCATGCATACGCCGTGCGCGCTCATTTTCGGCCGCCGCTGCCGCCTGGCGCTCCTGACGGAACCGGCGCTCATAATAGCCAAGATCTTCAGCCATCCCCCGTGCCCCTGCTCGCCTTTAACCCCCAAGTGAGGCAGTTTTTGCCAACACAACAATAACTTACGCTAGAAAGATCAAAGAAAGTCGATCGCGTCAAGCGGTCGGTGAAGGCCCAATCTCGCCCACGCGCCGGTTTGCATTGCAGACTAGAACGCGAGGGTGGAACGCCATGTTCGATCGCATCGAGCACGGTGCAGTTCCTCGGCTCCCCAACGACACTTTCCTTGGAATCAGGGGCAAGATTTCGGCATGGCGGGAACGAAGGGGAGGTCTCGTGTCGCCTAATGCTCTGTGGTTTTAAAGGGCGGCTACTTCGCGGTTTGATCAGGCGTGAGTGGCAACGGAGGATCGGGTGTATCCTCGGTACTTTCGGATGCGATCGCTTCCGATTCTTCAGCCAGCCGATTGAGCGCCGCCCGCACATCGGGACTTTGCGTATCCGCCGCGAGAGCCCGGACCTTCCGCGCCAACTCGGCGGGCGTATCTGGGTCGTTCATCGTCAAGACAATCGTGACCTCTTCCAGCTGAGAGGCAGCCTGTCACTCCATCCGGGCCGGCCTATTGCGCCGCAATGTGGCGCGCCACAACGCGAGGGCGCGGAGCACGCCTCTTAAACCGATCTGAATAAGGGGAGTTCCTGTGGAACGATGTGAGGACGGGCAGCCTAGTGCGCATCTAGGCAGCCCCACCTGGGCGCGGCCAGACCTTGATCGACCTTGCGTTTCCGTTCCGTAACTCGGCCAATCGAGGCCGGCAGTCCTGCGGGATAGAGTTCCACCGCAGCAGGCCGCATCCGGCCGCACCCAAAGTGCCGAGCAGTCGAGGCCGCCGCAAGAAAAAGGCCCCGCGATTGCTCGCGGGGCCTCTCTTAGCCAAAAGCTGGCTAAAGTTTATTCGTCGTCACCGGTCAGAAACGCGGGAGCGAATTCCGGCGCTGGCCCCTCGTCGTTACCGCCTTCGCGTTCACGACGTGGGCCGCGGTCGCCGCGCCCTTCTCCCCTCGGGCCACGTTCACCGCGGTCACGGCGCGGGCCACGAGCGTCGGGCCCCCCACCGCGCCCGTGACGGCCGCGGTCTCCACGGTCACCACGCGGGCCACGATCGCCGCCCTCTCGCGGTTCGCGCGGCGGCCGCGTGTCGGGCAACTCCTCGCCCGTTTCCTGGTCAACGAGGCGCATCGAAAGGCGGACCTTGCCGCGCTGATCGACCTCGAGAAGCTTGACCTTGACCTCCTGGCCTTCGCTAAGGACGTCGCGAACGTTCTCGACGCGCTCATTCTTGATCTCGCTGACGTGAACCAGGCCGTCCTTGCCGGGCATGAATGTGACGAACGCGCCGAAATCGACGATGCTCGCTACCTTGCCGGTGTAGATCGTGCCGACTTCCGGCTCCGCGACGATGCCGCGGATCCAGTTGCGGGCAGCCTCGATCTGCGAAAGATCGCTGGACGCGATCTTGATCGTTCCGTCGTCGTCGATGTCGACCTTGGCGCCGGTCTCCGCGACAATCTCGCGGATGACCTTGCCGCCGGTGCCGATGACTTCGCGGATCTTGTCCTTCGGGATCTGCATCGTCTCGATGCGCGGCGCGTGGGCCGACAGCTCCGAGCGAACCTCGCCGAGAGCCTCGTTCATCTTGCCGAGGATGTGCGCGCGGCCATCCTTCGCCTGGGCAAGAGCGGTCTTCATGATCTCCTCGGTGATCCCGGCGACCTTGATGTCCATCTGCAGGCTGGTGATCCCGTCGGTCGTACCGGCGACCTTGAAGTCCATGTCGCCGAGATGGTCCTCGTCGCCCAGGATGTCGCTGATCACCGCGAAGTCCTTGCCTTCGAGGATGAGGCCCATGGCGATGCCGGCGACCGGGCGCTTCAGCGGAACGCCAGCGTCCATCAGCGCAAGGCTGCCGCCGCACACCGTGGCCATCGACGACGAGCCGTTCGACTCGGTGATGTCGGAGAGGACACGGATCGTGTACGGGAACTCTTCCACGCTCGGCAGCATCGGGTGAAGCGCGCGCCAGGCGAGCTTGCCGTGGCCGGTCTCGCGGCGCGACGGGGCGCCGAAGCGGCCGACTTCGCCGACCGAGTAGGGCGGGAAGTTATAGTGCAGCATGAAGCGCTGGTAGGAGAGGCCCTCAAGCCCGTCGATCATCTGCTCGGACTCCTTGGTGCCGAGCGTCGTGGTGACGATCGCCTGGGTCTCGCCGCGG
>JBJMUN010000063.1:0-15317 GCA_045811185.1 Sphingomicrobium sp.
CCAAATTGCAGCGTCAGCTTTGGTCCCGAACGTTGCGAAGCGCGCTGGAAAGCCCTTGCGGCGAACCTGAACGTACCATCCCTTACCCCGTCGCGTGATAGTCGCCATTCATCCCTCATTGTGCTCGAATTGTGCTTTCGAGCAATTTGAGGAGCGGCGCTGCACCGGCCGGACGGATGCCGAGGCGGCCTTTCAGCGACCTTGCCGCTAGGCCCACCTCCGGCTAAGCGAGCCTTCCCGCGCACCCGTAGCTCAGCTGGATAGAGCGTTGCCCTCCGAAGGCAAAGGCCACAGGTTCGAATCCTGTCGGGTGCGCCACTTACTCAGATCCGCAGAATACCGTCATTCTTCATCTCACCCGACAGGATGAAGATAGGCACGAACGTCCGTTGCCGGCCGATAACAGACGGTCCGTTCAAGGGCGCAAGATCGTCAAAGTCGAGCATTGCTGGAGCTCGCTATACGTTCATCCGCCGCGATCGTCATTGAGAGGCGGCGACGCTGGCGATTGGGGCGGGCCCGATCGGCCTGCGCGCCGCTTAAGGGAGACCGCACCGGATCGAGGATGGCGGCGGCGCGCCTAGAGCCGCGCGCGATGCTCGGCAATCCGTGCCAGGATCAAGTCTAGCCCGGGCTGTTCGCGATAATAAAGCGCGCGCGTCTGCGCGTAGGACTCCTCGAAGCGCGCGCGCACTTTTTCGTCCTCCAGCAGGAAGGCCGGGTTGCGCGAAATGTCGGGATCGTCGGTGGTCGGAAAACGCCGGTCCTTGTGGGCATAATATTCCTCGCTGCCAATGAAGCCGAGCACCTCGTCGGCGGCGAGCAGGCAGTAGACATCATAATAGTGACGCAGGAAGTTACGCGGCATCGTGCCGTCGGCGCCCTGCTTGCGAAATTTGGTCGAAATGGTCTGGAGCTTTTCGACCAGCGTATAGCCCGGATGATAGCAGGGGACGTCGACGGCCCGGTTGTCGATAAGGTCGGGGATGCCGCTCGCGATCGCCTGATCGTAGGCCCAGGAACTGATCAGCACCGGGCGGTTCGGCGCGACCTGGTCGAACCCGGCCTCGAGCAGCACGCCGGTCTTGACGCCCTCAGGCAGCGGATTGGCCTCCGGGTAAAGGAGGCGGATGCCGGCGCTGCGCATCCTCTCATCGTCAAACTCCTCGTCGCGCACCGCGTTGAGGAACCCGGGAATGGCCAGCCGCTCGGGAAGGCTGTCGTAAAAGGCACGTCGCGCGGCGACTTGGGCGGGCTTGTTCTGGTTGCGCCCCGTCGGGAGACCGGAATCCTCGGGTTCGATCAGGATGTCGATGTCTTCCGAGAAGCGGTCGATCAGCCGGTAGCCCTTGGACAGAGAGGTGCCGCCTTTCAGTTCGAAGGTGAAGCCCAGCTGCGCAAGGCCCCACAGGCCGTGCATGATCCAGTAATCCTTCTCGACGAGCCCGGGATCGATGGCGAGCGCGCGCGCCGTGACCTCGATCAGGTCCCCAAAGTCGTCAAGCTCGTGGAGAAGTATCAGGCCGCCTGATCCTCGAGCACCGGCGCGAGCAGCCGCTGCGCGCGCGCCGACCCGAAGTCCCGGACCGCCCGCGCGAGGCGGCGGCGGTCCATCGCCTTCGCGCGCTTCAACGCCTTGGGCAGGACCTCCTCCCGATCCTCGGCCAGTCGATCGGCGTTATGGACGAGGTCGACGAGCAACATCTCCTCGCTGAGCTTGGCCGGGACGGTCGTGCGCATGCGAAAATCATACATCCGCCCGTCAAGCTCGAAGCGCCCGTGCCGCTTGCGGTTGTAGACGACCGGCTCGTTGTAGAGCTGGGTGGTCCCGACCCCCAGCCCGTTGAAGGCGCTGGGCGAGACCAGAAGGAAGCGATCGTCGCCAAGGAAGGTCTCGACTAGCTTTTCCCGCTTGGCCGGCGCCTCGCCGAACCGGGTTTGGCGCGGGGTCATGTACAGCCCGGCGCCGACCTTCTCGAGGCGGCCTTCATCGAGAAGCGTACGGACGTGACGATCGACCGCGTTCGACCAGCGCGCGAGATCCTTGCGCCGGTACACTTGTCCCGGACGAAGATGCCGCTTGAGCTCGCTCAGTGCCGTCATGGTCATCACTCCTTGTCGGGCGAGATAGCGATCCTGTGGCGATATTGCAAGTTTTCTCATTAAGAATTCATGCACATAATCTCCCAGTTCTCGAGGAAAATTGCAAAAATGGATCACCGATATCGGCCGGAATGCGGTTGTTACCAATGTCGTGGCGGCTGCAAAAGGGCGCAAATCGAGCGTCAGCGACCCAATCGGACAGAAATTTCCCAGTAATTAGAGTGCCCAACATTTTCGTGGCCTCGGGGACGATGATCAGGCCTCTTCTTTCGCGAGCCACCAGATCAGCGCATGGCCGGATTGATCCACGACGCGTGCATTCATGGATCGCGACTGGCGCGAGAGAGCGTTACTGGCAAAGCGGCGCTGAGCCAGCGATAACCGCATCGTGTGTGTCCTGGCATTCGCATGGCGGGCTCATCCCCGCTGGCCGTTGGTCGTTGCTGGGAATCGTGATGAGTTGCATGCCCGTCCAACCGAGCCCTTGGCACGGTGGCACCAGCCGGCACACGTGCTTGCGGGACGGGACTTGCAATCGGGAGGTTCGTGGCTCGGTGTTTCCGAGCAGGGCCGTTTCGCGCTCGTCACCAACCTCCGCGGCTACGGCGGGCCAGACCCTGAACGCGTCTCCCGCGGCGCATTGGTAAAGGACGCGCTCTCGGGCGAGCGCCGCGATCCCGATCTTCCCGGAACGACGCTTGAGGAGTTCAACCCATTCAACCTGATCGTCGTAGATCGGGGGAAGGCCGTTTTCTCTTCCAACCGCCCCGAGCCTGTCCGAAGCCCTCTGGCGCCCGGGGTTTACGGCTTGTCGAACGGCGCGCTCGACGAGCCTTGGCCAAAAACGGTGCGACTAAAGCAGAGGCTTCTCGAATGGATTGCCGGCGCAGCGACACAGCCGGAACTCCTGCTCGATGACCTGAGGGACGAAAGCCTGCCCGATCCCGGGACGCGCGCACCACTTCCATCCGACGTACCGCAGGAACCGCCGCTTTCCCCAATCTTCATCGGTAACCCCATCTATGGGACGCGATGCAGCACTGTGGTGGCGGTCGACGATCGGGGCCAAGGCCTCATCATCGAGCGCCGTTATTCGCCGGCCGGCGAGAATGCCGGCGAGACCGCACTTGCCTTTTCGTGGCCAGGTTGAGGCGCCTTGCCCATTGCGGCAGTGCGATCACTCCTCCCGGGAGGAAGATGCTAGTCCACCAGGCTTTGTCTCAGTCGAGCAGTAAAGGCTTCCCAAGTGGCCGCGTTTAGAGCCTGACCGGCGGATGCCGCTGGCACCCTGGTCTGCACAACGGAACGGAAAATTGCGCAACGATGTTGGCGCCCGTCATTGTCATGTCGGGTGCGCCACTTCTAGAGCGGCGGGATGGCAGACAAGACCCCCACACAGCGCACCTGGGGCGGGCGGTTCGAACGCCGGCCCGACGAGCTGATGACGCGCATCAATGCGTCGATCCGGTTCGATAAGCGGCTGTGGCGTGAGGATATCGCCGCCTCGAGAGCGCACGCAGCAATGCTGCGCGAGCAGGGCATCGTCAGTGCCGCGGACGCGGCCGCGATTCTCGAGGGACTCGACAAGATCGCCGCAGAGTATGAGCGCGACGGCGTTCCAGAGCGCGTCGATCTCGAGGATATTCACATGACCGTCGAGCATCGGCTCGGCGAGCTGATCGGCCCGGCTGCCGGACGGCTTCACACGGCACGGTCGAGGAACGACCAGGTCGCAACCGATTTTCGGCTGTGGGTCCGCAATGCCTGCGATGAGGCTGTCGATGCGATCCGCGATTTCGAGCGTGTCCTCGTCGAGCGGGCCGAGGAGCATGCCGAGACGGTGATGCCCGGCTTCACTCACCTCCAGGTCGCCCAGCCGGTGACTCTGGGCCATCATCTCATGGCTTATTACGAGATGCTGCGCCGGGACGTTTCGCGCTTTACGGACGCACGCGCCCGAATGAACGAAAGCCCGCTTGGCGCCGCGGCACTCGCCGGCACCGGCTTTCCAGTCGATCGCCACGCGACTGCGGATGCGCTGGGTTTCGAGCGACCGACATCAAATAGCCTCGACAGCGTTTCGGATCGCGACTTTGCGCTCGACTACCTCTCTGCCGCCGCGCAGCTCAGCCTCCATTTGTCCCGGCTGGCCGAAGAGCTGATCATCTGGGCGAGCTCGCCTTTCGGCTTCGTCAAATTGTCGGACGAGTTCTCGACCGGCTCGTCGATCATGCCGCAAAAGCGCAATCCGGACGCAGCCGAGCTGGTGCGCGGGCATAGCGGCCGGATCCTTGGCACGCTGACGTCGCTGATGGTCACGATGAAGGGGCTGCCGCTCGCTTATTCGAAGGACATGCAGGACGACAAGGAGCCGGTGTTCGAGGCGCGCGACCTTGTGATGCTATCGCTGCAAGCACTCGCCGGGATGGTCGAAACGGTCCAGTTCGTGCCCGATCGGATGCGTGCTGCAGCGGCGCAAGGTTATTCGACGGCGACCGATCTTGCCGATTGGCTCGTCCGCGAGGCTGACGTTCCGTTCCGCGAGGCTCACCACATCACCGGTAGCGCGGTCAAAGCGGCCGAGGAACGGGGCTTGGAGCTCGCCGACCTGCCGCTCAACCTGCTCCAGTCGATCGACGAGCGCATCGACCAACGGGTCTACGACGTGCTCAGCGTCGACGCTTCGGTCCGCAGCCGCACAAGCTACGGCGGAACTGCTCCTCGGAATGTGCGCGAACAGATCGCTGCCGCGAAGGAACAGCTAGGCCTTTGAGCGCCGCTGCCGCTGTGCGAGGGTACGCAACCTCAATGCATTCAGGCGGATGAAGCCCGCCGCATCGCGGTGGTCGTAGCTGCCGCTGCCTTCCTCGAACGTCACCAAGTCCTGGTCGTAGAGGGATTCCTTGCTCTCGCGCCCGATCACCGTCGCATTGCCCTTGTAAAGCTTCAGGCGAACGCTGCCGCTGACATGCTCCTGGCTCTTGTCGATCGCAGCCTGGAGCATCTCGCGCTCGGGCGCGAACCAGAATCCATTGTAGATTAGGCTCGCATATTTCGGCATCAGTTCGTCCTTGAGATGCATCGCGCCCCCATCGAGCGTGATGCTCTCCATGCCGCGGTGCGCAGCGAGCAGGATCGTGCCGCCAGGCGTTTCGTAAACACCCCGCGACTTCATGCCGACAAAGCGATTCTCGACTAGGTCGAGGCGGCCAATGCCATTGTCGTGGCCGAGCCCGTTGAGCTTCGTGAGTAGCGCCGCCGGTGAAAGGCGCTGCCCGTCGATCGCGACCGGGTCGCCCCTCTCGAAATCGATTGTGATCACAGTCGGCTGATCGGGTGCATCCTCCGGCGAGATCGTGCGCTGGTGGACATATTCCGGCGCGTCCATGGCCGGGTCCTCCAGCACCTTCCCTTCCGAGGAGCTGTGCAACAGGTTTGCATCGATGGAAAAGGGCGCGTCGCCGCGCTTGTCCTTGGCAATCGGGATCTGGTGCTTCTCGGCGAAATCGAGCAGCGCCTCGCGACTCTGGAAGCCCCACTCGCGCCACGGCGCGATCACCCGGATATCGGGCTCCAGCGCGTAATAGCCAAGTTCGAACCGGACCTGGTCGTTACCCTTGCCGGTCGCACCATGGCAGACCGCGTCAGCGCCGACCTCCCGCGCTATCTCGATCTGCCGCTTGGCGATCAGTGGCCGCGCAATCGACGTGCCGAGCAGATAATCACCCTCGTACTGGGTGTTTGCGCGGAACATCGGGAAGACGAAGTCACGGACAAACTCCTCGCGGAGGTCCTCGATGAAAATGTTCTCGGGCCTGACGCCAAGCATCTCTGCCTTGCGCCGCGCCGGCTCGACCTCCTCGCCCTGCCCGAGGTCAGCAGTGAAGGTCACGACTTCCGCGTCATATTCCGTCTGCAGCCACTTGAGGATGATCGAGGTATCGAGCCCGCCCGAATAAGCGAGCACGACCTTTGGTTTTCTCGGTTTCATTTTTGAGCTTGTCCCAACATCCAAAGCATGGCGCCGCGCGCCGTGTGCATCCTGTTTTCAGCCTGCCTCCACACGCCCGAGCGCGGACCGTCGATTACTGGCGCCGTGACTTCCTCGCTGCGTCGCGCGGGCAGGCAGTGGAGGAACCAGGCATCGTTCCCACGGGCCATCAGCGCCTCGTCGACCTGATAGGGCTCGAAGGCGGCACGACGCTCGTCGTTGTCTTCGCCGCCCATTGAAACCCAGACATCGGAGTAGATGATGTCGGCGCCATCGGCGGCCTCGGCGGGATCGGTTACCTGCGAAGCACCACCGAGGCCGTAGCCTTCGGGGCTCGCGATAACGAACTCGGCGCCGGCAAGAGCGCAAGCCTCGAAAAGCGAGCGCGACACGTTATTGCCCTCGCCGATGAAGGCGATCCTCACGCCTTCGAGGCGACCGAGGAGCTGCCTCACCGTCAGCAGGTCGGCGAGCGCCTGGAGCGGATGGTCGGTTGCCGACAGCATGTTCAGCACGGGCGCTGCATTGACTGCCGCCATCTGCTCGAGCAGGCCGTGGTCGAACACCCGGCCGGCGATGATCGCGTGGTAGCAGGCAAGGGTATGAACCACGTCGGCGACGCTTTCGCGCGAGCCGATACCGAGTTCATTGGGTTGGATGTAGACCGGATGACCGCCAAGCTGCGCGGTCGCCAGTTCCATCGAGTTGCGCGTTCGTGAGCTCGGCTTCTCGAAATAGAGCGCCACGCCCTTTCCTTCGAGCGGGCGCGGACAGGGCTGCTCGGAGGCGGCGAGGATCCACTGAAGGTCTGCAGCGCTGAGGTCGCGGACGGAAAGAAGGTGCTTCACCAGCTCTTCTCCTTGCGGACCATCGTCCCGACGCCGTGATCGGTCAGCAGCTCGATGAGGAGGGAATGGTGCACCCGCCCGTCGATGATGTGGGCGTAATTCACGCCCTGGTCGACTGAGTCCGCGCAGGCCCTGAGCTTGGGGATCATTCCCTTTCCGACCGAGCCGGACTTGAGCCGCTCGCGAAGCTCGGCCGACGTCAGCCGTTCGACGAGGGTCTTTTCGTCATTGACGTCCTCGAGCAAACCGGGCGCCGCCGTCAGGTAGACGATCTTCTCGGCATTCATTGCCACCGCGATCGCGCGCGCCGCTTCGTCTGCGTTGACGTTATATGGCTGCCCGTCGGTGCTCGCGCCCACCGTCGAGATGACGGGCGTCAGGCCATCGTCGAGAAGGCGGTGGATCAATTCCGCGCGAACCGCAGTGACGTTGCCGACGAAGCCCAGCGCGGCGTCCGCCGGTGTCACCGTCAGCAGCCCTGCATCTTCGCCGGAAACGCCGACCGCGACGGGCTCCTCTCCTGCCTGGCTGTTGATGGTCGAGACGAGGTCGCGATTGATCTTGCCGACCAGCACCATGCGGACGATCTCGAGCGTCTCCTCATCGGTGACCCGAAGACCGTCCCTGAACTCGGGCTCCTTGCCGACGCGGCGCAGCATCGAATCGACCTGCGGCCCGCCGCCGTGCACGAGCACGCAGCGCACGCCGACGCTGCGCAGGAGCAGCACGTCCTGAGCGAGCGCCAGATCGGATGCGCGGTCAATCGCCGCGCCGCCGAGCTTCACGACGACCGACTTTCCGGCGAACTGGCGGATGTATGGCAGCGCCTCGACGAGCACGGTTGCAATCTCGGAGGGAAGGAGGACGATCTTCATGACGTCTTGCTATTCTCTCTGATGTAGCCGGGGCCAAGATCGATGCCGATCATCTTGGCGTGGCCATGGCCGGCACCGAGATGCACCTCGATCTCGACCTCGTCGCCCATCATGTGCTCGGCCAGGGCCTGCCCGTCATGGTCGATGCCGACACCGCCGGCGGCGACGACAACGCCGCCGTAGGCGACGCGGGACCTTGCAACGTTCAGTTCCACGCCCGCCGAGCCGGCGGCAGCCATCAGCCGGCCCCAATAGGGGTCGCCGCCATACCAGCTGCATTTGACGAGGTTGTTCTCGACGATCGACTTGGCCGCGATCCGCGCTTCCTCGTTCGTGTGCGCCCCGGTCACGGTCACGTGCGCCATCCGGGTCATTCCTTCCGCATCGCGGGCCATCATCATCGTCAGTTCGCGGCATGCAGCGAGAACCACGTTCGCCAATTCGTCCGGATCGGCCTTTCCGCGCCGCCCGGACGCAAGCAGGATCGCGGTGTCGTTGGTCGATGTCGCGCCGTCGACGTTGAGCGTGTTGAAGGTCGCATCCGCGGCCGCCTTCAATGCCTTTTGCATCGTCGCCCGCGAAACTTCCGCGTCGGTCGTCAGGAAGGCGAGCATCGTGCCCATGTTGGGCGCGATCATCCCGCACCCCTTCGCCATGCCGCCGAGCGTGAAGCTGGACCCGCGGATCACGACTTCCTTCGCCTGGTGATCGGTGGTGAGGATGCCGCGCGCGGCGTCGTGCGCGCCGTCGATGGAAAGCTTCTTCGCAAGCTTCGGCACATGCGAGAGGATCGGCTCCATCGGCAACGGCGTGCCGATGATGCCGGTCGAGCAAACGAGCACGTGCGAGCTCGCAACCTCAAGCGCTTCGCTTGTGGCGGTCGCCATCAGTTGCGCGTTCTTGTAGCCCGGCACTCCGGTCCCCGCATTGGCGTTGCCCGAATTCACGACGATGGCGGCAGCCTTGCCACCGTTTGCCTCGAGGGTGGCGCGGTCGAGCTCGACCGGTGGGGCTGCGAACTTGTTCTGCGTGAAGACCGCAGCGCAAGTGGCGGGCTTTCGGTCCTCGGTGGCAATCATCGCCATGTCGAACTTGCGCCGCTTGATTCCGGCATGGCAGCCGGCCGCGACGAACCCTTCGGCCGCTGTCACGCTCATGGGTAAACTCCGATCGTGGTGAGGCCGGCCGTCTCGTCGAGGCCGAGCATCAGGTTTGCGCACTGGATCATCTGTCCGGCCGCGCCCTTGCCGAGATTGTCGATCGCGGAGAGCGCGACCACGCGCCGGGTGCGCTCGTCGTAGCGGGCGGTGAGCTGGACGCCGTTGGAGCCGCTCACCCACTTCGTGGCAGGCGGCTCGGCGGTCACGTGGACGAACGGCTCGTTCGCATAAGCCTCGCCAAGCACCTGAAGCGGATCACAAGCGCGCGTTGCATCGGCATAGCAGGTCGCGAGGATCCCGCGGGTCATCGGCACGAGATGCGGCGTGAACAGCACCGTACCTCCCGTGGCCATCTCCATTTCGGCCGTGTGGCGATGGTTGAGCAGCCCATAGGCAGAAAAGCTTCCGTCCACGTTGCTGAAGCCTGTCGCTTCCTTGGCCTCGCGGCCTGCGCCGCTGACGCCCGAGGCGGCATCGACGATGAGGCTGCCGGCCTCGACGAGGCCGGCATCGAGCAGCGGTTTCAACGCGAGGATCGCGGCGGTCGCGTAGCAACCGGCGGCGGCGACCGCCCTCGCATCCTTGATCGCGGCCCGGTGAAGCTCAGGAATTCCGTAGACGAACCGGCCTAGCAACTCCGGCGCCTCGTGCGCGTGACCGTACCAGCGCTCGTAGGTAGCCGCGTCGTCGAGGCGGAAATCCGCGCCGAGATCGACGAAGGGAATACCCTTGTCGAGGATCAAGGCCGCAAGGCGCTGGCTATGACCATGCGGTAATGCGGCGAAAGCGAGGTCGACATCCTCCAGTGCGCCGTCGCCGAATTTCTCGAATGACGCCGAAGGATAAGCTGCTCCAAGATGCGGATGAGCCGCAGCCACGGGCTGACCGGCCTTGCTCTCGCCGAAGAGCTTCGCGGCCCTGAGCACGGGATGCCCGGCGATGAGGCGCAGCAGCTCGCCGCCGACATAGCCCGAAGCTCCAAGGATGGCCGTCCGAATCATGGGATGCGCCCTATCCACAAGATTGCATATTTATGCAAGTGAATGCATACTCATGCGATGACAGACCTCAAGGAACGACGGCAGCGCGCGATTGCGGACCTGATCCGATCCAGCGCCCTGTCGAGCCAAGAAGAGCTGGCGGACCGGTTGGGTTCCCTCGGTTTCGCCGTGACCCAGGCAACCATCTCGCGCGACCTCGAGCAGATCGGGGCGGTGAAGGTCCGCCGGGCCGGCCAGCTCAGTTACGCGCTTCCGGAACACGTCCCCAATGGCGCTTCCCCGCGGCTTGGGGCGGTGTTTCGTGATTTCGTGCGATCGGTCGACGCCGCTGCCAACCTAGTGGTCGTTCGAACTCCGCCAGGATCTGCCCATCTCGTCGGCGTCGTGCTCGACCAGTCGGACCTTGCCGAGATCGTCGGCAACATCTGTGGAGACGACACGATCTTTATCGCCTGCCGCTCGAACGCAGAGGCAGAGACGCTGATGTCGAAGCTTCGAAGCGAGTTACAGTGACGCGATATTGTGGGGAACGCAGTCGGCCCGGCTGAGCGGCGGCGGCGCTTCGGCCCGAAGCCTCAGCCGCGGCGTGAGTTCGACAAGCCGCCGCACATAAGCGTCGGTGAACACCGCCGCACAAGCTCGGCTAAGGTGCGACCATTCGGGCAGGACGAGGTTCTGTGCCTGCGCCAAGTCGTCGGCGTGAATGCCTTTTGCATTCGCTCCCGAAAGGAGCCCATCCCATCCACGCTTGCGTGGAATGCGATGCTGTTCGTTGACGCGAAGCTCCGGCGCCGAGGGCGGACGAATGAAGATGACGTCGCCGCCACGCGCGCGGATCCGACGCACGGCCTCGGCACTGCGCGCGATCACCTTGTCGGCGAGCGCGGGCGGAATGTCCGGTCCCTTGAACCCCTGCCACGCATGACGCGCATGACCTCGCAGGTAGGGATCGGTCTCGATGCGCCCCCACATGAAATACTGCCGCCCGGGGAAGACCTCGTTGATCTTCCAGACATCCTCGTATGGGCTGTCCGGGCCCTTGCGCCATCCGGTATCGAGCCGCGGCGCCCAGCGGCTCAGCCGGTAGTCTGAATCCATGAAGGCGAGGTAGTTCTGCAGCCAGCGATCGAGCCAGAGACCGGTCAGCTGCGACGGCTTGTCGTTCTTGGCATAATTGTGGACCGCGTTTCCCGCGAGCCCGATCACGGGCATCCCGAAATACATCGTGTCGGCCATTCCGACGATCAGCAGGCCGTGAAAGTTGGGATCGTTGGCAAAATGCTCAAGGAGCGTGCGGGCGTTCGTACCGACGTGCGCGACCTGCACCGGCCGCACGCCGGTCAGTGCCTCGAACCGCCCCTGGTCGGTATCGAACAGGATGCGGCTGTCGCCGACGATGGCGACCTGCGCATGATCCGCCGCCCGGCGAGCTTCGGCCCAGGCCTGCGGGCTGTCGTCGATGTCGCCCGCGCGAAGGTCAAGCCTGGTCCGCGCGGTCCATTCCCAGGCGGTCGTCAGTATCGCGACGGCAAGGACGACGAGAGCACCCATGCGCGCCCATGGCTTGAGCGGAATGTCGCGCGTCGGGACCGGCTGCGCCTGTCCGGGGCGATCGGCTGCCGTTTTCCTGAGGCCGGGCGGAAGCGCGCCTTCGCGCGTACCGGTAAGGCCCCGCTCAGAAGGCGAAGTAGATGAATGCACTGCCTTGCCCCTGCTCGATGATGACGGCGAACAGCAAAAGCGTCCAAATGCCCGCGATTGCGACCGACGGGGTTCGCTCGACGACCGCCTCCAGTGTGGTGTTGCGCATGGCGAGGTGCGTTCCGAAGATCGCCGACACGATCACGATTGCAATGACCATCGGCCCGGCGGCGATCAGCGGATCAGGCTTGGCCTGAAGACCGGCCATGCCCTTGAGGACGACGCTTGCGCCGGCGAACGTCTTCGCGCGGAAAAAGACCCAGGTGATGTTGACGAGGATGAAGGTCAGGACCGCAAGGCCGAGCAGCGACATGCGCCCGGGCGCAAAGCCCTTGAACCGCCCTCGAAGCCAGCGCTCCACGGACAGGTACGTGCCGTGGAGCCCGCCCCAGACCACGAATGTCCAGTTCGCGCCGTGCCACAGGCCGCCGAGCAGCATCGTGCCCATCAACGCCATGTAGGTTCGCCCCTGTCCGTGCCGATTGCCGCCGAGAGGGATGTAGAGATAGTCGCGAAGCCAGCTCGAAAGGGTGATGTGCCAGCGCCGCCAGAAGTCCGAGAATCCGACGGCGCCATAGGGAAAGCGGAAATTGTCCGGCATCGCGAAGCCGAGGCACAGGGCGACACCGATGGCCGACGTCGAATAACCCGCGAAATCGCAAAAGATCTGACCTGCGAACGCGAGCGTCGCGACCCAGCTATCGAGCATTCCGGGCGCCTTGTTCGGCGCATCGTAGACAGCCTCGACGACCGGCGCGAGGAAACCGTCGGCGAGCACCACCTTCTGAAAAAGGCCCAGCGTCAGCAGTGCAAGGCCAAAGCCAATCTGGTTCGCCCTCGCCTGACGCGGCTCCTCGAACTGCGGAACGAGCTCGGTCGGCCGCATGATCGGCCCCGCCACGAGGTGCGGGAAGAACGTCACGAACAAGGCGTAGTTGAGAAAGCTGCCTGCGGGCGCCGACCGCCGAAGATAGACGTCGAGCGTGTAGGAGAGAGTCGCGAACGTGTAGAAGCTGATCCCCACCGGAAGGACGATGTCCCAGCCGGGCGGGTGATAGATGATCCCCAAGGCACCCGCGACATGCACGAAATTGTCGAGCAGGAACCCGCCATATTTGAAGTAGCCGAGCATCCCGAGGTTCACGCAGACGCTGGTCAGCATCCACAGCTTGCGGGTCCGCTCGCGCTTGGCCCGCACCATCCATTGCGCGGCCCACCAGTCAACGACGGTCGAAATCCACAGCAGAATGACGAAGGGCGGGTTCCACGCCGCATAGAAGAGGTAGGACGCGAGCAGCAGGTTGATCTTCTTCTGGTGCCACGAGAAAAAGGGCGCGTGGTGAAGCGCCATGACGATCGCGAAGAAGACCAGGAAGGTCAGCGAATTGAAGATCACCGGGCGGTCGCCCGGCGTGCGTTCGACCCATCATCCATACAGCGCCCCCGCTACTGTACGCCCAGCCCCGAGACTCAGGTGGCTGACGGCGCGCAAGTTACACCTGCCCGGTCGCACCGCAAGGCTTGTCGTCCGATAATGCCGCGGCAATGATGCGAGCCGTGCATGTCCCAGCCGCGCTCCTTGGCCTCGTCCTGCTCATGAGTGGCCCGGCCGCGTCCGAGCCGAACCGACGCCCGCGGCTCGCCGGCATCGGATTCGGAATCCTGCCGACGGGTCCCCTCAATGCGATCACCGATGTCGCAGGTGTCCGCGTCGGGCACGTTACGAGGATCGAAGGCGCCAACGTCCGCACCGGCGTCACCGCGATCCTCCCGCATGGCGGCAACCTCTACCAGGACAAGGTTCCCGCGGGGTTCGCGGTCGGCAATGCCTATGGCAAGTTCATGGGCTCGACGCAGGTGAAGGAGCTTGGCGAGGTTGAAACGCCGATCCTCCTCACCAACACGCTGAGCGTGCCTGAAGCTGCGGCCGGAATCATCGAGTGGACCTTGCGCCAGCCGGGCAATGGAGAGGTTCGATCGGTCAACGCCGTCGTCGGCGAGACCAACGACGGCTACCTCAATGATATCCGCGGGCGCCACGTGACGCCGGCGAATGCCATTGCGGCCATCGAGGCCGCGCGTGAAGGGCCCGTCCAGGAAGGAGCGGTGGGCGCCGGCACCGGCACGATAGCATTCGACTGGAAAGGCGGGATCGGCACCAGCTCGCGACGATTGCCAAGGTCGCTCGGCAGCTGGACGGTCGGCGTATTGGTCCAGACCAACTTCGGCGGCGTGCTTCAGGTCGCCGGCGTCCCCGTCGGCCAGCCGCTCGGCCGCTATTTCCTCAAGACCGAGCTCGACAAGGCCAATGCCGACGGGTCAGTGATCATCGTCCTTGCAACCGATGCACCGCTGTCGGATCGAAACCTCGAACGCCTCGCCCGCCGTGCCTTCCTCGGGATCGCCCGCACAGGCTCCCCGATGACAAACGGCTCGGGCGACTATGCCCTGGCGTTCTCGACCAATTCAAATGTTCGCCGCACGCCCGAACGGCGCGCGAGCCCGAGCGCCATCACCGACCTTCCCAACGAGCAGATGTCGCCGCTGTTCGAAGCGGCCGTCGAGGCGACCGAGGAAGCGGTGATCAACTCGCTCTTCGCCGCCTCGCCGATGGACGGAAACGGCCATCACGTGGACGCCCTTCCGGCCGATCAGGTGATCAAGCTCTACCGGCGCGCTCGCCGCTAATACTGGCCGTAACGCTCCTTCACGCTGTCGAGCAGCTTCGCGCTGTCGTACCCGACGCCGTCCTTGAAAACGGCGATCACGTTCTCGGCGTCGGCGATGTTCGAGGCGGGATTACCCTTCACGATGACGAGGTCGGCGTTCTTGCCCATTGCGATGGAGCCGATCCGGTCGGCGAGCCCGAGATAGGTCGCGCCGTTCAGCGTCGCGATTCTGATTGCCTCGACAGGCGTGAAGCCCGCCTCGACGAGGAGCTCGAGCTCGCGAAGGTCCCCGAAGCCGGGGATCACGCCGCCGTTGCCGGTCGGGTCGGGGCCTGCAAGCAGCAGCCCTCCGGCGGCGACGAATTGCCGTTCAAGGCCAAGGTCGTTGCGGAACGCCTCGGCGAACTGCTGCGCCTGCGGCGTCGATCCCCGCTGTGCGGTGCGATTGCGTAAATAGAGGTACGATTCGCGCGCCTGCGGCGTCAGAACCGCCATCGCCTTGGAGTTGAGCGGCGCGTGCAGCGCAACGCTCTGCTCGAACACCGGCAGCGTCGAGGTGATCGCCACATGGCGGTCGACGAGCAATTTGATCAGTGCGTTCGCTTGCGCGCTTCCGGGCTTCATCGTCACCAGCGTCGGCGTTCCCGTCGTTTCGCTGCATTTGTCCGGTTTCTTGCCGGGGTCGAGCTGCGTGTTGACGAAGAAGCCGTGCTCGAGGTCGTCGATGCCGAGCGCCGCCGCTTCTGGATAAGTGACGGAACACAAATGACCCGTGACCTTCAGGTGCCGCCGGTGCGCCTCGTCGATGGCTGCCTTGAGCTCGGCGCGAGTGATATTCATGTACGCCTTGAACGAGGTGACGCCCTGGTCGGCCCAGAAAGCCACGGTCCGTCGCGCGTCGTCTGGCGAGGTGATCTGGTGCATCTGGATGAAGGGGCTGTTCGGACCTTCGAGATATGGTCCAGTCAC
>JBJMUN010000064.1:0-5373 GCA_045811185.1 Sphingomicrobium sp.
GGTGTCGATTTTGCCTATATCAAGGCGACTGAAGGCGCAGATCACGTCGACAGGCGGTTCTCGACCAACTGGCATGCGGCCCATCGCGCGGGCATCCACAGAGGCGCCTACCATTTCTTCAGGCTCTGCGGCAGCGGGCGAGCGCAGGCGGCGAACTTCGTGCGTACTGTGCCGTTCGACGCGGCAGCACTGCCGCCCGCCATAGACCTCGAATTTCCCGGCAACTGCAGCCGCCGCCCTTCGCAGGCGAAAGTCCACAAAGAACTCGGCAATTTCCTTCGGATCGTGGAAGCACGCTACGGGAAGCGTCCCGTTCTTTATCTCACGAGGCGGTTCGACAAACGTTATCGGATCAGCACGGCCTTCGACAGTCCGCTCTGGCTTCGCAGCATCCGCTCGGAGCCCAGCTTTGGCGCAAGATCGTGGTCGATCTGGCAGGCGTCGTACACCCGCCGGCTCCACGGAGTGCGCGGTCACGTGGACTGGAACGTAGCGGCCCGCTAGCTGGCGTTCGCAGCAAAGTCGGCGATTGCCGTCCTCGAGGCGAAGTCCGCCCGATATAGCCCGGGATTGAACGTCCTTGCGCGCTCCACGCAAGGCATCAGCCGGCGCGCGGAAAGCTCACGTACGAATTTGCCGCTTCAGATCTCCAATACGCGATTGGGATCCGCAGGGTGCCGAGCGCCTGCTGTCAGTGGCAGGTGCCGGGCTTTGGCTGGCCGACCACGAAGGGAACGCCGGTCGGATTGACATGCATTGCGACGAATACCGCCGGGTTCGACTGGGAAGCGTTCGTCGCATTGTGAATGACGAATGCGTCTTCGATGAACGACTGGTTGGCGGAGTAAGTCGTTGGAGGGCACATCGCGTTCGTTCCGTCATACCAGACGATGCTGCCCGAGATGACGGTCACGAAAACGGCGGCCGGATGAGTGTGCCAGCCCGTGAACCCGCCACCCGCGAGGGTGATCTCGTCGGTGCCGAGGTCGGTGTCGTCCTTCGTCTTGAGGATCATGCCCCAGTGACCAACCTTGTTGCTCTCTGTCTTGACGTCGAGCGATCCGTAATGGCCGGTGACGATGTTCCTGACCGAAAGCCCTACAGGCTGCGCGAATGCTGGTGCTGCGGTGAGGCATGCGGACAGAAGCATTGCCGCGGCGCGCGTCGTGGTTCGAAGGTGAAGCATGGCCAATCTCCCGAATTGAAGCAGGATGGCCGCCGCGCGGGGTAGGCAGCGCCGCAATCTACCATGTCGGCAACGCTGATTGACGTTGTAGAAAGTTAAGGGGTCTGCAGCGTGGCAGGGTGCCACCTCAGCGAACTAGACAAATCCGAGCGCTCCCGTGCCGGAGCGCGCCCCGGACAGCGGTCGTGAATGCGAAAGAACGTGTCGCAATTTGAGCAGATGGACTTGCGGTCGGCTGCTAGCCTCAAACGGAACCGTCGCTTCTAGCTTTTCCAATCTAGCGGTGCGGCCTCGACAGTTCGCCCCGGAGTTCCCGCCCGGGCGAAGCCAGCCAGGTGCACGCGCCCTTTATGCCACCACGCACGATCCTCACCTTACGCAAAGACCTAAGAACGCTACGTGCGATTCTGGAGGAGTGCGAAGCCGGCAAACTTGAGCACTTGAGCACATTGGAGCTCGCGCATCTCAAAGCCGCTGTGCGAGACCGTCTCAGCCGCGTCGAGAGCGAAATTGCGGACCTCGAAAGACGCGGGTGACTTGCCATTGATTTAACAGCGAAACGGTGCCGAGCTCGAGCAATAGCCATCAAATCGCTTGCAGGCTTTCATGGAAAAAAGGGCAGGGGGATCGTGTCTTGTACACTCCCGTCAACCTGGATCAGCTTCCGCAACCAAAAAGGGCGAAGGGCAGTTTGGCCGGTGCCATGCCCCGCTACTTCTTCGATCTGCACAACGATGTGGATGCTCTGGATCCGGAAGGCAAAGAACTTCCTGATCTAAAGAGCGCAAAGGACGTCGCCCTCAGCAACGCGCGCGCGATGATACAGGCGAGCGTCCAGGAGACCGGCAAAATCGACCTTCACCACTACATCAACTTGCGCGACGAGAGCGGCGCGGTCGTTTACGTCATGCATTTCGAGGACGCGGTCACGGTGCGGCGCGGGCCAGAAGTCCTCAGTCGGCCTTCGGCTGCCGCTTAGCCATTTTTCGAACGAATCGGCACATTGGAAGGGTGGCACCAGCACGTCCTTAGCCTTGAAAAGACACTTTGGCCGCTCTTCCCAGCGCTTCTGATCCTCGTCTGCGCCCAGCCGCTAACGTTTGTAACGGCTCGCCGCCTCAGTCTGTCAGCGTAGCAACTCCCAAATGAACCCAGCCGCCAGCACGAGCAGCCAAGTTTCGCCCAGTCCATAATCTCGCTTGGGCGAGTATTCGGGCGCGATCTCGTAAGCGCGGCAAGCCATCAGCGGTGAACCCGAGCGTTGGTCCGGTGAGCAGCTGCGTCAACGGCAAGTCCACATCTACGAAGGAGGGACGAATGCGACAGGTGATCTATGGCGGCGCCGTCAGCGCCGACGGGTTCCTCGCCGGGGCCGGCGAGGCTCTCGACTGGCTTCGTTGGAGTGACGACGCAGCAAAAATCAGCGCGAAGAATTTCGCGGGCGCCGACACGATGCTGATTGGGCGCAAAACGTTCGAGATCGGACAAAAGATGGGCGGCGGCCCGCCGATGAAGGGCGTTACGACGTACGTCTTCTCCCGTACGCTGGAGCGGCTGCCGGAGGGCGTTGCCGGCAAGCTAGTCAACGTGGATGCGGCCGAATTCGTGCGGGCACTGAAACGCCAGGACGGCGGCAAGATTATCGTCATGGGCGGAGGCGAGATCGGCACTGCCCTCCTCAACGCGGGCCTAGTCGATGAGATCGGGCTCAGCGTCCATCCTGTCCTCCTCGGTGCCGGGATCCCGGCTTTCGGAGTGCTCGATCGCCGGGTCGAGCTAGAGTTGCTCGAGACGCGTCCCATTGCTCGCGAGTGCGTATACTTACGCTACCGCGTTACCGGTTGACGTCGTGCGCGGCGGCGAGATCATGCGTTCAGCTCTTGCGGCCATTCGATCGACCGTTCGAACCACGGGCAGGAAGAACAGTCCGTAGCAATCATCAGCAGCGCCCACGCGAGCCGGGGCCGGAACTCGTCGCGCAGCGAACGGTGATTCACTTCACCAGTGTCGTCAGCGGCTTGCCTTTCTCCACCACGTAGGTCGCAAGCTCGGCGGCCGGCGTGCTACCGACGTTCCGCGCCGCATGCACCGTCCCCGACGGCACGAACAGCACGTCGCCCGCCTTGAGCGTCACGGGCTTGCCTCCAACCTCATATTCCAACGTGCCGGTGAGGACGTAGATGATCTCCTCGCCGGGATGGGTGTGCCGCGGGAACGACGATCCGGGAGCGAAATCGACCCGCAGCTGGACGGCCTCGTGCCCGGGAATACTGAGGTCGTGCCGCTGAAGATCGGTGCGCGCGGTGCCGGGCGGCCGCGCCGGTTGAGCACCAAGCGTCGACGTCCCGATCGCTATCACGGCAATCATCAAGAGGGCGCGCATCACCGCACCGACCTAAACGTTTCGCGCATGTCTTGTGTAAGCAGCTGCGGCTGCTCCCATGCCGCGAAGTGCGTGCCGACGTCATGGGCTTTGTAGAACACGAGGTGCGGGTAAGCTGAGCGCGCCCAGCTTTCCGGCGGCTGGTAGATTTCGGACCGAAAGGCGCTGACGCCCGTCGGCAGCGGCAGCCCGCGCGGGTCGAAGAAGCCGCCTTTGCCATTGCGGTTCTCCCAATAAAGCCGCGCCGACGACACCGCCGTGTTGGTCAGCCAGTAGAGCGTAATGTTGTCGAGGATGTCGTCCTTGGTCAGGCCTTCCTGCGCGCCGTCGAACACCTTGGCGATCAGGCGGTAGCTCTGGATGTCGTGATCGAGGATCCAGGAGGCGAGGCCGACCGGCGAATCCGCAAGCGCGTAAAGCGTCTGCGGCCGCTGGTTCATCTCGATCGCATAGCCGAGTCCATGGACGTAGAAGTCGGTCAGCTGGTCCCACGCATGTTGCTCGTCGGGCGACAAGCCGGCGGGCGGCGGCCCGGCCGGAAGCGCTTTGCGGATGGCTTCGGGCAAGGTAGCCGACATGTTGGTGTGGATCGCGAGCAGGCCAGCAGGCTGCTGGAGCGCCATGACTTCGCTGATCGCATTGCCCCAGTCGCCGCCCTGCGCGACATATCTCGTGTAGCCGAGGCGCTTCATCAGCACGTCCCATGCCTTGGCGATGTGCGGCACGTCCCAGCCCGGTGCGGTCGGCTTGCCGGAAAAGCCGTAGCCCGGGAGCGACGGGATCACGACGTCGAACGCATCCTCGCCCTTGCCGCCATGCGCCGTCGGGTCGGTCAGCGGACCGATGATTTTCAACTGCTCGATGATGGATCCCGGCCAGCCATGGGTGATGATCACCGGGAGCGCATTGGGATGCTTCGACTTCACATGGATGAAGTGGATGTCGAGCCCGTCGATGTTGGTGACGAAGTTGGGGTAGCTGAAGATCTGCTTCTCGGCGCGGCGCCAGTCGTGGTGGTTCGCCCAATGCTCCGCAAGCTTGTGCATCGTCGCCGACTGCACGCCCTGCGTATCGTCGTTGACGGTTTCCTTGTCGGGCCATTTGGTCGCCTTGATCCGCCGCTTGAGGTCCGCGAGCTCGGCGTCGCTGGCATGATAGGTGAACGGCCGGATCGACGGATCGCCGGCGGCCATCACGCTTGCGGTCGCACCGATGACCGGGCCGTCACCAACCGCGACCGAGGCAGGCGCATTCGCCAGCGTCTCTGCACCTGGCGCTGAGGGCGGTGCGCTCGAGGCATCTGCCGCAGTGGCAGGCAAGAACGCCGCGACGGTTCCAACGACCGCGGAGGCCAAGAGGTGGCGCCTGCCGATCGGCGAATGCAGTGCGGACATAATCCTTCTCCTAAGTCGGAAATTGAACCGTAAGACGAAGCTCAGCGAACCGACTTGAAGGCGGCGCGAAGTTCCCGGGCGAAGATCACCGGCTGCTCCCAGGCGGCGAAGTGCCCGCCCTTCTCCGCCTGATGATAATAAATGAGCTTGGGATAGGCCTTTTCGGTCCAGCTCCGCGGCGCGAAGTATTGCTCGCCGGGATAAGCGGTAACTGCCGTCGGAATCTTGACGCCTTTGACGTTGAAGAAGCCCCCTTTGTATTCCCAGTAAAGCTTGGCTGCGGACACACCGGTGTTGGTCAGCCAGTAGAGCGTGATGTTGTCGAGCACCTCGTCGCGGGTCAGCTCGGCCGCGGGATTGCTTGCGGTCCGCTTGAGCGCTTCCACGACCGCTGCCGCCGGCTGGCCCCC
>JBJMUN010000065.1:0-12367 GCA_045811185.1 Sphingomicrobium sp.
GCCGCCGCGAAGTCGCCGGAAACGCCGAAGTCGAATTAAGCGCTCAGCTCTCGAGCGAGCGACACCCATTCATTGACGGCCAGCGTTTCCGCTCGTCGCTGGGTGTCGATTCCAAGATGTTCCGCGGCTTCGAGCGCGCCCGGCATCTGCTTCAGGCTGGAGCGGAGCATCTTGCGGCGCTGACCGAATGCGGCCTCCGTCAGCCGCTCCATGATCTCTCGCTTCACGCCGGCGGGTTCTTCGGCCGGCACGATGTGGACGATAGCTGATGTGACCTTTGGCGGCGGCACGAACACCGCTCGACTGACGGCCATCGCAATCCGCGGACGCGACCGCCACTGGGAAGCAACCGACAGCCGCCCGTATGCGTCGCTACCAGGCTCAGCGACGATCCGTTCCGCAACTTCCTTCTGGAACATCAGCGTGAGCGATCGCCACCATGGCGGCCAGTCGTCACCTAGCCATTTGATAAGCAGGGCAGTTCCAACATTGTAGGGCAAGTTCGCAACCACATGCGCGCCGTCGCCCGCGACTTTCCATTCATCGATCTTGAGGGCGTCTTCTTCAATCACCTCGAGCTTGCCATCGAACTGCTTCTGCAGTTCGGCCAGCGCCGGGATGCACCGCCTGTCCCGCTCGACGGCAACAACCGTTGCACCAGCATCGAGAAGCGCGTGCGTCAGGCCGCCTGGGCCAGGACCGACTTCATAGACCGTTTCCCCTTTCAGCGGGCCGGGGATTGCAGCGACGCGAGCCAATAGCTGCCGGTCGAGAATGAAATTCTGGCCAAGCGACTTGCTTGCGCTGAGGCCGTGGCGGGCGATGACGGCACGAAGCGGTTCGGGTGGCGTGCTCAAGCGGTCTCGGTACGTTGAATTGCGTTTTCCGCGGCCATCCGGATCGCGGCAGCCATCGGTCTGGGATCGGCTCGGTCCTGGCCAGCAATATCGAAAGCCGTGCCGTGATCGGGCGCAGTGCGGACGATCGGCAAGCCAAGCGTGACGTTAACAGCCTCTTCGAAATGAAGCGCCTTGATCGGAATCAACGCCTGGTCGTGAAACATGCAAAGGGCGGCGTCGTAGTTCGCCCGTGCTCGAGCATGGAACATCGTGTCTGCCGGGTGCGGACCGGTAACGAGCCACCCATCGGCGACGAGAGCCGCAATTGCCGGTTCGATAATGTCGATCTCCTCGCGCCCAAGTTGCCCGCCTTCACCGGCGTGAGGATTGAGACCCGAGACAGCAAGACGCGGCTCCGCGATGCCGAAACTGCGCTGCAGGCCTCGCAGCGCTGCACGGCCCCGCGATTCAATCAGCGCGCTGGTGAGTCGCGACGACACCGCACTGAGCGGCAGATGTGTCGTGACCGGGATGGTGCGAAGGGTCGGACCGGCCAGCATCATGGCAACGTTTCCTGGCGCGACGCCGCAGCGCTCGGCCACGAATTCGGTCTGCCCGGGATGCTGGAAGCCGATTGAGTAAAGCTGTTCCTTGGCAACGGGTCCGGTGACGACGGCCGCAGAGGAGCCCGAGCGCGCAAGCCCGACGGCGATCTCCAGCGAATCAAGGGAAGTATGAGCACCTGATACACTGGGGCGGCCTGGAACGTCCGGCTGGGGAGCATTGAGCTGGATCAGCGGGAGGCCGCAGTCGAACGCGGCGTCGGCCTGGCGGGGGTCTTCGACGAGTTCGATTGGACCGTCCCAAACCGCGGCCACGGATCGGGGATCTCCAATCGCAACGAACGACGGCAAGCCGAACCGCTCGCGATTATCCCAGCATTTTGCGATCACCTCGGGCCCGATCCCTGCGGGGTCGCCGAGCGAGACTGCCAGGGGGGATTGAGGCGCGCGCGCCATCAGCCGCGACACTCGGCCAGAGCGCAGACTAGCGGAATTCGATCACCGCATCGCGCCGCAGGTCGCGAAGATACCGCCGTGAACGCGAATTCACCCGCTCTTCGTTGAGCTGGTTGTAAACATCGTCATAGCTGGGCGCCGACGATTGCGCTTCGTCGCGTCCGCAGATCACGAGCACGCGAACGCCCTCATCAAGCGAGCCGAACGGCTGTGTCGCCTGGCCGACCTGCATTGGCATCATCAACCGTTGCAGCGCGGGGGGAAGATCGCGCATCTTCACGCCATCGCTGCTGACGACTTCGCCGTGGAACTCGGTGGCGATCTTTTCTGCACCGCCGCAGCCGCCGACGGTCTTCGCGGCCTCCGCGAAACGCGCGACGATCGGTTCCGCAGACGCCCGGCTCGTGCCCTTCGGGAAGCCGATCGACACCTGCTTCAGGCTTAGGACCGCATCGCGCGGATCTGCGGTGAGGATCTTGCGTGTGTCCTGGATCGCAATGATCGAGAACCCACCAGGAACCGGAATTGGATTGCTGATTGCCCCCGCGGGCATCTCCCGCAACACCGTTGCGAGCGGCGTCGGCAGCTGCTCCGGGCGGACCCAGCCAAGGTCACCGCCAACGGCGGCAGTGGAAGCTTCCGAATATTGACGTGCATAGCCCGCGAACGATGCACCCGTGCGAAGCTGGGCGAGAATCTTGTTGGCATTGTCGAGCGTCTGGGCCTCCGTCGAAGGCGTCGCCGACAGGTAGATTTCGCTGATCCGATATTCCTCGGTGCCCTTCGAGGCATTCATCTTGTCGAGAACCGCCTTGACCTCGTCGTCACCGACGCTGACGCCGCTTTCGATCTTTGCGCGCTGGAGGCGCTGCCAGGCGATCTCGCCCTCGATCTGCCGGCGGAGAGACTTGATGTTCGAGCCGTTCGCCTCGAGGAAAGCGGCGAGGTCCTCAGGATTCTTTTTGACGTTTTGCGCAACGCGCTGGACGGTCCGGTCGATATCCGACTTCTTGACCTCGATTTTCTCCGCTTTGGCTGCCTGGATCTGGAGATCTTCGTCGATCAGGTTGCGGAGCACCTGTTCGCTCAGCCGCTGCCGCTCCTCGTCAGGGATCTTTCCGCCCTGAGCAATGGCGAGCAACGCCAGTCTCTGCTCGATATCGGTCTGGGTGATGATGTCGCCATTGACGATCGCGGTCGCCTTGACGACCGACGGCATCGCCGTGCCGAAAACCTGTGGATTCTGCGGAAGCCGGAGAGACTCGCTGCTGTTGACGGCAGGTTGCTGTTCTTCGGCCTTAGGCGTTTCCTGCGCGATGGCGCCACTTGCGAGACCAAGAGTAACCGCGGCGCCGACGATCAACGTCCGCGTTGTATTCACTCGATAAGCTACTGCCACGTTCGGATTTTCCCTTGATTCCCAATATTTGCCATTGCCGGAAGCCCGCTGAACGCAGGCTTAGCGGCTCACCCCCTTGAATGCCAAGTGAAGGGCGAACGTGCTGCCCTTCCGGAAGGCGCCGACGCGCTCATAGTCGCGACGCCACGTGACGCCAAGCTGCAGGCAATCGTCCTCATATTCGATGCCGAGACGATTGCGAACAGGTTGCCATCCATCCGCGTCGGAAAGCGGGTCTTCGCGTCGGTCAGTCAGGTCGATGACACTGGCTCCGAATATCGACCAGTAGCGCTGGAACTTAATGCGCGCGGCGACGCGCAGCTCCTCCTTATCGCGCAGGTCCTCGATCAGCGGATCGATGTTCCGATTGAGCTTGAGATAGCCGACTTGGGCATAGGTCTGGGCGGTCCCGATCGTCAGGTCGAGCTCGTTGCGTCTGACTGCGAAATTGTCCTTGTCGATCCGATATCGGTGGGTGATGTCGATGAACTCGCCGTAACGAATCCGAGTTCTTCCGACGAGATCGGAAAAGCGCCCGTTAAGTCCTGTACCCTGAGGGAATATGTTGCGCAAAGCGCCGAAGCGATAGCTCTCTCCGATCGTGCTTTCGATGGACAGGTTCTTGCGCTCCAGCGACCAGTCCAAGCCGTAAGTGACGCGGGACGCATCCTCCCACCGATCGTATCCGGGAAAGCGGTTGAGCGCGAACAGGTTGCTGTCCTCAAGATCGACCGAGCGTGCGTCTTCGTTCGGTATTTCGAGGTTCTCCGTTCTGGGCGTTAGCACCAGCTGCACGCGAGGGGTCAGCCGCTGGACGCCACCGAACAGCGCACCGATGAAGGGCCATTTGACGTCCGCGGCGAGCGCTCCGATCGCCCGCGCGTGCCAGCCATTGGTGCCCCGATAGATGCCGACCGTCGTCTCTTCGGCTTCATCGGTGTGGTAGACGTCGCCCCGGCCATAAGCCGTCAGGGTGATTTCCTGGCCCCAGGGCGTCAGCCGCCGCAGATCCCATTCGGCGCTGGCGAATGCGCGCTGCGTATCCTGCCCGTCGATCCTGAAGACCGCGAGGCTGTTTGCCTGGACCTCGAGCTTGCCGCCGGCGATCTCGCCGAAACGGAAGCGAGCGTCGATTGCAGGAAGCGCAATCGGAATTTCCTTCTGCCGGTCTTCGACACGAAGTCCCTGAAACGCCCATCCGGCAATCGAAATGTAGCTGTCGGGCGTGATGCGCTCGGCATTGATGACGTTGCGAAGCCGGTCGTCATTGGTGAGATCGTATCTCCGAGTGACTGTCTTGTCCGTAGCCGCTCGCAGCGAGGTGGTGATCGACCACATCGGATTGAGCTGCCACCGGCCGTTCGCATCGAAATATCCGCGCAGCCGGTGCGGCTGCGGCGTTGTTGACGTCGGATCGACTCGATCGACTTCACCGTAGGTAAGGAAACCGCCGATCTGGAACGCGCCGAGGCTGTCGAGCTGGCGGTACTTGGCTTCGATTGCGGGAAGGACGCTCGTATAGACGTGCGGAGTTAAGGTTGCGTCGCGATTAGGCCCGATCTGCCAATGATAGGGGAAGGAAAGCTCGACGCCGTTCCGGCTCGAAAAGGCGATCCCCGGAACGAGAAATCCTGTCGCACCCTCCTCGCCACGTGAGATGTTGAACACCGGAAGAAGCGGCAGGTTCAGGCCAAACAGCTGGAGACGTCCGCCCTCGAAACGAATTCGTTCACTCTTCGGATCGTCGATCACTCGGGCGGCCGTGATGGCCCAGCTCGGCCGTTTGGGACACCCGGTCTCGGTTGTGACTGGGCAAGGCGTGTAAATGGCATTGGTGAGCGTCGATACGCCGTTTGCCCGCGTGCCGTGCTGGGCGGCGATGCGGCCGCCGCTTTCCAGAACGACCATGAGATTGTCGATCGTCCCGTCGCGTAGCGTATCGGTAAGCTGGACGTTGTCTCCGACCAGCTTGTCGCCCTCGGGAGTGACGACGACGACGTTGCCTTTCGCGTAGACCTGTCCCGACTTGCGGTTCCAGATCACCTGGTCTGCCGCGAGGTAATTACCCTCGCGGTTCATCCGCACCTCCCCGCTCGCGGTCACCACGTCGGCGTCGTTGTCGTAGCTGACGGCGTCGGCGCTGAAGGTGACGATCTGGTCCGGAGCGGGCACGGTTGCTGCAGTCGCCTGGGCTCCCGCCGCAACCGGAAGCGAGAGGAGCATGGGAAGCGCCGACCACCAGAGTAATCTCGTGCGCAACGCTATCTGCCCGCCCTCAAATGAACCTACAGTCGCCGGCCTATTGCACCTGGAAGCCGTGCCGACAATCACACTGCCTAGTCGCTGGCGCTCCTTTGCCAAGCCTTAACTTGCATCCTAAAGGGCGCCGCGAACGTTCGATTTCGTGAGGATTGCCGCACATGCAAATTCGTTTCGCCGACAGCCGGCCAACCGGCGAATACGCGCTGGTGCTGCCGGTCGCCGGCAAGGACCGCTCCTCGCTGGCCGCGCTGGGCGCGACCGAGAATGGGGTTTCGGCTGCGCTCGACCGTCAGCGTTTCGAAGGCGACGCGTCCAGCTCGTCCGAGCAATTTATCGATGATGGCGGTTCCCCGCGGCGCCTTCTGGTGGTCGGCACGGGCACCGGCACGTCGCCACGCGACGCGGCAGAGAAAATCGGCGGGACGACCGTCTCGAAGCTTCAGACTTCCGGCGAACAGACGGCAGTCATCGATCTTACCGGCCTGGGTTACGATGCCGATGCGGCCGCACGCGTCGGGCTCGGCGCGGCGTTGAGATCGTGGCGCTACGACCGCTATCGCACTAAGCTGAAGGATAACCAGAAGCCGACTTTAGGCGAGATTGTGATCGTCGGCGCAGAGGCTGGGGCCGCAAAGCGCTACGACGAGCGATGGGCGCCTGTCGTCGAGGGCGTATCCCTGACACGCGAGCTGGTTACCGAACCGGCCAACATCATCTACCCAGAAACCTTCGTCGAGCGCGTGCGCGCCTCGGTGAAGGAGACCGGCCTTGAGGTTGAGGTCCTCGACCGCGCGGCGATGGACAAGCTTGGGATGGGCGCGCTCCTCGGCGTCGCCCAGGGTTCGGTGCGCGAAGGACGTTTGCTCGTTCTCAAGTGGAGCGGCGGTGCCAAGGGCGTTCAGCCGGTCGCCTTTGTCGGCAAGGGCGTGACGTTCGATACGGGCGGAATTTCGATCAAGCCGGCCGCGGGCATGGAGGCGATGAAGTGGGACATGGGCGGCGCCGGAGCCGTCGCCGGGGCAATGAAGGCTCTCGCGCTGCGCAAGGCCAAGGCCAACATCGTCGGCATTTGCGGCCTCGTCGAGAACATGCCGGGTGGCAATGCACAGCGTCCAGGCGACGTGGTCACGTCCATGTCGGGGCAGACGGTTGAGGTAATCAACACCGACGCCGAAGGGCGCCTCGTGCTCGCCGATGCCGTCACCTACGTGCAGCGCAACTTCAAGCCCTCGACGATCATTGACCTCGCCACGCTGACCGGCGCGATCCTCATCAGTCTTGGGCACGAATGGGCCGGCCTATTCTCGAACAATGACGAGCTTGCCGGCAAGCTTCAGTCGGCCGGCGAGGAATCAGGTGATAAGCTGTGGCGCATGCCTATGGCGGAAGCCTTCGATCGCCTGATCGACTCGCCCATCGCCGACATGAAGAACGTCGGGCCCCGGGAAGGCGGCTCAATTACCGCGGCGCAGTTTATCCAGCGGTTCGTTGAGAACGGAGTGAAGTGGGCGCATGTCGACATGGCAGGGAAGGCCTGGTCCGACAAGGCGGGGGCAACCCACGAGAAGGGCGCGACAGGTTTTGGCGTGCGTTTGCTCGACCAATATGTCGCGGACGTACTGGAGCGCTGATCCGGCCAGACTGTGGAGGTCGATTTCTATCAGCTTGCGGGGACGCCAGCAGAGCAGGTCATCGCCAGCCTTGCCGAGAAGGTGCTCGACGCTGGCGGACGATTGCTGATTGTTGCGGAAGACGAAGCATTCCTTGGCAAGCTCGACCGCCTGCTCTGGGATCAGGGTTCGAACAATTTCTTGCCACACGGCCTTGCCGGCGGAGCCGAGGATGCGCGGCAGCCGATCCTACTTTCGCCGAACCCGGACGCGCCCAACCAGGCCCGCAACATGCTGATTGCCGACGGCACATGGCGGGAGGCGGCGCTAACCTACGATCGCAGTTTCTACCTGTTCGACAGCAACAACCTCGAAAGTGCGCGGCTCGCCTGGAAGCTGCTCGCGGGCAGGGAAGGCGTCGAGCGCCGCTACTGGAGGCAGGAGGGCGGCAAGTGGATCAAGAAGGCGTGAGGGTTGCCGCGGCCCTCTCGCGCCGCTAGGCGCCGCTGCATCTTCCAACCCAGCCAATTACAGGAGATCGCCCGGTCATGGCCGTGACGCGCACCTTTTCGATTATCAAGCCTGACGCCACTCGCCGCAACCTTACGGGTGCCGTAACAAAGATGCTGGAGGAGTCAGGCCTGCGCGTCGTCGCGTCCAAGCGTATCCACATGACGCGCGACCAGGCCGAGGGCTTCTATTCCGTCCACAAGGAGCGGCCCTTCTTCAATGACCTCTGCACGTTCATGACGTCAGGCCCGGTCGTGGTTCAGGTGCTGGAGGGCGAGAATGCCGTCGCTCGCAACCGTGAAGTGATGGGCGCCACCAACCCGGCCCAGGCCGACGAGGGCACGATCCGCAAGACCTATGCGGAGTCGATCGAAGCGAACTCGGTGCACGGATCGGACAGCGACGAGAACGCGAAGATCGAAATCGACTTTTTCTTCAAGCCCGAAGAAATCGTCGGCTAAACCTCACATCCAAAGTTGTTAGCGGCTTAGCCCGAGCAAGTGGAGCGAGCGGCCTCCGAAAAGGCCGCCGCCTTCCCATCTGTAGCGAAGGACGTAGCTGCCGCCGCCGCGGCGGTCGGCGCCGGCTTCGACGTAGCGCGCGTCGACGCGGACGGCGACGCTGTGCGTCACGTCTTTCGCTTCTTTCTCGCGCTGCTTGAGCGCGGCCGCGACGTCGCTCGCCGATAGCTTTCCGTCGCTTCCAACATCGATCGGCGACGCGCCCTTGATCACGACCTTCAGTGATTCGAGAGCGTGCGACGGATCCGCGGGCATGATCGTTAGCGTGTCGCCCTTGCTATCGGCTGTGCCCCGAAGAGCCAGCGGGACTGAATTGCGCTGTTCGACGATGCGGGTGGGCTTGTCTTCATTGCTGCTCTTCCACGCAATCCAGACGCCGACCGCTGAGACAGTCAGCGCAGCCAGTGCGATGACTTCTCCAAGGTTGATCCAGCGGCGGCGCGTTTTCTCGTCGGTCATCGTCCGCCAGCTTCCAACAGTCGGCGCGGTGCAGCAAGCTCCCAGCTGCTCGCGATGCGGTCGGCGACATGATCCCAGTCGACCTGCTGGCCAGAAAGATTGATCGAGATCCAGGCCGGTAAGTAAGCCGGCTTCGAATATGTGCCGGGATCGGCTTCGAGGAGCATGGCCTGCTCGTCGAGACCACTCAGCCGTACGCATACGACCGTTTTGCCGTCGCCATGATGATTGTCGCGGAACTGAGCGAATTGCTTGCCCGCTACGAAGAAGGTCGGCTGGCCGTGCGACAGCCGTTCTTCGGTTTCGGGCAGCTCGAGCGCCGCCTCACGCACCTTGTCGAGGGGATTGGTCATCGACAGACGAACTCCCTGAGGATCTTAGGATATAACTCATGTTCGGCGGTGAGCACCCGCTCCTGGAGGGTGGCGGGAGTATCATCCGGCCTGATTGCCACCTCGATTTGACCGAGCACCTCGCCGGCATCGAGATCCTCTGTCACCACGTGAACGGTGCAGCCGCTAACCTCGTCACCTGCTTCGATCGCCCGTGCATGAGTATCAAGACCGCGATATTTGGGCAGCAGGGAAGGGTGGATGTTGAGGATCCGCCCGCGCCATTCCTCGACAAACCACGGAGAAAGAATGCGCATGAATCCGGCGAGAGCGATCGTGCCGACACCGTAGTTGTGGAGTGCCGCGCTCATTCTCCGGTCAAAGTCTTCCTTGCCGATCCCCTTGCTCTCGAGAGCCCAGGTCTGAAGGCCTGATTTCCGGGCCCAAGCGAGCCCCGCGGCTTCGGGCTTGTTCGATGCAACGACCGCAATCTCATAGCCAGTTGCCTGCTCGACCAGCGCACGCATGTTGGTTCCGCGCCCGGAGATCAGGATCGCAACGCGCTTTGGATCACCCATTGTGAGTTGCGGACCAGCCCTTCGGCGAATTCCACGAGCCGGCCCGGCCGCTCACCGTGCAGCCGCGTTTGCCCGCTTCAATACGGCCGATCTCGAAGACGGTTTCACCGGCACCTTCGAGCAGGTTCGAAACACCGTCGGCGTCTTCGGGAGAAACGATGACCGCCATGCCGACACCGCAGTTGAATGTTCGAACCATTTCCTCGGGAACGATGCTTCCAACCTGTTGGAGGAGAGCGAAAATCAACGGAAGTTCCCAGCGCGCGGTATCGACCACGGCATGGCAATTGCCAGGCAAAACCCGTGGAATATTCTCGAGAAGTCCGCCGCCGGTAATGTGAGCGATGCCCTTGATCTGCCCCTCCCTCACAAGGGGTAGCAATGAGCGAACGTAAATGCGCGTCGGCTCGAGCAGCACGTCACCGAGACTGCGGCCGTCGAATTCGGGGAAGCCTTCCCGCAGATCCCACTGCGCAGCCTCGATGAGCCGGCGGACGAGCGAAAAACCATTGCTGTGCACGCCGGTGCTCGCAAGACCGAAGATGAGATCGCCCGGCGAGATTTCCGTACCTGTAAGAACCTTGGCGCGATCGACCGCTCCAACACAGAAGCCGGCTAGGTCGTAATCGCCCGCCGCGTACATGCCGGGCATCTCGGCCGTCTCGCCGCCAATAAGGGCGCAGCCGGCGCGGCGGCAGCCCTCGGCGATCGAGGAGACGACAGCGGCCGCTACCTCGTTGTCGAGCTTTCCGGTGGCGTAATAATCGAGGAAAAACAGTGGCTCGGCCCCCTGGACGACCAGGTCGTTGGCGCACATTGCGACGAGATCAATACCGACTCCGTCATGCCTGCCGGTGTCGATTGCGAGCTTGAGCTTGGTCCCGACGCCGTCGTTCGCCGCAACCAGCAAGGGATCGGAATAGCCCGCAGCCTTGAGGTCGAAGAATCCGCCGAAGCCGCCAAGATCCGCATCCGCACCCGGGCGAGCCGTCGATCGCGCCAGCGGACCGATGGTTTTTACGAACGCATTGCCGGCGTCGATCGAGACTCCGGCATCGGCATATGTGAGTGGCTTCTGGGCCATGGCAGGGGGCACTAGAGACAAGCCGCTTGGATTTCCACGCCGTTGTCGCCAAAAGACGCGGCGAATGTTGCGCCGCCGCTTTGCAGTCCCCGCCCTGTTGCTCGTCGCCGCCGCTGGTGTGTCCGGCGCGATTTACGCGCAGCTGGAAACGAGCGACCGCGGCATCTTGCCGCTCGACAGCAGCAACACGCTCGAAATTACCGGCATTCATGTCGATGTGGGCGGTGCTGACGCCGAGAGCGCGCGTTATGCTGGCTGGCGCATCGCGCAGCGGCAAGGCTTCAAGGCGCTATGGGCAAAGATGCACGCCGCCCCGATCAACCAGGCGCCTTCCTTGCCTGATGGCACGCTTGACCAGATCGTGAGCTCGATCAACGTCGAGCGCGAGCAAATCGGCCCCAATCGCTATATCGCCGACCTCGGCGTCCTGTTCGACCGCGCCAGGGCAGCGCAGTTCCTCGGGGTTGAGGGCGGTCAGGTGCAGCGCTCTGTCCCGATGCTCCTCATCCCCATCACGGTGTCGGGCGGAACGGCGACGAGCCTCGAGCTGCGCAATGCCTGGCAACGGGCGTGGGCGCAGTTCCGTACGTCGCAGAGTCCGATCGACTATGTACGAATCAGCGGAATGGGCTCGGATCCATTGCTGGTGAACGCGGCGCAGGCCGGCCGGCCCGGTCGAGGCTGGTGGCGTAATCTGCTGGAGGCCTATGGCGCCGCCGATATCCTCATCGCGGAAGTGCAGCTGCAGCGACTCTATCCTGGAGGTCCCGCGAAGGCGCGATTCATTGGGCGCCATGGGCCCGACAACGAGATCGTCGGCGGCTTTACGCTGACCGCCACCAGCAGCGAGGGCATTGCAGCAATGATGGCCGAGGGCGCGCAACGGATGGATCGCATTTATGCCGACGCACTCGCTGCGGGACGACTTACGCGTGACAGCTCGCTTGACCTGCCGCCGCCACCTGTGATGCCGCAGCTCCTGCAGCCGAAGGCCGCCACGCCAGTGAACCTGGTCAACTCGTTCCAGGTCCAGGTGACGGGTAACGACGTCAACGTCTACAATTTCGCGATGGCGCACCTGCGCACGCTCGGCGGCATAGAGTCGGCGACGCCGCAGCAGATCAACCCTGGTGGTACCAGCTACATCCTCGTTACCTACAGGGGTGACGTTACTCAGCTCGCGGCGGCACTCGCGGGACGCGGGTGGATGGTTGAATCCGCCGGGACGGTGGTGAAGATCCATTCGAGCTCCGACAAGCCGCCGGCTCTGCCACCGCCCCCGGTGCAGCCGCCGACCGCCCAGCCGGCACAGCCAGCTCCAAGTCCAAAGCCGGTGACGACGAACGAGGTCTCGGGGCAGCCATGAAGCAGGGACCCGACCAGATCGCGCTTCCGCTCGACTGGCCGCAAAGCGACGGCGAGCCCCGCTTCATCCTGTCCGATGCGAACCGCGATGCCTTCGAGCATTTTCGGGCATGGAGCCTGTGGCCGGTCAAGGCCACCATCCTGACGGGTCCGAGGCGGTCCGGGAGAACGCTGCTCGGGCGGAGCTTCGTCGAGCGAGTGGGCGGACGCCTGTTCGACGAGGCTGAACGGCGCGACGAGGAAGAGCTCTTCCACGCCTGGAACCAGGCGCAGGACACGGGGCGACCGCTGGTCATGATCGCGGACGAGCTGCCACCGGCGTGGACGCCGCGGCTGCCGGACCTGAAGACGAGGCTGGCGGTCACGCCGATCACCCGGATCAATCATCC
>JBJMUN010000066.1:0-8270 GCA_045811185.1 Sphingomicrobium sp.
TCGGCTTTGACGTGCCGGTCTCGGTTCCAGGGGTCGACACATCGATCCTGGACCCGCGCGGCACCTGGAACGATCCTGCGGACTATGACGCGATGGCCGCGAAGCTCGTCGATCTGTTCGTCGAGAATTTCGCCCAGTTCGCTGACCAGGTGGACGAGGGAGTTCGCCAAGCGGCGCCCAAGGCTGCGCAACAACCAGCGCAAAGCAGCCAAAGCCAAGCCACAGCCGCTTAACGGTCCGGTCGCCGATCGGGCCCCGCCAAGGACCCGATCGATGACCGAATACCGACCCAGACTTTTCGCCTCCGACGCTGACGTCGCGCACGTCGGCGAAGGACTCCTCGCATGCACGCTGCCGCGCGACGAATGGACTCACGAAGCCCATTTGGCCGCGACTGCCTATCTGCTGCTACGCCGATCGGAGATCGACATCGACAAGGAGCTTCCCGCGATCATCCGCCGCTTCAACGCGAGCGTCGGCGGGGTGAACAGCGATACGGAAGGCTATCACGAGACGATTACCCGAGTATTCCTTCATGGCGTGCGGCTGTTCCTTGGCGAAGCGGACCTATCCGAGCCGCTCCACGAGCTCGTGAACGAGTTGCTTCTGTCGCCGATGGGTCGGCGAGAATGGCCGCTTCGCTTCTATACCCGGGAGCATCTCTTGTCCGTTGATGCGCGGCGCCATTTCGTGCCGCCTGATGTCGCGGTGCTTCCCTGATCCGGTGCGCCTGCTAGGAACGAACCAAAGCTCAGGGAGGGGTTGCCGATGATGACTGCCAGGCGTTTCGCGTGCATTTTTTTGGCTGGAACCGCCTTGCCGGCGGCGGGGGCTGCGATTGCGCAAACGGCGCCGGTAAGTGCGTCGCAACCGGCGGCCGACACGAAGCTTAGAGCGCTCTACGACAGCTATGCCGCCTGGGATGCGAAGGAATCCGAAGTATTCGAGGATTCGCGTGGCGAAACCAAGCCGACTGCACACCTCCAGCACGTTGACGAAGCTTCCCAGCTTCGTCGCGCGGCCCACCTGCGCGAGCTGCTCGACCAGCTGAATGCAATCCCAATTCAGCAGCTATCGCCTGCTGAACAGGTCAATGCTGCCGTGTTCCGGACCATCCTCGAGAATGCGATCGGCGAAGCACGCTTCCGTCAATGGGAGATGCCGTTCAATAGCGACAGCTCGTTCTGGACCTACCTCGATTCGCGGCGCTCATTCACGAGCGCCGACGAATATCGCCGCTACATATCGCGGTTGCGCGAGATTCCGCGCTACTTTGACGAGCAGATCGTCAACATGCGTGCGGGGCTGAAGCGGGGCTTTAGTGTACCCAAGGCAACGCTCACGGGCCGCGATGCCTCGATCTCGACGTTCATCGTCGATGATCCGACGAAGAGCTCCTTTTACAAGGCCTTCGAGGACATGCCGTCGACAATTCCTGCGGCCGACCAGCAGGCAATTCGTGCGGAAGGAGCCGCGGCTGTTCGGGACGCGGTGATGCCGGCTTACCGCAAGCTCCTCCAGTTCTACAAAACGGAGTACTACCCGAAGGCTCGCATGAGCGTCTCCGCGCACGGCCTTCCCGACGGCGACGCTTATTATCGCGCCAACATCCGGGAATATACGACGACGGACAAGACACCCGAGCAGATTCACGAGCTTGGGTTGCAGGAGGTCGCTCGAATCGATGCCGAGATGCGCAAGACGATGCGTGACAGCGGCTTCAAGGGCAGCTTCGAGGAGTTCCTGAAGTTTCTGAAATCCGACCCTCAGTTCCAGGCCAAAACGCCCGATGAGCTAATGGGCGTCTCCGCCTATGTGGCGAAGCGAACGGACGGGAAGATCGGCGACTATTTCGGCCTTCTGCCTCGCCGCCGCTTCGCGATCATTCCGGTGCCGGATGCGCTGGCGCCATTCTACACCTCGGGACGAGGCGGGCTCGAGAGCTGCATGATGAATACGTACAATCTGCCGGTGCGGCCGCTCTACAATATCCCGGCGCTGACGCTGCACGAATGCGAGCCGGGGCATAGCTTCCAGGCGGCGCTCAGCGAGGAACAGAAGGCGCTCCCTCGCTTCCGCCGGAACATCTATTTCTCCGGCTATGGAGAGGGATGGGGCCTCTACAGCGAGTATCTCGGCTACGAAATGGGCATCTACCGAACGCCTTACGAGCGGTTCGGCGCGCTGAGCTACGAGATGTGGCGCGCAGCGCGCCTGGTGATCGACACCGGGATCCACCGCTATGGATGGTCTCGTCAGCAGGCGATCGATTATCTTGCTTCGCACACCGCCTTATCGCAGCACGAGGTGGAAACCGAAGTCGATCGCTACATCAGCTGGCCCGGCCAGGCGCTTGCCTACAAGCTTGGCGAATTGACGATCCGCAAGTTGCGCCGGGAGGCCGAAACGACGCTCGGTCCGAAGTTCGACATTCGCGCCTTCCACGACCGAATCCTCGGCATGGGTGCTGTCCCGCTGACGGTCCTCGAGGACCAGATGCGCAAGTTCATTCGTGAAGAGGCAGCAAGGCCCGCAAGGCCACACTAAGCCACTATGCCGGCGGCAGCGCGTGCTCCGCTTCGACCTTGAGGCAGTTGCCATCGACGTCGACGATCCGCACGCGCTCACCGACCGCGGCAGGGCCGCCCCGTGCCGACCATTCGCTGTCGCCGACGCGAACGCGCCCGCCGTTCTGGTCGACCGCCTCCACCACCACGACGACTTTTCCGAGAAGGCGAGCCACTCGATCGTTCAGGAGCGGGTCGCTGCTATAATCGTAGCGTGATGCATAGAAGCGGCGGCCGCCGATCCTGACAGAAAGGAAGGCGAGGATCGCGAATACGGCGAACTGGAGGGCCGCTGGCAGACCGAGGATCAGGCTCAGCACGCCGGTCGCGATCCCCGCCACACCGATGAAGATCAGCGAGAAGCCCGGAGCGATCACTTCTGCAATCAGCAAGACGACGCCGCCGATCAGCCACAGCCAGGCTGGATCGAAGGGGAGGTTGGTCATTCGCTGACCTTCGGCACTCCCGGTGCGGACCTGGGAGCAGAAACAACGCCGCTTTGCTTGCCGACAGACTCCTTCGCCAGTTCGGCGATACCGCCGAGCGTGCCGATGAGCTGCGTCGCTTCAACCGGGAACAGGATGGTTTTGGCGTTGGGCGAGCGGGCGAATTCCTTCACCGCCTCGACATACTTCTGCGCCACAAAATAGTTGATCGCCTGGGCGCTGCCCTGCTCGATCGCGTCGCTGACCGCCTTGGTCGCCGCAGCCTCGGCCTGCGCGGCACGCTCGCGCGCTTCGGCTTCTCGGAACGCCGCTTCGCGCGAGCCCTCCGCCTGAAGAATAGCGGACTGCTTTTCACCTTCAGCGCGCAGAATGGCCGACTGGCGCGAGCCTTCCGCTTCGAGGACGACGGCGCGCTTCTCGCGCTCGGCCTTCATCTGGCGGGTCATCGCGTTGACGATGTCCTGTGGCGGCCGGATGTCGCGCAATTCGACGCGCGTGATCTTTACCCCCCAATTCTCGGTAGCATGATCGACGACAGCAAGCAGGCGGGTGTTGATCTCGTCGCGCTTCGAGAGCGTCTCGTCGAGGTCCATCGACCCCATCACGGTACGCAGGTTCGTGGTCGAGAGGGCCATGATCGCGGTGTAGAGGTCGGACACCTCGTATGCCGCTTTCGCGGCATCGAGGACCTGGAAGAAGACCACCCCGTCGACCGCGACCATCGCGTTGTCCTTGGTGATGATTTCCTGCCCCGGGATATCGAGGACCTGCTCCATCATGTTGATCCTATGGCCGACGCGATAGAAAAACGGCGTAACCCAGTTGAAGCCCGGGTTCGCGACGCGGACGAAGCGGCCGAAATGCTCGATCGTGTAATGATAGCCTTGCCGGACGATCTTCACGCCGGTCATCACGTAAAAAAGCACAAGAACCGCAACGGCGGTCATGAATCCCGTCAGCATAAGTCTTCCCCGGTCTGCCCTTTCTCGGGCATGATGCGACGGTCATGGCTGTAGCGGAAGCAAAAAGCGACAAGAGCGTCGACCTGTTCGCAGTCCGGTCCCTCCTGTTCCTGCCCGCTTCGAACCACCGGGCGATTGAAAAGGCGCGGGGCGCCGGGAGCGATCTCGTCATTCTCGACCTGGAGGACGCAGTAAGCCCGGAAGACAAAGCCAGCGCTCGCAGGGCCGCTGTCGACGCGGTTGCTGATGACTGGCCGATGCCTGTCGCGATCCGGATCAACGGCGTCGGCACCCAATGGCATTCGCTCGATCTGGACGCAGCGGCCCGATCGGCGGCGGACTTCGTCGTCGTTCCGCGGGCGATTTCCGCTCACCTCATTCGGGGCGTCGCTGAAACGGTGGGAAGGCCGGTAATGGCGATGATCGAAACCGCTACCGGCGTGCTCTGCGCTTCCGACATCGCACACGCATGTGCGGGCCTTATTGCTGGTACAAACGACCTTCGGGCAGACCTGCGGCTCCCGCTCGACGCGACCCGGGACCCGATTTCTACGGCGCTGCAGATGATCGTTCTTGCTGCTCGGGCTGCGGGAATCGCCGCATTTGACGGAGTCTTCAACAGCCTCGACAATCCCGAGGCCTTTCTGCAGGAAGCGCAAGACGGACGGCGCCTCGGTTTCGACGGCAAGAGCCTGATTCATCCCAACCAGATCGCGCCATGTCATCGGTCCTTCGCCCCCAGCCCCGCTGAAGTTGAACGTGCGAGGGCGGTGATTGAAGCGTTTCGAGGTGGCGCTGAGCGTTTCGGTAACGAAATGATCGAGCGCATGCACGTTGAGGCCGCACAACGAGTGCTGGAGCGGGCTGGCAGCTGAGCCAAGGCTTGGCGAATCGCGCATCGCCTGTCATGGGCCGATATGGCCCAACTCACTGACGCTCCTGACATTCCTCTCGGACTGACGTTCGACGACGTCCTCCTGCAGCCGCTCGAGTCGAGCGTTCTGCCAAGCCAGGCGGACACGCGCACCTTCCTCACTCGCGAGATCCCTCTCAACATCCCTGTTCTGTCCTCGGCGATGGACACGGTAACCGAAGCCGACATGGCGATCGCCCTTGCCCAGCTCGGCGGCATCGGCGTGCTTCATCGCAATCTCGGCGTCGAGGAGCAGGCGGCTGCCGTCCGCCAGGTAAAGCGCTTCGAAAGCGGCATGGTGGTAAACCCGATCACCATGACCCCGGACCAGACGCTCGCCGAAGCGCTGGAACTGATGACGGCGAACCGCATCAGCGGCATTCCCATCGTCGACAAGTCCGGCAAGTTGTGCGGCATCCTCACCAACCGCGACGTGCGCTTCGCCGAGAATCCGCGCCAACTGGTCAGCGAGCTGATGACCAGGGACAATCTCGCCACCGTTGGCCTCGGCACGAGCGAGGATGTCGCCCGGCGCATTCTCCATGAGCGCCGGATCGAGAAACTCCTGGTCGTCGACCACGCCCATCACCTCGTCGGCCTGATCACCGTCAAGGATATCGAAAAGGCTGTCGCTACGCCTAATGCGACGAAGGATGCCGAGGGACGCCTGCGGGTCGCGGCGGCCTCGACGGTCGGCGATGCGGGTTTCGCTCGATCGGAGGCGCTGATCGACGCCGGCTGTGACTGCATCATCATCGACACGGCCCATGGCCACAATCGCGATGTCGGCGCGGCCGTCGAGCGGGTGAAGGGCCTCAGCAACTCGGTGCAAGTCGTTGCCGGCAATGTCGCGACGGCTGACGCCGCTAAGGCACTTGCCGATGCCGGCGCGGATGCGATCAAGGTCGGAATCGGCCCCGGCTCGATTTGCACGACACGCATTGTCGCCGGTATCGGCGTTCCCCAGCTCACCGCAATCATGGATGCGCGTCGAGGTGCGAACGGGGTTCCGATCATCGCGGACGGAGGTATCCGCACCAGCGGCGACATGGCCAAGGCGCTGGCCGCCGGCGCATCGACGGCCATGGTGGGATCGCTGCTCGCCGGCACCGACGAGGCGCCGGGCGAAATCTTTCTCTACCAGGGCCGCAGCTACAAGTCGTACCGGGGCATGGGCTCCGTCGGCGCGATGGCCCGCGGCTCCGCCGACCGCTACTTCCAGCAGGATATCAAGGATCATCTGAAGCTCGTGCCCGAAGGCATTGAGGGACAGGTGCCCCACAAGGGGCCTGTCCGCGAGATCGTCCACCAGCTGGTCGGCGGCGTGAAGGCGGCAATGGGCTATACCGGCTCGTCGACGATCACCGAGCTCCAGGAGCGGGCAAGGTTCGTCCGGATCACCAACGCCGGCCTTTCGGAAAGCCACGTCCATGACGTCACGATTACCCGCGAGGCGCCCAATTACCCGACGCGCTGATCGATGACGCCCGCCGCGCGCCTCCAGGCCGCGATCGAGGTTCTCGACGAGGTTATCGTGTCGGCGCGAGATGACGGTCCACCGGCCGACACGATCGTCACGCGCTACTTCAAGCACCGTCGCTATGCCGGTTCGAAGGACCGGCGCGCCGTTAGAGAGCTTGTCTTTCGCGCCATCCGCCGGTCGGCGGAGCGACCCGCCAGCGGCCGCGCTGCAATCCTCGGACTTGCCGAGGGGGATCAAACGCTGCTGGATTATTTCGGTGAGGTGCGGGGTCCCGCGCTTGTTGAAGAGGGTGAACCAGTCGCTGCAGCTGCAATCGTGCCCGTCTGGCTTCAACACGAGCTGTCGCCGCTCGTCAGTGAATGGGAGTGGCCTGCCTTGCTCGAGCGAGCACCGCTGGATCTGCGCGCGAACGTCGCGAGAATTTCGCGAGAGGAGCTGCTTGCCCAGTTCGGTGAGGCCGTCCCCACGCCACTCAGCCCCTGGGGGATGCGGCTGGCGCCCGACAGCCGCGTCGATGATCATCCCTCCTTTGCGGCCGGACTTGTCGAAGTGCAGGACGAAGGCAGCCAGCTCATTGCGCTCGCATGCGAAGCGTCGGCGAATGATGGCGTAATCGACCTTTGTGCGGGGGCGGGTGGCAAGTCGCTGGCCATTGCGGCCGCCGCGCCTTCGGCGCTGATCCTCGCTACCGACAGCAACCGGTTACGCTTGTCGAAGCTCGCCCCGCGCGCAGAACGGGCAGGGGCCAAGATCGACACTCGTCTCTTGAGCCCTCCACGTGAGCTCGACGAGCTGGCCGACTGGCGCGAGCAGGCCGACATTGTCCTCGTCGACGCGCCCTGCTCCGGAAGCGGCACATGGCGTCGTAATCCCGAGGGCCGTTGGCGACTTACCGCAGGGCGGCTCGATCGCCTCGCGAGCATGCAGGAGCGCCTTCTCGACATCGCGGCCGAGCTCGTGAAGCCCGGTGGCCGGCTTGTCTATGCAGTCTGCTCATTGCTGTCCCGCGAAGGGGCAGGGCAGATTGGCGGCTTCCTCGAGCGTCGTTCATCGTGGATTAGTGAGGAAACGCCCATTGCCGCTGGGCGTTCGGATGGCGCTGGCAGGCTCTTGACTCCTGCCCACGACCGGACCGACGGCTTTTTCGTCGCGCGGCTGCGCCGACCGTGATAGTTGGCGACGATTGGTGGAGAGATTGATGCGGTCCTTGCCTCTTCTGCTTGTTGGTTTTGCCGGCCTGGTTGTTGCAGCCCCGGTCGCAAGTCAGCGCGCCGACGACCAGATCCTGCCGAAATCCGTGGAGTTGCAGCGCCAGGCGCGCGAGCTCGCCGGCGCGGGCAAGTTCGGCCCGGCGGAGGATTTGCTTGAGACCGCGCTCGCCGTCGATCCTCGCAATCGCGGCGCCTACGTGGATATTGCCCGGGTTGCCGAGAAGCAGCGGCTGTTCGGCAAGGCCATTCGCATGACCAACAAGGCGCTGTTGCTCGAGCCGAACGATCCGGACGCCATTGCCGTTCAGGGCGAGGCGATGGTGGAGCTTGGGGCGCTCGCGAGAGCCCAGGCGAACCTGCAGAAGCTGCAGACGATCTGCGCCAAGGGCTGCCCGCAACTGGCGCAGTTGTCGGCTGCGATTACACGGGGGCCGACGGTCGCCGCGGTCAAGCCGCCCGCGACTCCCAAGTCCAATTAACTGAGCGCACGAGCCAGCGCGACGAACTCGTCGACGCTGAGCGTTTCCGCGCGCCGCTGAGAGTCGATCCCGAGCTTGTTGAGGGCTTCCAGCGCATTCGGCATCCCCTTGAGGCTCGACCGAAGCATCTTGCGACGCTGGCCAAACGCGGCTTCCGTGACCTGCTCCATGATTCTCGCGCTGACGCCCGGAGGAGCTTCCGCAGGGAC
>JBJMUN010000067.1:0-8754 GCA_045811185.1 Sphingomicrobium sp.
GAGCGTCGATAATCGCGATCCGTATCAGGTGTATGGCGGCCTGCAGGACAACAGCTCGTGGGTCGGCGACTCGTCGTATCCTGGCGGCGTCACCAACTCGCGGTGGGAGAACCTGTTCGGCGGCGACGGGTTCTGGACCATCCCCGATCCGACCGATCCGGACTCGGTGTACGCCGAGGCGCAGGGCGGCAACATCGGCCGGGTCAACCGCAAGACCCTCGCGTCGCGCGACATCCAGCCGCGCCCGCTCTACAAGGAGAAGCTGCGGTTCAACTGGAACACGCCGATCCACGCCAGCCCGACCCAGAAGGGCACGATCTACCGGGGCGCGCAGTTCCTGTTCCGAAGCCGCGACCATGGCGTGACCTGGGACCGCATTTCCCCCGACCTCACCACCAACGACCCGCTACGCCAGAAGCAGGAGGAGTCGGGCGGCATCACGGTCGACAATTCCTCCGCCGAAATGAACACCACCATCTACTCGATCTCTGAAAGCCCGCGCGCGGCCGGTCACATCTGGATCGGCACCGACGACGGAAATGTTCAGCTGACGCGCGACGGCGGCCGCAACTGGTCGAACCTGACGCGCAATCTCGCCATGCCGCAGGGCAACTGGATCAGCTGGGTTGAAGCGAGCCGGTTCGATCCGGCCGTCGCCTATGTCACGGATGACCGTCATTCCTACGGCGACATGCAGACCTACCTCTACCGGACCACCGATTACGGCCGGACGTGGCAGCGGCTGGTCGGCCCCGGAACGCCTGGCGTTCGCGGTTATGCGCACGTCATCAAGGAAGACCGCCAGAACCCCAACATCCTGTTCCTCGGAACCGAATTTGGACTCTTCGTCAGCCTGAACGGGGGCCAATCATGGGCGCAGTTCAAGCCGAACAACTTCCCTGACGGTGTCGCGGTTCGCGATCTTGCGTTCCAGGACCGGCACGACGACATCGTTCTTGCAACGCACGGCCGGGGCATCTGGATCGTCGACGACATAAGCCCCCTTCGTTCGCTCAGCGCCCAAATGCTTGCGAGCAATGTGGCGCTGATTCCCAGCGCCCCGATCCAGCAGCGGACTCAGGGCAATGGCGGCTGGGCCGAAGGTGACGCGACCTATTATGGCGAGAACCCGCCGAGCGGCGCGACGATCACTTATTACCAGAAGGCGCGCCACGTCATCGGCCGAATGAAGCTCGAGATCCTCGATTCGACTGGCAAGCTCGTCGATGAGCTCCCCGCTTCGAAGAGGCGCGGCCTCAACCGAGTAAACTGGTCGATGCGGACCAAGCCGCCGCTGGTTCCGCCGGCTGCATCTCTCGCGGGCTCCTCGGCGTTCGGCCAGCGCTTCCTGCCGGGTACCTATACGGTCCGGCTGACGAAGGCGGGTCAGGTCGTCACCGAACCCCTGACCTTGACCCTGGACAAGCGCGCGACTTTCACAGCCGCCGATCGCCAGGCGCAGTTTGCTGCGTCTGAGCGGACGAAGGGCTTGTTCTCGCGGATGAGCAAGGTGGTCGCCGAAATCAACGCTGTCCGTGCTCAGGCCGATGCGATCGCGGCCAATGCTTCGGCCCCGGCGGACGTCAAAACCGCGGCATCGCAGCTGTCCGCCAAGGCCGACACTCTCCGCAAGGAAATCGTCGCCACGAAGGAGGGCGGCGCGATCACCGGCGAGGAACGGCTGCGCGAGCATGTCGACGAGATCTACGGTGCAATCAACTCGGTCGAAGATCGTCCGACGGCCTACCAGATGGCGCGGATCGATGCTCTCGACCGCGAACTCAGGGAAGTCGAGGCGCAGTGGTCGGCGCTGCAGACCGGCGACGTTGCCAGTTTCAACACCAAGCTTCGCGCCGCGAACCTGCCGCCGTTGAAAACAGCCGAGATCGATCTTGATCCCGACAATGGCGCGCGCGGGGGCCGCTTATCCGCCCTGGTCAGCGGTCTCGTCGGCACGCACTTCTACGGCGACGTGAGCTCCATCCGTGAGACCGGCGAAAAGGACTGATCATTCGGTGGAGACGGTGCCGACGTGCGGCTCCGCCTTTACGTGAACGGTCTTGATGTTGACGAATTCGCGGATGCCGTAGGCGGAGCATTCGCGGCCGAAGCCCGAATGCTTGACCCCGCCGAAGGGCGTGCGCGGGTCGGAACGGACATTCTCGTTGACGAAGCTCATCCCTGCTTCAAGCTCGTCGGCAGCGATGCGCCGTCCGCGGTCGAGATCTGACGTCAATACGCCAGAGCCGAGGCCGAACTCGCTGTCATTGGCGATGCGGATGGCGTCCGCTTCATCATCGGCAGCGATGATCGCGGCGACCGGGCCGAACACTTCTTCGTCATGTGCCGGCTGCCCTGGGCGGACGTTTGAAAGGACCGTCGCCGGGTACCACGCGCCCGGCGTGTCGGGCACCTCACCTCCGAGCAGCAGCTTTGCGCCCTTTAAGACGCTCTCTTGAACCTGCCTGTGGATCTCGTCACGCGCCTTGACGCTGACCATGGGCCCAAGCTTCGTCTCTTCCTTCGCGGGATCGCCCATCGCGAAGTTACCCATCGCGTCCGCGAGAGCTCGTTCAAATTGCTCGGCGATCGAGCGGACGACGATGAAGCGTTTACCGGCGATGCAGCTCTGGCCGCCATTCACCATCCGCGCCGTCGCCGCGACCTTCGCGGCCGCCTCGATCTCGGCGTCTTCAAGTATCAGGTAGGCATCGGAGCCGCCGAGCTCGAGCACGCATTTCTTGAGCACCGATCCGGCCGCGGTCGCGACGCTCCGCCCGGCCGGCACGCTGCCGGTCAGCGTGACGGCGGCCACGTTCGGGTCCTTGATCAGGGCTTCGACGTCGCTGCTCGGCAGCAGCAAGGTTCGAAAGAGGTCCTTCGGCACGCCCGCCTGATGCAGCACATCCTCTATGGCCAGCGCGCAGCCGGGCACGTTGCTGGCATGCTTCAGGAGCATGGCGTTTCCGGCCATCAGCGCAGGCGCGGCCGCCCGGAAGACCTGCCAGAAGGGGAAATTCCATGGCATTACGGCGAGGATCACGCCGATCGGATTGAACGTGATGAATGCCTCGCCGCCGCCGATGTCGGCCGGCTCGCGGCGTAGATATTCCTCGGCATGATCGGCAAACCAGTCGCAGTGGAAGGCACATTTCTCGACCTCGGCGCGGCCGTCGGTGATCGTCTTGCCCATTTCCTCGGTCATCAGGCGAGCAAACTCGTCCTTTCGTGCACGCAGGAGTTCCGCTGCCTTACGAATCACTGCCGAGCGGTCGTCGAAGCTGGTGCGGCGCCAATCAAGGAAAGCGGCCCGGGCAGCGCTTGCGGCGCCAAGCCCGTCGTCGAGATTATGCGCGTCGTAGCTCTTACCCGGTTCACCGGTCGCCGGATTGATCGTCCGGAGCGTCGTCGCAGACGCTTGCGGACGGGTGAGCTCTGCCTGGTCAGCCATGATCGAGTCTCCTGCTGCGCGGCACCTAGACCTGTGGCAAACCATGGCCAAGGCGGTTGACCTCGAGCCGCCGCGCCGCGAGACCAATGCAGCAAAGGAGGTTGGGTTGCGCATCCTGCTGTACGGCCGTCTCGCCGACGCCATCGACCGTGAGGTCGAGCTGGACGCTGCCGAAGGTAGCTCGATCGCGAATCTCTGGAACCGACTGTCGACATCACGCCCCTCGGCGGCGACCCATCTCCAACGGCCCCGTGCAGTTATCGGCGATCGTCTCGTCGGCGATGAGCATGTCGTAGTCGTCCCGGAGCGTGTCGAATTCCTGCCTCCGGTCTCCGGCGGATGAGCGTTATTGCGCTCCTCGAAGCCGACGTGCTCGATCCTCAGCTCGAGCTCGCAGAACTCACGGAGGCCGCGCGAGGTGACGGCGCGATCGTGTCGTTCATTGGTCTGGCACGTCCAGAATCCAAACGAGGAGACGGTGTGGATGCCGTCGTGCTCGAGCATCACCCCACGCTGACACGCCAATCGCTGGAGGACATCGCCGTTGCCTGCGGCCAGCGCTTCGACGTCAGTCATGTCCGGGTTGTCCATCGCTACGGCACCGTTCCGGCGGGCGAGCCGATCGTATTCGCGGCCGCCGCCTCGATCCACAGGCGGGCCGCGTTCGACGCCGCGGATTATCTAATGGATCGTCTGAAGACAGAAGCGGTCTTCTGGAAGCGAGAGGTCGGGGAGGCGGGATCGAGCTGGATCGAGCCGACGGACGCGGATCATGCGGATCGTGAGCGCTGGGGCTGAAGCTCAGCAGGGATCGACGAGCAGATCTGGGCCGTCGCCTTCATGCATTACGATCTCGGCTTAACGATCGGACCTGCCGGCCCGAGCCGGCAGCGAACCCCTTCGGAGCAAAAGTGTTACCTGTGTAGCCGGAACGTTCTGTTACCGATGTGTCGAGAACGTACACTTGAAGCGCTGGAGCGGGCGAAGGGATTCGAACCCTCGACCCCAACCTTGGCAAGGTTGTGCTCTACCCCTGAGCTACGCCCGCTCTGAGCTGACACCGGTGCGAGTCATCGCTCTCCGGCGGAGGTGAGGCGCGCGCCTAGCATGCTCTTCCGCGCTCCTGCAAGGGCGCATCGCTCATGCTTGTGACATCCGCGCTCGCCGCCCATATGGGCGCGGCACGACCGCTGTTGAAGGGAGCTTCGCGAAAAGCCGTGGCTACACTGGGACTGACCGAAGCCGAGCGCGAATCGATCGAACGGTTCGAACGCGACGTCATCCAGCCGTCGATGACGACGCTCGTCATCGTCGATTTCTGGGCTGAGTGGTGCGGTCCGTGCAAGCAGCTTTCGCCAGTGCTCGACAAGGTCGCGGCGGACTATGCGTCCAAGGGCGTCAAGCTAGCCAAGATCGATGTCGACCAGGAGAAGCTCCTCGCATCGCAGTTCCGCATTCAGTCGATCCCGACAGTCTATGCGATCTACCGCGGCCAGCCGGTCGCGGACCTCACCAACTATCGCAGCGAAGGGCAGATCAAGAAGGTTCTTGACCAGCTGCTCGCACAGCTGAAAATCGAGCCGGAAGGCGCCACTCCGCAGGCCGAGGTCGAGCCGCTGGTGGCGATGGCGGAAGAGGTTCTCGCCGAAGGCGATGCTTCCCGCGCCATCAGCATCTTCCGGCAGGTGCATGAAATGGCGCCAGACAATGCTGAGGTTGTCGGGGGACTGGTTCGGGCCCTCATCGCCGGTGGCGATGTGCGCGAAGCGAAGGAGCTCCTCGACGGTCTGCCGGACCAGCTCGCGAAGAAGCCGGAGGTCTCGCGGGCCCGCGCGGCGCTCGAAGTCGCCTCGGCACCAGTTGCCGACACGGCTGTGCTCGAGGCGCGCCTTGCTGCCAATGCCGACGATCATGACGCGCGATTCGAGTTCGCCAACACCAAGATGGCTGCAGGGGATCGTGACAGCGCCGCGGATGCGTTGCTTGAAATCGTTCGCCGTGACCGGGAGTGGAACGGGGGCGCCGCCCGCCAGCGTTTCCTGCAGCTGCTCGAGGCGCAGGGCCTCGAAGACCCGTGGTCGAGTGCGCAGCGGCGCCGTCTTTCGGCAGTCCTCTTCACATGAGCCGAACGCTGCGCGTTCCCATCTTCCCGTTGGCCGGCGCGATCCTATTCCCGCGATCGCAGCTTCCGCTTCATATCTTTGAACCCCGCTATCGAGAGATGGTCCGCGACGCGATCGACGGCAGCGCCCAGATCGCGATGATCCAGCCACAACGCGTGGACGACGACAATCAGGCGCCGCTTTATCAGGTCGGCTGCGTCGGCGAGGTCGTCGGAGTCGAGGAACTCGAGGACGGCCGCTTCAACATCGTCCTTCTTGGGTCGAATCGGTTTCGGCTGGTGCGCGAGACCGAAATCGACGCGCCCTATCGCTGTGCCGACGTCGATATTGAGGCGTTCGACGATAACGAACCACCACCCTTGGCGCTTATCCAGCGCGCCGAGGTCGAGCGCGAGGCTCGAAGGCTTGGCGATGCACTTGGCCTGGCGGTCGACTGGGCAGCGGTCGCGCGCCTCGATGACGAGATGCTCGTGAATGCAATTGCACAGGTGGCGCCGTTCGATGTCGGGGCCAAGCAAGCCCTGCTGGAGCAATCGAGCCTCGACGCTCGCGCCGACCTCCTCGTCCAGCTGATGCAATTTCACCGGATGGCTGCGACGGGTGGCGTCGAGATCGAGCCGACACTGCAATAACTAGATCGGCAGCCCCCGGAGGAGGAGCGGCAAATCGCCGCTGGTTCCGCGAGCCTCGCTCATCAGCCGGCCCCTCAGCGGCGAGACTCGTCCGACGAGCCCCATCCCGAAACGACGAACCGCCGAAGCCGTCCTGCCGGGAATAGCGTAGATCTTGGTAAGGGTGTCCGTGGCGAAGGCCACCGACAAGGCATCAAGCGAGCGCCAGCGCTGGTAGCGTGTGAGCAATTGCTGGTCGCCAAGATCAAGGCCGAGCCGCGCGCCTTCGACCAGCACTTCGGCAAGGGCGGCAACGTCGCGGAAACCGAGGTTCAATCCCTGCCCGGCGATGGGGTGGATAGCGTGCGCGGCATCGCCGACCAGCGCCAGTCGCTTCGCCGCGATTTGGGCCGCGTGGTGGAATCCAAGCGGGAAGGAAGAACGGGGCGCGAGCATCTCGATCCTACCGAGGAACCCGCCCATCGCAGCCTGCGCTTCCGCCGCGAAATCTGCATCGCTGAGCGACAACCAGCCGGCGGCATCATCCTCGGGAACCGACCAGACGATTGCCGACCGGTGTCCTCCGGCATCGTCGTTCATAGGCAGGAGCGCGAACGGTCCGGTCGGGAAAAAGATCTCGTAAGCGATATGCTCGTGCGGCTGCTCGTGCCGAACGATGGAGACGATCGCCTGATGGTCGTATTTCCAGCGCGCGACGTTGATGCCGGCATTCTCGCGCGTCCGCGAGTTGCGACCGTCCGCAGCGACGAGCAGCGGCGCGCTGAGCCTTCGGCCATCTTCGAGCGACACGAGGGCGCCATGGCCAGTGCGGTCGACGTTCGTGACGCGAGACTTCCAGATGTGCCAGACATTCTTGCCGGCTTCGGCGCGCGCGTGAAGCGCGGCGCGGAGGTGCCGGTTTTCATGCATGAAGCCCAGCGGTTCGTCGTCGTCGGGATCGAAGTGCAGGCCTCCGGGTCTCAGCCCGTCCGCAACCGCGATGCGCCAGATGGGGCAGCCGGGTTCGGCCAGGTGATCGGCAACGCCGATCGTCTCGAGCATCCGCATCGAGCTCGAGGAGACGGCGCTTGTACGGCCGTCGAACGAGGCTTCCGAGCGGGGTGCGGGATCGGCGGGGTCGACAACGATTGCCGAAAGTCCGCTCGAGTCCAGGGCAGAGGCAAGCGCAAGCCCTATTAGGCCGCCACCCAAGATGATCACGTCCGCTCGATCCATCCGGGCGTCCCTATCCCGTTCGTCGCATCGACGCCACGACTTCGCTTGACCGTGGAGTCCGCGTGAGGGATTCTGGGCGCCGATTTTCTGGGGGTGGGATGATGGCGACCGTGGCGACGCGCGCACCGAAGCGCGAACTGGCGCCCGATTGGCGGGATGCGCTGCGCGAGGCTGTGCGACGTTTCTTTGTGCGCACGTGGGGCGCGGGACTCGTTGCCCTTAGTTCGGCTGGCGCAGTCGCGCTTGCCACTCACAACCCCAATGATCCCTCACTGAGCACTGCGGCAGGCGGGCCGCCCACGAACTGGCTGGGAAGCTTCGGCGCGTACCTTAGCGATATGCTCCTGCTGCTGTTCGGACTCGGTGCTGCCCTCTTCCTGCCGGTGGTAGCGATTGCAGGTTTGCGAATGCTTCGCCTTGAGCCCGCTGGCCGGATCGGCCGCGGACTGCTGCTTGCCGCCGTCGGTGCAGTGCTACTCGGAATCGCGCTCGGTCTCACGAGCGGATCGTCCGTCTCAGGACTCCCCGCTGGCTGGGGAGGTGCGCTTGGGCTGGCCGCTGCCCACGGCGTCGGCAGCGCCATAGGACTGATCCCCAACCCCCAGATCGCAGCTCCCGCGCGGTTCGCCGTGCTGCTGATGTTTGGACTAGCCGGGCTCGGTTTCGGATATGTCGCACTTGGCCTTGCCGATCACGAGCGCAGCTGGATCGGCGGGCTGTTCCGTCGTGGGCCGCGGGTGCGCCGGGCCGAGCCAAGGCGGACCGAAATTGCCCAGGAGCGTTCGATGCCGGCAGCTCCGCCGAAGTCGAAGCCGACTGTAGCCGTTGCTGAACCGACAAAGGCCGTCCTTCCTGCCGGCCGCGCGGCGAGAGGCAAGCCGTCAGCCGCTCAGCCGACCCTGGCGCTTGGCGACAGCTACCAGATGCCGCCGATCGATCTTCTCTCGCCAGCTCCCAGGGAATCGCGCCTGCAGATCGACCGCGCCGGGCTCGAGCGGAACGCTCGTTTGCTCGAAACCGTTCTTGAGGACTTCAACGTGCGCGGCGACATCGTGGAGGTCCGGCCCGGGCCCGTTGTCACCATGTACGAGCTGGAACCGGCGAGCGGCATCAAGGCAAGCCGCGTCATTGCTCTTGCCGACGACATCGCGCGCAACATGTCGGCGCTCTCGGCGCGCGTCGCCACCATCCCAGGCCGCAGTGTGATCGGGATCGAGCTGCCCAACCCCAAACGCGAAATGGTCAGCCTGTCTGAGTTGGTCGGCAGTCAGGCGTTCGATGACCAGAACATGTCGCTGCCGCTGATCCTGGGCAAGAATATCGCCGGGGACCC